>NZ_WUAG01000002.1:1200000-1846286 GCF_009828855.1 Psychromonas sp. L1A2 | reverse complement strand
TAGTGCCTTGCGTGACCGTATCAACTGGTGAAACTTCACCGTTATCAACGTCAGTATCATTCGCCGTAACATCAATGGTGATTGGTGTGTCTTCGTTCGTTGTCGCTGAGTCAGAAACCAATACCGTGTCATCTGCGATTGGATCAACCGTGACCGTCACGGTTTCAGTGTTGCCATCGACATTAGTATAAGTAAACGTATCCGTACCATTGAAATCGGCATTCGGCGTATAAGTTACCGTACCATTATCGTTGATCGCAACTGTACCATTCGAGCCTTGCGTCACGGTATCAACCGGGGAAACTTCACCGTTATCGACATCCGTATCATTACCGACTACATCAATGGTGATTGGGGTATCTTCATTCGTTGTTGCGTTGTCGGCAACCACAACCGTGTCATCGGCTACCGCGTCAACGGTGACAGTCACTGTTTCAGTGGTGCCATCTTCATTGGTATAAGTAAACGTATCAGTGCCGTTGTAATCGGCATTCGGCGTGTAAGTTACCGTACCATCATCATTAATAGCCACGGTGCCGTTAGTGCCTTGCGTGACCGTATCAACCGGTGAAACTTCGCCGTTATCAACGTCAGTATCATTCGCGACTACATCAATAGTGATTGGTGTGTCTTCATTCGTCGTTGCTGAGTCAGCAACCAATACCGTGTCATCAGCAATTGGATCTACCGTCACAGTAACCGTTTCAGTGTTGCCATCGACATTGGTATAAGTGAACGTATCCGTGCCATTGAAATCGGCATTCGGCGTGTAGGTTACCGTGCCGTCATCATTAATCGCAACTGCGCCGTTAGCACCTTGCGTGACGGTATCAACCGGGGATACTTCGCCGTTATCGACGTCAGTATCGTTCGCCGTAACATCAATCGTCACAGGTGTATCTTCATTCGTTGTCGCTGAGTCAGCAACCAATACCGTATCATCTGCGATTGGATCTACCGTCACAGTGACCGTTTCAGTAGTGCCATCTTCATTGGTATAAGTAAACGTGTCCGTACCATTGAAATCGGCATTCGGCGTGTAAGTAACCGTGCCGTCATCATTAATAGCCACAGAGCCATTCGCCCCTTGCGTGACCGTATCAACTGGGGATACTTCACCGTTATCAACGTCAGTATCGTTCGCGACTACATCAATGGTAATTGGTGTGTCTTCATTCGTTGTCGCTGAGTCAGCAACCAATACCGTATCATCTGCAATTGGATCAACCGTGACCGTCACGGTTTCAGTATTACCATCGACATTGGTATAAGTAAACGTATCCGTACCATTGAAATCGGCATTCGGCGTGTAAGTAACCGTGCCGTCATCATTAATAGCCACAGAGCCATTCGAGCCTTGCGTGACCGTATCAACGGGGGATACTTCACCGTTATCAACGTCAGTATCGTTCGCGACTACATCAATGGTAATTGGTGTGTCTTCATTCGTCGTTGCGCTATCAGCGACTAATACGGTGTCATCTGCAATTGGATCTACCGTCACAGTAACCGTTTCAGTATTGCCATCGACATTGGTATAAGTAAACGTGTCCGTACCATTGAAATCGGCATTCGGCGTGTAAGTTACCGTACCATTATCGTTGATCGCAACTGTACCATTCGAGCCTTGCGTCACGGTATCAACCGGTGAAACTTCGCCGTTATCAACGTCAGTATCGTTCGCGACTACATCAATCGTAATCGGCGTGTCTTCACTCGTCGTTGCGCTATCAGCGACTAATACGGTGTCATCTGCAATTGGATCAACCGTGACCGTCACGGTTTCAGTATTACCATCGACATTGGTATAAGTAAACGTATCCGTACCATTGAAATCGGCATTCGGCGTGTAAGTAACCGTGCCGTCATCATTAATAGCCACAGAGCCATTAGAGCCTTGCGTGACCGTATCAACGGGGGATACTTCACCGTTATCAACGTCAGTATCGTTCGCGACTACATCAATGGTAATTGGTGTGTCTTCATTCGTCGTTGCGCTATCAGCGACTAATACGGTGTCATCTGCAATTGGATCTACCGTCACAGTAACCGTTTCAGTATTGCCATCGACATTGGTATAAGTAAACGTGTCCGTACCATTGAAATCGGCATTCGGCGTGTAAGTTACCGTACCATTATCGTTGATCGCAACTGTACCATTCGAGCCTTGCGTCACGGTATCAACCGGTGAAACTTCGCCGTTATCAACGTCAGTATCGTTCGCGACTACATCAATCGTAATCGGCGTGTCTTCACTCGTCGTTGCGCTATCAGCGACTAATACGGTGTCATCTGCAATTGGATCTACCGTCACAGTAACCGTTTCAGTGTTGCCATCAATATTGGTATAAGTAAACGTGTCCGTGCCGTTGAAATCGGCATTCGGCGTGTAAGTCACGGTGCCATCATCGTTAATCGCAACTGCGCCGTTAGCACCTTGCGTCACGGTATCAACCGGTGAAACTTCGCCGTTATCAACATCAGTATCGTTCGCTAACACATCAATCGTGATTGGCGTGTCTTCATCGGTCGTTGCGCTATCGGCAGCCACAACCGTATCATCGGCCATCGCTTCAACCGTCACAGTGACCGTTTCAGTGTTGCCATCTTCATTAGTATAAGTAAACGTATCAGTGCCGTTGTAATCGGCATTCGGTGTGTAAGTCACGGTGCCATCATCATTGATCGTCACAGTACCGTTATCACCATCGGTCACAGAAGCGACAGGCGAGACCACGCCGTCAACATCAGTATCATTCGCTAACACATCAATCGTAACCGAGGTATCTTCACCCGTTGTAGCAATATCAGACGTTACAATAGTCGGATCATCTACCGTGGTCACACTTGGATCATCACTGACGGTGTCGCCATCGGCTGTGCCGTCGTTCACGGTTAAGGTATAAGCCGATAACTCTTCACCACTATTAACTAATGCTGCGCCAGCTTCGGTTAAGACAACCGTATTACCCACAATTTCGTAATTAATCGTATCGCTTAAGGTCACCGTGACGTCATCGCCATCTTCATCGGTCGTTTCAAACGTTGATACCACTGCGCCTTCTACGGCACTGCCATCATCTTCAGTAAAGTCATTTGAGCTGGTAATGGTGATCGTTGGGATATCGTTTACTGTCGTGACACTTGGATCATCACTGACCGTGTCACCATCAGCGGTGCCGTCGTTCACGGTTAAGGTATAAGCAGATAACTCTTCACCACTATTAACTAATGCTGCGCCAGCTTCGGTTAAGACAACCGTATTACCCACAATTTCATAATTAATCGTATCGCTTAAGGTAACCGTGACGTCATCGCCATCTTCATCGGTTGTTTCAAACGTTGATACCACTGCGCCTTCTACGGCACTGCCATCATCTTCAGTAAAGTCATTTGAGCTGGTAATGGTGATCGTTGGGATATCGTTTACTGTCGTGACACTTGGATCATCACTGACCGTGTCACCATCAGCGGTGCCGTCGTTCACGGTTAAGGTATAAGCAGGTAGCTCTTCACCACTATTAACTAATGCTGCGCCAGCTTCGGTTAAGACAACGGTGTTACCCACAATTTCATAATTAATCGTATCGCTTAAGGTAACCGTGACATCATCGCCATCTTCATCGGTTGTTTCAAACGTTGATACCACTGCGCCTTCTACGGCACTGCCATCATCTTCAGTAAAGTCATTTGAGCTGGTGATTGTTAGAGTAGGTACTGAATTATCACTTATACCATCGGCAGTAGCATTAATATTGTTTAAACTATCATCTGTAAATGTGACGATTGGGGAAGCGTCATCATCTAAGCCTGTAGTTTGAAAGTTAGTGGTTGCGATTGTTTCTTGTGCATCTCGCTCGAAATCAACAATTGTAAAACCACCGCCCGATTCTTCACCAGCCGCGGTTTCGATATCTAAATCAAAAACTTCTTCACCAAGTGCAAGTATCGCTTCGAGATCATTCACATCAATGTCGGGGTTTATGTCACCTGGAGCAGCAGATTCAGGCACATTAGGTTTCGCAGCATCAGAATTGACAGTTTCGTCATCGATTAGTGGGGGGAATTGTGGTTCGGCTGAGGTTAATGCTTCTCCAGACTGATTTAATTGATCTTTAGCTTGAATTAACTGCTCTGTCGTTAATTCAACATCAGTATCTTTGCTTTCATTAACTGGATTATTCTGTTCGGCCATGATTATTCCCCACGTGACTTTTAAAACTTCTAATAATTATGTACGACATAATTGATAATAGAATCAGCATTACAATTAATTATTTATGCTGTCCTTTTTAATACTTTTTTCTTTTTTCTTAAAAAGATAACGTTAAAAATGAAATAGAACACTCCTAAAGTAATAACTATAGACAAAGCCCTTACAATAGTAAATTTGATTATTAATTAATCTTTGCGTAAAACACAAAAAATAACCGAATAAAAAAATCAGGGTTTTATCCCTCTATTATTTACTAAAAATATGACAACTCATATTTAGCTAGTACAGAGAAAATCCTAAATTAATTCAATAGAAGCAACTCAAATGTAGTTATTTATTTTCAGGAATTTTTATTAAAAAAGCGCAAAACAGTAAGAGTTTAAATATTCAATTTTTTGGTTATGGTTAATACAATTTAGATATTATTAAACAACAGCCAATAATCTATTAGCTGTTGTTCAAATTAATTTTTGGTATAGGAATTTTACTTCACTATAATATTTAGAGGTTTAATTAAAGAGTAATGTAAGAGTGGATATTGAACTACCTTTAAAATAAGTAATTACTAACCAATATTAGGCCCCAACCAACGTTCTGCTGTTTGCATATCCCAACCTTTACGTTTGGCATAATCTTCAACTTGATCCTGTTGAATCTGAGCTATCGCAAAATAACGACTTTCAGGATGAGAGAAAATCCAACCTGAAACTGCCGCACCTGGATACATTGCATAACTTGAGGTTAGCTCCATACCAATCGCTTGCTCAACATTCATTAAATCCCAAATAACTGATTTTTCAGTATGTTCAGGACAAGCAGGATAACCTGGTGCAGGACGAATACCTTGGTATTTTTCGCGAATTAAATCATCGCTACCTAGAGTTTCATCAACCGCAAAGCCCCAATAGTCTTTACGTGTTTGTTGGTGTAAATACTCAGCAAATGCTTCGGCTAAACGGTCACAAACAGCTTGTACTAATATGGCATTATAATCATCGTTATCTGCTTTATAACGCTCAGCAACTTCTCGTTCACCAATACCACCAGTTACCGCAAAAGCACCAATGTAATCTGCAACGCCCGAAGACTTAGGCGCAACATAATCTGCTAGACAATGGTTAACAAACGGTGCTTTTTTCTCTGTTTGTTGACGTAATTGATTACTCACTTGTAAAACTTCAGTTCGTGTTTCATCGGTATAGATTTCAATATCATCACCCACGCTGTTAGCTGGGAATATACCAACAATACCAGCGGCGCTAATTTCACCTTCCGCTTCTACCGTATCTAACATCGCTAATGCGTCTGCAAATAAACGCGTTGCTTCTTCGCCAACGACTTCATCTTTAAGAATGCGTGGATATTTACCCGCTAATCCCCACGTCATAAAGAAAGGCGTCCAATCTATATATTCACGTAACACGCTGATCGGCATAGTTTTAAAGACTTGAACACCTAACTTGTTAGGCACTTTAGGTTGGTAATTTACCCAATCTAATTTAGCAGCATTCGCACGCGCTTGAGGCAAGCCAATTGGCGCACTACGCGGACGTTTATTTGCATGTTGCTCACGAACACGTTCGTAATCTAAATTTAATTTATCAACAAACTCAGGCTTATGCGCAGGTGTTAACAACTTCTGACAAACACCAACAGCACGCGAAGCGTTAGACACATAAACAACAGGTTGATCGTAATTCTGTTCAATTTTAACTGCGGTATGCGCTTTAGATGTTGTCGCTCCACCAATCAGTAATGGAATAGTTAAACCTTGACGTTGCATTTCTTTTGCAACATAAACCATTTCATCTAATGAAGGTGTAATTAATCCCGATAAACCAATTAAATCAGCATTATGCTCTAATGCCGTTTTAATAATTTTTTCAGTCGGCACCATCACGCCAAGGTCGATAATTTCATAGTTATTACATTGTAAAATAACACCCACAATATTTTTACCAATATCGTGCACATCGCCTTTAACCGTTGCCATCACCACTTTACCGTTAGTGGCGCCAACCGCTTTTGTTGCTTCGATATAAGGGTTTAAATAAGCCACGGCTTGTTTCATTACTCGCGCAGATTTAACCACTTGCGGTAAGAACATTTTACCTTCACCAAACAAATCACCCACTATATTCATGCCGTCCATTAATGGACCTTCAATGACTTCGATAGGCATGTTCACAGCTTGTCGTGCTAATTCTGTATCTTCTTCAATAAACTCAGTGATGCCTTTTACTAAAGCATGTGCAATACGTTCATTAACCGGTAATGCTCTCCATTCCAGTGCTTTTTTGTCATCAACTTTAACGGCACCATCACCACGGTATTTTTCAGCAAGATCTAATAATGCATCTGTTCCGTTGGCATGTTTGTTTAATACAACATCTTCAACGGCATCTTTTAATTCTTTAGGAATATCATCGTATATAGCTAATTGAGCCGCATTAACAATCCCCATATCCATACCATTTTGAATACAGTAATAAAGGAATACTGCATGAATCGCTTCTCGGACGGGATTATTGCCGCGGAATGAGAATGATACGTTAGAGACGCCACCAGAAATCATTGCATGTGGTAGGTTATCTTTAATATCTTTAACGGCCTCGATAAAATCAACCGCATAGTTGTTATGCTCTTCAATCCCTGTTGCGATTGCAAATATATTAGGATCAAAAATAATATCTTCAGGAGGAAAACCAACTTGATTAACTAAAATATCGTAAGAACGCTTACAAATTTCAAATTTACGTTTACGTGTATCTGCTTGGCCATCTTCATCGAAGGCCATCACAATCACAGCAAAACCGTAACGACGAATTAATTTAGCTTGGTGAATAAAGTTATCAACACCTTCTTTCATGCTGATTGAATTTACAATCCCTTTACCTTGCACACACTTCAAGCCCTCTTCTAATATTTCCCATTTAGAAGAGTCGACCATGATTGGAACACGTGAAATATCAGGTTCAGAAGCGCATAAATTTAAGAATTTTTTCATCGCAT
Source organism: Psychromonas sp. L1A2 (assembly GCF_009828855.1). NCBI lineage: Bacteria > Pseudomonadati > Pseudomonadota > Gammaproteobacteria > Alteromonadales > Psychromonadaceae > Psychromonas > Psychromonas sp. L1A2. Next base: position 1,839,058 of record NZ_WUAG01000002.1, on the reverse strand, counting down.
ATAATGAATCAAGCATCGCTTCATCCATGTTGATATCGATAATATCAGCGCCGGCTTCTACTTGATGTAACGCAACTTCAAGTGCTTCATCGTATAATTCATCTTTAATCAAACGCTTGAAACGTGCTGAGCCCGTTACATTAGTTCGCTCACCGACGTTTTGAAATAGGGAATCATGACGAATGGTTAATGCTTCAAGACCACTTAAGCGACACGCTATTTCAATTTCTGGTAATTGACGAGGCTTGATATCAGCAACCGCATCAGCCATAGCTTTAATATGTGCAGGTGTAGTACCACAACAGCCACCCACTAGATTTAAGAAGCCACTTTCAGCCCATTCTTTAATATGAACTGTCATTTCGTCAGCTTCTAAATCATATTCACCAAAGGCATTCGGTAAACCAGCATTAGGGTGAGCAGAAACATAGGTTTCTGAAATACGCGACATTTCTTGAATGTATTGACGTAATTCGTCAGGACCTAACGCACAGTTTAAACCAAAAGTAAGTGGTTCAGCATGGCGTAGGGAATTGTAAAAAGCTTCAGTCGTTTGGCCTGATAAGGTACGACCCGATGCATCCGTAATTGTGCCGGAAATCATCAATGGTAATTTATAACCAAGCTCTTCAAATACTGTTTCAACAGCAAAAACAGCGGCTTTTGCATTTAAGGTATCAAAAATAGTTTCAATCAGAATTAAATCACAACCACCTTTAATCAAGGCTTTAGTTGATTCGATATAAGCAACCACTAATTCATCAAAGGTAACATTACGATAAGCAGGATCATTAACATCAGGAGAAATAGAACAAGTACGGTTTGTTGGGCCTAATACACCTGCTACAAAACGAGGGCGATCAGGTGTTTCATCTGTTTTTTCATCGGCAACACGTCGGGCAATACGAGCCGCTTGTAAATTAATTTCTGCCGATATGGATTCCATTCCATAATCAGCCATTGCGATGGTCGTTGCATTAAATGTATTGGTTTCAAGAATATCTGCACCAGCATCAAGGTATTCTCGATGTATATTGGCAATGACTTCAGGCTGAGTAAGCACTAATAAATCATTATTACCTTTTAAATCAGAATTCCAATCTTTAAAGCGTTCGCCACGAAAGTCTGCTTCTTCAAATTTATGATCCTGGATCATGGTGCCCATACCACCATCAATCAAAAGAATGTGTTTTTCTAGTTGTGCTTTAATCAACGCACCACGATCGCTTACTGACATAGAGTTCCCTGCTACTTATTCTAAGATAAAAACCAATTCGTATAATAACATAAAAGTCATCAGCAAACCCTTTCAAAGCGGATAACGTCTTGAAATATTCTGTTATAAATTATGAATTTTTTGATAGTTGTAATAGGAGGAAATGATGGAAAAAATCAGTATCGACAATAATTAAACATAAAAAAGCGAGCTAAGTAGCTCGCTTTAAAAATAAAAGAACAATTTAATTGTGATTATTAAAAGTATCATTGATATTCATAAAAAATTAACTACTTACCAATAAACCTTTACAAATAATCCACTATCTAATTCGATAAAAATAAGTGTTAGAAACGCCCATTGGCAATGAGTTTTAAAAAATAAACTCCTAACTCTGACACTTACTTTTAATAAAATGATAAAACGTAATAATAATTAAGCTCCTGTATATTTGAATACAACCAGCATTAATTCCTAAAATCCAAGATGTTCCCTATAGAGGGGCTGAGCGCTTAGTATAACAACTCAATAGTTAATGATTTTAGAACACTGGTACGAGTAAAATTTAAAATAACTGTATACCTCCGTCTTATTTTTATTAAAAAATGTGAAAACCAAATAATGGTATTTCACGTAATAATAACGCTATGTTAAAAACCAATCTGTGAACTTCACAGAACCTTTTCGAAATAATCTATATTTCTATAACAACTTATTCGTTAAGCTCCTCGCTATTTATTTATCACTAAATAAGTATAGGATAGGTTTTAATCTTTGCCAGTTTATTGTTGTAATTATGATTAAAAATCTTAAATAATAATTATATGCTATTTCAAGTCGGTTAAATCATATGGTGTAACCTGATAAACACAATAATTTAACCAGTTATTATATAAAAGATTTCCATGACTACGCCAAGTGGCACGAGGTGCTTGATTGGCATCATCATTTGGAAAATAATTAACTGGAAGTACAGGCTCCAAATCTTCTTCGATATCTCTTAAGTATTCATTACTTAAAGTATGAGCATCGTATTCTGGATGCCCAGTAATAAATACTTGACGACAATCCGGGCTCGCAGCTAAGTAAACACCTGCATCTGGTGCATCAGCAAAAACGGTTAAATCAGTTTTACTTTGAATCTCATTGCTATTAAATTCTGCATAGCGCGATAAAGGAGCCCAAAATTGGTCATCAAACCCTCTAACAAGTGGATGCTGATGATGGTGAGTATTATGAGAATAAATACCAGATAACTTATCGTCTCTCGTTACTTTTTCTAAATCATAAAGTATTTTTAAGGCCGCTTGTGCAGCCCAGCAAAGAAAGAGTGTTGAAGTCACGTTATGACGAGACCAGTTTACGATTTCAGTAAACTTATCCCAGTAATAAACGTTTTCAAATGGAATTGTACCTAACGGCGCACCAGTAATAATGAACCCATCCCATTTCTGACTTTTTATGCGCTCAAAGTCACCATAAAATTTATCGAGATGCTTTTGCGGTGTATTTCGACTCGCTCTTGCATCAACACGCAATAACTCAATATCAACCTGTAACGGTGTATTTGATAATAAGCGCATTATTTGCGTTTCAGTTTCAATTTTTTTAGGCATTAAATTTAAAATTAATACTCGCAGTGGACGAATATTCTGATGACTAGCTCGTGATTCAGACATAGTAAAAATATTTTCAGATTTTAAAATATTTGATGCGGGTAAATCATCTGGAATACGAATTGGCATAGTTGTTCCCTTTAGAATTTTTCATTTAGACATCTAGAAGTCTAACACTAAAATTGAATTTAAAAACATAAAATTTAAATAAGGCTTTTACTGGTATCCATATAACCCATTAGTTAGACTGAAAAAGAGTATTAATTATCAGATATAAAAGGAATTAAGATGTTAGAGATTCAAACGGTTGTAGCTGACTTAAACAATAAACAGCACGCAGATGCTTACCTTAGTTTAATGTCGCATTATGCTTGTGATCCAATGGGCGGTGGCGAAGATATTAATGACTTTGCAAAACAAAATTTAGTCTCAACACTGCTAAAGCGAACAGATATTTTTATCGTTTTAATTTTTAGTAGTGAAAAGCCTGCTGCTTTATTAACAGCCATTGAAGGTTTTTCTACTTTTGCCTGTAAACCGTTATTTAATATTCATGATGTCGTTGTACATAGTGATTTTAGAGGGAATAAATTAACTCAACATTTATTCGAAAAAATTGAAGAGATTGCTAAAGCTCGTGATTGTTGCAAAATCACATTAGAAGTATTGAGTGGCAATGAAGTTGCTTGTAAAGCTTACCAACGTTTAGGCTTTTCTGATTATCAACTTGATCCAGAATTTGGCAGTGCTTTATTTTGGACAAAGAAAATTTAATCTACGTTACGTTAATTCTTCGCTTAAAGATGAATAAACCGCTTAGTCTTAGTTAACTGCGCGGTTATTCTAAAAACGGGTCAATGTTAGCTACCCTATTGATTAATTTCATTATTATATTGTTGCTGTAATTCTTTAATATCTTCAACCATTAAATCCATATCTACGCTATTAATACCTTGCTTATTAGGCACAGACTTAAACGTTGCATGCAACTTTCCATCCGGGTCAATTAAAACAATAGATGCACTGTGATCGACCAAATAAAAATCATCTGTATCACCCGCTTCAACAATGCCATAAATTAAACCAAGCTGTGTTACAAAAGGCCATAGTTGTTTATGTGTGCTCGTTACACCGATAAAGTTTTTATTAAAATAATGAACATAGTCTGCGAGTTGTTCCGCTTTATCTCGATTAGGATCAACAGAAACAAATACAACTTGAGTGGTTGTATTATCATCATTAGTTAAACTAGGATAAATACGATCTAAATCAGCGAGTGTAGTAGGGCAAACATCAGGACAAAAAGTATAACCAGCAAAGAAAAGCGTCCATTTCCCTTTTAATGATTCATTTGTAAAAGCAACTTTTCCCGCTTTTTCAAAAGCAAACTCATTTAAAATAATACGCGGTTTAGCTAAAAATAAAGCATTATTATCTGTTTCAAATGTATCACCATTTTTAGCATTTAGATTAATGGCTTCTAATCCACCTAACGCAAAAAATAAACCCACGATTACAATACTGCATATAATTATTATACGTTTCATTTTTTTACTCTATTTGCTCAAAGCAAGTGATGAAAATGCCAATAAATAGAATAACTATTTATTGGCATTTTCTTCGCTTTATTAATTTATTTACTGCATTTACTTAAGCGATTAAGTTACAAAGCAGATAGATAAACGTTTACATCCAATCAGCAGTACGAATAACACCAACTGCAATACCTTCAATATCAAATGATTGAAACTCTAAATCAACCTTAATGGGATCGAATAATGTATTTTCAGCTTTTAATGTTATTTGCTTACCATCACGATAAAAGCGTTTAACGGTTACATCATCTTCAACTCTTGCAACAACTACTTGGCCATTATTGATATTTTGGGTTTTATGTACAGCTAATAGATCACCATCCATAATACCAATATCTTTCATGCTTTCGCCCTGAACACGCAATAAAAAATCTGCCGCAGGATGAAATAAAGTAGGATCAACATTGTAATGAGTTTCAACGTGCTCTTGAGCTAAAATCGGCTCTCCGGCAGCTACTTTACCGATTAAAGGCAAGCCTTCGTTGGCTGCTTCATTATCTTTATGCTCACTAATAACGCGAATACCACGAGATGTGCCAGATAATATTTCAATCGCCCCTTTACGTGCTAATGCTTTTAAATGCTCTTCTGCTGCATTGGCACTTTTAAAACCTAGAATTCTTGCTAATTCCACGCGTGTTGGTGGCATGCCAGTCTTTGTAATTTGATCTTTTATTACGTCTAGGACTTCGCCTTGGCGTTTAGTTAACTCTTTCATTAGGATCTCCACGCGATAATAAACTGTAAACAAACACAGTGTATATCCATACATGGTTAAATACTAGTTAAGACTCTTCTTTTTATTATTAGATAGGAAATAAAGTCCAATAATGCTAAATAATGACCCAACAATACTCTATTAATTCATTACTTAAAGTTGTCCACTAAAGCTAAGTGTCGTTGCCCCACTTTCGTTTTTTGGGCCAATCCACGTTAATGATTTAGCAATCGAAGGAGCCAACTTATCGGTTCCTTGAATCTCTCCATTTAACTTATATATGCCGCCTTCGCCTAAACTAATATCTAAGGTTGTTGCTAATTCATCTGACTCTTGAGTAACAAATGCCGTAACCTCACCATTATCACATCCGAGATCAACAGTAGGAGAAGCTAAATTGACTACGCCTAACTGACTAGATACGACAGCATTTTGCCAAAGTACGTTACCTTGTAATTGTTCACAATAGGGTTTGCCTTGTGTGAATTCTTTAATGACTGCGGAAAAATCTCCTGAAATTTTAGCCGGCAAACGCATTGGCAATAATGTTAATAATTCTTTTGAACTTAAATCTAAAATAACATTTGATGCGCTTATCCCTGAAAAACCATAACGAACAATACCTTTACCAGACATAGCTTGAGAACCGTTGTTAAATGAAGCATCGGCCTCTAGGTTTAATGTAAGTAATGCCATTAACTGCACATCCCATTTTACATTATCAAAGCGCAATTTACGGTTAACTACAATTTGCTTGGCTTGCCCTTTCCAGATCGTACCTGTGGCATTATTAACTTTAATCGCTCCTCTAGGAAGCCAATCAACCACAACAGCCAAAGGCAAATTAACCACTAAAGTAATTAAGTAAACGAATACGACCAAAATGGCGATTTTAAATTTCATTTGAAACCTTTATTATGCTTGAATTTAACTCTAATAACTTAATGATAAGCGACTAACTTTAATCATGCCTTGAACTTTATCTTGGCTTATATCAACACTCGCAATCTGTACGTTATGTTGATTTTGCAATACGGTTATCCACTCTATAAATTGATTAAATTCAATTTGGTTTATAGAAAGATCAACTGTTCCATTACGACTTTGGATACGTGCGATATTAATCTGATTGCGTTTAGCTGTACTATTAATAAGCTGTGATAAATTTTGTGGTGTTCCCGTTTGGGTGTCAATCAGTCCAGCAGCAATAATTTTATTTGAATTAACTTCAACCCATTGTAAAGTTTGTTGAGCACTATTTAGTTTCTGCTGGCTAATCGCTAAATTATTAGCTAGTGGTTGCCATAAAAGAAAATAGACGACAGCGATAAAAACAACCACGGCAGAAATAATCGTTAATCTTTGTTCTCTTTCAGTGGTGTTTTCCCACCAATCTTTGATTTCTTCAAACATTATTTTACCCCTACAGTCACAACACCACTAATGCGATTTTTATTGTTACTTAATGCACCTTGCTTAAAGCTATATTGTGTTGGTATTTTTGACGAAAACTGCTCAAAAGCTTGAAAACTATCCGCACTAATCGCTAAGCTAATTTCTTGATTTTTACCATTAAATTTTAACGTTGATATTTGTAAACTTGGTACAGCCTTTAAACTAGGAAGAAGGTCATTTAACATAATCAATAGCCCAGAATCTTGCTCTGTAATTGATGCGTTAGCTAATAATCCCTTTAACTTTTTCTTAATACGGCTATATCTTAAAGGACTTTGTTCAGGAAAAGCTTGTTTATACACCGTCTCGACTTGCCCTTTCACTTGTAAGGTTTGTTTATCTATTTGCTCTGTTTGTACAAATAAGTTAACTAATAGCAGAACAAATAATACTAACGCCGCGATCGCTGGCGCTTTCCATTTATACAATTGTAAATTTCTTTCTTTCTTAACTGAAAATTCACCGGTTAACAGGTTGAAAGAATGTTGAAAACAACCTTCTGCTAATAATTGCATCGGTAACATCGCTTGCTCAGCTTGCCATTGTCCGAATGAATGCTTAGGTACAGGGCTATAACTTTTAATAATTTGTTGTGGATTATCTGATAGACGTAGCTGTAAAATATCATTGAGCATTTCACTATCACAACTCCAACCTTGGTATACGCTTTCACGTATCAGCCATTGTTTTTCTAATTGTAACGCTTGCCATTCATGCTCTTCTGGTAATGGTAACGCTAACGCTTCTGGTAGTAATCGCTGACAAAAAATATCTGCATCAGCTAACCAATCTAACCACATTTGTAATTTGCTTTTAAAACAGATAGCAACATCAACTAAATCAGTTTTTTTAGCCAATACTGAAAAATGTAGTTTATCCACATCACTGGCTAAATCATCTTCAAGCATATAAGGTAAAGCTTGTTGCATTTGACGCGTAAAATTGCCTTTTATCACCACTGATTTTAAGGTGACATCTACACTAGGCACTAAACAAATCACTTTTCGTGACTGTGCTTTTTCAGTTAACAATTGTAGGTCTTGAGCATTTTCTAAATCACCAGAAGCAATGATCTCTTTTTCACTATCAGACCAAATCAACCAATGAATAGTTTGATGTGCTTCACTTGCTAGGCGAATAATTAATTGTTCACTCACTGCGCATCTCCATTTCCTACCATGTCTTCTATTCCTGCAAATTGGAAACGAACCGTAGTTGCTTCCTCATCTTCTACTTTAAATAATGACTTTAATGCAATTGTTCGATCATCAAACTCTGCTGACCCGTATAATTGAAAATAATCGCTGGTTACACTTAATTGTGATTGTACGTCTTCCGGTATTATTTTATCTGTTAACAAATCTGTCTCTAAAAAGTCTGCGACCGAACTCCAGCCACTAGTAGGTCTATCATTTAATAAGTCTTGAAAGTCTTCTATTGATAAACCTAGTTCTTCTGGAAATAAAGCATATAAAACCTCGGCTTTATCTTGTTTGACCGTATTAACATTAATCAATTGTTCTGACGTGGGTAAAGCACACAAGTGTCTTTTTATATGATCATAAATATTACCCGTCACTCCTTGTACAGCTCTTAACTCAGAGATATCAACCATCAAATCATTGGCCGCTAAATGAGGGACATTTTGAGCTTCATAATATCTATCTTCTGCACCTTCTGACTCATCGACGGTATCATTATTATCAAGCCAATCTCGAGTTGACTCTGCAATAACATCAACACTAAAGTCCTCAACCTCTAAAGCATTTAGCAGTAGTTTAAATTGAGTCAAAGCTAATGGTTCAGTATCGTCTTCCTCTTCTACTGAAAGCGCATTAATATTAAAACAACTACGATAATCAACAATATTCCCAGTGATAGTGCCTTCATCGACAGGAAAAACCAGATCAGGTGTCGCCCAAGTTTGATCTAAACTGATCACTTCACTATCTTCAAAGTCACTCTCTAAAATCATACGACCAAGCTCTATAGTTGCTTGTCCATACCAATAAATTTTTTCAGAATAGTTGAGCCCTTCAGTACGTAATAAACTAGCTGTCATTCTGCCAGTCATAGTCGCAGCGATCGTTACCATAATAGCCAAAACCAGTAATACTGTAATTAATGCAATGCCTGCTTGTTTTTTATGGCTAGTCATTAATCACCCACCACACTATTAGGCAATATAAAAACACGTCTTAACTCACCATAATGCTTACTAGTAATAGTAATTTCAATACCTGTTGGTATTTCTGAAGAGGAGTTCCATGAGCTTACCCAATCGTCACCCCAGAATCTAAAGGTTAAGTTTTCAATATCATGGAGAATTACTTGCTGTTCAGGTTCTTTGCCCGATATGGTATCAGGGTGTAAATAATATAAACGCTGTAACTGCCCTTCTTGCACTCGATAGCCAACACGTAAAATATTTGATCGAGGCAATAAATTAAGAGGGTTAGCCCAGCCTAAGCGATTAAATTCAATACCTTGATAATCTGAATCTAAGGTATTTTTTCCTGCATATAAAACTTGTAAGTTTTCATCGTCAGTACTGCCAGTACGAGAGGCCCTTGCAACCATTTGCACAAAATCTCGCTCAATCAATAGCATACCTCGTTGAATTTCAACTAAGTTGTGGTCATGTTCTTTACTAATTTCACCACTACGTAAAACACCCTGTAAAATCTGATAAGCAGCAAAACTTAACACTGCAAAAATAGCAATAGCAATCAACAGCTCAATAAGTGTGAAACCACTATTTTTTTTATACTGATAGTTTCTATTGTTTAGCAACATAAGTCCTTATGTAACCAAGAGCTTGGCCATCTTTTCTGTCACTCACTTCTACATCTAATGCTCTAAATCTTGAGTTCGCTGTCTCTACTCCTTCATAGCGTAAATACCATTTAACACCGGCAAACTCTACTTCTTCTCTAACCCAAGCCAAACCAGGCCACTTTTCTTCTAATTTCAATTCGGCAAGACGATTACTTGCTATCCAAGTAGCAAATGTTTTTTGTTGTAAATAATTTTGATTATTTAAAGATTGAGATGCGGCTTGCATAACTGCCAATCCAGCTGTTGCAAGAATCACTAGTGCCAACATGACTTCTAATAATGTCATACCGCTTTTATTGTTGAGAGAGTGTTTATTATTAATTTGTTTTGTCATGCTACTACTCACTTAATATTTCGATTAAGCCAGTCATGGCGACTTTAACAGTGACAGTATGTTCTTCGTCACCGACATTAGAAAATTGATAACTAAAAGGGGTCACTTCACCACTGGACATAACATACACACTCGGCTGAATAGTACTTTCCTGTTCTTCTCCAATATCCACTGTATATGACTCATCGATGAATGAATCATCATTAACCGCACTTTGTGCAGCTTCAAGTTCACCCCAAACACTACCCGCTAAGTTATATTCAGCAATCACAGTATCAGGGAGTATTACATCGGCTTCGATACGAGAATTAATCAGTGGTAACCATTGTCTTTTATTAACGTCATACGAAGCAAATGTATAGCCTTGCTCATTAAATTGGATGCCAAATTCAGTGTTTAATATTAACGCCTGATCTTGGGCAAGTTGTAATAACGTACTAAAACGTTGCGCATGCCATTGGCTACCTTGGGCAGTACTACCTGAACTGGGTAAAGTCATTACTACACCAACAGAAATCATCCCCATTAATAACATAACAAGCATGATTTCTAAGAGAGTAAACCCTTGTGCTTTACGCATCGTTATCAACATTAATAATATAAACTATTATTTGTCATTTAAGTTCCAGTTACCGATGTCATCATCAGTCCCTTCTTCACCATCAAGACCAACAGAAAGAATATCGACTTTTCCTTTTTCACCTGGACTATTTAACACGTAGTCATTTCCCCAAGGGTCTTGAGGAAGACGCTTAATGTAACCATCTTCTCGGTAGTTACGTGGTGATGGAGTAGAACTTGGCTCTGTAACTAATGCTTCTAAACCTTGGTCAGTTGTAGGGTAAATACTATTGTCTAATTTATACATATCTAATGCATTTTCTAATGCCACTACATCAGATTTTACTTTTTGAATATCAGCTTTATCTTTATTACCGATTAAATTAGGAACAACCATGGCTGCTAGTACACCTAAAATCACGATAACCACCATGATTTCTAATAAAGTAAAACCTTTTTGTTGAGTAGTTGATTTGAAATTTCTCACTCTTTAATCCTTTTTTATTATATAAAACAAATGGCTCAGCTAACCTGATACCATATTATTAAGTGCCAAAATAGGCTGTAAAATAGCAGCAACAATAAACAAAACAACACAGGCCATCGAAATAACCAGTGCAGGTTCAAATAAACCCAACGCTAATGTTACTTGTGCTGAAAACTGTTTGTCTTGATTATCTGCAGATCGTTCCAACATATTGCCTAATTCACCGCTACGCTCACCACTCATGATCATATGTAACATCATAGGAGGAAATAGCTTAGTACTTTCTAATGCCCTACCTAAACTTGTCCCTTCACGAACACGTTCGGCAGCTTCACCTACTTTTAAACGAATGTATTGGTTACTTAACACATCCCCTGCAATACTCATAGCATCCAGTAATGGAACAGCACTACTGTTTAAAATACTCAATGTTCTTGCAAAACGAGCGGTATTTAATTCATTTGCAACTTTACCAACAACAGGCACAGTTAATAAATAGCGATCAAATCGTAATTGGTTCTTGGCTTTTTTGAGATACTGTTTAAACAGTAAAGAAGCAATAATACACAGAACAACAAAATAGAAACCATAAGCACTTACCGCATCACTAGCGGCAATCAAAAAAGTAGTCGAGCCAGGAAGATCTGCTCCCATATGTTGAAACTGTCCAACAACTTGAGGCACAACAGAGGTCAATAAAATAGCCACAACCGATATAGCAACAAGCGTTAAAACGATCGGATAGATCAAAGCTTGCATCATTTTACTTTTCATTTCTTGTCGTTGCTCAGCGTAATCAGCGAGCCGATCTAATACTTTTTCTAAATGTCCTGATTTTTCACCGGCGGCAACCATTGCACAGAATAAGTTATCGAAGATCATCGGATAACTACGCATACTATCAGCGAGACTATGTCCTTCAATCACGCCCCCACGAACCGATGAGATCATATCTTTTATTTTTGGTTTATCACATTGATCTGCAACGGCTTGTAATGATTCTTCAATAGGAATAGAGGAAGCAACTAAGGTAGATAATTGACGCGTAATTAAAGCAAGATCAGCGGTTTTAATTTTGCTTTGAAGAAAGCTCTTACCTGCTTTTTTACGCTTAACTGAAATAGCCTCTACTTCTAACGGAGTCATCCCTGCATTACGTAATTGTTGTCGTAACATACGCGCAGAGTCAGCCTCTTGAGTCCCTTTTTTTTGTTTACCTTTTGCGTCTAGCGCTTTATAAGAAAAAGTAGCCACACTAATCCTCTCTAGTTACACGTAAGATTTCTTCTAACGTAGTCAAACCCACTAAGACTTTCTGTAGTCCATCGTCTCGAATACTCTGAGAGGTTTTACGTATTTCACGTTCAATGGCTTGTTCGCCAGCACCAGTATGAATTAATTCACGTACCACTTCATTCACCACTAATAATTCATGAATACCTGTACGTCCTCGATAGCCTGTATGATTACAATTATGGCAACCAGCAGGTCGATAAATAATAGCTTCTTCGTTTTCAGCTTTACCTAAAATAACTTTTTCAGAAGCACTCGCTGGATGAGCCGCTTTACATTTCGGACATAACCGTCGCACTAAACGCTGCGCTAACACACCAAGAATACTTGAGGATAAAAGGAAAGGTTCTACCCCCATATCACGTAAACGGGTTACCGCACCAACGGCCGTATTAGTATGTAAGGTAGATAATACTAAGTGACCTGTTAAGCTGGCTTGTACTGATATTTCCGCAGTCTCAAGGTCTCGGATCTCACCAATCATAACAACATCAGGGTCTTGCCGTAAAATAGCACGCAGACCCCGCGCAAAGGTCATATCAACCTTTGTATTAACTTGTGTTTGACCGATACCGTCAATGGAATACTCAATCGGGTCTTCGACGGTTAATATATTCCTATCTCTAGAATTAATTTCTAATAAACCCGCATAGAGAGTGGTACTTTTACCCGAGCCAGTAGGACCAGTAACAAGGATAATACCGTGTGGTTTATGAATGAGGTTTTGCAATAAAATATGGTTTTGCTTAGTCATACCAAGCGTTGATAAATCTAATTTAACTGCATTTTTATCTAATAAACGTAATACAACACGCTCGCCATGGCTAGCAGGCATAGTTGACACACGAACATCAACCGCTCGACCACCGATACGTAATGAAATACGGCCATCTTGTGGGATACGTTTCTCTGCAATATCAAGCTTTGCCATTACTTTGATACGTGAAACCAATAAAGCCGCTAATTTACGTTGCGGTTTCAATATTTCACGTAATACACCGTCAATACGAAAACGAATAACTAATGTTTGTTCAAAGGTTTCGATATGGATATCTGAGGCTTCTTCTTTAATCGCTTCGCCTAACATCGCATTAATCAACTTAATGATCGGCGCATCATCTTCGGCTTCTAATAAATCGTCGTCCGAGGGTAACTCTTCAGCTAACGTAAAGAAATCATCAGCTCCCAAGTCTTGCATTAATTGTTGCGCTTCCAATGATGATGATTGATAAGCACGGGCAACAAGTCGGTCAAAGGTTTCATCATCGACCTGCTGAGTAGTAAAGGAGTGTCCAATAACTCGTCTAGCTTCTACTAATAAATCTACAGTAGGCACTTGCTTAAAACATAGCGCACTACTTTTACCATCGTGAGACATAACGAGCTCATGCTTTTTAGAAAAAGCAAAAGGCAATTGTCCCGAAGGCGTAAATTCAACGACCTCCGGATCAACAATCGCAGCATCAACATCGCTTAAATCACTCATATTGGTCGATCCGCTTCTTTAATTACACTTTCAACTTTTTTATCAATAAAAGCATCAGAATGCCCTATAAAAGTCTCAGGATCAATTTCAACTGGTTGTCCCCATTCAGGTAGAAGAGGCACATTACTATCAGGCATTAAAGCAATGCCTTTTTCATCTTCACCAAGTTGCACTTCTCGCATTAAGCTATACTTACGCTGGCTTAATTCTCTCATCGTTTGGTCATCACGAATAATGGTTGCACGTAAAAAGATCATTAAGTTACGTTTTTCAGTACTGCTTTTAGTCGAACGGAATAACCAACCGATATAAGGGATATCACCTAAGATAGGCACTTTATCAACGGACTCATTAACTTCTTCATCAATTAACCCACCAATAACGATGGTTTCGCCTGATTTTGCTAACACAGTGGTTTTAACTGAACGGGTTGCAAAAACAACATCCACAGAGGTTTGTCCTTGGATACTCGACACTTCTTGCTCAATGACCATCTGCACCGAGTCACCTTCATTGATTTGAGGTGTCACTTTCAGCTTAATACCAACTTCTTTACGTTCAATTGTTTGGAAAGGATTGGCATTTGTTGAGCTAGATGTAGAACCTGTTAGTACAGGTACTTCATCACCAACAATGAAACTAGCTTCTTGATTATCGAGTGTTGTTAAACTTGGTGTTGCCAGAATATTTGATGTACTAGTACTGCTTAAGGCTTGTAAAATCGCAGCCCAATCACTACCAACATAACCAGCAATTCCACCTGAAATTGAAGAAATAGTTGAGGCTAAATCTTCAAAATCATCTGAATCATTATCAATAGCATAAGCACCTGCTGCTAATTCACCAATAGAAGCTCCGTTATCATTAAACTGAGTACCAAGACCTGAAGTAGAAGCCCATTGCACACTTAAATTTACACCGTCACCTTCAGATACTTCAACGATAATGGCTTCAACTAATACTTGCGCTCTACGAATATCAAGCTGATGAATAATGCTGCTTAATGATGACATTAACGCGGGTTGTGCAGAAATGATAATTGAATTAGTCGCATCATGCGCTTGAATATTTACATTCGGTTGTTTATTTGTTGAGTTAGATGATTTACCTGCTTCTTCAAGACCTTGACTAACACCACTTAACACCTGAACAACCTCTTTGGCGTTGGCATATTTCAGATAAAAAACACGTGTATTACCATTATTTTTTAATTCGTTATCTAATGATTTAACTAGCTTAATAACACGTGCTCGCGTATTTGGTTCTCCACTAATAATAACTGAATTAGTTCTTTCATCAGCCACTAAGCGAGGTTTAAGCACACTAGTAGAGCTATTTTTTGAACTAGTAGATGTTTGTTGAATAGAGTTGATCATATTCACCATATCTAAGGCACTAGCAAACTCTAGCTTAACAATATCAACTTCTTGGTCACCGGCCCTATCAACACGCTGAATAATTTTGACTAAACGGTTAACAACCGCAGCACGCCCAGTGATCATAATTACATTTGAAGGATCGTAATGCACAACATTACCACCGCCAGCACTATCATTAAGTTGACGTAATAAAGGCGCTAATTCTCTTACTGAGACATTGATGACGGGCACAACGCGCGTAACCATTTCATCACCTTTGTATTGATTACCATCATCAATAACAGGAATGGCGGCTACTTTGGCATCTTTCGATTTAATAACTTTAAGGATGCCATTATCCATTTCAACGACAGCAAAACCATAAACTTCTAATACATTTAAAAAGAATTGATAATATTGCTTTTCATTAAGAAGGTCATAACTACGTACATTAATTTTACCTCGTACAGCAGGATCCAAGATAATTGTTTTCTGTAAGTTTTTACCAACAATATTAATAAACTCATTAAGATCGGCATTTTTAAAACTTGCTGAAAACTCAGCCGCTTGCACTAGAGTGGACTGTGAAAGTAAAATAAAAACACTGGCCCCTATTAGTCTGACCAGTTTTTTCTTAATCCCTAAAATCATTACACCAACCTCATTTTTACATATTTCTGTATATAGTCATTAGTTAATAAACGACTGTTATTAGTAGTTTAGTTGTCTAAACTTATTTTTATACTTGCTTTTATATTATGGAATACTAATAAATAACTCATTTAACTCACCATCACGATCAACCGTTAAGCTCATTTCCGTCATGGTAGGGAACTCTTTCATTAAGCCTAATGCTTGAGTTATATCGGTTAAATCGACCCCATTTAGTTCAATGACTAAATCATCTGCTTGTAATCCAGCTTCTTCAAATAATTCTGGTTTTTTACCTGGGTTAACTTTATAACCTTTAATCAGATTTCCATCTCGTACAGGAGAGATATTAATATAATCAAGTAATTTTCCTGGGTCTTCGACTAATAATTCTCTATTTAGATCTATCTCTGTTGTCTTTTTTGTACGGCTTCTACGTTTTTTAGAAGGAACATTAACTTCCTGCCCTTTTTCGATAGTATCCATTCTTTTATTAGCTTGTTCTAACCCATCTAAGATTAAGGTTTGCTTTTCACCATTAACATTAATAATGATTCGATCACTATAAATTTCAGTCACGATTGCATCTGTGCCTGGAATTTCAGAATCTATAAAATAGCTATCTTGCATTCTTTTATATTCAATAATGACACTTGAAAATTGTGGTTCAGACGATGCGACAATACCCACTAAGGTAAGTTTAAGACGTGTTTTAGGAGCTTCAGTCAGACTTTCGTTATTAACGACTTTATTACCTTCACCTTCATACTTCCCAAATAATAATTGCTGTTGTAATTTTTTAGTATTTAACGCAATCGCTTTATTTTCTATTTTTTGAGCCGTTGGACTCCAATTATAAGATGATTCTTTAACTGGGTATAAAGACCAAGTTAATACACCTGATTGATAAGCGATTAAAGCACAGATCACTGCCAGTATTATTTTCGGTAGTAGGGAAATCATAACCTCTATTCTCATCCTGTAACTAAATCATTAAATATCAATTCTTATTGCTGTCATATTAATGCTAACGAAGCTGTTTATAAAAAGATATCATAAGACAATTTCAATAATGGGACTTAGGCTATAAGTTTAAGGTGCAGTTGTCGATAAAATAACGACTTTATAATCAATATTATGGCATAAACACGCCTTGATTTATCTGCTTTTGACCCCATCTATAAATAATCAGTTCATTATTTTGTTTTAGTTTAGTAAATAAGTGCTTTTTGCTATACTACACTTCGCTTTTTCGAGTTATAAATTATGACAAAATCAACAGTCAGATTAGATAAATGGTTATGGGCATCTCGGTTTTATAAAACTCGAGGCTTAGCACGAGATATGGTGCAAGGTGGCAAAGTCCATTACAACGGCCAACGCTGTAAAGCGAGTAAAATAGTAGAAATTGGCGCAACACTATCAATACGTCAAGGCGAACTTCTGTTTGAGGTGACTGTTGAAGCAATTTCAGAGCATCGCAGAGGTGCTCCGATTGCACAAACGCTATATCAAGAAACAGAAAAAAGTGTCGTTAAACGAGAACAACACCAATTGCTTCGTAAACTAAGTTTACAGAACGCGCCACATCCAGATCGTAAGCCAAATAAAAAAGAACGCCGTGAGTTAATACACGCAAAAACACAACGTAACACAGCGAATTTTGACTAGCCGCTGCAGAATATATATTGAGAGACTTTATGACAGACCAACTACAACGCTTCCTATTTGATGATTTTGAAATTCGTGGTGAAATTGCACAAGCACACAGTGCATTTGAACAATGCATTGATAACCACGACTACCCTGCTGAAATAGCGAATACTATTGGAGAACTGCTAATAGCAACTAGCTTATTAACCGCAACCTTAAAGTTTGAAGGAAAAATAACCGTACAAATTCAAGGTGATGGTCCACTCAGCATGGCAGTCATTAATGCGAATCAAGATTTAGAAGTACGTGGAACAGCGCGTTATGAAGGTGATACAACAGGTTTATCATTTTCACAACTAATTGGTAAAGGTAATCTGATGATTACTATCACACCCGAAGATGGTGAACGCTACCAAGGCATAGTCGCACTTGAAAAAGATACGCTAGCGGCATGTTTAGAAGATTACTTTGTTCAATCTGAACAACTCGCAACTAAAATCAGTCTATTTGCAGACAGCCAAGCAACTCCTGTACAGGCTGCTGGCCTATTAATTCAAACATTACCTGCTCACAGTGATACGCATGAAGAAGACTTCGCTCATGTATGTGCATTAGCGGGGACGATTAAAGCTGAAGAAATTTATACATTACAGAATGATGAATTATTATTCCGTTTATATCATCAAGAGAAAGTACGCTTATTTGAAATGCAACCAATTAGCTTCAAATGTGGTTGTTCACAAGAACGTTGTTTATCATCATTAGCATCACTTAATGAAACAGAAATAAAAGAAATATTGGAAGAGCAAGAAAGCATTGATATGCGTTGTGAATATTGCGCAACAACTTACTCTTTTAAAGAAAAAGATCTTCAAATTTTATTTACTTCTACAGACCCAAAACATTAATTATCATACAAAAGTGTGACCTCACAAAGTTGCCATAGATATTTTTCTGTGGCATCTATTTGATCAAGAATCAGACCCAGATCCCACTTCTTTTCCCATAATTCACTTACTCTCCAAATTCTTACTTCACTTTTTTTTAATAGAAAGATCATAAGTTATAAGGGGAAAAATAACATGGCTCAGACAGTACTATCGACAACACAACTGGAAAAATACGGCATAACAGATATCTCTGAGGTTATTTACAATCCTAGTTATGAAACCCTATTTATAGAAGAGACAGCGACCTCTTTAAGCGGCTGTGAAAAAGGTATCATTACTGAGAATGGAACCGTTGCTGTTGATACTGGCATTTTTACTGGTCGTTCTCCTAAAGATAAATATATATTAAAAGATGACACGACTCGCGATACTGTTTGGTGGAGCGATCAAGGTAAGAATGATAATAAAGCCATTGACCAATCAACTTGGTCGGCGCTTAAAACAGTCGTAACAGACCAACTTTCTAATAAAAAACTCTTTGTGGTTGATGCTTATTGTGGTGCTAATGTTAATTCACGTTTAAAAGTGCGTTTTATTATGGAAGTTGCTTGGCAAGCACATTTTGTCACTAACATGTTTATTCGCCCAACTGCGGAAGAATTAATTGATTTTGAACCTGATTTTGTAGTGATGAATGGGTCAAAAACAAATAACCCAAACTGGAAAGAGCAAGGGTTAAACTCTGAGAACTTTGTTGCCTTTAACTTAACTGAAAAAATACAAGTTATTGGTGGTACTTGGTACGGTGGAGAAATGAAAAAGGGTTTATTCTCTGTCATGAACTACTTATTACCTCTCAACGGTATGGCCTCTATGCATTGTTCAGCTAATGTCGGAAAAGCTGGCGATACGGCTATTTTCTTTGGTTTATCTGGCACCGGTAAAACAACACTTTCAACAGATCCTAAACGTCAATTAATCGGTGATGATGAGCATGGCTGGGATGATGATGGTGTATTTAACTTTGAAGGTGGGTGTTACGCTAAAACAGTACGTTTAAGTGCTGAAGCTGAACCAGATATCTTTGGAGCGATTAAACGTAATGCTCTACTAGAAAATGTGATGATAGATGAACAAGGTGTTGTTGATTATGATGATGCCAGTAAAACTGAAAACGGCCGAGTTTCATACCCAATTTATCATATTGAAAATATCGTGAAACCTATCTCAAAAGGCGGTCATGCTCAAAAAGTAATATTTTTAACCGCCGATGCATTTGGGGTTTTACCGCCAGTATCTAAACTTACTAAAGCACAAACACAGTATCACTTCTTATCTGGCTTTACAGCTAAGTTAGCGGGTACAGAACGAGGGATCACAGAGCCTACTCCTACTTTTTCAGCGTGTTTTGGCGCCGCTTTTTTAAGTCTGCATCCAACACAATATGCAGAGCAATTAGTCAAGCGTATGGAAGCTTGTGGCGCAGAAGCTTACCTCGTAAACACTGGATGGAATGGTTCTGGCAAACGTATTTCAATTAAAGACACTCGCGGTATTATTGATGCTATTTTAGATGGATCTATTGAAAAAGCAGAAACGAAAACTATCCCATTATTTAACTTAGAAGTGCCTACTGCATTACCTAATGTAAATAGTGCGATTTTAGATCCACGTGATACTTACGCTGATACTGAAGAATGGAATACTAAAGCAGAAAAACTAGCGCATCTATTCATTAAGAACTTTGATCGTTATACCGATAAAAAAGAAGGTAAAGTATTACTTTCTGCCGGGCCAATATTTACAAGCTAATCAACACTTAGTTATTAATACCGATTACATTAAATATGTTATCTAAATTTCGCGCTGAAAAAACAGTTCAATTCAAGGTGTAAATTGACGTAAACCGCTGTTCTATTTACGAAATTTACAACGAGGTAGTGGGCTGTTTTAACCAGTAAAATAGATAAACTATTTATTGTAATTGGTATAGTAGGCTACCAAGCCCATATTCATATGTTTAACGTTATATTAAACAGTGCATATGGGCTTTTTTTATTTAAGTGTTTTATTTTTTAAATCGCCTCCCCCAAAAAAATATACAGTGGTTCAGGTGAGGTTGAACTTAGATTAATAGGACTTGTCTATTTTTTCCAGAAAAAGGATTTAAATATAATTGCTTATTTCTAACTAAGAAAATTTAGATAATCAACGACTCTATAGGAAATGATAAAATGAAATATTGGTTAGCCTCTTTACTTTGTATATTGATGATCACTGGATGTGGTAGTAATTCATCAAGCAGCACAACTGAATCAACGAGTGATGAGGGTATAGAAAACACCTCAACAAGTTCATCCGATGATATCTCTACTGATGTCGATGAATCAAATAATGAAAGCACTACTAATGAGACTTCTGTTGATGATTCTGCGACTACAACTGAGACTGAGACTTCAAACGTAGATTACAGCCTAATGACATGCGAAGATAATTTATCTGAGGTATTAGCATTAATTAATCAGCTTCGTATTGAGAGTCAAACCTGCGGTAATACAAGCTACCCTGCTGTGGCAGAAGTAACTTGGAGTAGTACGTTAACCTTAGCGGCCAGTGAGCATTCAAATAACATGGCAAATTATAATTTTTTTGATCATACAGGTTTAGATGGAAGCACAGTTGGTACCCGTGTTACTGCACAAGGTTACACTTGGAGTCGTGTTTCTGAAAACATTGCTGGCGGTCAAATTTCAGCACAAGAAGTTGTTGATGGGTGGATGTCTAGTGAAGGTCATTGCATTAATATTATGAATTCAGATGTGACTGAAATGGGGTTAGCTTGCCAAGTAAATAGTGACTCTGACTATCAACGTTATTGGACTCAAGTATTCGCTAAACCAAGATAACTAGAAAATTTAAAAGGGATTACTCTTAATCCCTTTTAAATCATTACTTAGATTAACGACTATACATACCCATTACCATTAAAGATGCAAAAATCAGCAAGTCTTGCAGGTCGCCAACTCGAAAACCAATACTGCGTTGCAACACTCGATAAGGACTAGCCATTATCATTATGTTACGCCTTGTATTGATGTCCAAGTTAACGACTGGATAATGTATCTTGATTGGTAATCGGTATACATAATGACTTTGAACGAATAAACCTCATTTAATTTAGCTTAACAACATTCTTACCCACATACCAAATGGACTAGTGAAACCAGTTGTAACAGAAGTCACTTCACCTTTACTAATCACAATAATGGTCGGCGTTAAACTAATTCCCCATTCACGACCTATCTCCCCTTTGGGATCATTGACCACAGTAAAGTCATAATTTTTAGCACCTAGGTATTGTTGAATGCGCTTATTTTCACCAGAGTTCAGAGCAACAGTAACCACTTGCATCTGACCACTTACAAAATCAACAGAGGGGGAAACGGTGCTACAAATACTGCACCATGTGGCCCAGAAATAAACCAAAACAGGCTTATCTTGGCTCATTGCGATCAAATCAACTTTGTTGCCTTGTACACTAGTTGTCACTAATTCAGGTGCTTTACCAGATGCAATCGATTGAGCTCGCCATATATCAACACCCCAACCTAATGCCAATGCTAATAGCACATAAACAGCCAGCGATCTTAGTCGTGAACCCCAGCTTTTTTTTACTTTCGACTCTTGAAGGTTTGGTTCAATCATTTTATTGCCCTTTTGCTTGTTTTAATGCATCGATAACATCATCACTATTTAAAATAGTAGATAACTCAATACCATTAGGTGCCGCTGGGCCATAAACAATATTAAAAGGAACACCATAACGTCCAAATGATTGTAAATAGGCAGTCACCGAGTCAGAACGTACTGTCCAATCACCACTCATCGCTATAACACCATCTTCTTGTAATGCACTGTAAACAGGATTTTGCAATAACACACCAATTTTATTGGCCTTACAAGTGACACACCATTTTGCAGTCACATCTACAAATACAACATTGCCTTTATTCACTTCTTGTTCTATTAATTGTGCATTTAATGGTACCCAAGTGATCTCATCTTGTAATGGGTTGGCCCAATGCTTAGCCGTTAAACTACCTACAATCAAAACAATAGCTGCCACGATCATAAATATACCAAAAGCGATAAAGAATAAACGTTTACCATGCTTTTTCAGGATTAAAGCGGCAAATATAATTAAAATAAGCGCAGCAACTAAAATGGTATAAAGCAGTCCGATAAAACTACTTAACAAACTCACTAACCATAGACACGTTGCTAAAATAAGTAATCCAAACACTAACTTAATAGTCCCCATCCACTTGCCTGGTTTAGGCATTAACAAGGCAATACTTGGGAACAAGGCAATGAGTAACCAAGGCAATGCCATCCCTAAACCTAATGCAGTGAAGACAGCAAATAATTGCCATGCCGATGCACCTAATGCAAATGCAACAGCGGTTCCCAAGAAAGGTGCGCTACAAGGTGTTGCTAATAACGTTGCAAACATACCTTGTAAATAATGGCCTAGATAAGAATGCCCTCCTTTTGTTGCTAGCCATGTCTGCATTGAAGAAGGTAACTGAATTTCAAATAAACCAAGCATATTCGCGGTGAATATTGCGGTGACAATAATCATGAAAGTAATGAAGTAAGGACTTTGGAACTGAATCCCCCAGCCTAACGCTTCACCTGACAACTTGAGTATTAATAAAAACAGAGCCAGTAACCAGAACGAACTAATAATACCAGCACTAGAAGCTAAAAACTGTTTACGTACTTGTGAACGTTGACTGCCATCGACACCTAATACTGAGCTCAATTTCATGCCTAATACTGGTAATACACAAGGCATGATATTTAAAATTAAACCACCTATTAATGCCACCAAGAAAATAGACCAAATAGACTCGCCAACTGTTGAAATGGTCTGATTGCCTAAAGTAGTGGCAACTTCTACAGCAATATCAGCATCAACCACTGTAATGTTGACATTGGCATTACTTAAATCAACTTCACCACCCCAACTGCTTGCATTAAACGTCGCTGTAACTTGTTTTCCTGACACGGAGAGAATAGGTTTAGAAAAGAAGACATTCTCTAATTCAGGATCATTACTATCAATGAATACGTCAGGAGTTTCCCAGCCTATTTGATGTGATAGTTGTACTGATACTTCTTGATTAAATTGGTCCCATGAACTGATAATATTTGTAATATTGGCATTATTCTTTTGTGCTTTGATGGCACTTTGATCAACTAAAATCGGTACACTACTGGCGGCTTGCGCATAAGCAAAAGCAACATCTTCATTAATACTGAGGCCATTAGGATCAAAACTTAAATCAATTTCGTAATCAGTTAACACACAAATCGTGGTACATGACGCTAGCGTTAACGTACCTTTTAATCGACTGACTTGTTGAGGATCTTTCAGTTGTAACTGAATGGGGAAATGAATTTGATCTTTATAACCAACTGTTTCAACGCCTAATACAGGATAACGTTTAGGGGTTGGCCAAGACCAATCAACCGCATCAATATTATATGATTGATCAGTCCACTCAAATGTAGGAGCAACCCCACCTTCACCTGGAGATCGCCAATATGTTTTCCAATCTTTCGCTAAATCAACATTCAAAATACCATTCACAGTACTTTCTTGAACTTGCCCTGTTAGCTGCAAATTAACTTTAACAGGTAGGTGGTTAAAATTAGTGATCCATCCTGTTTCTGGCGCTTGTGCAAATGCACTACTGGAAAGACTGACAATGAACAGTAACGATGAAAAAAAATGCTTTAAAAAGGGCATGAAAACTCCGAGAAAATACCAAATGAAATAGTTTGTAGCATAAATACAGTCTGTGACCGAATAAAAATTAAAAAGTTCGCCACGATCACCCACAGTTGACCGTCAATAACCTGAATTTATTGCACTTTAAATGCAATAATTAATGAAAGAATTTATATCGTTATTTATATGTTTATTTATATAACAACAAAGTAATCCCTTTGCTTAAGTTACGACGTATAAGGTGTACAATTGTAAAATATAAAACAACAATAGATATTACTGTATTGCTGTTATTGATTAAAAGTACGATTATTTTGTTACAACATTACTTTTCAACACGGAGTTACCTTTATGAAAGTCGCAATGTTCAGTTCCCGTAGTTATGATATTCAGCATTTTAAACCATTGATTTCAGACCCTATCAGCATTAACTTTTTTGATACTCAACTTAATTCACACACCGCAGCATTGGCTACAGGTTATGATGCTATATGTGCGTTTGTAAACGATGATTTAAGTGCGCCTGTTTTAAATCAACTTCACGAGTTAGGTATTAAATATATTGCCATGCGTTGTGCTGGTTTTAATAATATTGACTTATTTTGTGCAAAATCACTCGGTATGACGATTGTTCGTGTTCCCGCTTACTCACCAGAAGCCGTTGCAGAACATGCCATTGCATTATTAATGACACTTAACAGACGAACACACAAAGCATATCAACGTACTCGTGATGCAAACTTCTCACTAGAAGGCTTAGTGGGCTTTAACCTACATGGTAAAACAGTTGGTATTATTGGTACGGGTAAAATTGGCCTAGCAACAATGACCATCTTTAAAGGCTTTGGCTGTAAGATATTAGCTTCCGACCCTTACCCATCTGA
Source organism: Psychromonas sp. L1A2 (assembly GCF_009828855.1). NCBI lineage: Bacteria > Pseudomonadati > Pseudomonadota > Gammaproteobacteria > Alteromonadales > Psychromonadaceae > Psychromonas > Psychromonas sp. L1A2. The sequence continues at coordinate 1,814,226 of NZ_WUAG01000002.1, read as the reverse complement.
TAAAGCTAAAGCGCTAGGTGCGGAATACGTTAGCTTAGAAACTTTATTTGAAAACAGCGACATGATCAGTTTGCACTGCCCACTCACCAGTGACAATAAACATTTATTAAACAAAGATACATTTGCATTAATGAAAGATGGCGTGACTATTATTAATACTAGTCGTGGTGGTTTATTGAATGCGCATGATGCCATTGAAGCATTAAAGTCAGGTCGTATTGGTGGCCTAGGTTTAGATGTATATGAAGAAGAAGAGCATTTATTCTTTAATGACCACTCGAGTGAGATCATAACCGATGATATTTTCCGCCGTTTATCTGCTTGTCATAATGTGATCTTCACAGGTCATCAAGCTTTCTTAACAAAAGAAGCATTAACCAGTATTGCACAAACAACGCTTGATAATTTACGAGAGCTATTAGAAGATAACAGCAGCATCAATCAAGTTAGTGAATAGCCATTAACCACTAACTCCACTAGTAAGCAGATAAAATCTAGTAAGCAGATAAAATCTATTTTCTTCCCCGTTTTATCTGCTACTTTTACATCCTAATCTCTAAAGCCAACGTCTAACTTTTTGTTTATATGTAATAAATGAATTCTCAAAAAGGATCAACAAAGCAGCTTCCTCCGGTCTAATAAAATATTTATTCATCGTATGAATATAGATGGGCAATAAGACTAAACATAATAAATTACTCAACAAGAAAGCTTCAGCTATTAAAAAGCCCAATAAGCCTAAATACATAGGGTTTCTAGAATAACGATAGATTCCAGAAGTCACTAAATGAGTCGTTTTTTCAGGAGTAGTAGGGTCTACCGTTGTATTTGCTTTCTTAAATTTCCATCCACTACTGATAATAACTAACACAGATACAAACAATGAAGTGGTTGATAACCAATCAAAGCTAAATGAGTTAACATTAAATAAAGGAGCCAAGATACTCATCAAATACATCATGATCATAAATGAAAGGGTTACCAATGGTGGATATTTCATTATTCGTTGCATTTTATTTCCTCTTTTTAAAAAATAGATTATTAATACCAATCACACTAATTAATTGATCTATTTCGCTGGTTAAAGTCACTTATTTCTTCGTTGTAAATTTCGTAAAGGAAGCAGCTATTAAAGAATTAACCTCTTTTAGTTAATCCTCCAACAGACGATTAACGAAGTTATACCAATGGAATTAAATAAGTGATCAGAGATTGCACAGGAAAAATTAACACTAATAAGGCGTGAGTTGTAGGAGATAGTTGTTCTCACTTCAAAACTCACAACGCTGTTAGGGGTAATTTTAACCAGCAAGAATGTTCACCTTATTAATTATTTTGGTATTAATCTTCAAAAGGCCTCAATTTACACCTTAAACTAAGTCATTATTCCTACGTAAAATTTAGATCACTTATTGAATGTAATCGGTATAAATAAAGACTTACCAATACTAAGATCAATAAAAGCAACATCATTAGATGTCATAATGAATAATAGTAACGTGTTTAAAATCTATAACTTACCTTGCGTAGCCATTATTTTATAGGATTTTTAGCATGCAAATTGTGCAGAGAGGTCTTTTTTAGTTTAAACTGCGCGACTAAATTAATTCCAGAGGAAAATGATATGTCTGATAAAGTCTTTATCACTGCACAACAATTACTTGAAGACTCATTTCGTCTTGCAGCACAAGTTTACGATAGTGGTTTTCGCCCACAGTTTATTGTTGGTATTTGGCGTGGCGGCGCTCCAATCGGTATTGCAGTTCAAGAATTCTTTGACTATCAAAAAGTAGAGACAGATCATATCGCAGTACGTACTTCTTCTTATTACGGCATCGGTAAACAAAGTAAAACAATTAAAGTACACGGTTTACATTACATTATTGAAAATGCTAATGCCGATGATGGCTTGTTAATTGTAGATGACGTATTTGACTCAGGCCGCAGTGTTGTTGCGTTAACTGAAAAACTAAATGAAGTAATGCGCTTAAATATGCCACGCGACGTACGCATAGCAACGCCTTATTACAAGCCTAAGAACAAAGCCGTATCTATTGTGCCAGACTACTATATTCATGAATCAGATGAATGGTTAGTATTCCCACATGAAGTATCAGGTTTGTCACCTAAAGAAATTTCTGAAGGTAAAAGCGACTTAAAAAATATCGCACACTTGTTTACTAGAGAAGACTAAATAATTACTTATAGTTAATTAAGCTTAAAGTAGCTTAAGCTTAATAATACGATTTTATAAAGGAGACAATTTAGTCTCCTTTTTTGTATCGAAAAAATTAAAAAACAACCAAAAAAGTGAATAATCACTTACCTTTTAACCTCTATAAATTCTTGGCTTGCTTTTAGCACATCCTCATATAAAGCAAAAAATACGACACTCAGATCTGCATAATTTTCCCTCAATACTTTTCCTGTTTCAGCTAAAGGTGCCATTCGTTCGCTTCGTGTTGCCATACGTTTTAAAGCATATTCAATATTTTCTATCTTTTGATAGGACTCGAGCCACTTATCTTTCCAAACCCAACCATTAATACGTTCAAAACGTTCTGGTAAAATAACGTCCTTTACTTGTGTTTCACTAACAATCTTTTGTTCTGCTAATTGGCAAAATTCAGCTAAAGTTAAATGATGAAAAGTGGTCCAATGTCGAGCCAAGAAATGATCCCAGAACATATCAAGTGCAATGGGAGCGTAACGCCGTAATACTTTAGGAAATAGTAATTTAGCAGCGAGTACTTGTGGGTGCTTATCCGTAAAACTATCGACATAACGATGTAAACGGATACCTTGGACTATATTAGTAGGAAATTGACCATCAGGATTGCCTTTAACAAAATCTCCTAAAAAATTACCACTAAAACTCGTATTGGTAGAAGCCGCGATATGTAAATGTGCAAGATAGTTCATAATGGCTTTACCTTAATCGCTATTGAGTTTGTATGTTTTGGCTAACGTTAGCATGGCGTTTACTGACCACGATACCAGTAAAAACAACAAAAATACTTCCCCATTGCCAAAGCGTTAATATCTCATTTAGTAATAATGCCGATAATAATAAAGCAAAAATAGGGACTAAGTTTGAATAAGCTGCGGCGGTTAATACTGAGCTTTTTGCAAGTGCATAGTTATACATCCCATAAGCACCTATTGTCACCGCAGAACCTAAATAAACAATATTCATTAACGCATTAATATCATGTTGTGGTGGTAACTCAATAAAGAATAAAAAAGGGGCAAAAAACACGGTACCTGAAAAACCTTGTAAAGCGATTAATGACAAAGCGGAGTATCTATTCAATAAATGTTTCATACTAACAACATAGAAAGCAGCACATACCATGGCTAAAAATTCTAACGTATTTCCGAGTAAAGGATTCGGAGCATGATCAGTATTAGGAGACACGACGCTTAGTAATACACTTCCCGTAATACACAAGCTGAAACCAACAATGATCTGTTTACTCAGCTTTTCTTGAATCAAGAAAAATGCAAACAAGGCGACCATTAACGGCAAACAAGAGACAATAATACCTGCCTGTGAAGCCGAGGTATATTGCATTGCATAACCTTCAAATAAAAAATATAAACAGGGTTCAGCTAACGACATGACCAACAACCATTTCCAATCTCCTTGCTGATATTGAAAACGTTTTATCCAACGCCATAAACATAAACAAATTAGAAGAGTGATTAGCATTCGTAAAAAGATAACAAAAGACGGTGGATAAATATCAATCGCCGCTTTCAAAGCAACAAAGGAACTACCCCATAAAAAAGTAGCAATTAAGAAACAAAGTCCAGCAGGCATAGATCATCTCTAAAAAATAAATTAAGGACGGTAAAGTGATAATTTTCTGCTCATTCTTATTTTCATCATCACTTTAAAAGTACACTATTAACACACGTTAGGTAATAGGCGTTAAGGTTTTACTAGAAGGTAATAATATCCATATTTATTCTATTTCTTGATGATATAACACGAATCCTCTGGCTTGATAATTAGCGAGTGCACTAGGATGGTCCAAACTACAGGTATGCACCCAAAGTCGCTTAGCATTGCACACTGTCCAAGCTTGTTGAATCGCATACGTTAATAAATAGCCGCCAAAACCTTTACCAATAAAAGCAGGCGCTAATCCAAAATACTTAATTTCAACGTCCTGTTCGTCACTCACTTCTAGCTCAAAATAACCCGCAATAGCACCTTTATAATAAGTGACCCAAGTACGTAAATTATCGCGTTCAGCATAAGCTTTCCAAGATTCATCAGACTCATTTAATTTGTCCAACCACTGCCATTTCTCGCCGACTAAAGAATATAAGAAACGATTAAAACGATACTCTTTGATAATAGACTCGGAAATACTTAACCCTTCAACTTTTGGTTTTTCATTAAGTTGTTCCGCTTGGTTCATTTCTAAATAATAGATAGTCGTTTGACTCATTCTGTTCCCTTAATAACATCATCTCAACTATAACTTTATTCTTATAACAATGCATTTAAGCGCTACTGAGTAGTCGCTTTCTCATATAATTCTTTAAAACCTTTAGTACTAAATACAAAACTTTCTTCGCCTGTATAAGGTTTTAATTTAACGACAGTGTTCTTCATGAATTGATCAAGTACAAAGTCGTTGCCTTCTTCTGTATCTGCATAAAAGGCCACTATTTCTCCTTTACATAAAAGGGTGAATTTAACTAAATCATCATTAACATACATAGGCACTGACTGAGATTTCTGAAGAGATTCATCTTCACACCCTTTTTCCGCACTTGCTTGAAAGAACACGCTCAGGTGCTGATATGATCCCCTACCTAATATAGCGACTAATGATCCACTAACCACTTCTTTAGTAATAATCATTTTCTGTTTTTTATTAATATACCAACCTTTACTATCTTCCACTTTCGTTTGTATAGAAATGTTATCTAAGTACTTAGGCATATCGTCAACATAAATATCTACCGATCTTGCAAAATTTTTCCAACGTTCTTTTACAGGGACATAATAATAAGCTAAATCAATAGCCTGACCATTAACCGTCAACTCCCATAAACCTTTGTAATTAGCATCTTGTATTGCGGCCTGGTCAATAACAACATTTTGAGGGAGCACGTCACCACATGGACTGCATAGTTTTTGAATAACATGGATATTTTCAGTTTGTAAAAGCTGCAAAGCGGCATTCGCTTCTTTTTTGCTTATCCGCTGAGCTTGATCTGCATAAACAATCGTATAAATAGTGCATCCAAGAAACACGACCAACAAACGTTTGATGATACTCATTAGTTTTAACCTTATTCGTATAAGCAATTTATTTTTAAGAAATTGTTTTTTAAGTAATTTTTCTATTAATGATTTTTTATATTAAGTTTCTTATATTAAACTTTTTATATTAAGAGTAGTGAATAATATTAAAAAAACGTAAAGGGATATCGCCAATATTACGATAAATATGTGACTGATTTGCATTAAACTTAGCTTTTTCGCCTGTATTCAATGTCTTCCATTGTCCATCAGCAAAATAGTCCATGCAACCACTGGTGACTACAATATGTTCAATCACACCTATTTGATGAGCCTCTGAATGCTGTTCATGACCCACCGCAAAAGATAATTCAAACATCTCAATACCTGTCTTTTCATCATATTCAAAAACAGTTTCAATACTGACTGTTTGGTCTTGATTAAAACCTGTGGTGTTCGTATCTAGTGGATTTTTTTGACCTAAGAAGTCTGATAAAGGCAGCTCAAAACCTGTCGCTATTTTCCACAGCTTAGCAATTGTCGGACTTGACTCCCCTCGCTCTATTTGCCCTAACATTGCCTTGGAAACACCGCAATGTTGACTTGCAGTATCTAAACTCCAACCTTTATTGGTGCGATTTTTTTTCAGCTGCGTGGCCACTGCTTTATTTATTGAATCAGACATATTTACCTTGTGCGTTATAACAGTCAATGTTAACTTTGGTTTTTTGTACGTTAAAACGCACAGGTCTATTATGAAAACACTTTTCCAACAGGTCAACTCAATAATTGCAGCGATGAGTGCAGGGTTAGTCGCCGTGATCGTCGGATTTTCTAGTTCAATAGCATTAATATACCAATTGGTGATTAATCTAGGCGGTGACAGCCACCTTGTTGCAAGTTGGCTTCTCGCCTTAGGTATTAGTATGGGTATTTTAAGCATTCTACTATCATACTGTTATCGCATTCCAATACTCATTGCTTGGTCTACGCCCGGAGCCGCATTACTGATTGCCAACGTACAAGGCTTTAACCTCAATCAAGCAGTCGGAGGCTTTATTGTCAGTGCATTGTTGCTGTTTATTTTCCCATTATTAATGCCGTTGGATAAATTATTTAAATGGTTACCTACACAGTTAGCTTCAGCAATGTTGGCTGGTATTTTATTGAAGTTTGGTTTTGCTGTTTTTGCACAAATGGAACTGCAACCGATTTTAATTATTAGCATGTTTATCAGTTACTTATTAGCAAAAAGATTGATACCACAATGGACGTTATTAATTGTAATCGCTGTTTCAGTGATCTTAGCTTGGCAGTTACAATTGATTGAAAATAAAGTTATTGAATGGCAATGGAGTGAGTGGCAATTTATTCAGCCAACATTTTCGTGGTCAATTATTGTAGGCATCAGTCTGCCTTTATTTATTGTCACCACTGCTGCTCAAAACTTACCAGGCATAGCAATGCTACAAAGTTTTGGTTATCAAGCTCCTATTAAACGAGTTTTATCAATGACTAGTTTGTTTAATATTATCGTTGCCCCCTTTGGTGGTTATGCACTCAATCTAGCGGCTATCAGTGCTTCAATCTGTATGACTGAAGATGTACATAAAGATGTTAATAAACGTTATTGGGCAAGCATTTGGGCTGGTATTTTTTATATTATTTTAGGGCTGCTAGCTGCCTATATCATTGCTTGGTTCGCTCTTTTGCCAGAGTCGTTAATATTAGCCTTAGCAGGCATTGCACTATTCGGGACCATTACTCATAGCTTACAGCAAAGTGTTAATAGTAAATCTAAACATATTAACGAAGCAGCAGTGATCACCTTACTTATTACAGCCTCACCCATTGCTTTATGGGGATTAAGCTCAGTAATATGGGGCGTTATTGGAGGGCTATTAGTTTTATTTTTCAGTCAATTATCATTTAAAAAACACGATTAAAAAGTTAACGAGATGCCTGAATTAAAAGATTACGAGGGGTAATCTTTACATCACAAAACCTCGATATTTTCACTTGGTAACCCACTTCTTGCAAACTTAAGGCTCGATCATAAACTAACCATAACTCTAAAGGATCACGGAAAAATTGTGACACTAATTCACAGCGTCTTAAGCGATTAAAACGTTCTCTTCCTTGATCTAAATACACTGATAAATCGCCTGGTAATTCGATATTTAGTTGTTTGTATGCTTTAACCCATTCTACAAAACCTCTAAAGTTATTGGATAACAACGTTTTGGGGAAACTGGGTACAGTTAAGTAGTCTTCTGTTTTTAAAAGTGCTTTTTGTAAACAATCAAAACTTAAACGCCACCAAACTTCTTGATCATTTAATTGTGTTTGCCTTTCTCCAGACGTACTTTGTTGTACCACTGCTAACTTTAAGTCTTGCTTGCTTAAAGTGATTGATGACAACAATTGGCTTTGTTGTAAAGCATAAGAGGACACCGCTTGGTAATTGTCATGTTCAGTCAAATGGTAGCAACATGGACTTATGGTTACTTTTTCTGTTAATGCTTTTTTAACACCATTAATAAGATGCACATGTAAATCACCACAAGCATGCAAAGCAACAACATGCTGTTCTTTATTAAGTAATTGGTTCCCCTCTCCCAACAAAACGTTAGCAACAAAGAAAGGTTGTAATATAGATTGTTGTTCGGCTAAGGCCAGACCTTGATTGCATAGCTCAGCATTCCATTCCACTGCACTGATTTGGTTTTTTGTTTTATAATGGATCAATCTTCCTAAATGCCCTTTACCAGCACACCACTCTAAAACAGGCAGGCTCTCACCTATATAATGAGAGAATTGATCTATTTGAACCCATTTTCGTCCTTTAATTCCCTTTTTTAACCAAAAAGGAATCTCGGTATGACTACTCAATTGATCGTATTTAATATCGAAGAGCACATCATTTACATTTAATAGATCGGGAATAAATTGCTTTAATAATGGATATAACAAAGTAGGATTTTGTTGATAACTCATTAATTTAGTGTCATCTATACCGTGTAAAAAGTTAATTAATTCTCTGTTGTCAGAAAAGGAAGGGTAATCATGTAAAATAAAAGCGTTATAATGCCAATATTGTTTCATTGTCGTTAAGTAGCGATCAATTCCATCAAAATTATGTTTTAACATGCGACTTCCCACCACCATTTCAAAAAACATTAAGATTGTTAAACTTTTTCAACACAAACTTTAATCTCAGAACTAATTAATAATTAATATCTAACAATCAATAACATATTACTGAACAACGAAATGATAAAATAATGATCTTAATTTCCACCTCATAAATAAATAATAACGAGTCTGTAACTCTGTCCCAAAATATCAACTAAAAAAATAAACATTTTAAATCAACACCATACTGGCAATAAATATTATTTTAGCAATTAAAGTCAACTATCTCCAATTGGATATCGAAAAATTTTACACTCAATTCACTTCATTACCATCTATTTAATATAAAAATTAAACTAACCAAAAAGAGTTATGATATAAATATCAAGTAAAAATAAACCCATTAAAAAACAAAAGGTTAACGAAAACTTGTAAATTCATAAAAAGTATTACTGCTTAAAATTTACATTATAAATTTATCGGAGGTAAATAATCACCGTTGAATAACTTTACAACTTAAATAAAACATCAAATAAAAAGCACCATTAAACATATAAACAACTGATAAATAACAACTTAATAAGTTGGCACATTACATGCTCTATATACATATGGAATTATCCATTTATACGAAGGAGAGAACACATGAAAAAATTTATTACATTAATCACTAGTTCATTTTTACTTTTTTTAGCAACCAGCTCTGCTTATGCAACGCCTATTGAAGGTGTTATACGATTTACAGGTTCTGCAACAGTGACTGGTACATACCCGACAATTAGTTCAATTGCGTTTACTGATACTTATGTTAGTTTAACTGATGCAAATGTAACAGGTGATTTTGATGGTTTAGAAGGATGGGCTGCAACATTCACTGACTATACTTTCGGAGATTCTTTACCTTATGTACTTTGGGCAGTAGATTCTTTTACATTCACAGCAACTAATTTTTCAATTGATAGCCTTACTCCAGCTCTAGGTGGTGGATTAACAGGTACAATTTCTGGTTCAGGATTCCTTACCAGCATAGACCCTCTATTAGATACAACTAGTGGATTATGGGCAATTACTGGTGAGTTATTAAATGGACAAGTATCTTTCTCTGCGACTACCGTTCCAGCTCCAGCTGGTGCAGCATTATTAGGTTTATCTTTATTAGGTTTTGGTTTCGCTCGTCGTAACAAAAAAACTAAATAAGACGCTTTTCTTTATAAACTGAATAATTCTATAAAGCCTAACAGTCGTTTGATTGTTAGGCTTTTTTATATCAACACTGACTAGTATTAAATATTGATTAAGAAATGCGTACTCAATATATCTTACTTTTTGTCATTAAGTTTAGTATTAGCTTCACTATTTATTTCACAGGCTTTAACTTTATTAGGCTCTTCATTATCTGATGCCACAGGGTCGCTACAACAACTGCCAAAGTGAACGCCATCTAACCATTGTTGCAACTCTTCTTCGCTCGGTTTGTTAGCTTTATTTATTTGTTCTTTTTTATCAGTCATATACTTTCCTTTACAAATAAAAAGATTATTTATTAGAGAATCTTATTAGAAAACCTTAAATACCAATACTATCTAGTATTTCTAAGAACACATCTTCTCGAGTTTTAGGAGTTAAGTTCGGATACAAACGACATAAGCGGATTGCTTGGCTAAACTTCTTTTTACCTAATACACTCAACACTCTTGTAAACAATGTTTCATCTAAAAAGAATGTTTTAACGGCATGTGTTACTGCGTCATCTAAAGAAACATATTGCACACCATCAAACTCAAAGCTTTCATTATCACTGTTCACTTCTAATGCTTCGTTATTAATCACAAGCGCCCAACCTTGATAGTTAATACGCGCTTGCATCATTTCAAACATAGGCCATGCACTACGCTTAAAGCCCTCAAACGCACTACCTTCCAACTCTGACTCTTCTAACTCTTGTTTCGTCCAATTAGACCCGATACTAAGTACTTTCTGATGTTTGGTAGTAAGTGCTTGTTTAACCGCATCACGATAACTATAAATAGAAGGAAATGCAGAACGTTTTACGATACTCGCACACTCTTTACAGCTAGGTAAACTCAGTGCTTGGTGATCTAAGATATTGATTTCGTATTCATGCTTAGGGAACTTAATTTTTTTATCGCTTGGCTCACCACAAAACCAGCAAGTATTGCGATAGTTAAAAGGAACTTCGACAGCAGAGAAAGTGGCCATATTATTTACCCGTAAAAAGAGCTAAGAGTACGTTTTGAATCACCAATAATCAATGATCTAATTTCTTTCGCTACAGATGAGCTAATAAATATTGAGGAAGTGTTGTTATAGAGTTTAATTAAAGTAACGCGATGTAACGATAAAGTTTTTGCTAATACGTAAAAACAGGAAAGGGCAGCCTAAGCTGCCCTAATTTAGTCACACTATCAAATCCATGATAGAAGTTGCTCCATGCAATAAATCCATTTGACTACTGCCATACTAGGCATCCTCTTCCCAAATCCTTTGAGCTTCTTCCTTGTTTCATATCCTTATCCGACAAACATCCAGTTCATCAATCCAACATCCTGCTGGCTTCTTCCATGACACATCCATATTTAATAAACATCCTGCTTATTAACTGCTCCCTATCCTTGGAAGGTGTCCTTTCTACATCCTATAATATCTTCCGTGTTCTTCCTTAACGATAAACATCCTGCTTATCTAACTCCGATCCTTGAAGTGTCCTTATTACATCCTGTAATGCCTTCCGTGTTCTTCCTTAACGATAAACATCCTGCTTATCTAACTCCAATCCTTGAAGCGTCCTTATTACATCCTGTAATGCCTTCCGTGTTCTTCCTTAACGATAAACATCCTGCTTATCTAACTCCAATCCTTGAAGTGTCCTTATTACATCCTGTAATGTCTTCCATGTTCTTCCTTAACGATAAACATCCTGCTTATCTAACTCCAATCCTTGAAGTGTCCTTATTACATCCTGTAATGTCTTCCGTGTTCTTCCTTAACGATAAACATCCTGCTTATCTAACTCCATCAACCCTTGAAGTGTCCTTATTACATCCTGTAATATCTTCCGTGTTCTTCCTTAACGATAAACATCCTGCTTATCCAACTCCAATCCTTGAAGTGTCCTTTTATCATCCTGATAGGATAAATAATCTTTATTTACCCTTTAACAACATCCTGTTGTTTCTTTGCTGTCCGTTGCTGATTTACATCCTGTAAATCATCTACGTTTCTTGTTTGCGGGAGAGATAATACGATGCATTTCTTAAATAAAACCAAGTAAATAAAGAACATACCGACAACAAAGCGAACAAAAAACAAACTTATCATTTAATTTCAAAGACTTAATTTAAAATTAAATTTTTAAAGTGTCTTAAATTAACTATTTAAAGTGAGGATCTACTACGTTGCTAATGGTCGATCTCGCACAAAGGGAAATGAGGGTAAAGTTAATATTGAAATAAACGGGAAATTATTATCGATCTAGATCACAAAGAAGAGGCAGTGATGTTATAAAAATGAAGATATAAAACGTATTTATTGAGTTATTTTAAGAATATTAGTGAATCAATTATAGATTCGGTCATGAATGACTAAAAAACAATCAATAAGCTTATAAAAGAGTGAACTAAGCATAGTATTTGATATAATTTCGCATTATATTCACACTTTCTTTATACCTCAGGTTATTACTATGACAGTTTATGCCACCTTTTGTTTCCTCGCCGCAGCAGCAATGTTAATTACATTCGTTAATAGTAAATTAGGTAAATGGCAAAATACCATTGCCATCACAGCTGGATCCTTACTTTTATCACTTATTATCGTTATTGCGGGTAAAAATGGCTTTACTCAATTACGAGAAATAGCCGTTACCCAACTTACAGAAATAGACTTCGAACATTTTTTATTAAATGGTTTATTAGGCTTCTTACTCTTTGCAGGTGGTTTAGGCATTAAGTTAGAAAGTTTAAAAGATCAAAAGTGGGAAATTACTGTACTTGCTTTAGCTGCAACACTCTTTTCTACCTTCTTTGTCGGCTTCGTATTGTATTATATTTGCCAACTTATCGGCTTACCTCTCGACCTCATTTATTGTTTATTGTTTGGTTCATTAATATCACCTACCGACCCTATTGCTGTATTAGCTATTGTTAAAAAGCTAGACGCTCCAAAAAGAATATCGACTCAAATTGAAGGTGAGTCTTTATTCAATGATGGCTTTGGATTAGTTATTTTTGTTACTTTATTTAATATCGCATTTTCTGGACAACCATTAACAATAGAAAGTGTTTCGATGCTTTTTTTACATGAAGCTATTGGCGGCATCGTTTACGGTTTTGCACTTGGGTTATTATTCCATTACTTAATCAGTGCGACCAATGACCATGCAATGGAACTCTTGCTTACCATTGGTGTGCCAACTGCTGGATTTGTATTTGGTGGAATGATTGGCGTTTCTGCTCCACTGGCGATGGTTGTTGCAGGTATCATGATTGGTAATTGGACTAGAAAAAATGGATTCTCTAAAGAGAGCAAAGCCCAGTTAGACCATTTTTGGGAATTAGTTGATGAATTCTTAAACGGTATATTATTCCTATTAATTGGTTTAAGCATGTTGCAATTCAGCTTCTATAAAGAAGATTGGATTATAATGCTTATTGCCATTCCTTTAGTATTATTAGCGCGTTACTTAAGCGTTCGCTTAGCTTATCTAGGTTTTAACCGCTTCCGTAGTTACAACCCTTATTCTGTACGAATTTTAACTTGGGGCGGATTACGTGGTGGACTTGCCTTAGCAATGGCAATGGCAGTCCCTGCCGGTGTGTGGGTATTACCTGAAAAAAATATTGATGTACGTGAAATAATATTAGTAATGACTTATGGCGTTGTATTATTTTCAATACTGATACAAGGCTCTAGTATTGTGCCATTAATCAATAAAGCTAAAGAATGGCAAAACAAAAATCAGTAATTAATCGCTCATTATTATCAGGCCATTTTATTAATAAATGGTCTGATAATGCCTCAATAAAGCTGAGTGAGACAAAATAATTAAAGTGTTTTAAGTCAAAATCCTCTATCCATATTACATCCCTTCAACCACAAGAATGACTAAACAAACAATTTAATAATACTTAACCTCAGCTCTAGTTAATGAAAGCGGAATTATATTTAAAATCAGAAGGTACTATTTTTTACTATGCAGTGCCGTTAGTTTTACGTAGTTCAAGGCGAATTATTGAAGCAATAACGGGTTATTGAAAAATAATTTAACGAAGAAATTCGCGGAAATAGCGATGTTGTATCGCTTTGCTTATCCAGAGCTGAGGTTACTTAGTAACGTTAAATAAAAAATATTTCTCTATCTTCAAAACAATCCCAATCATATATAAAAACATACAAAATAACGCATCAAAAACGATCTAATTTAAACCCAGTAAGAAATGAAATTAATACGAACAAAAACAGATATTACTGGTCGAATAAGAAGCAATGTATCCGTCGTAATCAATTTCAAGCTCAGATACAAAAATATGAATGCTTAAATTAACCAAAATAGATAAAAAGACATTATTTATAGCACTCACAAAACCATTAATCTGTAAAAACATTACATAATAAATTTTCAGGATGAATCATGTCTTCAAAGACAAAAAAAACAACACGCTCAATTCGCTTTACATTAATTAGAACTTTCATCTTCCTTTGTTTTTTGGTCACTACTGTCGCCATCGGCCTACAATATTATACTAGCCAATCAATTGCACAAAAATCAGCTTTACAACTTTTTAATACTAAAGCGCTTATTATTAGTAATAACATTAAACAGAAAGATAACGTAATAAATCACTACAGCACTCTACTTTCCAAGTTTAATAAATTAATCATTAATCAGAAATTACACCCTGATGCACTACAATTATTTGCTAATATAATGGAAGAAAATAAATCATATAATTCAATCTCTCTTGGATTTAAAAATGGTGACTTACAACAATTAATACATTTAAATAAGCCACAAAATAATCAGGACTTGCCTAAAGTAGAATCAGCAACATGGTTACTAGTATCAATTGCAAAGCAAGGGGATCAGAAAATACGTCAATTTTCTTATTTCGACGACACGTTTCATTTTATTAGCCAACATCAAGAAACGACAGATGATAACGTGACAAACCTTTCTTGGTATAAAGAGGCTAAAATACTAACAACGAATAAGTCTAAACTATTTCCTCTAGCGAACTCTTCTTCGTTAGGTCAAACCTCCTCAATCACTATCCCCCATACAAAAACAGTATTAGCAATAGATATCACCTTAGATCCATTCTCAGAGTTCGTGCAAAAAACAAATGATAATAATCAAAATCAATTATTAGATGAGATTTATTTATTTAATGGTACAGGTCATTTATTAGGGTCAAATCAAAAGCTCATAGAACTCAATAATACCGATAAACTATCATTTATCCCTTATCCAGAATTAACTGAATTGGCCTTACATCAAACGAGCTTAAACAAACTTAATAGCATCATAATTAATGATAAGCCTTATTACGCTTATGTAGCTGAAGTTGATGATAAAACCACTATTAATAGCTATTTAGCTATTTTAGTACCAAAAGAAACCCTACTTCTACCAAGTATCAAAACATCAATACAAATTTCAGCTCTCTGTTTAGCACTGTTATTAATTCTCTCATGGTGTTTTTCTTCTCCTTTAACGAATACGATTAAAGCATTATTGGGCGAAACCAAAAAAGTAAAATCACAAGATTATACACAGCTTCAACATATTGTAAGTCGTGTCACTGAGATCAAAGAGCTGAACAGTTCAATGGTTGAAATGAGCCAAATAATTGAAGAATACCAAGTGCAACAAAAGCAAATGACAGCTCTCTTTATTAAACAAACCGCACAGGCAATGGATGATAAATCGCCTTATACCTTTGGACATGCCAATCGAGTACCGGAATTAGGACTCATGTTAGCGAAAGCTAGTTTAAAATCTGACTCACCTGCTTTTGAGCTAGCAAACGAAGATATGTTAAACGAATTCTCTAGTAATGTTTGGTCGCATCACTATGGCAAGCTTACAACTGCTCAACAAGTTGTCAGTAAAGGAACTAAATTAGAAGCCAGTTATAACCGTATCCATGAAATTAGAATGCGTTTTGAAATACTATGGCGAGATGCTGAAATTAACTACTTTAAACAAAGTAGAGCTAATCCAGAACAAAATAAACCACTTAAAGAAGCACTGATTAAACAACAATTACAATTAATGCGAGATTTTGGATTTGTTGCCAAAGCGAATCTTGGTGATACAGAAATAACTGAGCAAGACCTCCTTCGCTTACATAAAATAGGCGCGCAAACTTGGTTCCGTTACTTTGATGATAGACTAGGCTTATCGTCTATTGAAAAACTTAACTTAACAGGTAAAAAACAAAAATTACCTGCTCAAGAGACTCTATTAAGCGATAAAAAAGAACATATTATTAAGCGTAATAATATCACTCAAGTAGATTCCGGAATCAAAATAGAAGTAGCTGATCACCTCTACAATTTTGGTGAACTATATAATTTATCGATCCCACACGGCACCTTAACGGTAGAAGATAAGTTCGAGATAAATCAAAGCATTATTAACACTATTAATTTGCTAAAAGCATTACCTACAACTCACAAGCAAGCCACTGAAATAAAAGATCTTTCAACATATCACCCTGCATTAAAACGAGTTATTTCCCCTTCTAAATTAGAAGAGAAAGAATTTTCTATAACGCAAAATATCCTACTTATCACTGATATTTTTGAAACGTTAACCTCAATAAAAAAACCTCAACAACCAGTCGAGTCGCTTAGTAATGCTATTGATATTTTGCATCAATTAGCTATCGACCAAATCATCGATATCAACCTATTTAAACTATTTTTAAGCAGTGGGGTTTATATAAAATATGCAAACAAGTTTTTACATGAAACACAGATCGGTGAAGTGGAGATCAGTAAATATTTAAATTAACCTGATAAAAATAGAATATTAACCAAGATTAAGTACAATTCGCTTACTATCAAATAAGCATGGTTTTCATATTGAGCGATACTCCGACGATAAATTGGTCTTGGTTAATTAAACAAGCTAAACAACATAAAAAACGCCTTATTACTGCCAATTTTATCGCGATTTTAGCTACGTTAGTGAGTGTCCCAATCCCATTGTTAATGCCATTAATGGTAGATGAAATTCTATTGAACCAGCCAGCATCTGGCGTGGCATTCATTAATCAATTTATTTCCGCACAGTGGCAACAACCCGCTAATTACATCATTTTTATATTTTTAACCGTGCTGGTGATGCGCATTACTAGTCAACTGCTCGGTATTCTCCAAAGTCGCCAATTTACCTTAGTATCGAAAACCATCACCTGTGAAATTCGTAAGCAACTACTTGATAAAATAGGACGTATTAGCATTCGCCAATATGAAACGCGTGGTAGCGGCGGTATTAACTCTCATCTCATTACCGATATTGAAACGATTGATAGCTTTATTGGCAGCACATTAAGTCGTTTCATTGTTAGCTTTTTAACCGTACTGGGTACTGCGGTCATTTTATTATGGATTGACTGGCGATTAGGTTTATTTATTTTACTGGTAAATCCTTTGGTCGTTTATTGCTCACGTAAACTAGGGCATCGCGTTAAACATCTTAAAAAACATGAAAACCAAGCTTTTGAATCATTTCAAAATCGCTTAATTGAAACGCTTGACGGGATCTATCAACTACGTGCATCGAATCGAGAAAAAGCTTTTCTTAATGACCTTAAAAATCAAGCTAATGATATCCGTAGTAGTGCCGATAAATATGCATGGCAAAGTGAAGCTGCAGGCCGTTTTTCATTCTTGCTATTCCTATTAGGCTTTGAACTTTTCAGAGCAGTTGCCATGTTGATGGTGTTATTCAGCGATTTAAGTATTGGTCAAATGTTCGCTGTATTTGGTTACCTATGGTTTATGCTGTCTCCAATGCAAGAATTACTCAATATTCAGTTTTCTTGGTATAGCGCCTCGGCGGCATTAAAACGTATTAATACATTAATGCATATTGAAGAAGATGACCGCTCTGTGAGTAAAGTAAATCCTTTCTTACAAAAGCAAGCCACTGAAGTTCGCATCGAAAATATCAACTTTGCTTATGATGATGAAACAAAAGTACTCACCAATTTAAGTTTAACTATTCCAGCGGGTAAGAAGATTGCGCTAGTTGGTGCGAGCGGAAGTGGTAAATCAACACTAATCCAATTATTAATTGGTGTTTATAAAGCCAATAGTGGCAATATTTTATTTAATGGTGAAAACAGCAAGGATATTGGTTTCGATGTCATTCGAGACCACCTTTCCGTTGTATTACAGCAACCAGTATTATTTAACGATACTTTACGTCAGAACTTATCACTTGGATTACCCTACACAGATCAACAACTATGGCATGCTTTAGAAGTCGCACAACTTAACGATGTTAGTAAAAAATTAACAGATGGATTAGAGACACAATTAGGGCGCCAAGGCTTACGTTTATCTGGAGGACAACGACAGCGCGTTGCCATCGCAAGAATGGTATTAACCGATCCGCAATTAGTTATTTTGGATGAAGCAACTTCAGCCCTAGATACACAAACAGAAAGTACATTACATACTGCACTCAACAACTTCCTAGCAGGACGAACAACCTTGATTGTCGCCCACCGATTATCTGCCGTTAAACAAGCTGATAATATTTATGTGTTAGAAGAGGGTCAAGTTAGCCAATCTGGGACACACCAAGATTTACTTTCGCAAGATGGCTTATATCAAACCTTATATGGTGGACTTCAAAGTCATTAAATTTGATTCAAGAAGAACAATTATTAATAATGCACTCCCACAAATAAAGCGACTAATATTATGATCAAGCGATATGAATAAAATTCAGCTACACCAACAACTAATGACACATTTACAGTCTCTTTTAAATAATGCAAAAGCAGCGGCTAAACGTGCCCATGAAACAGCAACCAGCGAAGAAAATGTTGCTGAAAACAAATACGATACATTGGCTTTAGAAGCCGCTTATTTAGCACAAGGTCAATCGCAACGTGTCACACAATGTCAGGCTGACATTGATACTTGTATAAGCTTACCTATTAATAAATCGACAATCGGTGGCCTTGGTGCTTTAGTCGTACTAGTAAATGAACTTGATGAAGCCAAATATTTATTAATTTGCCCAGTGGCTGGCGGTGTTAAATTACAATGGGAACAGCATACCGTACTGGTTATTACGCCTGAATCACCTATTGGAGCAGCTTTACTAAATCAACAAACCGATGATCAAGTCAGTATTACAATCAATAACAAAAAACAGCACTTTGAGATCTTACAAATTATTTAACGAATAGCGCTTATTTCAGGAATCTATGGTTTGAAAATTTATTTTAGAAAAATTAATTATAAATATTTCCATAAAAAAATAAGCGCCAACTTCTCCTTCCATTATAAAACCTCTACGTTTTTAACTATATAAAACAAGTAACTAAAAGATATAACTTCAAATATATCTCAAAAAATTAAGGGTTTTCATCAAATATCCTCTATTCTTATCTTCCATCTAACATAAAGGACTTAACATGATTGAAGAAAAAGGTATTTCACCAGATCGTAGACATTTTTTAAAAGTATCAACAGGGATCGCAGCAGCAGGACTCACCGCAAGCTTATTACCATCACAAGCGAGTGCTAAATCAAAAAATAACAAACACCAACATAAAGATAAAAAATTATGGCATAAAGTACAAAAAGAATTTGTGTTAGATAAAAAAACAACTTACATGAATATTGGTACCACTGGCTCAATGCCTAAAGATATCTTAAAAAATTACCAAGAAAATAATCAAAGTGTTGCAGAAAATCCATGGGATATGCAAAACAAGTTTGGTGAATGGCCTTACGTAACAGAAATGACCACGAGTATTGCTCAAGGGTTTGGCGCAAATGCTGATGAAATCATATTAAACCGTAATACAACTGATGGTATGTGTAGCATTATTAACGGTCTACATTTTGAATCTGGTGATGTGATATTAACAACACACCATGAGCACGTAGCAGCGAATTCGCCTTTATATGTTGTAGCCGCACGTTACGGTGTAGAAGTCATTTATTTAGATATTCCAGTGGATACTGGCGATAACAGCATTACAGAACAACAATTTGTAGACTTATTTATTGAAGCAGCCAATGAATATGCTGGTCGAGTACGTTTAATTACTTTCTCTCATATTACTTATAAAACAGGCACACGCTTACCCGCTAAACGTATTTGCCAAGAAGTCGCGATTCCGAATCAAATACCAACACTTATTGACGGTGCACATGGCATCGGTATGTTAGATCTAGATTTCCATGATATCGGTTGTGACTTTTATACCGGTGCAGGGCATAAATGGCAATGTGGCCCAGGTGCAACAGGGATATTATTTGTATTAAACAGCGCAAAGCGATTAGACGAATATTGGTCTGATCGAGAAAACCCTTTATGGTTTATTAATTCATCATTAGGCCATGCTGATTATTTAGGTACGCAATTACAATTTCAGTATATTGGTAATGATAACTACCCAGCGAAACAAGCATTAACAGATGCATGTGATATGTGGGATGAGATTGGACGTGATGTCATTGAAGAGCGAGTTTTATCACTTAGTAAGCTTTGTAAGCAACAAATAAAAGCAACATTCCCAAATGCTGCAATATATTCGCCTGATATTGATGAGTTAGCGAGTGCCATTACTAGTTTTAACCCATTTGGTGATGTTAATGACTTAGAAACATTAACAGAATTTAGAGACCGATTACGTGAAGAAACGGGATTTATTATTCGGACAACGGACTTTAAAATACAGCAAAGTGATACGGAAGACACGCATGCATTAAGAATTTCAACTCACCTATTCCATGATGAAGATGATGTAAATGGTTTAGTCGAAGTGATGCTTCATATTTACAATCAGATGGCGTAATACGATCTAATATAACTTCAATACCTTGGTCACTTAACAATAAGTGACCTTTAGTTTTAATCCATTGTAGGTATAATAATGACTTCCCTTAATACTAAGGAGTCCTTGTTATGGATGTACCACAATACAGGCATCTTAAAAAAATCACCTTTTTACTTTTATTTTGTTTTTTTAGCAGCGTCGGTCATACCCGAGATTTAGCTGACATTAAAGCCGATGGAGTCTTACGCCATATAGGAATCCCTTATGCTAATTTTATTATCATTTACAAACAGGATAACAAAACGATAGTCGATGGTTTTGATGTTGAGTTAATGAAAGGCTTTGCAAAACATTTAAGTGTCGAGTATCAGTACATAAAAGCAGGTTGGTCTAACGCATTTACTTTACTCACCGGTCGAAATGCACATTATGCTAATACAGGGCTAATCAGAGGCCACATAACCCATGAGATTAAAGGTGATCTACTTGCGAGTGGCACAACCATTTTACCATGGAGAGAAGAGGTTGTTGATTTCTCAACAAACTACTTCCCATCTGCCGTTTGGTTAATAGCAAGAACAGATTCAGATCTTAAACCGATAACACCATCAGGCTCTGTTACTCAGGATATTATTGCAGTAAAAAAATTGATAAAAGATCATAATGTTTTAGCCATGAAGCAAACCTGTCTTGATCCTAATTTATATGATTTATACGATACAGATGCGAATATAATATTGCCTGTAACTGAACTTAAATTAAACGAAATGATACCTGCTATACTAAATAAT
Source organism: Psychromonas sp. L1A2 (assembly GCF_009828855.1). NCBI lineage: Bacteria > Pseudomonadati > Pseudomonadota > Gammaproteobacteria > Alteromonadales > Psychromonadaceae > Psychromonas > Psychromonas sp. L1A2. The sequence goes on along the minus strand of NZ_WUAG01000002.1, from coordinate 1,792,981 downwards.
GACGCAGAAAGCACACTGCTTGATGTCCCTGATATTTTAATTGGTTTACAAAAGTGGCCAGGTGAAACCAAAGTTATCGGTCCTATCTCAGAAGATCAAAAAATGGGCGTTGGGTTTCGTAAAAATTCACCAAAACTACGCGAAGCTTTCAATCAATACTTAAAAGGCATACAGCAGACGGGTGAATATAACGTATTAGTTAAAAAATATTACCCTTCAGTATTTAATTTCTACCCCAATTTTTTTAAGATTGAAAACGAATAAGGATGACTATGCGACCTTGGTTTACCAGTAAAAATGCCATTGTAATGGCTAGCATAATGCTAGCAGGGTATTTGCTGTTAATATTAACGGTCACCAACGTAGGGCAAAAAAAATTAGAAGAAGCCAAATATAATGAGCAGCGTTTAAAGGTAGAGCATTACGCAGAGTTATTAGGTAATTATTTTGAGCTTGCAAAACGCGATTTGAACATAATTTCAGCAGACAGGACACTTACTACTTTTTTTGCAAATAAGAGCTCAGGTATGTCAATGACCTATGGGTTAGGTGCCAGTTTATTTAATGTAAAACAATTAATTCAAAGACAAGTGGCGTCACGTGAAAAAAAATTAAATCCTATTTTCTCTCGTATTTCATTATTAGCATTAAATGGTTCAATCATCGCCGATAGCGAACAAAATAAAAATGAATTGATATTCAGTGACTTTAATATCGATCTATTACAACTGAAAGCATCCGATCAAAAAATACTTATTGACGACAGCCAAGAAGAAATAAGTATCCGTTTATCCACCACTGTTTATTTCAATTATCAACCGATTGCAGTGCTCATCGCAGAATTTGATAAAGCAATTATTATATCACTCGTTACCGCTCAAGAATATGAAGGTAGTGGCAGTCATATGACATTACGAAGCCAATTTGGCGACTTATTCATTTGGGACTCTTTGGGGAATTCTAAAACCTCCCATTCCAAACATGCTCACGACACCTCTCAACATAGCTTCGTGTTAAAAGCAGAAGTTGCAGAAACACCTTTTATATTAGAAACTTGGTTTGAAAACATTAACAATACGGAACTATTCACTTCTAAATGGTTTGTTTTAGTTATTTCCTTATTAGCAATTCCAGTATTTTTAACATTATATTATTTATTTTATATCGAGCGAAAAAACACGCGACTCAATACACAAATAGCAAATTCAACTAAACACCGCAAAGAATTGTCCGTACATAATGAATTATTGGAAGAAGAAGTTAAAAAACGTAAAGAATCAGAAGAGAAGTTAGTCTACCAAGCAACACACGATTCATTAACAGGATTGCCTAACAGAAGCTACAGCTTACAAAAATTAAATTATGCGATAGATTGCAGTGAACGTAGTAATAAAAAAGTTTTACTAATGTATATCGACTTAGATAACTTTAAACAAATCAACGATACATTAGGGCATGCCGCAGGCGATATAATACTGCAAGAAACAAGTAAACGACTGCTTAATGCTTGTCGTAAAACAGATACAGTTGCACGTCTAAGTGGCGATGAATTCATGGTAGTCATTCATGAGCTAGAAGATCTCGAAAAAGCGGCTCAACTAGCTTATAAAGTGCTTCATCTATTCAATAAACCTTTCCAAATGAATAAGCATCTATTGCATACCTCCACTAGTATTGGCTTAGCTATATACCCTGATGATGCCAATAATGCAGAAACGCTATTAAAAAGTGCTGATATGGCACTTTATAAAGTGAAGGGAAATGGACGTAATAATTTTAGTTTCTATGAATCTAAAATGAATGATGAAGTGAATCGCAACGTAGCCATTAATATTCGTTTACATAAGGCAATAAAAGAAAAAACACTCGAAATGTATTACCAACCTTTAATTGACCTTAACACACAAAAAATCATAGGTGCTGAAGCATTAATGCGCTGGACAGATAGTGAACTTGGCTTCGTACCTCCTGACGAATTTATTGCTATTGCAGAAAAAAATAATTTAATAGAGCAATTAGGCAGTTTTGCTTTGAATACTGCAGCTGAGCAAGCAGCACAATGGCAAGTAATCACCCCGTTACAAATGGCAGTCAACTTTTCTAGTGTGCAATTTAGACACTGTGAAAAATTGTTAACTGAAATTCAACAAGTATTACTAAAAACCGGACTACCACCCAATAAACTAGATGTTGAAGTAACTGAAAGTTTACTGATTAACCAAGAAGGTGAATTATTTGATATGCTGAAGTCTCTACGTAATATGGGAGTCGAACTAAGCATTGATGATTTTGGAACAGGTTATTCTGCACTAAGTTATTTACAGAAATTTTCTTTTACTAAATTAAAAATTGATCGTGCATTCATTATGAATTTAACTAAAAACAAAGCAGATCAATCGCTTGTTACCGCTATTATTGCAATGGCCAAAGCGCTCAATTTAAAAGTGGTTGCAGAAGGCATTGAAGAAGATGAACAAAAACAATTCCTCATTGATATTGACTGTGAATACGGGCAAGGTTATCTATTTAGCCCACCAGTAACAGCGAAAAAATTTGAAGCATTATTACACCAGCAAGCCAATTCAAATAGTACTTTTACTTAAACCGACCTTTTGTTGTTAACTATATCCGTTACTGTTCAAGGTGCTTTGTTCAGTCATTAACTTGGACTCCAAATCAAGGCGCAACATGATGACAGTAACTAATCCTCTAGTTCTTATTGAAGGTTGCAACGCCGAGTCGATTTTTAAGCTAACGACCCAGAGGGTAAACAGTAAAGCAAACATCTTCGTTGTTAGAAAGTGTCAACTTAACCCGTTAGATCTTCCTCTTTCTACTGAGCACCTGTTCACTTCATTGCGGCTGAATGTTGCACCTTGAGTGGTAACGGATATAGATAATATTTTACCTAGCTAACAAATTTCTCATTATTTAAGCTCTGCTAACAGTTCTGTTAATACTTGCTTATAAGCTTCAACAGGTTGCGCACCAGATAATGCACTCGTGCGGTTAAAGACAACAGCTGGTACAGCTGAAATACCTAAACCTTGCCAAAACCTTTCATGTTCTACCACTTGGTCACGATATTTAGCTTCTTCTAATCGAGTTTTAGCTTGTTCAGAATCCAACCCAATTTTTTCTACTTCATTAAGTAATGTTTCACGATTAGAAACATCTTTTTGATCAGTAAATGCAGCGGTAAACAAAGCAAGTTTTAACTCTGTTTGCTTACCGTGTTCATCTGCATACTCTAATAAAATATGTGCATCACGCGTGTTAACTATTTTCATTTCTTCAAAAAAGTTAAAAGTAAAGCCAACTTCAGCGCCTCGTTGACTAATATTAAGTCGAGATTTGTCACTATCTTCCCTTGATGAACCGTACTTTTCAGCAACATGTTCACGTAAATCTTGGCCTTCAGGAGGCATGTTTGGATTTAACTCAAAAGGTTGCCATTGCAACTCAATCTTATCAGCGACATCTAACTCATCGATTGCAGTTTGTAGGTTTTTATAACCAATAATGCACCAAGGACAAACAACATCAGACACAATATCTAACTGAATTTTATTACTCATAACAACCCCACATAATGTATTTTCCCAATATAACCGAACATAATATTCAGAACTAAAATGACGATATTGGTATAGTTAAAATCTAATATAACCGCATAAGAACGATCGTTCAACATCTTATTAAAACAATCCTTACTTTCTATCTAATAAGTTAATAGAAACAAAAATAATCAAAGAATTAGTGTAAATTCGGTTGTTTACCATCAAACCCACACCATGAAAAGTGACCTAGATCCGTAGCTGCAACACACTGAAATAATGAACAAAAGTGACTTCAATCTCATAAACAACGCCATATTTGTACTATTTTATGATTAATATCCAACTTTATAAAAACCTGATTTGTACAAAAAAATACCAAAGATAAGCTACTTCCCACTTGCTAAAAGGCCAATTAGCAAAAAATATAAACTTATTAGCTACACATTAATTTCACTAATATGAATAAAAAAGGATTCTCCAATGAAGCAGTTTAAAAAAAGGATTTCACTCTCAGTCGTGGCAGTTGCAACATCTGTATTTTTATTACCAATGCAAGCAATAGCGGACTCTGCGCCTTATGATTACGGTACAAAATACCAATCAGTATTGAATGATTCTAAACTTCAAGCACCAGACAGCTCAACAGTTGCGATTGCACAAGGTGACTTTGAGGGTGCTTATAATGAGTATTTTTATATTCCTAGTAGTGGTAATAAATGGCTAACATTTCAAATTGGACCTGATGAAAAAATGCGTTCTGAATTACGCCAAATGGAAAATTGGTACACGGGTGATACAAGCTACAACAAAATGATTGGTGAAGTATTGTTGTTAGAAAAAGGCACTGCAGATGAAGTGACATTAATGCAGATACATGATGATGCTAATGCAGCAGTGGACGAAGGTGAAGATAAAATTAATAAGCCATTGGTACGCATTGCTTGGCTTGAAGAACAAAAAGAAACAGGTGCATCATCAAAAACTTACGATTCATATTTTGCAATCGTAAAAACCGGTATTTGTGCTTCAAGCTGTTCTGACTACGTAAAATATAAATTAGCAGACTATTCTGCAACAGAAGCGGTTAAGTTTGAAATTAAAGTAGCAAGCAACAAGCTAACAATTAAAGTTAACGGTGTCGCTCATGAAGAGTTTAATAATTTTGATGTAAGTTACTGGGATGGCCTACCAAGTTACTTTAAAGCAGGTGCTTACATTCAATCTGATACCTCGCCGGACGTCGAAGTTCAATTCTCTAGTTTAAAATACTACGACTAAACATAACCTTAATAACAAGGGTCTAATAGGCCCTTTAGTACAGAACTTAATTAATACACGCTAACATTAGTAACCTTAAAAAATCGTTATTAATCGATACGAATAAATACAGATAATCATCGATATGAAATTATTAAAACACCCTCTTTGTATTATTTCTATATTAATATTAATAACACTATTTTATTACGTAATTACTGCAACCTCCTCTTCCGAAGAAACAAACCCATTATTACCTAGACAGAAACAGCAAAGTATCACTCAACAAAAAAAATTGTCCGTTAAACAAGAAAATGCCATAACACCAAAACAAAATACAATACACATAGGTACTGAAACAGAGATAGATAAGCTATACACCGAGTTCATTGATATTTTGAAAATAAATGATCAGGCAATACAGCGGCTCTGGTTACAATTGCTATTCCAACAACAAATTCAGAAAAGCCCGATTGATTTAATTAAATTTTTAGCCAATTTAAATAATAAAAAACAAAGAGAAATTGCCTATATTGCAACATTTACTATTTGGGTTGAAACCGACTTAAATGGATTTAAACAATGGCAACCGTTTATTATTATCGATGACAGTACTGATCAAGCTTATGCGGCGATATCTGTATTACCATCATCCATAATCGATATATCAGATACACTGCTTTGGGTTAACCATATTCAATCAGCAGTATTGCGTGACACCACAATACAACAGGTAATAACAGAAAATGCCCCCTTCCAAGGTGAAAAGCTAATCAGCTGGGCTTTATCTAACGAACAAAATAAAGGTTACTTAACAACTATATATAAGAGTATTAATAACAGCTCCCCGATTCTGGCTTTACAATTATTTAATGAAGTAGAAACTGAAGAGCTACAATTACAAAAAAATATTTTGATGCAAATTGGTTTGTCTTTACCTACGAATAAAATAGATAACGCTTTTATAACAGCGATTGAAATGATGCAAAATAAAGACTTACGTGAATTTATGGTACATATAGCACTACCACGATTGATCAAAAGTGGTGTGATTGAAAATGTAGATCAATTATTAAAAATTGTTTATTCCGCTAAAGCCTATCCAATACAACAAAGTCGCCTGGTAGCAAAATGGGCAAAAACATCACCCGATGTAGCAATACAATACAGTGAAACCATAAAACCAGAACAACAACGCCAAATAGCGATAGCATCAGTCATTAAAGAATGGGCAATAAGTGATCTGCTGGCGGCACATAGCTGGCTTAATCAGCAGAGTCAGTGGGATGATATCGAACTTGCTGCTGTTAAAATAGCAACTATTGCCGCTTCATCTGAAGTATCGATAGATATTGCCTTACAATGGATACCTTCTATCAAAACCACTCAGCTACAATACGAAACCCAACAAAGGGTCATTAAAAGCTGGTATAGCTACGATCAACACAGTGCTCTTGAGTATCTCGATCAAACTGAGTCATTAACTTTTCAACAAAAAACAATCATCAACAACGCCTTAACTAAAATACCTTTTGAGCAATAAATAAGGTATAAATTACTTAAATAATGAAGCCAATCAAAGCACTGATAAATTAAAGTTATTATAATACTATTAAAAGCAATATCACCCAGTTATTATTATGCTAAGAACAGTGAAATTATAATGACATATATTTTATAAATGCTAAATTTTCGTATAAATATTGCTTTCTGTTAACATTTTCCAAGAAAAAATAATTGATTCTCACTAATGGCTGCCCGGCAGCCCATCAATAGTAGAAAAGTTGAATTGTGATTTCTTTTAATTGCTATTAAGTTAAGGTTTATCTGTGTCCTCCCAATCCTATGTCAAAAAGAACTTTTCACTTGCTTGGCCACTAGCGTTAAACGGTCTATTAATGCAATCAATGCTGATGATCGACACTTTATTAGTGTCTCCGTTAGGCGAAATTCCTTTGGCAGCGATGGGTATAGCAACAACAATTGTTGCTGCTATTTTGGGCATTCAAATGGCATTAGCTAATGGAACTCAACTGGTATTGAGCCGTGCTGTCGGTGCAGGAAATCAAACGTCATTATCTAAAGGGCTTTGGTCTGGAATGTTTATTAATGGCTCTGTCGCACTACTTTTTTGGGTCTTATTAACATTATTCGACCTGCCTTTAATCGCCGTTTTAACCGACAATATATCGCTACATCAAGAAATTTCAGACTACTTAACCATATCAAAATACATCATACTTTTTACTGCTATTACGCAAGTTATGATTGCGTTATTTAATGGCTTAGGGAAAACCAAAATCCCTTTTAAAGGTTACCTTATTGAGTTACCTATCAATGCTTTACTCTCTTATTTCTTAATACACGGTTACCATTTTTCAGGAATGATGCAGTTTGAAGGTTTAGGCGTTCAAGGGGCAGCAATAGGTAGCATAATCGCCATAACAGTGCGTATGATTTACCTAGGTTTATACGTGTATATCGATCCTGATTTAAAGTTAACTGCACCACGTCGAGACATCTCGATGTTACGCAATATTCGTTCACACTTTATCGAAATATTTCCCATTGCAGCCAACGTAACTATCCTATTAATAGGTGCTACTATTTACCAATTGTTATATTCGCAATTAGACATTAATGCATATGTAGCGATAACATTAGTCATGCCGTGGATCCGAGCGGGCACACAATTTATAGCAGCATGGTCTCACTCGTCAGCCATTACCATTAGCCAAGCTATTGGCTCTAAAAAGATGGATGACTTAACCAAAAATGTAGATACCAGTATTGATATTGCAGTCATTATTTCAGCTATATGTGCTGTTCTTTTTGCTGTTATGAGTTTCTTTATGGCGGATATTTATCCTGAATTGGATGATACCACCTATCAAGCGTTAGCTGTTATTGCGCCACTTTATATCTTTTTGCCTATTGTGCGAGGATACAATACAGTCCATGGCAATATCTTACGTGCCGTAGGTAAAACCACCGCAGTATTTAAAATCAATTTTACTGGGCAATGGATTATTTCTATTCCATTATGTGCTTTTATTATTTTAGGATTAGATGCCTCTATTTTCTGGGCATTTGCAATTCAACCCTTTGAAGAAGTGGTAAAAGCTATACCATTTAGACAGTTGGCAAGAAAATCATTAAAAGAATTTGATTTAGAAAAAGCACAAAAATTGATGTACGACTGACCTTAACGCATCATTACAATTAGACGATTAACAACTTATGATTACTTTCTTATTCGCATGGACAGTCATTCTTAACCCAATAAAGTCTCTTTATTTAAACGTTAATCAATCAAAATATGATTCAGTAGTTTATAAACTGATCAATGAAGTCACAAACAAAGAATAAGCCGATCGACATCTCAAATTTCTGACACAGATATCTCAAATATTTGATCTAACCATAAGAACTGATTTTTAGTATGTGATCAATCAAACACATCCCATCATCTTAACTTTCTTTCAAATTACGCCTGATTATTATGTGTGACAATAATACATAAAGGGGTTATAAAATGAAAAAAACACTAGTTCTTGCTGGTTCAATCTTACTCACATTACCTACGGTAGTATTAGCAGATATTGCTAATAATGGCGTTTCGTACCCTGTTCCTGCAGACAAATTTGATATGACAAATTGGAAAATCACTATTCCTTCAGATATCAACCAAGATGGCAAAGTCGACGAAATCGAAGGCGTTGCAATGATGAGCTATTCTCACGAAGATTTTTTCTTCTTAGACAAAGACGGTAATATGGTTTTTGAAGTTCAAAATGAAGCAGTGACAACTAAAAACTCTAAAAATGCTCGTTCAGAGTTACGTCAAATGCCTCGTGGCGCTAAATTTGATATTGACACTGCAGCACCAAAAAATAACTTTGCACTAGCAAGTAACCTTAAAGCAGCTGACTACAGTAAAGTCGGCGGTACTTTAGCTGCAACATTAAAAGTTAACCACGTATCTGTTAATGCAAAATTCCCAGAAAGACCAGCAGCTCACTCAGTAGTTGTAGGTCAAATTCATGCTAAAAAATACAATGACCAAATCAAAGCAAAAACAGGATTCGGACACGGTAACGAACCACTAAAAATATTCTTTAAAAAATTCCCAGATCAAAAATATGGTTCAGTTTTCTGGAACTACGAACGTAACCTAGCGAAAAAAGATCCAAACCGTGCGGATATTGCTTATCCAGTATGGGGTAACACATGGGACAACCTTGCTGCACCAGGTGAAGCAGGTATCGCATTAGGTGAAGAGTTTAGTTACGTAGTAGATGTTAAGGGCGATATTATGCACTTAACTTTTGAAACTGCACGTCATAAAACAGTGACTTATAATATTGACCTAAGCAAAGGTGTTGACCAAAAAGACTCTCCAACGGGTTACGCACAAGATGCTTTCTACTTCAAAGCGGGTGCATACGGACAGTGTAGTGTAAATGATACACACCCTGTTTGGGGTCCAGGCTGTGCTGGTACTGGTGATTTCGCTGTGGATAAAAAGAATGGCGATTACAATAGCGTAAGCTTCTCAGCACTTAAATTAAACGGTAAATAATCGAGTAACTAGCTATATTACATAGCCTTACTAAATGAAAATTTTACGTACACATAAAAGTCTATTTCATTGAAATAGGCTTTTACTATTCCATTCCTTATAACTGGCATACCAATAAACTCAAAACAAGCCTAGTTCACAACTGTTACATATCATTTTTTAAAAAACGACCTTTGGTAAACCAATTGCAGTATAATAATGCCATTCTTAACACTTCCATTAATATCGGTCAGAACAAACAACCTTTTAATTAAACAATTAAGAACACTTAATATAAAAAGCACTGACATAAATATAAGGCTTTAATCAGGAGAGCATCTTATGCATTACAAAGGACAATTAATCACTTTCGCACCTAACAGGGTGTGGCGCTCTTATGTTGGTGGAAAAACACTTGATAGCCTACAAAATATGGAAGAACCAACTGATTCTCACTTTCCTGAGGAGTGGATAGCCTCTACCGTTCGAGCAGTAAACCCTGATAGGGAATCGCATGTAGAAGGGATATCAACAGCATTAATATCATCACAAGGCACTGACTTTGCAGCATTAATTCAGTCAGATCCCGATTATTTTTTAGGCCCAAAGCATGCTAAGAAATACACGAAGAACCCAATGGTACTGGTAAAGTATTTGGACTCTTCTGTAAGATTACACTTTCAAGCCCATCCAACGGCTGAGTTTGCAAAACAGCATTTAAACTCAAACTCCGGCAAAGCAGAAGCTTATTACATACTTGATATTAGAGAAGATGTCTCAGACCCTTATATTTATTTAGGTTTTCAAAATCCACCTAGCCGCGAAGATTTTAAAGAGATGATTGAAAATCAGGATATGGAGAAAATTGAGTCCTGCTTTAAGAAAATTCCTGTCAAACCAAATGATTGTTTTTACATTCCAGGTGGCATGCCTCATGCGATTGGCGAGGGTATTTTGATGATTGAAGTGATGGAACCTTCTGATTGGGCTGTTAGATTTGAGTTTGAGAAGTCTGGTTATACCTTACCTGAAGAAGCACGGTTTATGAAAAGAGGCTTAGACTTTTGTTTAGATGTATTTGATTATACTCAATATACGCCTGAATATATCAAAGAGCATTTTCAACAAAAAGCACAAAAATTAACGCAATATAATGATCATTCTTACAAAGAGTCTTTAGTGGGTAGTCAAGCTACTGATCGATTTAGAATCTGTAAATCGACAATTAAAGGGAACGTCCAAAAAATCGAAGATGAGTTCTTTATCGGCGTGATCACTAAAGGCTCATGTACTATAAAAATGGAAACAGAGTCTTTAACGCTATCACAATATGATACGTTCTTCTGCCCTTATGGCCTTGAAGCCTTTACCATTACGTCAAGTGATGGCGTAGAGATTATCGAGTGTTACCCACCTTTAAGCGATTAACTAAGTATTATCCTTACTGTTTACTAGGAGCGAGACCTTTATTAGTAAAGTTATTTATATGCGAGGTAAATAACGACTCTTTATTTATTAATGGTGTTTTCTTACTACAGTTGAAGCTGTAGGTATGAATAAATGAGTGTAAGGATAAAAAAACCGAGCCTTCAAAAGGCTCGGTTGGCTTAAAATAGAAAGGGGATATTTATGACTCTATTTAAAAAAGCTACGTTTTAACCCCATTTCTAAACCTCTAATCTCCGCTAACCCTTTTAATCTACCGATTGCAGAGTACCCAGGGTTCGTTTCTTTACGTAAATCATCCAACATTTGATGGCCATGATCAGGACGCATTGGAATAGAACGGCCCTCTCCATTTTTTTCTCTACGATGCTCTTCTTCAAGAATCGCCATAACAACATTGTACATATCAACATCACCATTAAGGTGTGCCGCTTCATGGAAGCTCATTGGATTATCTTCACGCATAGTAGAACGTAAATGAGTAAAATAAATACGGCTTCCGTACTGTTTAATCATATTAACTAAGTCATTATCACCACGTACACCGTAAGAACCTGTGCACATAGTTAAGCCATTTTGCTGACTTGGAATTTCAGTAGTTAGCCATTCAATATCTTCAATCGTTGAAACAATACGCGGTAAACCAAGAATAGGGCGTGGTGGATCGTCAGGATGTACCGCCATTTTTAAACCAGTCGCATCACAAACAGGCATTAGAGACTTTAAGAAGTAAGCTAAATGCTCACGTAACTTGTCTTTACTAATCCCATTATAACGATCTAACTGTACTTGAAATTCAGTTAACGTATAACCTTCTTCTGCTCCAGGTAAACCTGCGATAATATTAGAGGTTAACTTATCAATATCAGCTTGAGTCATGTTATCAAAGTAAACTTGCGCCTGTGCAATCTCTTCTGAGCTATAAGCTGACTCTGCACCAGGTCTTTTTAATATATGGAGTTCAAATGCAGCAAAAGCGATTTGATCGAAACGTAGTGCACGAGATCCATCTTCCATCTCAAAAGCAAGATCGGTACGTGTCCAATCTAATACTGGCATAAAGTTATAACAGACTGTATCAATCCCGCTTTTAGCAAGATTTTCAATAGTTTGCTTATAATTATCTACCCATTGTTGAAAGTTACCCGTTTGTGTTTTAATTTCTTCATGAACAGGAACGCTCTCAACAACAGACCAAGTTAAGCCTTTCGCTTCGATAATGGCCTTACGCTTTAAAATCTCTTCAACGGTCCATACTTCGCCATTTTTAATATGGTGCAAGGCATTCACAATACCTGTCGCGCCAGCTTGCTTAATATCATCCAAAGAAACGGGATCGTTTGGTCCATACCAACGCCAAGTTTGTTCCATTACTTACCTCTCTACATTCATTTCCATATTCATTTCTACGTTAATATCAGCTTATGTTTTATTGCTAAATTAACGATAACAACAATTGGAATTCCAATTAAAAGACCTCTTATCCAATAAATATAAGGGATAGCCGTGATTTTCGCAATATAAAAACACACATTGGTTTACCAAATAAGCAAAACAATATAGATTGTATACCAATAAAGGCGATATTGCTCTACCACTTATGCTCTAATATTCAAGTGTTTTAATATTTACATAGCGCTTATTACTTAGATTTAATAGCCTAATAATGAAAACTAATAATAAAATCTCAGTTCAGTAAAATAGATAATTTTTTACCTATGTTGATAAATCTCGGAGAAATTATGTCAATCACAAAGCCACCTTTAAAAACAACGGTAATCGACAGTAAAGTTAACCAAGCGATGCTAAAAACACGTATTGTACATATTGGATTTGGTGCCTTCCATCGAGCGCACCAAGCGTTATATACCAATGAAATGCTTGAAAAAACACAATCTGACTGGGGTATTTGTGAAGTTAATTTATTCAGCGGTAGTGACATCATTAAAAAACTCCGTTTACAAAATCATCGCTATTTAGTGGCGGAAAAAGGCGCTAACGAAAACACCATTAGAACGGTCGGTTCGATCAAAGAATCACTCCATCCTAAGCTTGATAGTAAACAAGCCATCATTGACAAAATGGCTGAACCACAAGTTGCGATTGTCTCTATGACGATTACAGAAAAAGGCTACTGTGTTGACCATTCAACAGGTCAGCTAGACCCAACTAACTCACTTATTATTCATGACTTAGAAAACCCAAGTGAGCCTAATTCAGCGATTGGTTATATTGTTGAGGCATTGCGTTTACGTAAGCAACGAGGGCTCAAAGGTTTTTCTGTTATGTCATGTGACAATGTACAAGAAAATGGTCACGTAGCTAAAGCAGCTGTATTAGGTTTTGCCACATTATTAGATGGTCAACTTGCTCAATGGATAGAAAATAACACAAGCTTCCCTTGTACTATGGTGGATCGCATCGTCCCCGCAGTCACACCGGAAACGCTGGCAGAGATAGCAACATTATCAGGCATTAACGATCCTTGTGCCGTTGCTTGTGAACCGTTCCGCCAATGGGTCATTGAAGATAACTTCATTCAAGGTAGACCTGACTGGAATGTTTCAGGAGCAGAGTTTGTTAAAGATGTTGTCCCATTTGAAGAAATGAAATTAAGAATGCTAAACGGCACGCATTCATTTCTTGCTTATTTAGGCTATCTCGGTGGCTATACTCACATTTCAGATGCTATGACCAACCAAGCATACCGAAATGCAGCTTTTGATATGATGTTAAAAGCGCAGGCTGTTACTTTAAATATGCCAGAAGGGACTGATTTAGAAGAATATGCTTCTTCACTTATTCTGCGTTTTGCCAATCCATCGCTAAAACATCAAACATGGCAAATTGCGATGGATGGCAGCCAAAAAATACCACAACGCTTTGGCGCTTCTCTCCAGTTTCATTTAGAACATGGTAGTGATTATAAATGGATAGTCATGGCAATTGCTGGTTGGATGCGCTATGTAAAAGGAATTGACGAACGAGGCAATGCAATTGATGTCAAAGACCCATTAGCAAAAACCTTTTGTGCTATTAATGCCAATCATATTGACCCGACAGAGCGAGTTAAAGCATTTCTTTCAATTGAGAGTATTTTTGATCAATCATTATTATTAAACTCTCAATTTATAAGCAAATTAGCTAGCGCTTATATGCTTATAAATACTAAAGGAGCATGCCACGCAGTCTCAACATTATAACCAAATAATAAATATTGAGTGTAAAATTAGGGATCGAAGCGGCTTAATTTCAAAGCTTATTTGATACTTTATTTACCCTGATTTTTTATTTAGCCAAGATAATTTTAAAGGCAAACAGTCAAAGAAACCAAGTTATCGTTTATTCTCTTCAATATTGAAATAGATAGAGTTATTTTGGTTTTTCTATACACTATTCAGTTCAAATTTAATCAACAGAGAAACTATTAAAATGTCTATTAATCATGCTGAATCACAGTCACCTAACACTCGACGTTATGTGGTCATTGGTACTGAATTAAGGGACAAGTTATCTCAAAACTTTTATAAAGTGGGTGACCGTTTACCGACAGAACGTGATATTGCTGAATCCTATGGTGTTAGCCGTACGGTGATTCGTGAAGCTATTATTATGTTAGAAATAGAAGGCTTAGTAGAAGTGCGTAAAGGCTCTGGCGTTTATGTTATCAACTTACCACAGCCTGATAATACCCCTCAGAATGACACTAACAACTCAATTGACTCCACAATACTATCTGCCTTTTCAGGTTTAACGGGTACCGATATCGGGCCTTTCGAACTATTACAGGCACGTCAATTAATAGAAAGTAATATCGTAGAGTTTGCGGCGCATCAAATCACTAAATCTGAAATCAGCGCAATGCGTAAAGTGCTTGAAAAAGAAAAAGAAGCATTAGAAACAGGTGATAGTAACGAAGAATACGATCGTGATTTTCATATCTTGATTGCAGAAGCGACAAAGAATACTTTTCTAGTGGATATGGTCAAATTGATGTGGAGAATACGAGAAGAAAGTTTAATGTGGGCACAATTACATGCACATATTGATACTAAAGATTACCGACAAACATGGTTAAATGACCACGCCTTAATCTTAGCTGCGTTACAGAAGAAAGATGCAGTAACCGCTAAAAAAGCGATGTGGGATCATTTAGAGAATGTAAAAACCACCTTACTTTCATTATCTGACGTAGAAGATGAAAATTTCGATGGTTACTTATTTGATTCTTACCCTTTAGGAAAGTAGTTAAATCAATCTCTTAATGGTTTATTAAAGACCTTATTCAAGGCTTGAATTCAAGATGAATAAACTTTAACTTAAAAAAATAAAGCGCTTAACTATCCAATTTCTGCGTTTCAATCGCATCTAATAATTGTTCTTGAATGGTGCTTTCTTCGGGTTTATCATCAATCGAAGTACTTAAATCACTGCTATCAACAGCTTCTGTATCTTGTAATAACTCAACCATTTCAGAAGCCACTTCAGGTACAGAATCAATAAAGGTACTGGCAACATCAACTGCATATTCAGGCATACTTTCTACCACTTGAGATAAATAGTCGTTAACTGCATCTTCGATATTTTCAGCTGAATCCGCATTATCTTGTTGTTCATTTTCACCTTCAATCAGGTTGCTCACGTAGGCTTCTGCAACCATATTAGAAGATTCAGGCAATGCTTCTGATACCGTTAATGCAATCTCAGCAGAATGCTCAGGTGATACGTCACTTAAACGATTATATAGCTCAGTTGCCGTCTGTTCAGATTCTGCAGCGCTTCTATCTACCGGACGCATTTCATCTAAAGAATCAGAAAACTCATTCATGTATTGCTCTGTCATTTTCAATAGTTCTTCAGGATCATTGCCTGACATATTCTCAGCGGCAAACTCCATCACACCAATACCGTTGTCTGGCATTGAGTTCGCAATCGCAACAATAATACTGGTTAATTGTTCAGGATGGTCATTAGTTATCCAATCCACTAATTCTTCAGCTTGTTCAGGAGAGGCAGTGGTTAATGCTTCAGCTATATGTACAGCCATATCAGGCGCAGCAGTTGTAATCGCCGCATATAATTTACCAATATTAATTTCATCAATGGTACTTAAAGCCGCCGCTAAGTGTGATGCATTTTGAGGGTCTTTTAATGCCAACGCTTTAGCCATATTAACGGCAATAGCTGGGTTCTTAGTAGCAAGGCTAATCGCCACATCCACTTCTGCACTTTGTTTAAATACTGGCTCAATATAGTCGGTACGTGGATCAAGCACAGAGACAGCACCAGAAGGCGTCTGCATGACGAAGTTATCTTGATCTTGTTGCGGCAATGCAGGGCGTTGTTTCATACGGATAAGAATAAACACCAGCAAAGTGCTCGCGCCGATAATCATAAAAGAAAACAACGCTTCGCTGCCGAACCACTTCATGGTTAAGGAAGCTAGATACGGCCCTAAAATACTACCAAAGGCATAAATAACTAATAGTGAGGACATCGCCGATAAAATTTGTGTTTTTAATACTTTATCAAAAGTTTCCGACATACTCATCGGATACAAACAAGCCGCAACTCCGGTGATCACTGCGATGGCAAATAGCGTTAAATTAAACATATCTAATGCCATTAAAAACGGAATGCTTAAGGAAGCTAAGATAATCGTTGAGACCATGCCCAACATGATTTTTCGACGATCAAAATTATCAGAAAGATAAGCAATAGGATATTGGAATATGATGGCTCCTAAAATCGCAGACCCCATAAAGATCGATAAATTAAGATTCTGAATACCGTGGTCATTAGCAAAAATAGGTAACATATTCAGTAAACCTGCGTAGAGCAAACCACAGTAAAAACAACTTACTACACCAAGAGGCGATAGTTTTGCGATGGTAATCAAAGACATCGACTCACTGTCTTCAATAATCGGCCCTTGTTGCTTACTGATCACAATAGGCGTGATCGCCAAGCTGAATAAAACACCTGAGATAACAAATAAAACCATGCCATCAATAGGCGCAACACTGAGCAAAAACTGCCCTGAAAATAATGCGCTCATTAATACCATCTGGTTAATAGAAAGTATTCGTCCTCTATTTTTTTCCGTCGCACTAAAGCTTAACCAACTATCAAGCGTTGCATTGGTACAAGCAATACAAAAACCAGTCAGCACACGCATAAGACCAAGCACATAAGGGTCAGGGAAAAGGCCAGAAACTAAAATAGCCACAGACGTTAAGCTACCGCACATCGCAAATATTCTAATGTGCCCGACTCGTTGCAACAACTTACGGCTGTAATATGAACCGGCTAAAAACCCCACTGACAACATCGATAATACGAGACCAATATTATCAACACTAATACCATCATTCTGCATACGCACAGGCAATAAGATATTGCTCAAGCCATAACCTGTCATTAATAAAAAACAGCTTATTAGCAGAAGAAAAAAAGGTTTAATCGTCATTATCACGGGGCAATTCTCTTATTTTTTAGCGGCTTTATTGCTCCTAAACAAATACTAACGTTCGGTACTTTTCAGAAGAAAGGAAATAGGTCACCGATTGTTCAAACAATCGACAAGAAAGTTAAATATAAAGGAAAAATAGACAACAAAAAAGACAAAAATGAGTCCACCAGCATTATATTAATGCTTTATAACACCATTTAAATTTTCCAACTAAAAAAACATCATTTGAACTGATAAAAACCTTTTGTAACAACGCTATTTTTTTATGTTGAAGCATTTAAACAAACAGCAATAACCAATCTAATCAGTTTCAAAATAAGAATTTTGTGTTCAAGATCTCACTTTTCAGCCTTCTTTATTCTCTCAACGAATATCAACACCTCTTTTTATAACAAAGCATTACAAAGGATATCGCGACTACCATTGTGAAAAGCGCCTCTCAAGAGGATGATAATTATGTAGCGTTTATGTTTATCATTTTCTCTACCACTCACAATATATTGTATATATAAATTTAATACTGAGGAGCATCTTAATATGAGTCAAAGTATCGCAAGTTTTATTACTCAAACCCTTGAACAAGCTGGTGTAAAGCGAATTTGGGGAGTAACTGGCGATTCACTCAACGGAATAAGTGATAGTTTACGAAAAATGGGCACAATAGAATGGTTAGGAACACGCCATGAAGAAGCCGCTGCCTTTGCCGCTGGTTCAGAAGCACATGTATCAGGAGAACTCGCTGTTTGTGCAGGCTCATGCGGACCTGGTAATTTACACTTAATCAATGGTTTGTTCGATTGTCATCGTAATAAAGTACCGGTATTAGCAATTGCAGCCCATATACCCTCCTCTGAGATTGGCTCGAATTATTTCCAAGAAACTCACCCGCAGGAATTATTTAAAGAATGTAGTGTTTATTGTGAGTTAGTCTCTAATCCAGAACAAATGCCTTACATGCTAGAAACAGCAATGCGCCAAGCTATTTTACACAATGATGTTAGCGTACTTGTTCTACCCGGTGATGTGGCACTAAAAGCGATGCCTGAAACTGCCCAAGCCAAATGGAACGTACCTAAGCTTGCAACTTATACACCTGACGTAGCCGATATAAAAACGCTAGCAACTCACTTAAACAGCAGCAAAAAAGTCACCTTATTATGCGGTGCAGGCTGTAAAGAGGCACATGATGAAGTGGTTGCTTTAGCAGCTAAACTACAGGCACCCATCGTTCACGCCATGCGCGGCAAAGAGTTTCTTGAATACGATAACCCTTATGATGTTGGTATGACCGGCTTTATCGGTTTCTCATCGGGTTACCATGCCATGCAAGAAGCTGATACATTATTGATGATAGGCACTAGCTTCCCTTACCGCGCTTTCTACCCTGAAAAAAGCACTATTTTACAAATAGATAATCAACCGGCATCACTAGGACGACATGTACAAATAGACTTTGGTGTGATGGGCGATACTAAAAATACCGTTGCTTCACTTCTTGAGCATATCAAAGAAGATCGCTCTGACTCTCATTTAAAAAAATGCGTTAAAAATTATAAAGAAGCACGAAAAGACTTGGATTTATTGGCGAGTGGTAAAACATCGCATAATTTAATCCATCCACAATATCTAACACGTTTGCTCGATGAACAAGCCGCCGACGATACTATCTTTACCTGCGATGTTGGTACACCAACAGTTTGGGCTGCACGTTACCTCACTATGAATGGCAAACGTCGTTTAATTGGCTCATTTAATCATGGCTCAATGGCAAATGCGTTATCACAAGCAATGGGCGCACAATCTTTAGACCGTAACCGACAAGTAATAGCAATGTGTGGCGATGGTGGTTTTTCAATGTTAATGGGTGACCTCCTATCTCTAAAACAACTCAACCTACCGATTAAAATTGTTGTTTATAATAATCGTTCATTAGGTTTTGTTGCTATGGAAATGAAAGCCAGCGGCTACTTGTCAGATGATACCGACTTAGATAACCCAAGCTTTGCAAAAATTGCAGAAGCTTGTGGCTTAAAAGGTATTAACGTTAGCGATCCAGAGAAATTACCACAAGCCATGACTGAAATGATGGCTCATCCAGGCCCTGTGGTACTTGAAGTAGAAACAGCAAAACAAGAACTCGCCATGCCACCACAAATTAAATTTGAGCAAGCCAAAGGCTTTAGTGTTTACATGATGAAAGCGTTAATTAATGGTAAAGGTAATGAAATAGTCGAACTCAGTAAAACAAACTGGCTTCGTTAATACCTTTAACGGTAAATGATAGAGTGGATCAAGCAGCTATAAACTCGCTATCCACTTTATTATCGAATACCGCGTGTCATGACTAATCATCTTTAAGAACTAATGGCGTTAAGAAGTAAAAGCATAAACTTTCATATCTAGAGACCCCTGCTAAATCACAGACATTATCATTATCTTAAGTTATAAATAAAATTATTCGTAATCTTTTATCTAAGTCAATGGAGTCTTATGACACATCCACTTATTTAAACTATCATGATAAGACTTTCTTATCTCACTTTGCTCGTGTTATAAAAAAGTTGTTTACTACTTAACACCTATGCCTAAATAAAAAACAGGAAACTTATTATGAAGAAAATTGTTCTCGTATTATCTCTGCTTATAGTTTCACTTGGTGGAATACAACATGCTGTTGCTGCTGATGGTGTCATTACAAGCGGACAACTAAGCGCAGGATTTTCATCTTGGGGTAAAAAATCATTAGCTGGCGATTGGAAAATCGTAGAAGAAAATGGAAAGCACTATATTGAATTAGCAAATAATTTCAAAGCAACAAAAGGTCCAGATGTAGAAATATTTCTATCACCGAAAGCGAGTTCAGCAGTGAATGGCGATAATGCGACTGACGGTAGTGTTTTTATTAAAATAATTAGCAGCTTTGAAGGTGAAAGTCGCATAGAAATACCTGCAGATGTAGACCTTAGCAAATATAAAACATTAGTGTTCCATTGCAAGGAATATAGTAAATTATGGGGTGTATCACCGCTTTAATTCTTCATTTATTGAAGAAAAATAACGCTGAAATTACTTCAACCATGATCAGTGATATCTAGCAGACAAACTAAGTTATTTCCCACTCATTGAGTAAATCATTATTGGGAAGTAACTTAATCTTAACGTTAAAAATACATACTATTTAGCCTCGCTCCCAAGCATTCCCAACTCCTCAGTTATATTTCGAATATTTCATCATAATAAATAGCTAATAAATGACCAGCAGCACAAAATTAACGCACTCAGTACTCACATGGTGCGTAAAACTTAATAGAAAAATAACCAAACAATCCAACAAAAAAACTCTCTGTGCAACGGTACACAATACAAGACTAATAGAATATTTGTTGCACAAGATAATGCCTTACATTCTCTAATTATTAAACTGGCACAGATGTTGTTAATTACTTATACCAATGGAATTAAATAAGTGCTCAGAGATTGCGCAGGAAAAATTAACACTAATAAGGCGTGAGTTGTAGGAGATAGTTGTTCTCACTTCAAAAATCACAACGCAGTTAGGGGTGATTTTAACCAGCAAGAATGATCACCTTATTAATTCTTTTGGTAATATTAACCATTGCTTAGTCATTACTAACATTCTGTTTTTTAACAAGGAGCACCTGATTTTCATAACCCAACAGGTGTGTGTTGGTCATTATCAGTACGCCAACAAGTAGCCCAATTATGCCAACAGTACGATGTCACACTCATTAAAGTGCGCCGTAAAGAGAGCTTCGTTTTACAGGTGAAGCATTGCCACTTGCATCAAGCTTTTGCCCTAATCACTCCATGGTATTACGTTCCTTTTCTAAAATAGCAACACCGGGTATTCGCTTAGGGTTAGTGACAGGCAAAACCGAATGGATAGAAGCGATCAACACTGTAAAACAAGCAACAGATTTACACTCAAGCGCTCCCATGCAAGCAGTGTTATTCGCCTTATTACAACATGGCGCCTTCCCGTTTCACTTAGAAAAGTTGAGAAAGCTATACCAACAACGCTATCAAGCACTAGTTAATAACCTCAAACTAACATTGCCTGTAACTTGCCAAGTAACCCCTGTCGATGGCGGCATGTTTATTTGGCTATTATTACCTAATTGTGATGTTGATGCCTTAGCAAAATCCGCACTAGAAAATGGTGTTGCTGTTGTACAAAGTAGCGTGTTTTACCAAGATAGGAGAAATGTTAAACCTGCTTTACGATTAAATTTCACTAATGCCAACGTCGAAGCGTTAGCTGAAGAAATTGAACGTTTATCGAAAGTGATTGAAGAATTTTGTTAAGCCAAAATGATAATCTTAAATTAAAATAATGAATTTTTAGAAGGTATTTAACCTTAAAAAATAAAAGAGAAAATTAAAATGTGAAATTGTATTAAATAATGATGGCTCATCCAGGCCCGGTAGTACTTGAAGTAGAAACAGCAAAACAAGAACTAGCCATGCTAGCACAAATTAAATTTGAGTAAGCTAAAGGCTTTAGTGTTTAGTGTTTAGTGTTTAGTGTTTAGTGTTTAGTGTTTAGTGTTTACATGATGAAAGCGTTAATTAATGGTAAAGGTAATGAAATAGTCGAACTCAGTAAAACTAGCTGGTCACGTTAATAACAAACTTAATCTACCGATAACTCACTCACAAATTAATCAGAGTTTACTCTAAGAATACATAACACTACGTAGCGTTATGTCATTGTTAGATTTAACAATAAATACAGACTCCATACGCTTGCTTTTATCCCACTCACCTCCTTCCCATCTTATCTTTTTAACATTAAATCACATTTCAATTATAAAAAAGTAACCGGTTACATTAAAAATACTTATACTGTATTATTTACATTTAAACCTAAGCGTTATCTATTATAATCGGTGTAAAGTAGGAAGATGAATGAGTACGATTCTAGACGTATGTAGATTAGCCAGCGTGTCTAAAGCAACGGTGTCGAGAGTAATTAACGGCACAGGACAAGTTAAAGAGTCGACTCGAGAAAAAGTGTTTTCTGCTATGCAATCTTTAGGCTATAGACCAAACAGATTAGCACAAGCCTTAGCGACCAATAAAACCCACACTATTGGACTCGTGGTGTCTGACTTTGATGGTATTCACTTCGGTTTATTATTAAAGCAAGCTGCTGCTAGCGCTGAATTTGCCAAAAAACAGTTAATTGTTACCGATGGCCATAATGATCCAGATTATGAATATGAAGTGATTATGCAGCTAGAAGCGCAATGCGATGCAGTGGTACTTTATAGCCGTACATTAACAGATGATCATATTCAGCGTTTACATCAACAGTTAACCATTCCTATTGTTGTCATTAATCGAGACTTACCTGAACAGCTTTTCCATTCTGTTTCCTTTCAACAGGAAGACGCCGTTAAGTTAATGATGAATCACTTATTAGATAATGGACATCGGCAAATCGCTTGTATTACCGGCCACATGATGAACCCGACAGGGATCGCACGAGTCAATGGTTACAAACATTCATTAACACAGTTCGGTATCGCTTTTAATGAAAAGTTGGTTAAGCATGGCGCTTACGATATGAAAAGTGGATATCAAGCCTGTAAAGAGCTGATCAATGATGGTACCCCGTTTACCGCTATTGTTGCTTTCAACGATTGTATGGCATTAGGTGCATTAAGAGCCTTGACTGAAGTAGGTATACAAGTCCCTGAGCAAGTATCCATTATTGGCATAGACAACGACCCCGTCTCAGAGTTTTTCACTCCAAGATTAACGACAGTTAAATTGCCTATCGCGGATATGACCAAGCAAGCTGTCGAACTAGCTATTACGTTATGTGAAGAAACAAAAGCAACGCATTCTTACCAATATAAAGGACAACTCATTGAAAGAGAATCGGTAATGCCTGTTAAATCGGCCTCAAAAAGTTAAAAAAGCCTACTATCTCCCTTGATAATAGGCGTTTAAATAGAATGAAAGCGCCTTTTTAAAGATCTTCACCTCGATTATCAATCACACTTTTATACCAATGAAATGACGCTTTTTTCTCACGTTTTAAATCATTTTTATGATCAACATAAATGAACCCGTATTGTTTTTTATAGCCATTTAACCAGCTTAATAAATCAATTGCTGACCAAGCGTAATAACCTTTAATGTGAACACCTCGGCTTATTGCTTCTTTTACTGCACTTAAATGCTCTTCAATGTAGTGAATACGTGCAATATCACAGACTTCACCTTCAATAATCGGGTCTTCGTCGCCTAAACCATTTTCAGTAATATACAGTTTAATATCACCATAAAGTGCTTTCAGTGAGACTAAACCATCAATAAAACCTTGAGATGATATTTCCCAATTCCATTTAGTGTATTTTTTATCGGCCATTTGAACTGTGCGGTACACACCATCATAGCTTGGATTGCCCGGTGACCCCGTTGAATTCTCACGCGTCATCACAAGATTTTTAACTTCACCTTGAATCTTTTCAACGCGCATCGGTTGATAGTAATTTAAGCCCATAAAATCATTCAGTGGTGCAGCTTCGGCTATCACAGCCAATTCAGCTTCCGTCCAATCAGGCTCATTACCTTCGACTTTCAGTTGTTTAACAACATACTCAGGGTACTTACCTAATAAAATCGGGTCATAAAACCAATTTAAGTTAAATTGATTAGCATGCTCCGTGGCAAAGATATTCTCTTCATTATCATCAACACTAAAAGCAGGACTGAATACATGACTTAACCCAATTTCACCGAATTGATTCAGTTTTTTATAGGCAATGACAGTCTGCGCATGCGTATAAAAAACATTATGAATGGCTTGGAAATACTTTTTAGGATCATTTTGAATGCCAGGTGGATGTGCACCCGCTAGATAACCTAAATTACAAAATACGAAGGTTTCATTAAAAGTGATAAAGTTTTTAACACGGTCGCCAAATGCTTCAAAACAAATGTTAGCAAAATTCAGATAGGCTTCACCGGTTTCTCTGTTTAACCATGCACCCTTTTTCTCTAAAGGCAAAGGTAAGTCCCAGTGATAAAGTGTCACAAAAGGGACGATGCCATATTTTAAACATTCATCAATAATATTATTATAAAAATCAATCCCTTTTTGATTTACCTCACCGGTACCTGTCGGTAAAATACGAGCCCAGGAGATAGAAAAGCGGTACGACTCTAACCCCATTTCAGCCATTAACGCGATATCTTCTTGGTAGCGGTTATAATGATCAATAGCGACATCACCATTCGTGCCTTCAAAAGTTTTACCTGGTATTTTAGTAAACTCGTCCCAATTGGTTGGGCCTTTGCCATCTTGATCCCACGCCCCTTCAATTTGATAAGAAGCGGTGGCAGCACCAAATAAAAAATCATGTGCAAACTTCATAATAAATTCCTAGTGATATACCAACCACAGTAAGTCGATGCTCTATTTTACTGTCTAAAACAACTTACTTGTGTGTATTACATTCTTAATGTAATTGGTATTAAATGTTCAATAAACAGTGAGAGAAGATACGTTATAATATTCATATCCTTCTGATTAATAAGTACTAATTATCTACAAACCATTTTTCGTAATCAGAGATTGATACCAATAAAAGCTCTTTTTCTTGCTGCGTTTTAAGGCTTTAAGATCAAACTCTTCTCGATCAACATGAATAAAACCATAACGTTTTGAACAGCCTTGATGCGTACTGATTAAATCAATGGCAGACCAGGGGCTATAACCAAAAACTTCGACTCCATCACTAATCGCTAACTGCACTTGCTTAATATGTTGTTGTAAATAAGCAATACGATAATCGTCATTAATCTCACCGTTCGCTTCCACTTTATCGAAAGCGCCTAAACCATTTTCAGTGACGATCAGTGGTAATGCATAACGTTCGTAAATTTCACGCATCGTTGTACGAAAGCCCACAGGGTCTATTTCCCATCCAAATTCATTTTTAACTAAATGCTTATTTTCAACGCCTTTGTAAGCGCCAATCTCTCCGATAGTAATTTGTTGATCACCTGTAGAGTTAATATCACTTGCATCGCCTGCACTTTGCGCAACGGTTTGAGAGTTATAGAAATTAAAGGCAATAAAGTCAGGCTTTGCCTTTGCGAGTATTTCCATGTCGCCAGAAGCAATAGAAGGTGTTGCACCACGTTCTTCAAGGAAGCGCCATGCCGTTGAGTTATAACGCCCATAAACCGCCATATCTAAATATAACCAGTTACGAAGTGCAGAAAAAGTGTTTGCGGCCAATACATCTTCAGGTTGACATGAAGCCGGATAAATAACCGAAATATTAGGTGCAGGACCAATCTTGGCTTGCGGTAGTAATTCATGGCAAAGTGACATCGCTTTAGCTTGAGCCACCAGCATATGATGATTTTGTTGGTATAAATCTTTCATCGGGTTACTAGCATCAACATGTTTAGTCCCCAATGCATCACCATGTAAAATCATCATGTTTTGTTCATTAATAGTCAGCCAGTATTTAACGCGATCACCAAAGGCTTCAAACAAGGTTCTACTATAGGTTGCAAAGGCTTCCACCGTCGCTCGATTCGACCATCCGCCTTTTTCTTGCAAAGCATAAGGCAAATCAAAATGATACATAGTGGCTATAGGTTCAATGCCATTAGCAATTAACTCATTAATCAAATTATTATAGAATTCAATACCTTTTGAGTTTATCTCTCCTTCGCCGCTAGGAAATATTCTCGTCCAAGCGATAGAAAATCGATATGCTTTTAATCCTAATTCTGCAAATAATGCGATATCTTCTTTATAACGATGGTAATGATCACTGGCGACTTTAAAATCTGTCGTGCCTTCAACCACTCTCCCCATATCTATTACTGATGGACCTTTGCCATCTTCGTCCCATGCGCCTTCAACCTGATAAGCTGAAGTAGAACCACCCCAGAAAAAATCACTTGGGAAACCGTTAAGATGTTTACTTTGCATGTTCACTCCTCATCATTTAATACTTAACTTTTAATAAATAACTATGCTGTTACGATTTACACAGATAATCACTTCAATTTACGATGGATATCTATAATCTCTTCAATTAATTCACGGGCTAACATAGCCGTCATAATATGATCTTGGGCATGTACCATAATCAAGTTCACTGGTACTTTTCCTTCACCTTCATCCAAACCAATTAACTCTGTTTGTACTTTATGTGCTCGTTTTGATGCCTCTGTCGATTCCGCGAGCAAACTATCAACCTCTGCCCATTCACCTTTTTTTGCTGACATCAATGCCTGCATTGCTAAACTTTTTGATTCACCGGCATTGATGATTAACTCCATCACTGTCATTTCTAAATCCATGATAAAACCCCTCGACTTATTAGCGAGCTACAGCAAGTAACTCCTAATAAATGTAAATTGAGAATGTACGATTAACACTTATGCGTTAGCTTCACTTTCTTTTATTTCTTCAGCGATAAGTTGCTTCTCATAAATCTTGAAGAATGGGTAGTAAAGCACCATATTGATACCGATGAGAATGAACACCAGTATGGCATTGTTGATCTGCCAACCTGCCCCCCATGCAGCACCAATTGGTGCAGGAGCTGTCCATGGGACTAATGAGATCGTTTTACCAATTAAATTCCAGCTTGCTGCACAATAAGCGATAGTCGCATTCACCATAGGAATACATACAAACGGAATAAACATAGTCGGATTCATCACGAAAGGCGTACCAAATATAATCGGCTCATTAATGTTAAATATAGAAGGGACTAAACTTAATTTACCAATCGCTTTGAGGTGAGCTGACTTGCTGCGTAAATACATCAATACCAAACCAAATGTTGCCCCAGAGCCGCCCAAGGTCACAAAGAAAGACCAAAATGATTCGATAAAAATATGTGGTAACTCCATACCAGCCGCTAATGCTTCTTGGTTTGCACCTAAGTTAGAAAGGAAGAACGGTGCCATAATACCGCCAACAATCGCAGCTCCATGAATGCCTGCAAACCAAAGCACGTGTGCAACTAATACCGCTAACAAAATAGCCGGAAGTGTGTCAGATGCTGAGATTAAAGGTTGGAACACTGCCATGATTGCGCCAGGGATGATCAAATTAAATTCATGTTGCACTAATAAATTAATTGGATAAATGGTTAAGATAATAATCAATGCAGGAATTAATAAATTAAATGACTCTCGAATCTTATCTGGCACTTGCTCTGGCATTTTAAAGCCAATGTTTTTTCGATTAAGGAAATAAGCTAATTCTGTCACTAAAATTGAGATGATAATGGCAGTAAATATCCCTGTACCTCCTAGATATGAGGCAGGAAGTGCCCCCTCTTCCATCGGCGCAGAAATTAATAAAAACGTCATTAACGCTAACATACCTATTGATAAACCATCGAGTTTGTAGGTTTTTGCTAAGTTGTAAGCGATACAAGTACAGATATAACAGGACATAATGCCCATCGTCATATGGAAGGGCGTCATTATCTCACCAAAGTATTGCTTAGATAACCCTAGCCACCATTGACCAAAACCAAAAGTGGTTTCTGGTGAAAATGGTGGGAAAGCAAATACGAGGAGAAAGGAACCTACAATCATAAAAGGCATTGCACCAATAAATCCGTCACGAATAGCACAAATATGCCTTTGAGCAGCGAACTTACCAGCGATCGGCGTTAACGTATTTTCTAAAAATTCAAAAAATTTGTTAGACATTGTATAGCCCTCTTTAATTAATCATCGCTAATGCGTCAGCTAAG
Source organism: Psychromonas sp. L1A2 (assembly GCF_009828855.1). NCBI lineage: Bacteria > Pseudomonadati > Pseudomonadota > Gammaproteobacteria > Alteromonadales > Psychromonadaceae > Psychromonas > Psychromonas sp. L1A2. The sequence goes on along the minus strand of NZ_WUAG01000002.1, from coordinate 1,764,910 downwards.
ATTTTTTCGCCTTTCATCATGCCGTAATCCATTTGATTGATGACCGCGATTGGCTTACCTGCTTGATCAGCCTTAATCTTAAAATCATTTAATTTATATTTGATTTGAGGACCCAATAAAAAACAATCATATTCCGCAAGATGTGAATCAAACTCTTCCAAGCCGATAGCATCAATTTGAACTTCAATGCCTTTATTAGTAGCAGATTCACGCATCTTTTTAACAACCATACTGGTCGACATACCAGCAGCACAGCAAAGTAGAATTTTAGTCATAATATTTACCTTTTATTGGGTTGATAATTAAAAATCCATTGGATCTTTGTATTCAGATCTTAATGTAATACTTTTATGTAACCGGTTACAGAAAGCGGTTACATTTTTGTGATTAAGTTCTTTTTATTGCTAATTAGGATTATGTTTGGTTGATTTGTGAACGTTTTTCGAGATAGATCACAGATAAAACTGGGTAAGGTATGCTTGTTTAAAAAAGTAGTTTGCCATAAGAATAAAGCACATGAGACTGGTTAAGGAGTTGCTAGCATTAATCACATTAAATTCATTATCATTTTACCGTATGGATATTGGCATAACAGGGCATTAAAAGGATTAATAATAAAAACACTTGTTATAAAAATAAAAGTCATTCTTTATAACACTAAATGAGATGCCATCTGTTTGACTAATAAAGCTTAGTTTTTCATACTTCTAGTGTGGACCATGACAATAGCTACTTCCACTAATAAACCAATTTGATCAGCTTTCACCAACAGTTAATTGCGCGTGGATAACGTCAACATTAGACAGCGAATAATCTACTGCAAAAATATGAATGGAATTCATATAGTCGATATACTCTGCCGTTACATTAACATTTGATCGCTCAAATACTGTTTATTTAAGTCATCACATTCACTAATGTACAGTCATTTCATTCATACCGGTCTGTACATACCTTCCTGCATAGTTAAATAATCAAGATTAACCGCACAAAATTAAAGCATTTATTGCACTCTTTGGTGCGCAACTGTTTATTAAATCTTTTTAAGAAAATAGATTAAAAAACTCACTTGTGCACCTGGTACACAAAGAGATGCTGACTGATGCTTTATTGCACAATATTATTGCAGCTATTTTTTGTTTACTAAACTGGCACAGATGTTGTTAATTACTTATTAACCATTGCTTAGTCATTACTAACATTCTGTTTTTTAACAAGGAGTAAAAAATGCAAAATACAAATGATTTCCCCCTAAGTGCAGTGCCCGCAGATCAACGTAAAAGTCTATGGTCAATGATGTCAGTATTATTAGGATTTACCTTCTTTACCTCTACTATGTGGGCTGGCGGTAACCTCTGTACGGCCTTTGGTTTTTAAGGTTGGTATGCATGGGGAACAGCAACACTTGCTATCGTGTTGGTTAAACTATTGGAACCATCCCAATAATGTTATGCATATATTTATCCTCACTAATTAAAGGCTTGATAATTGTCAAATAAATATATAAATACTTACCACGCCGCCTTAAAAAAATACCCCTAATTATATAGTAAATTAGAGGATTTCAACTATAATCAAATAATTATTTAACCAATCACTTGGATATTGTATTTATGGACATTAATATAATTCAACTTACAACAGCAGCTTCAATTATTATTTCAACAGTATTATTTGTTGGAATCTATACAATAACTCGCCTAAATATACTTCAAAAAGATGTTGCTGAGCAAGCAAACCTAAAATTTTTAGAGCTAGAAAACAGACATGAGACTCACTCACTACAACTCAAAAGTTTATTAGAAAAACAACATGAACAGCTAATAATAGTAAAACGGTCTTATGTAGGCCTAAAAAAAGTAAACAACGAACAATTATCTCAAACTGAAGAGCACTTCAAAAATATCAATAAATACTCAGCAGAAAACTTAGATAAATTAAATGCAATAAATAAACAAAATAATATTGAATTAATAAATAAATTAATCGAGTCTGAAAAACTATCTTTAACAACAATGTCAAAAATCCATAAACAACTCATATCAGAGATTCAAGGTTCGAAAAGTGACTTAGTTAAAGAATTGCAAAAGAACATATTTATCAATAAACAAGCTCAAATATCGTTAAAAGAGCAAATTGCAAGTAATGTACAGAGTATGAAAATTGAAAATGCAATTGACCTCACAAATAAACTTACAGAGGGGCGAGACCTGAAAGTGGAAACCAAAGACTTTATTAAGCACTTAGGGGGTTGCAAAGTAACAAAAATTGAAGATAAAGCAGCTAACCAAAAGACTGAAATAATTTATAAAGATGGCCTTAAAGTCGCATCTGAGACATATGCAAATAATAAACTAAAATACATTATGTCTTACGATAAAAATGGAAAACTAAGCAAAGGCGAAGAGTTTTGTGATCAAGGAAAACTGGCTTTTGAATACCAATATAACGAAGCTGGTGAAGTATCTAAACGTATTGACCACTAATAACCACTTTCTAATAAATAAAAAATTCAGCAAGGATACTTAGATGTATTTAAATGTATTAACTAAAAATGAGCGAAAAGATTTTTTAAACCTAGCCAAACATTCAATGAGTTTAAATGGTCAAATCAAAGAGGAAGAGGAAGAAATCTACCACTCTTTTGTCCACGAATGTGAGTTACATGGGTACCAAGCGAAGGTAGAAGATGAACATATCCGGAAATCTATTTCGGCATTTTCAACAGCAGAGCGTACAACCAAGCATGCAGTTTTAATTGAGTTATTTGGCATTCTATTAGCTGATGAAGAAATCTGTGAAGCAGAAAGAAAATTTATGGACAAGTTAACAATCGCTTTTGACTTTGCTGAGTATGAAGTTAAGAAAATAGAACGCTGGGTTTTATCTATGAACGACCTAGTACGTGAAGGTTATAGAATGGTAGGAGGTTAAGATGGGATTTTGGAGTAGTATAATAAGTGCATGTTCTCGAGTTGCGGATAAAGTTAAATCTACTTGTTCAAAAGTATGGAATGGAATAACTGGCAAAGATAAATTCAATGAAGCAGAGGAGTTACATGCAAAAATAAAGGAACGCTACGATAAAGCTAAAAGTAATTATGAGAACTCCGTATCTTCCAAAATAAGTTCTATTGAGTCGAAGCTTAAAGCAATCAATTACCACAAGAATAATATCTATAACGAACATTTCCCTCGCTTTGTTAGTTTAGGTAATCGTATACATAATATTCGAGTAGCAGGTAGCCACTTTGAAGAATTCTTTGATGACAAAATTTTAGAGATAAAAGTACAAACAGGTGTGCAGTCTAAAGCAAAGTTATTTGAAATTGATTTTAACAATCTGTCTTTTAAAGACGTTGCATTTTCAATCCTAACACTTGGTTTTTTCTCACGCAAAAAAGCAAAAGAGTCACTTCAACAGGTCAAAGATGAAGAGAAACGTATTGATGAAGAAATCAGTAAAATGAACTCGCAGCTAGGAAAGATAGATCAAATCGTTAACTCAATTGATAACGTGTCTGAATTTTTCGAAGAACTGGTGCAAAACTATACTCACTTATTAAACCGCTTCGAGTTCGGAATTAATTCTCAACGTATGATTCAAGTGGGATTAAACCCTAATATATTCACTGAGAAATTAGACTTTAAGTTAATGCCAATAGCACATATTGAAGAGTTTCAATCTCTCTTTAATTTATCCATCGTGCTTAAACAAATGTCACAGCTAGGTTACCTATCGCAACAAGGAGAGGTTTCCGAACAAGATACTCAACAAGCTAAAATACTATTTACTCAAGCTAAAGAAATCGCTGCATAGGTGTAATAATGGACGAAAAATACCAAATCAAAGGTTTTACGGTAAATGAAATAACACAGGCTCTAGCTAAAGCATCACCTTTACAAGTCAGTAAGGTAATGATTGATATGGAACTCTATGATCAAAAAGATTCATTAGCTGTATTAAGTAATATTTATCAAGACTTTGAATCTAAAGATAGCGTTATTGATGAGCTAGTTACGCCTATTGGTTTGAGTATTTTAGATGGAATCATTAGCCATAAAAACCTCAAATTAAACCGGACTGGTTTAACAGCCTCTAGAGTATGGTCTGAAATTAAGGATTTCTCTTATTCAACTTATGATATCAACGCTCAATCTTTAAGTAACAAGCAACAACTTGAAGCAATGCGTGCACCTCGAGAGTACAATAAAGACGTTAGAAAAACGATGACTAAAAGGGAGCATTTAGAAGAGAATAAAGATCAGCATTTTGGAGATAATAAGCAAGCTTATAGCTCAATAGAAGTAAATCCAGATGGGAGTAAAGTAACTGTTTACCGTAAACAAAATACCGCAAAAGCTAAAGGACAAAAATGGAAAGCATCAGATACTGATCACATCGTTCCAGTAAAACAAATAAATGATAAGTATGCCAAAAACTCATTTATTTCCGACTCTGATATACAAGCGATAACAGATGGAGAACATAACTTCATTGAGATATCAAACAGCCTAAATCGTGCAAAAGGAGCAAAAAATTTCTCTGATATGTTAGATCAAAAAAGAGAACTTAAAAATTCAATTAATGCAGGAATAAAGCTCAGCGCGGAGGAGGAAAAGCAGTTTAAAAAATTGTCAAAACATACAGATAAAACATTAGAGGAAGGAGTAAAAAAGCAAAAAAACGCTGAACAAAGAATTCATAGAAAGGCGCAGGAAAAAGCATTAGACAACCTAAAAAATGATAAAACAGGGGTAGCTAAGAAAGCAGGAGGACAAGCTTCAGAGCAAAGTGCTTATCAAGCTATCGGTCACACGATTATTATGTTTATCAAACCATTATTTTACGAACTCAATGATGCAATTAAATTTGGTTTCAGTGAAGGTGTTGGTAAAAGCTCTACGATAGAAGGCATTAAATTTCGTTTCTCTCGGCTAATGGTTTATGTCAAAAAAGAAATACTGCCGACGTTAGGTCAAGCAGTAAAAGATTTTTGTAGTAACTTTTTTAAAGTCATCATTGAAGGAGTCTTAAATCTTGTTACTGGACTATTTAAATCAGTAATGAAAATAATCTCAGAAGGTTTCTCGGCTTTTGTTGGTGCAGTAAAAATACTGAACAAAACAGAAGATGAGATGTCATCTGCAGAAAAAGCGGATGCGATATTAAAGTTATTTGCCTCGACTGTAGTTACATTTGTAATATTTTACTTCGAAGCCACCATCCTTCAAGCTTTACCTGATAACTTCGTCAAAGACATCGCACTAGCAATGCTCAGCGGTGTTGCTTCAACAATTGTTGTCTACCTATTAGATAAGGCGGACTTATTCTCAGCGAAAGAAGAAAAGCGTTCTAGACGAGTTAACGAAGTATTTGATTATAGAATCAAACAAATAAAAGAGAATACAGATGCTTTTGAAGAAGCCAGTATTAAAAAACTAGCTGAAGATAAATTACAATTTAGAAGTATTTCTGAGCAGATGCAAAATGCAATACATGGAAAGAGAAATGTAAACCAATCAGTTTATGATTTAGCTAATTTCCTTAAAATTGATTTAGAGGTAAAAAATACCAATCAGTTTTTACAGCTATTAACAAAAAATAAAGAATTAGTGGTTTAATGCTCAATTTCAATAACAAAAATGACCTAGTTATGGATGCTAAAAAGATAACTAGGTCCACGGAGAGTGATTCTCCAATTAATCTCATTTCGGTATTGATCATCATTCAATGTAGTTTGTTTTTTCTTGAGGGCGTAATAAATTGGGGTTCGAAAGAACTTATTAATTTAATACAGTTTTCAATTGATCTCATCTTTTTTATTGAAGTTATCTTTAGGCTCAAATCCCTCGGTATAAGCTTCTTCAAAAGTTATTTGAATATTTTCGACCTCTTATTGATAGTCGCTAGCCTAATCCTATTTACAATACCAAATTCAAATACATCAACACTAACAATATTAAGAGTATTTAGGTTAATAAAATTACTGAGAATTATCACTCTAATTCCCAATTTTGAAAAGGTACTCAGTGGTGTCGTAAAAGCGCTTAAAGCATCAAGAGCAATATTTATTATGCTAATTGTACTTGTTAGTTTCTTTTCTATTTTAGGCTACTTACTCTTTAGTAATTCAATTCCCCAGCACTTTGCAGATCCCCTTATTTCTGCTTATACAGTCTTTTCATTATTTACTGTCGAAGGATGGAATGAAATACCGGCATCTGTAGCGGTAAAATCTATTGATTATTACTTAATTCGAACATTTGTAATTTCTGTGATTATATTTGGTAGCTTCTTTGCTCTCTCACTTGCGAATGCAATTTTTATAGATGAAATGGTACTTGATAATAATGAAGAATTGGAAAAGAAGGTCGATCAATTGTCAATGCAAATAGAGAAACAATCAGAGCAAATTGAAAAATTACTAAGGTCAGCAGAAAAAAGACTTGAGAAATAATACCTACAAGATGTTAAGGCGCTTTGATCTTTGTTGACTGGTTCTTTGCCGATGACTCAATCGTTCGACCTCACCAACATGGCACAGACGTAGCCACACAAGATAGTGTGTGTATTGGAAAAAGTCGAGGCGGAAACTCAACAAAGATTCATCTGGTCGTTGATAGCGGGTTCTTACCAATTTACTTCGGACTATCAGAAGGACAGAGGCATGATATTACTTATGCAGAAAGTCTTGTAGACCACCTTTAAAGAAGTAAATGTTTTTATTGCAGACAAAGGTTATGACAGTGCTCCATTTCGATACTATGTAGCGTTTAAAGGAGGTAAAACAGTCATCTTAAAAAGAAATTATGGCCAAGATATTTAAAAAAGCAGCATTGATTGGCGCTTATATAAATATCTCCACTTAGTAGATAATGTATTTTCTAGAATTAAATATTATAGAGCAACATCAAGTAGGTATGACAAGTTGACCAGAAATAATGTCAGTATATTATCTCTGGCATTATTAATGATTTGGTTACCGATGCATGGATAATACAAAGATCAACACGATCTACTTATTTCATATATTTATTACAGTAAACAAAGTTAATGCTAACTTTTCTATAGCTTCTAATCCCTTTACCATAATCGTATAGATCATACACCCCTTCCACCTTTCAACTTATGATTCGAGAACGTTCGGCCACATGGCCGAGCGTTCTTTGTGCAGCGAGTAGACTTCGTTAAGTACGACTTAAATCAATCATGTGCTCCATATCCCTATTTGATTATGAGGTTGCTTCTTCTACGGTGAGGAAATACGTAGCCTGATCCACAGGCTTTTATTTGAAGATATTTAAGCCATTCTAAGACGACTTCAGATAACGGCATATAATGCCAACACCTGACTTACTTCGCTCTTTAGGAAGAATCCACTTGCCTTATTCTAAATCAAACTCCTCTCATAACGCTTCGGTTAACTCTCCTTTCCTAACACCTAATACCACCAGCAATGCACACGCTAAATAATTATCACGACTAAAGCTATCACGATTCTCACACGCCTTTTCAAAGAAGAACTTAAGCTCATCAAGACTTAGTGCTCTATCTTTACACCTGCATCCGTTACAGTAAATGCACTTGCTGGGTTAGCGTCTAGCAGGTCCAACTTTATGCCGTGATTAAAGAGTTGTTTGCAGTAGCCTAATGTATCATTAGAAATAGCTGGACTTATATGGTCACTCTTTGTAAATCAAGATTAGATTGATTTTTATTTGCTGCTTAATAATCGATTATGTACAGAAGACTCGTCCCACTTATTAATAAAGGGGTGTTTTCCTGATTAAACTTGTCTTTTGTACAGATCGTTTTAGCCGATAAATCACCTCTGTCTAAACTGCTCTTTACATCATAGAGATAACGGTTTCTTGACATATATCCGGCGTCTTAATGGCTACTTTATGGGAAGCCGCGCCCTCCTGAATTCCAGAAGAAGTCTTACTCGCCTTTGCACCCATTATGCCTTAAAAGGCAGAAGTCCAGCTGAGGTTCCGAATAAGACAAACCGTTTTAAATCATCAATGCTTATTACCGTTTAGGGTGGTGGATTAATTAAATCGTTTTTCATATTCTATCTGTTCATTGTGATTTATTATGCACAAGCTTTAGTCACATCAAAGGGCTGTTTAGTCGTTAATACCGACCAAATTATTCTGGCTAGCTTATTCGCCAAAGCAACCACTGCTTTACACCCATGCATTTGCTCTTTTAGAGTTTTCAGCCAACAACTCAATACATCGTCTTTTTTCTCACACCAGTTCAGTACCGTGCGCGCACCATGAATTAGATACTTTCTAAGCGAACTATTGCCCCGTTTACTTATTTTACCCATTCGATTTGTTTCACCACTAGCATATTGTGTCGGTGTTAGGCCAATCCAAGCGGCTAGCTGCCTGCCATTTTTAAAGGCTTCCCGCATCACCGACTGATGCCATTAAAGCGGCTGAAATAATAGGCCCGATACCTGGTATGCTTTGTAATAATGCATATTCATCTTTGTCTTTAATTAGGTCGATCAACTCTGTTTTCACTGCTTCAATTTGAACACTTATTCGTTGTATATTACGATAAATACGTAGGATAAAACTGCGTGCTATCGACGTTAATTCATTATTCGCATCTTCAACGATATCAGGTACTGCGTTCATCAAAGTCGTGATACCCGTTCCAACCACTACGCCGTACTCAGACAATAAACCTCTTAACTGATTCACGTCACCCGTTCTTTTTTTTTACCAATCGTTCAGCAATCCGTTGTAGTGATTGAATGTCTTGTTGCTCAGTCGATTTAACCGCAACAAAACGAACTGTTGGTCTTAATGAGGCTTCAGCAATAGCGAGAGCGTCATTAGCATCATTTTTATTGCCAATCACAAAAGGTTTAACGATAAAAGGCGGAATTAATCTGACAGTATGCCCTAGCTTTTCAATTCTTCTTCCCCATGGATTTGAGCTATAACAAGCTTCCATCACAACTAACGTAGGTTCAAATTGTCTTAGTTCGTGTAACAGTTCAGAGCGTTTTACTTTTTTGTTAAACAGCACTTTTCTGTTTTCATCTAATACACATATTTGAAAAATATTCTTTGCTATGTCGATACTAATTACGCTACATTTCATTTTGGTCACTCCATGGTTAGATTGATTTGCTGAACACTTATCCAATCTTGGCACATTGCGATGCCTTCGTGGAGTGACCATCTCAGCACCCTGAATCATTAGTTGAAGTTATTACTCGCCTGACATCTCGGGCATTAATACTATCAAGTTTAATTTCGCCAATAATAGGCATAATGTATTTGCGATAGTGTTAGAGGGTGCTTTAAGCGTTTTACATTACCTTAATGCCAACCATCAAAAAAACATCAAATTTTTCGATTGTAATTTGTTCACCGATGAGACGTTTTTCTAATAGGGGATTAACACCTTGACGAAGGTGTTGCATTTTAAGAAGTACTGTAGTTCGATCATCAGCCAAAGACAGATATGTATACTTAGCTAGCGTCATCTTTTTGTATTTTTTATTGAAGGTAAACCATAGCATCCAATGTGGCTTACTAGATTTGGGGAAAACAAAATACAAGCAGTCTCCCATCTGCGAATCGTCCAATCTTACCCTTTGCTTTAGCTTCTATTTCTTTTGCTATTAGATTGCCCATTAGCGCATCCACTCCAATTAAATAGAGGGAGGGCTGTTACCCCCCACCCGCGATCAACCGAAGTAGAACATACCCGCCACATCAACACGAACTACGACGGACAACAAAACAATATAAAACCAACAAAATAAACACATAAGAATCCTCAAAGAACCTCTCGGACATCATTCTATGTTTTGTACCTGCTCGCGCATTTGCTCAATTAAAACCTTGCACTCAACCGCTGCGGCGGTGATGTCAGTATTGATTGCTTTTGAACCTAGCGTATTAGCTTCACGGTTAAACTCTTGCATCATGAAGTCTAAACGGCGGCCTACTGCACCGCCTTTTTTGAGGACGTTGCGAGCTTCTGAAATGTGAGAGTCTAAACGGTCTAACTCTTCTGCTACGTCTGATTTTTGTGCTAACAATACCAGCTCTTGTTCAACACGTGTGCTGTCTAAATCAACTTTAGCATCTTCGAATTTTTTTAGAATACGTGCTTTTTGCCAAGCGTGTACCTCAGGCATAAAGTCACGGACTTTAGCGGCTTGTTCGCCAATGCTTACCAAACGTTGGTCGATAAATACTGCTAGGTTTGCACCTTCTGCGGCACGCGCTTCAACAAACTCGTTTAAAGTTGTTTGAAAACCAGCCATTAATTCTGCACTAACCGCGTCAGCATCTTGCTCTGGTGCTTGCATCACGCCCGGCCATTTTAAGATATCTACAGGGTTTACTGAACCCGAGCCCATTTGTTCAACAACCCATTGTGCATTTTGCATCAATTGGGCAGCTAACTCTTTATTCATGCTTAATGATGAGCTACTTTCTGAGTTTGTTTCAAAGCGTAAACTACATTCGATTTTTCCGCGCTCTAAACGTTGTCGGAATGTTTCTTTTAATTTAGCTTCTAAACCACGAAATTGTTCTGGTAAACGAAAATATGTCTCAAGATAACGCTGGTTCACAGAGCGGATTTCCCATACTGCTGTACCCCAATCACCTTTTAATTGTTTGCGTGCAAACGCCGTCATGCTGTAAATCATATTTTCCCCTTTAAATTTGAATTCAGAGTATAACTGACTAACTGCTAAACATGCTACGATACGCTTCATTTTGAAGTCGATTTAATATAACAAACAATAAACTGTCACCTAACCGCTGGATTTTTAGGAGCAGGGAAAACTCACTTTATTAAACAGTTAACGACTAACAAACCAACCCATGAACGTTGGGTTATTTGAGTCAATGGAGTCGGGCAAAAAGCTATGTAATCGATCAACTGAAAACATAGCCGTTAAAACAGTATTAGGTGAAGTTTATGTTGGGAAAGGTGTTAAACAAGCAGGAATAATGGCTAAGCATTTTGCTAAACCATGAACTATTTTACAGAGCAATAAACAAGATTATCGTTTATTGCATGCGGTCGATTAAATAACGTTGAGTAGTGTTGGCATAAAACAGTTAATAGTTATCTATTATTCTTTGATCATTCGAACTAAATCTTGGCCTTCTTCTATCATGCTAGAGAAGGTGTCTAAAATGCCATCTTTATCCAGTTTAATTGCATTGGTTAGCGGCTCAGGAAAGCGTTGGACGATCATTTCAGGTGGTAATCCAGCAGCCCATGCAAAACGCATAAAGACTGATAAGCGGATCAAAATCGCGGCTTGTGAGGGATTATCATAAGATAAGGGATCAAGTTGTTGTTCAATCGCATTGCAAAAGGTCGATGAAAAGTTCCAGTGTTTAGCTAATTCAACGCCTACCTCTGTGTAGTCGAAACCAAAAAACTCACGTTGTGCATATAAGCGAGGTTGGCCAGCTTCAATTGCGGCTTTTATTAACGCACACTCTTCAGGTTTGATTATTTGTAATAATAGTTCACCAATATTATGCATCATGGCACAAGTAAAGGCCGTTTCATTATTGATAGTGGTATGTTTTGCTAAGTTTTTTGCAATGCTTGCTGTTATAAATGTTTCTTTCCAAAATTTATCTTTATCAAATCCAGCTATCTCAGGAAAAACATTAGAAAACGTTGCTGCGACTACAATACTTCTTACTTGATTAAAACCTAAACGGATCACCGCTTCTTCAATGGATTCAACTTCTTTACCACGACGATAAGCGGTTGAATTCGCCATCCGAATTACTTTTGCGCTAATTGATTGGTCTTGAGCTACCTTTTTTGCGATGTCTTCTACTCGTGCCTCTTCGTCTGAAAACGAATCCATAAGTTCAACCAATATATAAGGTAAAACGGGTAGCTTTTTTACATCTTTAAAAAGTTGTGCAGTTAACTCCATGTGAATATGTTGCCTATTAAATAATGAATTAGATAAAATAAGCCGAAACGCATATAAAATCAAATATTAACTCTTAATGGGTATTAATTAATAAGTTAAATATGACGATGTTTGCTAAGAAATATGTAGAAATAGCTATTAATATCAGTTAATAAGAAGGTTAAGAGAAATTTAAAATAAAATACAAAAACTCATAAGGCACTATTGCTAATGATAATGAAATACTGTGTATTTATGCTAGTTGAATTAAGTTAGCTTATTAACTTAATCGCTTCTGAAAGTTGGACTGGTTTGCTAAATAAGAACCCTTGGTATTTATCAACACTTAACTTTTCTAAAATTATTAACTGTTCTTTCTTTTCAACGCCTTCGGCTATCACTTTACAACCAATCATATGCGACATTTTAGTCACGGCTGAGACAATACTTTCATCTTTTGAATAGTCACAAATGTTATCAATAAAAGACTTATCGATTTTAATATAATCAACAGACAATTCTTTTAACACAGAGATCGAAGAGAAACCTGTACCAAAGTCATCAATCGAGATATGTACGCCAGTATTCTTTATTTGAGTGATCACTTTAGATAGATATTCTAAGTTTTTAATCATCACCGTTTCAGTAATCTCTAAGTGAACATTGCTTGGTTCAACGGCATAAGTTTCTATTAAATCAGCTAATAGCGCTAAAAAATTATGATTTTCTAGTTGCAAGACAGACACATTAATTGACAGTGCAATACGAGCATCTAAATCATTTAACTGACTCAAGCTTTGAATGGCTTGTTCAAGAACAAACTCACCTAGGAAATTAATTTCCCCATACCTTTCAGCAATATCAATAAATTCAGATGGGGGAATAAATTCATCATTAAACTGCCATCTCAATAAGACCTCAAATGAAGTTATTTTATTACTCGTAATATCAATAATAGGTTGGTAACAAAGATGAAAGTCTCCTTTTTCAATACAATCTTTAATTGAGCTGCGTAATGTTTCTTCTCGTTTTAATGAGGCACACATACGTTCATCAAACACAGAAATTTCATTACGACTTTTTTTGCCTTCATACATAGCAACGTCAGCATATTTTATTGCTTGGGTAAGATCGAATGCATCATGTGTAAAATACAGTCCAATTTTAAAAGAAGGTTTTACCTGATAGTGCATGTTGTTAACAGGTTTGGTTAATTCATCTACTAAATCAGTAATACAGTCAAATAAGGTTTCTTTTGAGTCTTGACGAGTGTAAAAAATAAATTCATCGCCACCCCACCGACAAGCAATAAAACCACTATCCTTCTCTGAGCTAACTAGTCGTCTACCTGTTTCAGCTAAAACAAAATCTCCAAAATCATGACCATATTTATCATTGATAACTTTAAAATAATCCATGTCTAAAAATAAAATAGCTTTGATACCATTACTATTTTCAGCTAAATCAAGTTCAACATTAGAGACAAAACTTTCTCGATTAAATAACTGTGTGAGATGATCTCTTTGTTCTAAAAGGATTATTTTGTCTGTTCGTAATTGTACTTCTTTTTCTAAATCATCAATGAATAGATCTAATTTTAACTCATTCATTATTGATGATTTAACATCTTTAGCGGTACGTACAGCGGTTACAAAACAAAGAATAAACCATAATACGAGGCCTAATACACCGAGCATTCGCTCATCGCCAATAGGTTGCAATAATAATAAAATACTAAAGGGAACGAGTAAAAAAGTGATGTATGAAATAGAAGAACGAATATCTGACGCTAAAACATTAACACCACCACCGGCCAGTGAACTGAATACAACCAACGATATGAATTTTTCTTGCATCAACATTTGTTCAAAAAACAAAATTGGGAAAAGCCCCCATGTAAAAGCAGTTAATAAAACACCGATAAAATAAAAATTGTATTTGTTTTTATTGTCATTACTAACATAAAGATGATTAACGACACGAAGAAGGGAGATAAACGTTAAGGCAATAAACCAATATAGTTTCGCTTCAGCACCGCTATGGTTGATGCCGCTGAACACAACAACACAAGATACTATTGTATTAATAATGATAGCAGAGCTAAAGTAAGAACTAACGAAGGCTAATCGCTTGTCGTGAAAGTTATTTGTTTTCATCGTTATCTTTGTTATTTAAATAGACCATTTATTATGATTAATAGTCTACTTAAATTACATAATTTTAAACAGTGTATAAAAACGTTAATACCTAAATAGAATTAAAAATAAGGAGCAAGTTTCGTTTTCAATGTAACTCGTTAAACTGTTTAATCATTTTTAGTCTCTAGGTTTTGACGCTTTAAAGGAGCACCTAGACAGTTAAAAAATCGTCTAAATGCTCATTCACATTTATCGGAGCATCTATTCTAAAGATGATATTTCCAATGATAAATTAACGGTTAATTAAGCGATTATAATCAAACAATCCATATTCAATCGGATCTTGTTGTAAGTACAAATCGTGTAAATGATCACTTACTTCCCAAAACTTAGTATCACTTCGCCTTACACCGTATCGAGTGATTAATTCTTGAAATTTTTGCGAGTCATTAGCTTGTAAGAATAAGCTAACAAAGTCTCCTTTATCAGCAGAAGATACTTTAAATATAAGCCCTGGATAGGTTCCTAAAAAGCCTTTAAATACTTCAGCGGTGTCTTCAGACACTAAACGATTTGCTTCTTCATTAAGTAAGCTAGCAACATTTTTATGTGCGTTATGACGTATTAGCGTATAAGCTCTATCGTCGTTCTTTTTATCTTCAATAATGACAAAAGAGACTTGAGGTAATGCGACAACAACTGAATTATCCAAGCTGTTCAAACGTTTTAGCTCAAGATCTTGCTCAGGCACTCGATATTGCTCATTTTTGGCTTTCAACATAGGTTGTGTATAGACATAGTGTTTTAAACGATTTAGTAACTCTTCTTTTGGGAATTCCGTTTGATATTTAATACCTGATGGGCGAGCATGCATTAGATTCCTGTCATTCAAATATTCTTTTAACTCTTTAGTTGCACCTAAGTACCAACTAGCTAACACAGGCTTTCTAAACTCATTTGGTATAAAAGAGATAAAGTTAGTTTCTGACTCAATACGTAAAAAGTCCATGTATAAACGAGTCGTTACTTGATGTCCGACATTACCGTAAACATCAAAACCCGCCACCAATAGATAATGAATTCGTTCTAGAATTGGATAATCAATTAACCAAGCTGTTTTAGGCTGTTTACCTAATGCGCCTTTGACTACCGTCGCACTATCAATATGTCTGAAAACAGTTAGTGCCGCATTTTCATTACCAGACCAAATATTAGAAAGATTTAACCCAGTATCATGATTCATAAAGCGTTTAATGTACTCGCTTTTTGCTTTCACATATTGACGACTACCTTTTGCATAAGAAAGCCATTCGATTACCGATAGGTTATTACTACTTGATTCCGCAGGTAGCCTTAGATTATTGGCTTGCTCATAAACAAAATGATCAACATCTGCATTACTTGTCGAGTCAGGCTCTACAAAAAACACCCAGAATTTATCATTAATAACATTCACAGCCACTTGCCCACGACAAACAGGCCCTTTAATAAAACCACTTATCGTAAAGTAAGCTTCTTTCAACATAAACTGATAACGCGCGCTGCTTGGAATATCTTTAAAGACGACGAAAGGATTGAAGTCTTTATAATCAGGCAACGTATCGATCGTAAAATCTGCGTTATAAAATAATTTGTCCCATAATTGTTCTCGCTGCTCATTAAAGACATAAGGTAAATTAGTTTTAGCTAACGTTGTTGCACGATCTAGCATTAAACGATAGTAAACACGATCCACTTTAGGGTCGTCGTAAGGACGGCGTGTTGGGATTATTTTTAATGGCTCACCTGGCGGTGTTGACGAGCGCACTAATTTGAAGAATCGAGGAGGCGTATCAGTGCTGATAGGCAATGCATCAAAATAAATATGCCCAATAAAAAGGTGTTCATAAATATAACGAGCTACTAGCTGTTCTTTAGGTGAATCGCCATTTAATTTTTGTTCCCAATGAGCAACTAGTTTTGAAGTGGCTTCAGATAAAGGCAAAGGCTCCGACATCGGCGCCCCTTTGGCAATCCATGCTTCTAATGTTTTAAACTCATGGTTGCTTAAGTTAGGTAATCCGTATGGCATTCCACCTAATGGGAAATCTTCTTGGTAATCATCTAATTGATTAATGTCTGGACATTGATCTTGACGATCTAAGGAGTAATTAAACTCTTCCGGTAGGATGCCTTGCAGCTCAGGATTATTTTCTTTTTGTAATAACAGCTTATACATTATGCTGCCCTGTAAATTAGCCAGCATGGTTTGATCACGTTCATTCAATACCGATGAAAAACCTTTTTCACGCCATTGTTCCGTATCATGTGCATCGATAAACAAACGTGAAGGTTTCGCACCTAATAAACGCTGACCGTTATAAACTTGATCTTTACTCGCTCCACGATCGATTCCTTCAGGTGAAGATAGTTTTAACTGGCAAGGTGCATCATAACAACCATGACAAACAACACAGCGTTTCTCAAGAATAGGCATAACTTGATCTCGATATTCCTGTGCTAACAAATCATCTATAGATAATTGTCTAGGTCGTGCTTGGTCTTTACCATAGTCTTCGTTCAGTTGATCTTCTGTATCAGAGCAAGCACTAATAAGTACGCTGCATAGTAATATAATTAATGCTTTAAAAGTCATGAAGCTGCTCTCTAAAATTGCTAGAATATATAATCAGTTGTTAATGCGAATGTTAACAATTATCTAAGTTACTATACAGCTTGATGTATTTAGATAAGTAAATAAACCATTATAGATACTAAAAAATGTATGTAAGCAAAGAATTAGTATAATAATCAGATAATTTAGTATGAAAGAAACAGGATACATCAAATGAAATTTAGTCCATGCACAGGTGACTGTACGAGTAATGAAGATCGTTGCGGCGGTTGCGGCAGAAGTAGAGAAGAAATTACTGAAACACAGTTGATCACCAAGCAACTGGTAGAGCATTTAGTTAAATATAATTATGATGATCCTGAAAAGTTTTTAGAAAATGTAAATCGAAAAGCAATTAAGCGCTCAAAGAAGGCTCAAGAAAGTAATTAAGGCTTTTAAAAGGTAAAATCCAACTATAAAAGCTCATTCACATTCTAAATACAGAAGATATCAAATGGCCAAACATCATAAACCAGCCGTATCGCAAGAAACACAAGATGAAGCACTCGCCATGGCAAAAAAAATACAAAAACCAGGGCAAACGAAAGAACAAACACGATTGATTGCATTAGGCATTCAAAAAGGTATTGCTGAATATAAAAAGCTAGCAAAGAGCAAGCAACGAGAAGCAGATAAAGCCAAAAAAAAGAAAGCGCCTGTAGTTGATAATGAACCAGAAATAGATACCAGCGACAATAAATCTACAAATCACATTCTACCTTGGACACTACTGGTATTAAGTTGGATTGGATTTATTGGCTACCATTTTTTAAATTTATAAATGAAGTAAAGGAATAAACATGGTTAAAGTAATTGTAAACGGCGCAAAAGGTCGTATGGGTGGAGAAGCCGTTAAAGCCGTTAATAATGACGCTGAGTTAGAATTAGTCGGTGCTTGTGATTTTGGTGACGATTTAGCAGCCTTAATAAAGCAAACAGGCGCTCAAGTTGTTGTTGATTTAACCGCAGCTTCAGCAGGATTCAATAATACACAAACCATCCTTAATGCAGGTGCTTGCCCTGTTATTGGCACCAGTGGTTTTCTAGAGCAGCAAGTAGAAGAGCTACAAGCACTTGCTAAAGAGAAAAAGCTGGGTGGATTAATTGCACCTAACTTCTCAATAGGTGCCGTATTGATGATGCAATTTGCTGTACAAGCTGCAAAGTACTTACCTGACGTAGAAGTCATTGAAGCGCATAGCCCACAGAAAGAAGAAAGTCCGTCAGGTACAGGTATTCGTACTGCTGAGTTAATTGCAGCTGCGCGCACTAAAGCGGTAACACCTTGTAGTGACAAAGAGTTAATTGAAGGTGCTCGTGGCGCAGAGTTAAATGGTGTGAAGTTACATTCGATTCGTTTGCCAGGTGTCGTTGCCCAACAAACTGTCTTTTTTGGCGGTTTAAGTGAAACCCTTAAAATTGAGCATAATTCACAGCATCGTGAATCGTTTATGCCAGGGATCTGCTTAGCTTGTAAAGAAGTCGTAAAACGCGCTGAGTTAGTTTACGGTTTAGAATATTTAATGGATTAATAATTCGTTAGATGCTAGTTAATAAAACGCCAGCTTCTTGCTGGCGTTTTTGTTTGTTTTACTTCGTTATAAGTACGATGTAAAAATATTCATTACGCATGTGAGCATTGATTGGACGATTTATTACCATAAATAAAATAGACTAAAACAAGCGGGATACACAAGTAATATAAGACCTGTAATTGTTGTAATGCATGCCCTGTCGATACGGTAAAAAATCCAATAACACTGAACAACAGCATCAACATAAATTGAGAGTAGTAACTTTTACAAATAATATAACGTGTCGGTTGTTCACGACGGGCAATATCATAAAAGCGTTTATTAAAAGCCAATCTAAAAAAGTTACTCAAAAAAGCAATTAATAATAAGCTGCTGTATAACATAATCGCGCTCGACTCTTCATTTAACTGAGCTCGAAACAACCATGAACAAGCGTAACCAATCACTGCAATGCTATAAATAACTCGCACATTAATACGATCAATTTGTTTTTTTATAAAGAAGAAAATAAGTGCCAATAAAATACTGAGCGCAACTAAAATCAACCCTAATTGCATTACGTTTTCCTGTGTCAGCATGTAAATAGTTAACATCCAAAAGTAACTTTCTAAAAACAAAAATAAACCATCAACAGTAAAAATCATCACTGAATGATGCGAATCTTTAAATCCAACAATTTGCTTTAAGCTAAAGGCTGGTACTTGCTTTAAATCGTATAACTCACTTTTCCCTTGTAAGCTTTTATCAACCAAACTAAATCCTAAGAAGGACAGCAATAAAGAAAGTACAAGCAATCCAATAAAATATTCCATGCCTAAAAGGTAACTACCAACTAACACACCTATTTTTAACGCAAAAACAACTAAGATTTGAAAATTGCCAAAGGTGTTACCAGTATTTTTATCTTCAGTAATGGCTTGAAATAAAAGGCGTTGTGTAGACCAATAAAAACAACCTGCAGCGCCATTAATTAAAGCACCTATTGTCACTAGAGCTAATTGGTTATCCCACACTAATAACAGCACAAATAGACTTTGGAAGATAAACGATAAGCTTATTAACTTGCGCCAACGATGAGTCGCTCGAAGGCGGTCCCAATAGTATAATGCAGCAACAAACCCTGCTGCAGTCAGCGCAATAAAATAAGAAATATGACTAATGGTTAAGCCTTTATCCCATAAAATAACGGCAATAAATAAAGGCAATAACCCTAATAGGAAAGAATGAAACCCTGTAAATAGATAAAAGGTACGAGTTAAACCTGACACTTAGAAGGTGTCTGACTGTTTAACATCTAACGCATCTAATTGATTGAAATCATCACTTAAATCTTCAGCTTCACCATAACGAGGATACGCATGCATTTTTAAATACGGGCGAGAATTAACCTCAAGGAAAATACACTTTTGATCGCGATAATCAAATTCAATACCTTTTTCCAAAATAACATCAATACCTAGAATATTGGCATCAAATAAATTGAGTACGTTTTTAAATAGTGCATTATTAACTTCTGGTAATAACTGTTTATTAATCACTTCAACCACACCACCGGGCGCTAAAGAGATACGGTAAAATAAGGTCACACGTTGCTCAGCTTTAAGCACGGACTCAAAATTTAAACCTTGTTTCGCTAAGAATGCTTTAGTTTGTGCACTTTCTTTTAATGGATAGATGACAGGATATAACTTCATCTCTTCACGAATTGCATTTTCTTTTAACATCAACTCTCGAATCGTTGAAGTACCATCGCCTTTAACAGCGGGTGCGTAACGTTGTAATACAGAAACAATTTCTCCGTTAGCCACAACAACGCGATAGTTGTTACCTTCTAAGAATTGCTCAACCACTGTAAATGGCCACCAAAGTTTCGCTAAGAAAATAGCTTTCCACAATTCTTTATAATCTCGAATGGGAAAATGACTACCACGAGAAAAGCCACTCACATTAGGCTTAATGACTAAAGGAAAACCATGCTGTTTAGCAAAACGGATAGCTGCAAAAGGGTTTAAGAAAATTAAACCTTGAGCATGAGGGATGCCACCTAATTTAAACTTGTCACGAGCTTGCTCTTTACTACGGCAGCTTCTACGAACTTCTAAGCTGTTGTAGTTACTACAACCACCCATAAATTTTTTACTGATCCAAGCATATATTATTTTTTTTATGTTCATTAAGAGAGCTCATTTTTTATATTCGATTTTAATAACCGAGCTGATTGTAATTTTTGAAAGAAGATAGACTTAACCGGTTGTGAAGCCGGAATATCTTTTGTTACTAACGATAATTGTTTCATACCTGAAAATACAAACTTAAGTTTAGATTTTAAGCTCATCTCTTTCGTTAAGAGTATGAGTGGCATCGGTACATAAACATTAATTTCTACAATAGAAAACTGTTCGTCAAGCAAAGCTTGTAACGAGTCTGCTCTCGCACAAAAACGGGCGATTTTGAAATTGCCAATTTTAGAGAATAATGATTCAATTTTTTGCAGTTGCTCTGCATTTAAATGCGGCATACAAGATTGGTAATAAGTATCGCTATTATAAATACCGTTCACTGGCATTAAGTCATCACTATTATTACAGGTTTCAGTCACTGAAATAATGGCAGAAGATTTATTCGTCGTCGCTCCTGGAATATAGAATATTTCAAATTCTCGCTTCCCTTTTGCTGCCGCTTGTATTAAATAACGAGGGCTTTTTTCTGCACGATGTTGGCGATGCTCTTGTAGGTCTGCAAAACTATCAACGCGACAAACACCCTGTGAGTTCTGTCCCCATTCAGGTTTCAGAAACACAGGATAAGTATCAGGCTGTTTATTAGTTTCCTCATCACCTTGATCAACGAACTGCATTAGACGCCATTTTTCAGGTATTAGCAGATCCATATCTAACTTAGAAAAAATATGTCGATGCTGATTAAAGTAATTGGCATTTAATTGAAAGTACTTCCAAGGTGCAATCAAAAATCGACAGCACCATAAGATATAAGAAAGTACTAGCAGTATACGTATTAGCAAAATTGTGCCTTATTGATTTTATTTATTTTTATAATCACGGTAGTTAGTAACAAAAAGGATAAATCCTAATATTACGATAGAAACTGCAGTATAAAATAAACTACCGCCATCGCTTTGACCTTCATGAATAACTTCAATACCTAATGGTGTAAATAGATGAAAGAAAGCCGCACCAGTCATCACACCAAAAGCCATTAAACCGCCAATCGCATGCATTAAACTGCGGCTTGGTGCACATCGTAATAGGCCAATTTTTTTCAATACCCAAAATAAAGCCGGTATTAGTAAAACAATTGAAGTAGTTAATTCGACAGTCCCTACAGCATAAGAACCATAGTTTGCGAATAAGGTTCCAATGGCATTACCAAATAAACCTTGCATCCATACGCCAATCGTACCAAAAATATGTTGTGTGTCTGGATGTAACGTAAACTTATAAGGTAGCGATAATACAAAAACCTTTGCTACCCACAACACAACAACCCAACTAAAAATAGGTAATACTCTCATTTTTATTCCTTGTCTAATGTAGACCAATTAAGGTCAGCTTTTTTAATAAAACCATCTTTATCTGCAACCCATGCATCTTGAATAGATTGGTCATAATTTAAGTATAGTTTATCATTATAAACAGACCAAAAGGCAGGTTTACCTGGAGCAGTATCATTTCCTGCCATCGCCCATGCACAATATCCACCATATTGTGGTGCATATTTTTCAGGGTTATTTTTAAATAAAGCTAAATGTTCTGCACTCGAAAAGTACCAATCTGCTCCGTTATATTCTAATTGATATTTACTGCTACCTTCTACTGGTTTATTTTCAGTAAAGTAAGCAACAACATCATAACCACCAGCCGCTTTATCACTAAAGTAGCTTGTATACACAGCATCAGCAGCATTCGCACTTTGAAACAAAGCAAAGCTCATTAATGCTATCACTTGGAAAAGAGAAAATATTTTTTTCATGTTTAGTCCCACCTTTTTTGAATTAATATATCTAACAGACCACAAAAGATACTTTTTTATTGCTAATAATAGCTAAATAATAAAAATTTATTTAAATTATTTCATTTAAACAAGATGATATAGAAAGCTTTAATGAGAAATAGTGGTTAAAAGGTTGGGTAAAATTGATTAGCCTTACTTTTTAAAAGGCATAAAAAAACCTCACTTAATGACTTAAGCGAGGTTTTAGCAATAAACAAAAAGTTTAAGTTATAACACTGATAGTTTATCTTTCATTTCTTGATGTTTTGCTAAGATACTCTGACTTGGTGTTTTGCTTAACAAGCTCACAACAACAATCGCTATTAGTGCGAAGATAATGCCAGGTACAATTTCATAAACATCAAACCAACCGCCCGTTAATTGTTTCCAAACAACGATAGTTATACCACCAACAAGGATCCCTGCTAAAGCGCCATAACGCGTCATACGTGACCAGTACAAGCTTAAGATAATAACAGGTCCAAATGCAGCACCAAAACCGGCCCAAGCATACGATACTAAGCCGAGCACTGAACTCTCAGGGTTAAACGCAAGTGCTAATGCAATCAGTGATAGACCAACCACACCTAAACGTCCCACTAATACGACTTTTTCAGAACTTGCTTCAGGATTAATATGTTGTTTGTAAAAATCCTCTGCTAACGCTGAAGACGATACAAGTAATTGCGAATCAGCCGTACTCATTATTGCCGCAAGAATTGCCGCTAACAAAATACCAGCGATCACAGGGTGGAACATACCATTCACTAAAATCATAAAGATAGTTTCACTATCTTCTAAAACACCACCTAAGTGAGAATCTACATAAGTGATACCGATTAACCCAACAAAAATAGCGCCAATGATTGAAAGAAGAGTCCAAATCACCGAGATACGACGTGCTGTTGTTAATGATTTATTACTACTTGCAGCTTGGAAACGCGCCAATATATGTGGTTGTCCAAAGTAACCTAGCCCCCATGCAAGTAATGAAATAATAGCAATAACGCTCATTGGCGTGCCGTCATTATTAGTAAAAGCATCTAATAACTCAGGATTTTTAGTCGCTAATGACGTAGTTAAATCACTTATTGAACCATCTAATGCCAAAATAGGCACTAACATTAGTGCAGCAGCCATTAATAAACCTTGTACTAAATCCGTCCAAGATACAGCTAAGAAACCACCAAATAAGGTATAAGACACAACACAAACAGTACCGATGATAACGGCTAACTGATAGTTAAGATCAAATACAGTTTGGAATAATTTACCGCCAGCCACTAAACCTGCACTGGTATAAAAAAGGAAAAATAACAGGATAAAAAAAGCTGAAATAGTTTGTAACATTTTGCTTTTATCTTCAAAACGACGAGCAAAATAATCAGGTAAGGTTAATGAGTCATTTGTAATAATGGTATAAGTACGTAGACGTTTCGAACATATTATCCAATTTAACCAACTACCGACTAATAAACCACCAGCAAGCCAGAACGATCCATACCCTGCAACAAGAGCGTAACCAGGTAAGCCAAGTAATAGCCACCCACTCATATCTGATGCACCTGCTGATATAGCTGTTGGCCAAGGTCCTAGCTGACGTCCACCTAAAAAATAATCCGAAGAATTAACGGTCTTTCTGAAAGCCCAATAGCCAATACCCATCATCATTGCTAGATAAAGGATAAAAGTCCCAATAACCGCAAAAATTTTGTTCTATCATAAAAATTAAACTCCTAAACACAGCCTTGTGATAATTAGTATTAATAAGAACACAATCATTCCTTAATCACAGTCCCTAACAATACCCTAACAAAATCACCAGTTACTAATCTAGTCTATTGATATTTCACAGAGGATTAAATTTGATTAGGTTGCCTTTAACAATTTTTATGCGATCTAGATCACACTTTATTTGTGAGTCAAAAATAACACTGACATTATGATCCAGAGATGAGAAGAATAGCGTAATCGCTAAATTTGCTTATTTCAAACGATACTCGTTCACTAATTAAGCAGTAATAAGATGTTTAAAATTTATATAACAAGCCAGTAGAAACAATAAAACTTTTGCTATCGTAAAAACTAATGTCTGAGTTTTCTTGGCTATATCCTCCCATCATAGTCCAAGTCCAACGATCCCAATCAAATGGCCTCTTATAGCTATAAATAGAAAAAATACCTGCATGATTTAGATTTTGCTTAGCATCAAAAATGGGATTAATTTGCTGATACGTTCGAGTACCCGCATTAATAGTGGTAATTAAAGTATGTCGGTCTCGAAAAATTAAAATAGATAACTGTACCGTATAATTATCATAACTATTAGCGTTACCTTCGGCATTACGGTGAGTATATTGAAGGTTAGGTTTTAACAATATACCTTTTGCCACTGGGAATAAGGTTTCAACCTCTACCCTTTGATACACACTATCTCGTTGTAGTGAGGCAATTTCAGATGCATCCGTTAACTGACTTTGACCACTACGTTCGTTATCAATACTGCTGCTTGCAATCGCATACTTTAACGTCAATGGACTACCAAAAATTCTCTCTACAGCAATTCGCCCTCCTCCCACTTTTTCATCGGTAGTTTGTCGGTCACTACCCACTAAAAAAGGGTCTTCCCAAGTTTCATTCAACATTGATAATTTTGGAAAAACAGCAAAAGTTAATTTACTGTCGTTATTAAATTGATGAACAATACCAAGCTCATATTGAAATTGCGCCGTTGAAACTTGTTCCCGGCTATTACCAAGAAAGAACTGTGTTTTAAGGCTATCTAATGTGTATTGCACTCGTCCTAATGGATAAGCTAATGTAGAAGACTGAGATTGACCATTATTATTCAGATCATTAGTCGTCTCGTTATCACTGTCCGTATCAAATTGAGACTCTCCACCGCTGTAACCAACATTTAGACTTAAGGTAAACTCCCACCCTGCTTCTTTACTTAAAGGTTGAGCGATAGCAGAATAGCTCATAAGAATACCAGCGGTTAAACAACTTATTCCTTTTAATCTCATCTTCTTCCCCTAATTATCGTTTTGGAGTACCGTGCAGCTTTATCTCTATCACGGTAATACGTAATGAATTTTTTAAAGTTCACCTATGAAGCCCCCAGGAAAACTTAGAATAAAATTAAATCAACAATAAAATACTTAAAAATTTTTTTAGTCTCTCATGACATCATCATTCAGGTTAGGTGTTACTTAATCAATGGCGCAAGCATGGTCTCTAGTCCATTTAACTTAACTTCATACATCAATGCTAACTGCTCACCTAATTTGCCTTCAGGAAAACCTTTACCATGAAACCACACTAAATAAGGTTCTGGTAAGTGAATCAATTTTCGACCTGCATATTTGCCGAATGGCATGGTTTGGTTAACCGCCTCGCTGAGCGCTTTAGGGTTATCTAACATGGTGTATCCTCTGAACAAATTTTAACTAATTTAATTAAATCACTTAATTGTAATTTAACCTCTGCAGCAGTCATACTAAAACCAATATTCAATCTAAAGCAATGTGGGTACAAACCTAACGTACTAAAGCTATTACCCACACGTATATCTAGTTTCTTTTGTATGCCAAGTTGTCTTAATTTAGGCGTATTTAGGTTAGGAACCTCAATCCATAAAACAAAACCACCAGCAGGTTGGCTAATTTTACTGTTGCTTGGTAAGTGTTGTTGCAAATAAGCAATAAACTGCAATGTTTGTTGCTGCAAGTGTAAGCGTATTTTTTTAAGGTGATTTATATAATCACCACGTACAATAAAATCTGCAATAGCAAGCTGTAGTGGTGATGTCACACCTTGATTTGCAAATAAACGTTGTTGTAAATAATCTTGCAAATAACGACCAGGTAAACACCAACCTAAACGATACCCTGCCGCAATGGTTTTAGAAATAGAACCACACCATAAAATATAGCCTTCTTGGTCCCAATGTTTTGCAGGTAGCGGAATAACTTTTCCATAACCTAATTCGAGATAAACATCGTCTTCAATAATAGGAATTCTATACTGAGTCGCTAATTCAACAAGTTTTTGTTTTTGCAGCGAACTCATTGACGTTCCTTGTGGGTTCATGTGTGAAGTACAAAACAAACCTGCTTTTATCGCCCCTAATTGCATCTGCTTTTGTAATTGTTCAAGGTCAATGCCCTCCATAACCGAAGGGATCTCAACCACACGTCGTCCCATCACCCCTAATAACTCTAATAAACCAGAAAAACACGGTGAACTGATAGCAATAGCATCACCGACTTCTGTGGTGATTTCAATCGCTGTTCTGATGGCATCTAAACAACCATGTGTGATCACACACTCTGTAGCAGAAAAGTGAAAATCAACCGTTTTAAAGTGCTCACTCAAGTTATCGCGTAATGTCATTTCTCCTTGTGGATTAGGGTAATGACTAAGTTGATTGCCTTGTTGCTTCATTGCGCGCCGAAAGCTTTGTTGTAGTTTATCCACCGGTATTAAATCAGGATCATAACGTGCAATACCTAATGGGCAAGGATCGATAAAAGGATTATACAAAGCCGGTAAATGTGGTTGTGTAATCGAGCTTTGAAAACTAATGACAGTAGGTGTTTGTGGCTTTTCTACTAACAATGATCTTTGAGCTACATAGTATCCTGACTGTGGTTTTGCTATTAACCACCCCAGTGATTCCAAATGCTGATAGCAATTTAACGCCGTCGTCATACTGACATTATGCAACTGTTTAAAATTACGTAAAGAAGGCATTTTGCTGTTTACAAGGAGTTGCCCAGATTCAATCTGCTGTACGCACTGTTTAGCTAATTGTTTATAACGCATAAATTGTACCGCTTTAATTTATAATTTTTGTATCTGTTATCTTTTTTAGTTTGTTTGATAATACACATAAGCGCAAGAACGCATTATTCAAAAGAAAGGATCTGGCATGAAAAAGAACGATTTGATACTAGGTATTTTAATCATGGTTGTCTGGGGGTTAAATTTCTCAGTGATCAAGTTAGGCGTAAACGAAATTGATCCTTTGTTATTAACGGCATTAAGGTTCACTTTAGCAACATTACCCGCTATATTTTTTGTCAAAAAACCAGATGTGTCATGGTATTACCTAATCGTCTATGGCTGGTTATTCGCGATTGGTATTTGGGGAATGGCTACATGGTCTATCCAAGCAGGGTTAAGCGCAGGCATGGCCTCAGTCTTATTACAAATGAATGTAGTATTTGGTTTGTTCTTAGGTTATTTTTTATTAAAAGAATCTCTTCCTATAAATAAAATCATTGGCAGTGGCCTTGCTTTAGGAGGTTTATTATTAAGTTTAACCGTAACAGATGGTTCAGTAACACAATTAGGACTCATGCTAATTTTATTCGCTGCTATATCGTGGAGTTTAGCGAGTATTACAGTCAAAAAAGCAGGCACAAAACAGGTATTTGCATTTAGTTTATGGGCAATGGCTTTTGCGCCTATTCCTCTATTCTTAATCGTCTACTTTCAATCAGGTAGTGATGCTTTCGTACAATTATCAACACAGTTTAATGATCGTGTTATTTTCTCGGTATTATTTCAAGCTTATCCGGTAACTTTATTGGGCTATTGGATTTGGAACCGACTACTAGTTACCTATCCACTAACTACTGTGGCCCCACTTACCTTACTCGTTCCTATTTTTGGTTTATTAGGAGGTGTTTTGTTTTATCAAGAAGAAGTTGGAATGATTAAGTTAGTTGCAAGTTTGTGTGTGATCAGTGGCATTTTAATTGGCTTTGTTAATGTTAGAAAACTTAAGAAAATTTAAAAGTAGAGACCATTAATAATCACTCACTTTATAGATCATAAAAAGTAGGTACACTAGCTCGCAATGTTAATTATTGATTGAGAATTTTATGTCCTACCAAGCTGCTATTTTTGATATGGATGGCCTACTACTAGATACCGAACGTGTTTGTATGCAAGCTTTCGAACAAGCTTGCATACAACTATCACTGCCTTTTGTTAAAAGTGCTTATTTGAAAATCATTGGTCGCAATGCCAAAGGGATTGAAGAAGCAATTATGTCGCATTATGCACAGTACATTGAGTATGCACCTTTACGTAAAGCTTGGATGGATGGTTATTGGCCCGTCGTAGAGAATCAAGCTATCCCTGTAAAATCTGGCGTCATTGATTTATTAGAATGGTTTAAAACACAAAATATTCCCGTGGCTGTGGCGACCTCAACACACAACAAGTTAGCAGCGACCAAGTTAAGGTTGGCTAAAATAGATCATTATTTTGAACATATCAGTAGTGGTTGCGAAGTCACTCATGGCAAACCACACCCTGAGATTTTTTTGTTAGCAGCAAAACGCTTAAATATTCCAGCAGAGCAATGCTTAGCTTTTGAAGATTCAAGTAATGGGGTTTTATCAGCGCTAGCAGCAAAAATGCAAGTTTACCAAGTCCCTGACCTAGTCATACCAGATCAGGAAATCATTGCTTTAGGCCATCAAATTCAACCATCACTCGATGTCGTTTTAACTCAACTTAAACAGCAAAAAAAAGCTGATTAGTGATGAAAGCACCTGCTGTATGATAGGTGCTTTATTTGGTGTCTGTATTGGTTGTCATTTGATCAACAAAAATAAGTTGATCGGTTGAAAAGCCATATTCAGCGGCAGTATTAATAAAGTCTTGCTTCACTTCATCACTTATCTGCGGCGTACGCGATAATAACCATAAATATTCGTGGTTATAGCTACTAATGAAAGCATACTGATAATTTACTTGGTCCATTTTAAAAATAATATACGATCCATAAAATGGGCCAAAGAAAGACACTTTTAAGTGACCAGTGTTTTTATCATCAACAAAGTACGCTTTACCAACCGCTTCTTTCCATTCTTTATCTTCTGTAGAGTATCCTTTGTTAACGACTTTAATGCCGCCATCATCACGCATTGAATAAGTCGCTGAAACTTTTTCAAGCCCTCTTTCAAAAGAATGGTCTAAACGTGCAATTTCATACCAAGTACCTAAATAACGTTCACTATCAAAGTTCTTAACGGCTTTCATTCCATCCGGAATACCAGTACAAGCTGTTTGTAATAAAATTGCTACGATTAATAATAAAAATTTCATTTTTACCTCTAATAATAAGCCACTATGGATTCATATCTATTCGTTACTATCCAAGGTGCAAAACTCAACAAGCGGTGAAGTGAAAAGATGCCAGGCAGAAAGCGAAAGATCTAATGGATTAGATAGATACTTTCTAACAACCAAGATGTTTGCTTCGCAGCTTACCCTCTGGATCGTTAACTTGAAAACCAACTCTGCGTTGCAACCTTCAATAAGGACTCGCTATTGTCATCATGTTACGTCTTGATGTAGAGTTCAAGCTAATGACTGAACAAAGTATCTTAAACGGTAACGGGTATAGTTTAGTACGTATTATTATACGATAAAGCTCACCATGCCTCATTCTTTTTCAATAATTCTATATTACGCAGGCGTATATATTCCCTTGGCGTAATGCCACTCCAGCGTTTGAAGGCACGTACAAAGTTATTTGCGTGTGTATAAGAAAGCTTTTCAGCTAACACATCATAATCATGTACATCTTGTTCAATTAAGTCACATGCTTGCTGAAAACGAACTTCATCAAACACCTTACGTAACGATGTACCCTGGCTATGTAACTTTCTTTTTAAAGTACGAACACTCGTCTCTAGCGCCGTGGCTATATTTTCAGCCAACCAACTCTGTCCAAAATAGTTTTGCTTTAAAAGTAACTTAAATCCTTGTACAAAGGAATCAGGAATATAATCAAGACTAGAAGGTTTAGGAAACTGGCTTATTAATGAACGGTCTTTTAATAAAATGTGATCAATTGCAATGGCGGAATAAGGTTGTCCTAACTTAATTTCTGTATTTTTAAAAAAACGAGATCGCTCTATTCCTACAGCTTTATTATCTTGTAACTTTATTTTCTTAGGAAGCCAGCCCTCTCCTGCATAAAATTCAATTAACATACAAAGTAAACTCATTACATGCTGTTCAACTTGCCATTGATTATCTTTAATATAAGGATGTTGAGGACGACAAATCCAAATGCATTCCTCACTTTCTTGGATCCAAAAATAGTTATTATTATGGTGTAAATTAATTTCTTGAATTAAAAACTGTAAAGCCTGATAAAGGTTATCTGCTTTTAATAAATGTTCTGTAAAACCACCATATTGAGATAAATGACTTTGTTCTGTTAAAGAAGTCGCTAGATGTGGCATATTATTAAATTCAGCGGCGAGCTCTAGAAACCGCCAAACTTTCTTTTCTAAAATTAATTGGTTAGGTTCTACTAATAGGGCAAGACTTAACTCAGCTTCCTCAAGTAAAGACTCTACTGGCATAGATAATGTTTGCATATACTGAATGACAGGATGTAGGTGACTTGCTCTAATTAAATGTAATCGCGTTGGCATTTTACCCCTCCATGCTTATAAATCAGAATTCTCTTTTTAATTAAAAAGCGTATTAACAACTAAAACAGTATAGACATTAATTGTTAATCATCTATAAAATAATACCTCCAAAAGGGTAATTTCATTTAAAATTGATCATTAGATTTTATTTTTATCATTTTAATTGCCTAAACATTAAAGAATCAAATCAACTAAAAATAGTTATTAATATCAATTACAAACAAAGTATTAGAAAATATTTGGATAAATTTCATTCAGCTTTGTCATTAAAAATAGAGAATAAAATAACAAGCTTAATTGTGCTTGGGCAAATATTGAAGATACCTTTAGATGAGATGATTAATCTAGTAACCATATTTTCTAAGAATTAACGTCCGATTGGTTTATTAACTTATAATTAGAAGAAGAATACTCAATAATAGAAGAAAGTTAACGAGCTCAAAAAAGACAAAGATAGTCAGCTATTGTCTGAAAACATGTTACGTTTCAAACGTTAATCCCAAGAAGCGAGTAAATTCAAGGCTTCAAGGCATGTTTACTTATTGGTGAAAGGTAATATAAAAATTGCTTATAACATTTCTATTCGTATAATGCGTGGCTGAATTTACGTTTCAGTTCGTAGAACGAGGAAAAAAACATGTCAAATACAGTTGTTTGTGCTTTATATAGGTTTGTTGATCTAGCAAATTACGAAGAGATCCAAACCCCACTACTTAATATATTAAATGCAAACCAAGTTAAAGGCACTTTGTTGTTAGCAAGCGAAGGCATCAACGGTACGATCGCAGGCGATCAAGAGGGTATCGATAATGTACTTAACTGGTTAAAATTTGATCCTCGTTTAACAGATCTAACGGCAAAGTTTTCATTTGATACAGAAAACCCTTTTTACCGTACTAAAGTAAAACTGAAAAAAGAAATCGTGACGATGGGTATCGAAGGTATTGACCCAAATCGTGTCGTAGGTACTTATGTAAAACCAAAAGATTGGAATGCTTTAATAAGTGATCCCGAGGTTTTATTAGTTGATACACGTAATGATTATGAAATCAGTATTGGTACTTTTGAAAATGCAGTTGATCCAAAAACGACTAACTTCCGTGAATTTCCAGCCTACGTAAAAGAAAACCTTGATCCTGCAAAGCATAAAAAAGTAGCTATGTTTTGTACTGGTGGCATTCGTTGTGAAAAATCAACAGCCTACCTAAAGGAGCAAGGCTTTGATGAAGTTTATCATCTTGAAGGTGGTGTACTTAAGTACCTTGAAGAAGTACCTGAAGAAGAGACAATGTGGAAAGGTGAATGCTTTGTCTTCGACAATCGTGTATCAGTAAATCACAAACTTGAAAAAGGTCAATATGATCAATGTCATGGTTGTCGTTTACCTATTACTGAAGAAGATAAAAAGTCAGAAAAGTACATGCAAGGTGTAAGTTGCCATCAATGCCATGACAGCTTATCAGAAGAACAAAAACAACGTTTCCTAGAACGTGAAAAACAAATACGTTTATCGCTTGAACGCGGACAAGCGCACATAGGTTCAGCAGCGGTAACACAGTTAGAAGAAAATAAAGCTAAAAAACAAGCGAAAAAAATACTGCAGCGCGAAAAAGTATAACCTACAAATTATAAGCCAACAGCAACCTTTCGTTGTTGGCTTTCCCATTTTTTACCCAGCTAAATGTTAGTATTTACTCCTCCCATAAAACAAAAAACACAATAATGCTATTAATTTAATGTCCCTTAATTATCTGTCGCAATACCGTTAGCATGTTCATTTATTGTTTAATAATAAAATAATCACTACAGTAGTATTAAATAATTATTCTTATCGAAAATAGAAATACAGCCTACAAACATCAAAAATAAACCACAAAAAAGACTAATAAACCATAAAAAAGTATTAATAGTGATCAATAAAGTTCAACTTTATTAAAAGATCGCCGATAGTAATAAAATAGAATTAACAAATGGGTAACTTTAATCCATTCCATATTATAAACATTCGTTTTTAGTAGGCAGTATGTGGACAACTTTTCTCATGCAAACTTTCAATAAACACTTATTTTCATCAATAATATCGATCTGCTATTTAATGACATTTGCATAAATAACTTATCCTTTTATAAAAAATAGAATGTCTTTTTCTTTAATAGTGGTGCTTAACATATGTTAGAACAGATCCTAGAGATTTTTAATTATAACGAATCCAACTTATTCGTGCTCTCCAAGTACAACCCATGGCTTGTTACTCTATCAATTTCTATTGCTATACTTGCCTCCTTTATGGGGTTTCAAGTTGCACACCAAGCGCAATATGCAACGCCTATACGCAAAAAAATATCTCTTATTATTGGCAGTATAGTTTTGGGTGGCGGTGTATGGTCAATGCATTTTCTCGGTATGTTAGCGTTAGACCTTTGTACCAATATTAGCTATCAAATAGATACCACGCTTATTTCCGTTCTTCCTTCTATTGCCGCATCTTGGGTAACGCTGAATTTAATAACTCGTAAAGAAATAAAGAGTTGCCAATTAGTCTTTGGTGGCGTGCTTGTTGGATCTGGTATAGGTGCAATGCACTACATTGGTATGGCTGCGATGGAAATGGCACCGCTTTTACGATACGACCCAGTGATGTTTATTGTCTCTATTTTAGTTGCTGTGATTTTAGCAATATTAGCGTTATGGATCAGCTTTGGTTTAGATAAGCATAATATACCTCGCCTTAACAAAAATATAAAAATAGGCATCTCGAGTTGTGTAATGGGTGCAGCTATTGCAGGCATGCATTACGTCGGTATGCTTGCAGCTCGCTTTGTGTTGCCGCCAGGTATGGAGCTATCTGAACAAACAAGTGAAATTTCCACTATCTTAGCGTTAATTGTGACGGGTATTACTGTTGTCGTTATATTTCTCGTTTTAGGTGCCAATATTATTTTCCGTTACAAAGATATCTCCGCTACGGCGATGAATAACGAACGTCGTTTAATTGCAACAATGAATACTGCGATAGATGGGATCATAACGATTGATTCAAAAGGCATTATTATTAGTGTCAATAAGGCGGTATCTACCTTATTAGCTTGGTCGTCAGAAGAGCTCATTGGTCAAAACGTTAAAATAATTTTGCCACTGCCTTATCAAGCAAGTCATGATCCGTTTATTAATGATTATTTACAAATTCGAGAAGCAGAAATTATAGATGAAGGCAGAGAAGTAGAGGCATTAGCAAAAGACGGTGAAAAAATTCCAGTTCGTCTCGGTATTGGACATGTAGAATTAAATAATCAACTAATGTGTGTTGCTTTTATTTCAGACTTACGTGAACGAAAAGCAATGGAAAGTTCATTACGTAATAAAGAAGCTAAAATACGCTCTTTAGTGGCTAATATTCCAGGCATTGCTTATCGTCATCTAGATACCCCAGGTTGGCCAAGTATCTTTATTAATGATGAAGTAGAAAAAATGCTTGGTTACCCTGCTGAAGACTTTTTATTACCTAATGCCAAACGTACTATTGCTGATTTTGTACATCCTGAAGATATGCAAATTATCCTTGATACTGACCTATATCATCCAGATGGCTATCAACTAGAATTGAGAATCATTGACCGTTATAAAAATATTAAGTGGGTATTAGGCTATGGTAGAGCAGTACAAGGGGATACGCCTGAAGAGAGATACTTTGACGGTTTCATTATGGATATTAGTGACCGTAAAAAAATGGAATCAGCATTAATTTCAGCAAAAGAAAAAGCAGAACAAGCCGCAACTACACGCGCTGCATTTTTAGCTAATATGAGTCATGAAATCCGTACTCCAATGAATGCGATTATCGGTTTTAGTGATATTTTACTAGACGAAAAATTAAATAATAACCAAAGAAAACAATTAAATACTATTAACCAGTCTGCAAAATCACTTCTACATATCCTCAATGATGTTCTTGATAGTGCAAAGTTAGACAAAGGTAAATTCCAATTAGAATATCGAGACTTTTATTTAGTAGAAGAAGTCGATTCAGTCGTATCAACATTGTGGTTACAAGCACAACATAAAGGTTTACAAATTAACCTCAATATAGACAAAGATACTCAATGCTTCTATAACGGTGTGCCTGACCGATTAAGACAAGTATTGACCAATATTATTGGTAATGCGGTTAAATTCACAGAAGAAGGCAGCGTCACAATCACTATCAAAAATAAACAAACAGAGTTTTTACACTTTGCTGTTTCTGATACTGGTATTGGCATGACTCAAACTCAACTAGATTCTGTATTTGAACCCTTTGCACAAGCAGATGAATCAATGAGCCGTCGCTTTGGTGGTACCGGTTTAGGCACTACAATTAGTAAGCAGTTAATTGAATTAATGGGTGGTTCTATTTCAGCTAAAAGTGAAAAAGGTAAAGGCTCTACTTTTGAATTTAGCATTCCGATGAAATTAGCCAATGTACCAACTCAATCAAAATTAAAAGAAATTTATACTGAGCTACCGCAATTAAGTGTTTTAATCGTCGATGATATTGAACAAAATATTGATTTAATGAGCTTGATTTTAAAACGTAATAATCATTCTTTTGCTGTGGCAAGAAATGGTGAACAAGCTTTACATAAAATGGAAAATGAGCGTTTTGATATTGTACTTATGGATATTCAAATGCCAGTAATGGATGGATTAACAGCATCCAAGAAAAGACGTGAATATGAAATAGAGCATGGACTTTCAAGACTGCCTATTATTGCTTTAACAGCCAGTGTATTACCTCAAGATAGAAAATCAGCTGAAGAATCGGGGATGGATGGGTTTGCTAATAAACCAATCGATCTTCGTCAACTATTAAATGAAATAGCGAAAGTATTAACCTTAAATGAAACAACAATTGATGCAAAAGAGAGCAAACCAACGCAACAAGTGTCGATTGATATTGAGAAAGGTATAGATTTATGGGGCTCAAAAACAACGCTATTTAACGAAATAGTACAATTTTTAAATCAATCTAAAAATAATATTGCAGCATTATCTGCTCTTATAAAAAATGAAGAGTGGCTCACTGTAGAAAGTACTGCCCATAAATATAAAGGAGCAGCTGGAAATCTAGCGCTAAATCGACTTATGTTGGCATTAACTGCACTAGAAGACGCAAGCCTTAAACATAAACAACAAGAAGCGATAGCATCGCTGGAAAATATTGAATTAGAAATTAATGCGATTACTCAATGTACTAAAAAAATGAGTACAAGAACATACCAAGAAGCAGAGAAAGAACATACTTCTCATGAAGTATTGCTTGCAACACTCTTAAAACTTGAAGTCTCTGTAGAAAACAATGAGTTTGATGATGATCAGTTAGATATATTACAAGCTGTTCGTTCAAATTATAATGAAGAGATTAAAGCAGTCATTACTGCATGTAATGACTTTGATTTTGAATTAGCCTTGAATCATATTAAAGTGCTCATTCAATCGATAAAATCTTCTATTTAAATAAGTGTAATGAGTAAATTAGATGCCAAATAGTAAACAAAAAATACTTATTGTTGATGATGAACCTATTAATTTAAAAGTATTGAATAACATTTTAAAAGATATTTACAAACTCATTTTTGCTAAAAGCGGAACTGAGGCATTGCGCTTAATTGATAAAGAAAAGCCAGACTTAATTTTACTTGATGTAATGATGCCAGAAATGACCGGGTATGAAGTTTGTGAGCTTCTCAAAAAGAATCCTTTATATAAAACTATCCCAATTATATTTGTGACGGCTTTAAATGACGCAGTTGATGAAGCAAAAGGGCTTAATATCGGTGCTGTCGATTATATTTCTAAACCAGTTACTCCGGCAGTGGTAAAAGCGCGTGTAAAAACCCATTTGTCTTTAGTTGATATCGATGAACTAAAGCGTACCAGGTTACAAGTTATTCAGCGACTTGGTAGAGCTGCCGAGTACAAGGATAATGAAACCGGCATGCACGTTATGCGTATGAGTCATTACTCGAAAGTGATTGCCTTAGCCTACGGTCATTCAGCAAAAGAAGCAGATGCATTATTTCTTGCTGCTCCTATGCACGACATCGGTAAAATTGGTATTCCTGATAGCATCATGCTTAAGCCAGGAAAACTAACCGATGAAGAATTTACAATAATGAAAAAGCACCCTGAAATAGGTGCAGAGATATTGGGTGAATCAGACTCAGATTTAATTGAATTAGCTAAAATAGTCGCAATGACACACCATGAAAAATGGGATGGCACAGGTTACCCTAAACAGTTAAAAGGCACCGATATCCCTATTGAAGGTCGCATAGTTGCACTTGCAGATGTATTTGATGCATTAACCAGTGTTCGTCCTTATAAAGAAGCATGGCCCGTTGAGAAGGCTATCGAGTTAATTAGATCTCAAAAAAATAAGCACTTTGATCCTGAATTAGTTGATTTGTTTGAGTCAAAATTAGACAAGATTATTGAAATAAAAAATCGTTGGAAAGATTAATATCGGTAGATATGATTGAAGCTATATTTACTGCATTAAATAGGCACAGTGAATAATATAATTGTTTTTATAAAAATAGTTGATGATTAAAAAGACTTCATTCATAAAATAAGCCATAATCCGCGCTTACAAAAATTCAAGTGCTTAAAAATCCACCAGCCTGGTGCTTGATTTACAAAAACTGTTTCAGGAAATTAACTATGTCCCAAGTTGGCACTCTTTTTATTGTATCCGCCCCAAGTGGCGCAGGAAAGTCTAGTTTAATTACAGCATTACTAGCTGAAAAAAGTGACTACCCTGCTCAAGTATCAATTTCACATACAACACGCTCACCAAGACCAGGTGAAGTGAATGGTGAGCATTATCACTTTGTTACTGAAGCTGAATTTAAACAGTTAATTACTGATAATGCTTTTTTTGAATGGGCTGAAGTCTTTGGTAACTATTACGGTACTTCGCGTATTACTATTGAGCAATCTTTAGCACAAGGTATTGATGTAATGTTAGATATTGACTGGCAAGGTGCTCGTCAAGTTCATAAAGTTATGCCAAATGCTAAAGGTATTTTCATCCTGCCACCAAGCCGAGTAGAACTAGAAGCTCGTTTAAATAAACGTGGACAAGATAGTGCTGAAGTCATCGCTAAACGCATGGAAAAAGCACAATCAGAGATGTCACACTATAATGAATACGATTATTTAATCATCAATGACGATTTTGATACAGCTACACAAGAGTTTTCTGCTATTGTACGCGCATTGCGTAACGAGCAAGAAAAACAAGCGATTAAACACCGCAAAACAATCAAAGAGTTATTAGAAGTATAATCTCTATACTAAGGTGCTGGATCAATTAGCGTTTAGCACATATAATAACCGCCCTTTTTTATGTAATTAATTTTTGGAGTTCAGCAATGGCACGAGTAACCGTTGAAGATGCAGTAAATGTAGTAGGTAACCGTTTTGATCTAATCTTAATGGCTTCTCGTCGAGCTCGTCAGCTTGCTACTGGAGGTAAAACACCTTTAGTTGATCCAGAGAATGACAAACCAACCGTGATTGCTTTACGTGAGATTGAAGAAAACCTAATCACAAATGAGTTAATGGATATTCAAGATCGCCAGGAAAGACATGAAAAACAAGCGGCTGAACTAGCGGCTGTTGCAGCAATAGCTGAAGGTCGTGGCTAAATACCCACAGATTTTATAAATTTAAAAGAACGCTGATCATGAGAATGTTCAGCGTTTTTTTATAGGTAATTCAAAATACTCAGGAGGAAGTTTTGATCACTTTATTATATCCAACATTGGCTATCCTAATTGGTTTTGCACTGCTTATTTGGAGTGCAGATAAGTTTGTATTAGGTGCATCTAATACAGCGCGTAGCTTTTCTATATCGCCTTTGATTGTCGGTGTTGTTATTGTTGGTTTGGGTACATCTGCCCCGGAAATGTTAGTGTCATCTATGGCCGCATTAGACGGGAATACAGGACTATCAATTGGTAATGCTATTGGCTCTAATATTACTAATGTTGGTTTAATGCTAGGTTTAACCGCTTTATTTTATCCGTTACATATCCATTCAAAACTACTTAAACGTGAAATGCCTGCTCTTTTAGCAATCATGGCTATAAGCTACTTTCTTTTGTGGGATCAATATCTTAGCTTCTTAGATGGTTTGTTACTATTAATCATGATGTTTGCAATGTTAGGTTTTACCATTTGGGAAGCAAAAAGTAATGGAGAGGACACCTTACCGCAGGAAATTTTAGATGAGTTACCAGAAGAAATCGGTAAAGGTGCAGCATTAAAATGGTTAATTATTGGTATTCTTATTTTAATCGCTTCTTCTCGGATTTTAGTCTGGGGTGCAGTAGAAGTTGCTGAATATTTTAAAGTAAGTGACTTAATTATTGGATTAACTGTTGTTGCTATCGGTACAAGCTTACCTGAATTAGCAACAACCATTGCAGCTGCTCGTAAAAAAGAGTTCGATTTAGCAGTGGGTAATATCATCGGCTCAAATATGTTTAATATTCTGGGTGTAATGGCCTTACCAGGTTTAATTCATGCAAGTAGTTTCGATATCGCAGTGTTAACGCGTGATTATCCCGTTATGATTGCATTAACCTTGGCGTTGGTTATTTTCTCAATTGCTTGGAGAAAAGGTAAAATAGCCATATTGGGCCGCGTTGAAGGTGCTTTATTATTAATCGGCTATCTTGCTTATATGGTTTGGTTGTATAAAGACGCAGTATCAATCTAGATTTAACCGTTGGTATATTTATAATAATGGTATCTTTATAATAATGGGAAGTTATTCAACCGATTACTCCTAAAGAAATCATAAAAATAAGGCCCTAAGTTATAACTAACTTAGGGCCTTATTTTTATGACAGATTAAAACAATATAGTGTTAATACTTTTTAATCCATGATCGTATTACGTAAGGTTATACCGATTACATTAAATATGTTATCTAAATTTTGCGCTGTAAAAACAGTTCAACTCAAGGCGTAAATTGACGTAAATGGCTGTTCTCTTTACGAAATTTACAACGAGGAGTTGGGCTGTTTTAACAAGTAAATAAGCTATTTATTGTGATTGGTATTATACAAGATTACGTGCAGGTTTTGTTTTAGCGTGTGTAACGTACAGAACCATACCAGTAAAGCCTAAACCACCGACTATATTACCTAATGTAACCGGTAACTGATTCCATGTTAACCAGTCCATAATAGTAAATTCAGCGCCTAACATCATGCCGATTGGGAATAAAAACATATTAACAACCGCATGCTCAAACACTAATGCAAAGAAGATAAAGATAGGGAACCACATTGCCAGCGTTTTGCCTCCCACTGATTTTGAAACCATTGCGCCAACTACACCTAAACAAACAAACCAGTTACACAGAATACCTTTCACAAAAGCGGTGATCCAACCATCCATACCGTGCTCAGCGAAACCAAGTGAACGAGCTGTAGATGCTTTAATAAAAGCTTGACCTACTGCACCTGGCTCAACACTAAAGTTCATAGTAAATGTTAAAGTTATGAGAAAAGCGACACTCACAGCCCCAATCAAGTTGCCTAAACCAACTAATAACCAGTTACGTAATACCCCTGCTTTAGTCACCCCTTTTCGTTTATCAAATAATGCCAATGGCGCTAGTGCAAAAACCGCCGTTAACAAATCAAACCCCATCAGGTTTAAGACAACAAACCCTACAGGAAAGACCAAAGCACCGACAATCGGCAGACCCGTTTGTACAGCTGCAGTTATTGCAACAACAACGGCGACAGCTAAAATAGCCCCTGCCATGATGCCTCGAAGAATGGTATCGCGAGTTGACATGAACACTTTATTTTCGCCGGCATCGATCATAGTTTGAACAAATTCAGCAGGTTTAATGTAAGACATAGATAAGTCCCTATTGTTAAGATTGAAGTTAAAATTGAATAGTGAAAGGCTCCTTACTTACTTAATGGACAACAGTCGTACTATCATAAGTAAGAAGCATTTAAGCTATTTAATCTTTACAGCCGCACCTTTTATAGCTGGGCTTTTATAATTGAACCTCGATACTGCCTTCTTTAATACGCGTTTTATAGGTTGCAACAGAGACTTGATCATTTTCTAAACATGATCCATCTACTAAGTTAAAACGTTGTTTCTTAAGTGGCGATGCAACCCATAGCTGGTCTTTGTGTTCACAAATAATACCGCGAGACAGTACATTTGATCGCGCAAATGGATCCATATTCTCCATTGCAAATACTTGCTCATCGTCACGAGGGCGAAAAATAGCGACTTGCTTACCGTCTATTAATGCACATACGCCTGTTGCAGGGTAAACGTTGTCTAAGGCGCAAATTGGATTCCATTTACTCATTTCATTTCCTCCAAGTTAATGTGGTAAGTTGGGGCTTTTTCTTCAAAGAATGCTGGGCGTTTTTGACCACGCTCAGGAGTGAACACAACATTGTCATCTTGTTGATCGCTGTTAATGAAGTGTGAAAAGCGTGATAGCTGGTGTTGATCAGATAATGCCGTTGTCCATTCACATTGGAAGCTATTAATTGCCTCAGCCATCTCTTTTTCAAGTTGTTCGTTAATACCTAACTTATCATTCATGATCACGTCTTGTAAGTATTCAACACCACCTTCAAGATTCTGTAACCATACTGACGTACGTGTTAACTTATCGGCAGTACGCACATAAAACATCATGAAACGGTCTAAGTATTTAACCAAGGTTTCTTTGTCTAAATCAGACGCTAATAATGATGCATGTTGTGGCTTCATACCGCCATTACCACATACGTAAAGGTTCCAACCAGAATCTGTTGCAATAATGCCGACATCTTTACCCTGTGCTTCAGCACATTCACGAGTACAACCTGATACACCAAATTTTATCTTGTGGGGTGTACGTAAGCCTTTGTAACGATTTTCAAGCTCAACACCAAGGCCTACACTATCTTGTACACCAAAACGACACCATGTGCTTCCTACACAGGTTTTAACCATGCGTAACGCTTTCGCATAAGCTTGACCCGTTTCAAAACCAGCATCGATTAGTTGTTGCCAAATATCAGGTAAGTCACTTTTGTGAGCGCCAAATAAACCGATGCGTTGTGCACCTGTTATTTTGGTATAAAGTGCGTATTGCTCAGCCACTTTAGCGACGACACCTAATGCTTTTGGCGTCACTTCACCACCCGCCATACGAGGAATAACAGAATAAGTCCCGTCTTTTTGCATATTACCTAAGAAGATATCGTTAGTATCTTGTAAGCCATTATGATCTTGGGTTAACACAAAATCATTCCAGCAAGACGCTAAAATAGATCCTACCGTAGGTTTACACACTTCACAGCCATAACCGTTACCATATTTATCTAATAAAGCTTTAAAGGTTTTAATACCACCAACACGGATCAAGTGAAATAACTCTTGGCGAGAGTATTCAAAATGTTCACAAATGTGGTTTTTAACTTCTACACCTTGTTTTTTTAATTCTGCATTTAATACTTGTGTAATAAGCGGCACACAACCACCACAACCCGTGCCAGCTTTTGTTTCCATTTTGATTGCACCAATGGTCGTATGACCAGCGGCAACGGCTTCAGATATATCTGATTTTTTAACATCAAAGCATGAACAAACTTGTGCAGTTTCAGGTAAAGCATCTACGCCTAAGCCAACTTTTTCAGCACCAGAATGACTAGGTAAAATAAGTGCATCAGGATGTTTTGGTAGTTCAATATCGTTTAATTTATATTGTAATAAATCACTGTAACTGCTGCTATCACCAACTAATACTGCACCTAATAATTTTTTACCGTCTTCAGAAACAATAAGACGTTTATAGATTGATTTATTACCGTCTAAGTACACGTAACTTTTACAGTTCGGTGTACGGCCATTAGCATCACCAATACTACCAACATCAACCCCTAATAGTTTTAGTTTTGCGCTCATGTCTGCACCAGTAAATGCATTTTCGTTGCCTAATAATGTATCTACCGCGACTTTTGCCATGTTGTAACCCGGTGCCACTAAGCCAAAGAATTTTTCATTCCAAGAAGCACACTCACCAATCGCAAAGATATCTGGGTCAGACGTAATACATTGATCATTAATCGTAATGCCACCACGACGAGCCGTCGCTAGGCCGCATTGTTTTGCTAATTTATCCTGAGGACGAACACCTGTAGAAAAAACGATAAAATCGACTTCTAATTCACTACCATCAGCAAACTGCATGGTATTACGTGCAGTCTCGCCTGATGCAATAATCTCTTTGGTGTTTTTACCGGTATGTACGTTCACATCAATACTTTCGATTTTACTACGTAAAATTTGACCACCTTGCTGATCTAATTGCTCAGCCATTAATACAGGGGCAAATTCAATCACATGTGTTTCCACACCCAATGCTTTTAATGCGCCAGCGGCCTCTAAACCTAGTAAACCACCACCAATAACTGCACCACTTTTACTACGACGAGCAGTACTTTCAATTGCATTTAAATCTTCAATAGTACGATACACAAAGCAATCTTTGCTCTCGTTACCTTTAATGGTCGGAACCCACGGGTAAGATCCTGTTGCCATAATCAGCTTATCGTAAACAATGGCTCGACCCGTTTGAGAATGAATGACCTTTTCAGCACGATTAATGGTTAAGGCACGTTCACCAACAAACACTTCAATATTGTGTTTTTGGTAATAACCTTCTTTTACTAATGACAATTCGTCAGCAGTATGATGAGAAAAGTATGAAGAAAGGTGTACGCGATCGTATGCTACACGTGGCTCTTCACAGAAAGTAACGATATCAAAATGCACTAGGCCACCTTTATCGACAAACTCTTCAATAAAACGGTGCCCGACCATGCCATTACCAATAATGACTAACTTTTGTTTACTCATAATTTCCTCATCCACCAGCTAAAACTAAATTCAAGTGAAAGATAACCTACCCCTGCAAACAGAACTTGATAGATATCAATAGAAATCACATAACGCTTAAAATAAGTACACTTATTTTAAGAAATGCTATAAACCCTACTTTATTTATGGTCTTTTTGTGGTATGGAATAAGTAATATAGGTGATTGGCTGTATTAATTTCATTATTAATACAGCCTCATAAGAAGGTA
The DNA here is from genome assembly GCF_009828855.1 of Psychromonas sp. L1A2. NCBI lineage: Bacteria > Pseudomonadati > Pseudomonadota > Gammaproteobacteria > Alteromonadales > Psychromonadaceae > Psychromonas > Psychromonas sp. L1A2. The sequence continues at coordinate 1,721,001 of NZ_WUAG01000002.1, read as the reverse complement.
TTATTTTCGAATCAAAAGAAATGAAGTTAACAGATGATATTAAATATATCAGGATAAATAAATTGATAACCTAGTTGTGTTTTTATTTTTTCATTGCACACTATTTTAGAGGCACTTGGCTCTGCAATAAGACACTCTGGTTCTGGATACCCTAATGATAATGCCATTTTGGTATAATATGATTGTTTAGTGGGATGATTATCAGCACAGCCATTGAACACTTCACCCCATGCTTGTTGTTGTAAAATAGTTTCAATTAATTTAATGCAATCAAATTGATGAATTAGGTTTACCTTAGCATTGCCATCTTTAATACTTTTTCCCCCAGCAAAGAATCTACCGGGATGACGTTTACGGCCAATCAATCCGGCGAAGCGAATAACTGTACAATCAAAATGTATATTATCTGTAAATAATTTTTCTATTTTACGTAAATTAGTTTCAGTTTCTAAGACGTCACTTTCTTTACATATTCCTTGGTTATTACCATAAACCGAAGTAGAGCTAATAAATAAAACGTGTTCAATGGAGCTTTTTTCAACTTCAATCAAAAGATCCTGAAAGGCAGATAATGACTTACTAGTAATATTGATAATAAGTGTATTAGCTTGTAAAAAATCTTGGACGTTATTTAAATTATCGAGGTCATCTAGGTTATATAAGCTACTTTCTATATCAACCACATAAGATTTAAAGTTCAAACCAGCTAACTGTTTCGCTTTATTTTCCGTTCGAGTTGATAAGCGCACTGTTTTCCCATCAAGCTGTAAACTACGCGCTAATGGCAAACCTAACCAACCGCTGCCCAATATACTAACTGTATCGTTTTGATTCATATACTCATAACCTATTTAAAATATTAACTACGATGGTAATGATTGAGAGACTTTAATCTTCTCACGACGTATTTTTGTATTAGCAATAATGTCTTGTTTACCTGAATCTGATGCTTGCGACCAGCCAGTGATTTCAGTCAAACTACGAAAACAGCCTAAACAAATATCTTCTTCATTTAAACAGCAATTCGAAACGCATGGAGAGGCAGGAGTACTCATTTATTTTCCTTAATTAGTATTCGAGAGGTAATCATCTTTTATGAACCTCTTGGATCGGTTACAATTTTACTTTGAACAGTCAATTACAAAGAGAAAAAGATGAAAATAATTCGCTGGCTATTAGGCCGTTTAATTTTAATACTGAACTTTATTTTTGCACCTAAGAAAGTAAAACGCAAAGACGATTTACAACAAAAAGTTGACCAAGAAACAAAGAGCTTACAATTATACCAATTTGCTGCTTGTCCTTTTTGCGTCAAGGTTCGACGTGCGATGCGCCGTAATGCGTTAAATATTGAATTAGTCGATGCACAACAACCTGAACACAAAAAGGTACTTGCTGAACAAGGCGGTCACGTAAAAGTACCTTGTTTACGTATAGAAGAAAATAACACCGTTACTTGGATGTATGAGTCATCAGACATTGTTAGTTATCTAGAGAAAAGATTCGCTTAATAAATATGAGTACGCTAATCATAACAATATGATTAGCGTACTCATATTACCTTTAATGATGATGGTGATGCCCCAATAAACTTTTAGGTAATAATTCCGCAATAAAAGCACGTGCACCTCTACGAAATAGTGAAGTAAAATACAAAACAAGAATAATGGCTAAACTAGCAAAGTGCCACCAAGAAAAGTCAGCATCTAGTTCACCTAACCATGGCAATGGGAAAGCATCGATATACTCATTTAATGACAATCCAATTAAGAAAGCCGTTACCAACATCACCATTGCAAAAGCAAATGCAGCAAAGTAACCTTGTTGAAGCCTTAATTGTTTTAATAAATCTAAGCTAATACTTGGTCCAATTAACAAACAAGCAACCGCAGCCCCTGGCGATAAACCAGCAATTAGCATCACCGCAATAATAGGTGTCATTCCCGTTGCACATAATGCAAATGGGAAAGCGATCAGCACCATCACTAATACTTGTAACCATAAGGCTTGCTCAAAGAAAGCCCAAGCAGGCGTTGCGGATAAAGTTGCGGCTAATGCCCAACCAAAGATAACCCAAGGCGCAGTGTGATCTAATTGATGTTGATAACCTTGTTTTATCGCTGCTACAAAGCGTGAAGTTGGATGCCCTCCCTGACAACTTTGCTCGGCAACAGCAGAAATCGAATGCTTAAAATGCCTTCCTAATAACCATGCGATTATCACAGCAAATAAAACTGCAAATACAATGCGTAATAGAGCTAACTGCTCACCCAATAATGGAATAGAGATTAAAATGGCATCAAAACCAATAATTGGGGTCGCGATTAAAAAAGCGGTCGCAAAAGTTTGATTCGCTCCCAAGCTTAATAATTGTTGGTGCATTTTGCTCGCGGCAGGTGAGCAAATAGGTAAAGGTAGGCCATATAAAACTCCTTTAATGGCGTCTTTAAAATAACCTTTATTACCCTGTGTCGGTAATACATTTAATGCTGGTTTAAAATAATGCATTAATCCACTTAAAAGGTAAGCAAATAACAACATAGGCGCACTGTATAAAGCTAGCTTACCAAAGTTAACTAAAGTTAATGCGGTATTATGTTGTTGATGTAGCGCCTCGCTTTCTTCGATACTTTGATTATGATGTATATCTTCATGCTCATGTTCATCATGAACTTCATCCTCATGCAGATGTTCATGGTGTCCAGCCTCTTCTTCTACATGTTGTGACTCATTAGTTTGCGCATGTTCTTCAGCATCATGATCATGAATAATATTTTCTAAGTGCAAACCTCCATGTTCAACTTCTTGAACAAGAAGGTGAGACTCGTGAGCTTCATGCTCATTCGATACAGCATGATCATGGTTATGTTCTATATAGCCAAGCCAATGTGGTAATAATACAAACCCTAAAACCACTAAACCAAACAAACTACCGATACCAGCAGCATATTTATGTTCTTTTGTATTACCTTGTTGATGTTTTTTATGATGCTGTAAATAAGGTCTATGCAATACAACATGCATAATAGAGCCCATAACAAAAGCTTGGAACCAAGCAAGTAGCTGTCCATCTAATTGAGACATAGAAAGCTCCGCATAAGACGCGCCAAGTAAAGTGGCTGCAGCCATACTAATTAAAACAACAAAGGGTAAAACGACACCATATTGCGGACGTAACAACCACCAGATAGTCAAACCAACGGGGAAACGATGTAATAAAACACCTAGCGCTAATAACCATCCGGTATGGTCAGCTTGATTTACTAATAAAACAGTACCATCAAGGCTAGCATGTAGTACTAAACCTAATACACCAAGAAACAAGGTTGTGTTATGGGCTTTATTAGCGGCTTTATGGAAGTATTTTTCTATCAGAGAAGGAGTTAGTAGACCCAAGCCTGTTAAGACCAGCACTAATAAGCCACCTTCGTACAATAATTCAGGGAGAATGTGGAAGAGTACAAGACCAGATATGCTAACAAATATAAAAGCATCTAATAGATCTAACCAACCGGGTTGTCGTTGTAATAGTCGGTAAGTAACAGGACCTAAGAATAAGGCCAAAATGCTTAAAATGAGTAACATAAAAAACCAATTAAATTAAAGATGTTATAATATAACATCCGAAAATAACTAGCTATCAGAAATAACAATAAAAATTATTTAAGCGAATGCTGATGAGCGCTTAATTATCTCATTAACTTAGCAAATATGAGTTGTAGATTATGGAGTATGCACTAAACACAAAAAAGGTAAGCCAAAGCTTACCTTTTAAATTAAGCCATTTTTAGTAGCAGGTTTATCATCCCGCCATAAAACATAACCATCAGATCAACATGGCTTATTTAGCCGCAAACTCCAAACCTTGACGATAATATAAATTAGCCTCTTCAATTTTATCCTGCTGCTCTAGCAGAGAAGCCAATAGCTGATAGTCAGCAACATTAGGCAACGTTTTAAGGCTTTCAGTAAGATGCTTAATAGCAGCATCTTGATTGCCTTCTTTTAACTTTAAATGCGCTAATGCTTGATTGATGTAATCGGTATGTGTTGATTTTTTTAACTGCTTTTCCAGAAAAGTGATAATAGGATAATAATCAGTCACTTTTATTTTTTGAAGATAAGGCAACAATGGCAAAGAAAACTGACGTTGTAACTTATCTAATAAGAACTCTTGCGCTAACTTTCCATTACCATTAGCAATAAATGCTTCTAATACCGCTTGTTGGTAAGACAGTTCCTTACGCATCCAGCGAGCAACATCTTTATACCAATAATCATTAAGTAATTGCCCACTTTCAGATGCTAATTTTTTAAATAATTGCTGATGAGCATAAAGTTCTAACTCCGCAAACTCCTGATCATTTAAACCAGTTAATTTACGCTGTGTATTAAGCAGAGAGATTAGTTTACCCCATTCATTAATCGCCGGATAAAGCGTTAAATAATGTTGTAATATTTGTCTGTTTTTAGGGAACCGTTGATCTAATTCACTGATGGTAGCTAGTGCATTTTCATACTGTTTAGCATCAAGCTGTAGCTCAGCCCATACTAATCCAACAGCTAATTTACAACCAGGGTGTTCGTTTGCTAATTGTAAGTAATCATCACGCTTATTATATTCACCATTTTTATGTGAAGCACGTGCTGCTGCAATATAAGTCAATGCAGGAGATTCGCTTCGGTCTGCTGATTTAGACAATAGTTTTTGTGCTTGTTTAGTATTCCCTTCTAATAGAGCAAGCATACCTAATAAACTATTTTTTTGTGCTTTACGAGTTTTACGTTGTCCAAACCAACCACGAGTAACACTGCTCATCGATAATAATTTACGTAAAATCCACTCTGCTACTAATAATAAAAAATAGAATAAAATCGCAATAAAAGCCGCGTTAATAATCGTTGTTTCATAAGTCGTGTAACTATCAAATGAAACTAGAATATAACCTTTATGTGCACTTAACTCAGGCGCAAAAATTAACCCAGTGAGTAAGAATATAACAATAATTAAAAGTCCAATCATAATCGTTACTCCGCATTTTCAATAGTAAATGACTTACTAATGCGTTGTTTAAGAATGCTAGAAAGTAAGGGTGCACTCTTGAATTGATCTGGGTAATCTATTGACACATTTTGCTTACTTAATCTTTTCACTGAAGTATAAAATTGTTGTGTACTTTTATCTTCCATATCGTAATAAAGAGCAACTAACTTTAATGCATTCTGTAATGCTAGGTCATATATATCTTGTTGTTCTCTATATACAGCGAATTCAGCTTTGGATAATGCATTTCTTAGATTTTCTTTTAAGTACCAAGATTGTTCTGGTGATAATAAAGCTTCAACTGGTTTATCTCGATGAGATATAACAATAAAGCTTTCAATAAATGAGTTCCAAGATTTATCAACATTAGTTTCCCAATCAGCAACATCTCCAGAAACTTCTTTATCTTTAGCTTGTTTAATTTCAGGTACCTCTAGTCCAGCTACAACTAGTTTATCAATACGACGTTCCAAACTAGACAATGCCAAAATAACACCATCCACATCACGTTGAGGTAAGGCTTCAAGCATATTAATGTCTTCAAGCAAAGCACGACGCAACGGGTTCAAGCTAGGGTCTCCCATTTCAACAATACGTTTGTCCGCAGTACTCAATAAAGCAATAGTTGATTTTAAATCGTGCTCTAGCCATAATTTACGACCCGATAAGTTAATCAAATATTCAACTTCAGATAAAATCCAATCACTAGGATGACGAATGTTAGTTTCTGCAACACTACGCTGAAGAGCTTGCATGTCCGAACTGTATAATTTGCTTTTATTCTGAGCATCTAACAATTGAATATCGAGTTGTTCAATTTGTGTTTTGAAATTGTCATTCAATGATTTACTTTGCTGAAACTGATTATTTTGTTGTGCAACTTGCGATTCCAACTTATTAGCTAACAGTTCAATTTTTTGTTGATAAGCAGTATTATTGACTACATTATTTTTATAAAAATAAAAGCCATACCCTATAATACATAGCAATATGATAATAAAAATCAGAGCAATAATGACTAATAGCCGAGAAGATTTTTTACGTTTTTTATTAACAACATCTTCTTCTGACTCAGGTGTTGTTGATATATTTTGATTTTCAGTATTAGTATCAGTCATAACATTCCTATTTAAACTAATGGGCTATATACAGGTGCCATTATTTACTTTAAAAAATTCCACAATTTGGTCTGTATGTAAACTTGGTAACAAAACAATACGTTGAGCACCTAACAATGCAGCTTGTTTAGCTACACGTTGACTTGGGACATAAAATATTAACTCACATATCCAACTTGTATATTCCTTTGGTACAAGCATAAATAATTGATTTAAAATTTCCACACTGCTGATAATAGCACCATTTATAGACGCTTGTTGCCAATTATTAACTAATTCGTGACCGTTAAGATCAATCTTGATACGTTTATATGTTTGAAAGAAATCAACTTTTGCACCACGTTCAATTAGTGTTGTCTCAAGTAAATCTCGTCCACCTTCACCACGTAAAATTAAAATACGTTTAGCTTTAATTGATTTTAGTGGATCCAGCGCTAATAACCCTTCGCTATCAAATCGAGTCAAAGGACATAAAACACTCTGACCAGTAGCTTCACTAAGTATACTTTGTGTAGATTGACCTACTGCAAAATAACAAGCTTTGGGCCAGTTAATATTTATTTGTTGTTGAGCATATTTAACTGCATTACCACTGACCGCAATTACATAATCATAGTGGCTAGATAAAAAAGTATTCAGTGTTTTAGGATCATTTAATGCAGTCACCATCAATAGTGGTTGTGCAATAGAAAAACACCCAATATCATTTAAACTATTAGTAAGTCGTTCTGCATGAGGCGCAAAACGAGTCACTAATAATCGAGGTTCAATTCTCACTTATAAACTTCACTTAAAATTTCTTTTGCTCCAGCATCTAATAGTTGCTGTGCTAGTGTTTCACCTAGTTCATGAGCTTGATCAACATGACCTGTTAATTCTTTTCTGATGATATTAGTACCATCAACACTACCCACTAATCCACGCAAAAATAATTGATCGCCGTTCATTAAGGCGAAACTACCAATGGGTACTTGGCAACCACCTTCAAGTGCTAAATTCATAGCTCGTTCAGCCGTTACGCGTACACGTGTTTCACGATGTTCCAAAGGAGCAAGCAAAGCAATAGTTTCTGCGTCATCTAATCGACATTCGATACCCACTGCACCTTGGCCTACTGCTGGTAAACTTACTTCAGGTTCAATAAAACTAGCAATACGGGAGTCCATCTCTAAACGAATTAGCCCTGCAGCAGCAAGAATAATTGCATCGTATTCGCAATCATCTAATTTACGCAAACGTGTATTAACATTACCACGTAAGTCTTTAATCTTTATATCTGGACGCAATTCACTAATTTGGCATTGACGTCTTAAACTACAAGTACCAACTATTGCACCTTCAGGTAGATCTGATAGTTGTTTAAAGTGATTAGAAACAAAGGCGTCACGTGGATCTTCACGTTCACAAATAATACTTAACCCTAAACCTTCAGGAAATTCTACAGGCACATCTTTCATAGAATGAACGGCAATATCAGCTCTATTTTCCAAGATAGCAACTTCTAATTCTTTAACAAATAAACCTTTACCACCAACCTTAGCTAAAGGGGTGTCCAAAAGAATATCGCCTTTTGTTTTCATTGGTAATAATTCAACAGTTAAATCTTTATGGTGCTTCATTAACTCAGCTTTAACAAAATTAGCTTGCCACATCGCTAAAGGACTATGACGAGTTGCAATACGGATAATTTTTTTAGACATTATATTCTCTCTAACAAAGGGATAATTAATGCTATCAAAAACAAACTAATGATCCATACAAATATCATATAAAGTGTCAAAGTTGACATTAAAGTATAAATTTAATACATAAAGACAAGAAAAAACTATAAAAAATTAAAAACCTACAGAAATTGATGCTTGATAATGCAAAAACATCCTATAGGTTATGTAGCTCATAAAACAATACAGACGCGTCATACGCCGCTACTTTCTATTATATTGGTCATTATTCTAAAACAAAAAATCCCTGTCGACATCAGTCAACGGGGATTGCTCGTGTATTTAAGGTTTATACCAATGGAATTAAATAAGTGATCAGATATTGCGCAGGAAAAATTAACACTAATAAGGCGTGAGTTGTAGGAGATAGTTGTTCTCACTTCAAAACTCACAACGCAGTTAGGGGGGAATTTTAACCAACAAGAATGATCACCTTATTAATTCTTTTGGTATTAGCAAGCTTGGCAATGGAAAGGTGTCGCAGAGCGTCACCGCTCGTGACACATTGCACTCGTAATACTCGCCCTACTTTCTATGTAAGGTATTTTATTAAACCACTACATTATTAAATCATCAAAACGAAAAAATCCCTGCTGACGTTAGTCAACAGGGATTTTTCGTATTAGGCGCTTGGCAATGACCTACTTTCACATGAGGAGACCTCACACTATCATCGGCGCAGCTGCGTTTCACTTCTGAGTTCGGCATGGGATCAGGTGGTACCACAGCGCTATTATCGCCAAGCATAAAAAATAAATTAGAAAAGCTAATAGTCGATATGTTCTAATTCTGAAATTGTTTTATCTCGCAATATGTAAATATACTTCACAAGCGCTAGTTTAAAGAGTATCCACTCTATGTGTCTTGGTAAACACCAACACCACTTAGGTGTTGTATGGTTAAGCCTCACGGGTAATTAGTACAAGTTAGCTCAATACATTACTGCACTTACACACCTTGCCTATCAACGTTGTAGTCTCCAACGGCCCTTTAGGGAACTTAAAGTTCCAGTGAGAACTCATCTTGAGGCTCGCTTCCCGCTTAGATGCTTTCAGCGGTTATCGATTCCGAACGTAGCTACCGGGCAATGCATCTGGCGATACAACCCGAACACCAGCGGTTCGTCCACTCCGGTCCTCTCGTACTAGGAGCAGCCCCTCTCAATTCTCAAACGCCCACGGCAGATAGGGACCGAACTGTCTCACGACGTTCTAAACCCAGCTCGCGTACCACTTTAAATGGCGAACAGCCATACCCTTGGGACCGACTTCAGCCCCAGGATGTGATGAGCCGACATCGAGGTGCCAAACACCGCCGTCGATATGAACTCTTGGGCGGTATCAGCCTGTTATCCCCGGAGTACCTTTTATCCGTTGAGCGATGCCCTTCCATTCAGAACCACCGGATCACTATGACCTACTTTCGTACCTGCTCGACGTGTCTGTCTCGCAGTTAAGCTGGCTTATACCATTGTACTAACCTCACGATGTCCGACCGTGATTAGCCAACCTTCGTACTCCTCCGTTACTCTTTAGGAGGAGACCGCCCCAGTCAAACTACCCACCAAACAGTGTCCCAAACCCCGATTCAGGGGCCATGGTTAGAACTCAAAACATACAAGGGTGGTATTTCAAGATTGGCTCCACGTCATCTGGCGACAACGCTTCAAAGCCTCCCACCTATCCTACACATGTAGGCTCTAAGTTCACTGCTAAGCTATAGTAAAGGTTCACGGGGTCTTTCCGTCTAGCCGCGGGTACACAGCATCTTCACTGCGATTTCAACTTCACTGAGTCTCGGGTAGAGACAGCATGGCCATCATTACGCCATTCGTGCAGGTCGGAACTTACCCGACAAGGAATTTCGCTACCTTAGGACCGTTATAGTTACGGCCGCCGTTTACCGGGGCTTCGATCAAAAGCTTCGACCTAAGTCTAACCTCATCAATTAACCTTCCGGCACCGGGCAGGCGTCACACCCTATACGTCATCTTACGATTTAGCAGAGTGCTGTGTTTTTAATAAACAGTTGCAGCCATCTGGTATCTTCGGCCTCTAGCAGCTTAGAGAGCAAGTCTCATCACCGCCAAAGGCGTACCTTCTCCCGAAGTTACGGTACCATTTTGCCTAGTTCCTTTACCCGAGTTCTCTCAAGCGCCTTGGTATTCTCTACCTGACCACCTGTGTCGGTTTGGGGTACGATCCTTTATTATCTGAAGCTTAGAGACTTTTCCTGGAAGCATGGCATCAATGACTTCAGTACCTTAGTACCTCGACATCGTATCTCAGTGTTAGTAGAAACCCGGATTTACCTAAGTCTCCCACCTACATACTTGAACCTGGACAACCATCGCCAGGCCCACCTAGCCTTCTCCGTCCTCCCATCGCAATAATAAAGGGTACGGGAATATTAACCCGTTTCCCATCGACTACGCCTTTCGGCCTCGCCTTAGGGGTCGACTCACCCTGCCCCGATTAACGTTGGACAGGAACCCTTGGTCTTCCGGCGGGGAGGTTTTTCACCCCCCTTATCGTTACTCATGTCAACATTCGCACTTCTATACCTCCAGGATGCCTTACAGCTTTCCCTTCGACGGCTTACAGAACGCTCCTCTACCACGCATATAAATATGCGTCCGCAGCTTCGGTGATATGTTTAGCCCCGTTAAATCTTCCGCGCAGGCCGACTCGACTAGTGAGCTATTACGCTTTCTTTAAAAGATGGCTGCTTCTAAGCCAACTTCCTAGCTGTCTAAGCCTTCCCACATCGTTTCCCACTTAACATATACTTTGGGACCTTAGCTGGCGGTCTGGGTTGTTTCCCTTTCCACGACGGACGTTAGCACCCGCCGTGTGTCTCCCATGATTGCACTTGTTGGTATTCGGAGTTTGCAAAGGGTTGGTAAGTCGGGATGACCCCCTAGCCTTAACAGTGCTCTACCCCCAACAGTGATACATGAGGCGCTACCTAAATAGCTTTCGAGGAGAACCAGCTATCTCTTGGTTTGATTGGCCTTTCACCCCCAGCCACAAGTCATCCCCTAATTTTTCAACATTAGTGGGTTCGGTCCTCCAGTTGATGTTACTCAACCTTCAACCTGCTCATGGCTAGATCACCAAGTTTCGGGTCTAATCCCAGCAACTATTCGCCCAGTTAAGACTCGGTTTCCCTACGGCTCCCCTAAACGGTTAACCTTGCTACTGAAATTAAGTCGTTGACCCATTATACAAAAGGTACGCAGTCACGGAATAAATCCGCTCCTACTGCTTGTACGTACACGGTTTCAGGTTCTATTTCACTCCCCTCACAGGGGTTCTTTTCGCCTTTCCCTCACGGTACTGGTTCACTATCGGTCAATTAGGAGTATTTAGCCTTGGAGGATGGTCCCCCCATATTCAAACAGGATTTCTCGTGTCCCGTCTTACTCGTTTTCACTGTAAAGAAGTTTTTGTGTACGGGACTATCACCCTGTACCGTGGCACTTTCCAGAGCCTTCCACTAACTTTTAAACAGCTTAAGGGCTGTTCCGATTTCGCTCGCCGCTACTTTCGGAATCTCGGTTGATTTCTTTTCCTAAGGGTACTTAGATGTTTCAGTTCCCCTCGTTTGCTTCGACTAGCTATGTATTCACTAGCCGATGACACTAAGTGCCGGGTTGCCCCATTCGGAAATTCCAGGATATAACGCTTGTTATCAACTCCCCTGGACTTATCGCAGATTACCACGTCCTTCATCGCCTCTAATTGCCTAGGCATCCACCGTGCACGCTTATTCACTTAACCATACAACACCTAAACAGTGTCTAGATGTGTATGTTGCTTCCAAGACGCTTGTGACTCATATTTTACATATGAAAAACAATCGTTTTTCGTGCACCTATCAATTAATAAATTAACTGAGTAGATACGTACTCACATTACAGTAACGAATTACTATAATGTGTGCTTTTTATTTTGCTTGATTACAATATCTAATTTAACTACAAGTAGTTATTTTAAATACTGAGAACAATTTCGTTTATATTTATCACACCAATCAACACCGAAGTGTCATTGTTATTGTGTGATAAATAAGAACATTTATCAGCTTTCCTAATTGTTAAAGAGCAGTGTTAAAAACACTTAATAATCATTCTAAGCAAGAACAGTTATTAAGTATCTTTCATTAAAGTAGTAGTTGGTATCCCCAAGGGGATTTGAACCCCTGTTACCGCCGTGAAAGGGCGGTGTCCTAGGCCTCTAGACGATGGGGACCCGGAACCTACTTTGCTTTCTAATCAGTCTAATCAAACAATCTGTGTGGGCACTCATATGAAAATTGCCTAAGCAAGCTTTCATAGCCGGTAGATTTATTTGCCTAAGCAAATTCATCGTAAGGCTTGTTGATGTGTTTCTTTACGTAAGGAGGTGATCCAGCCCCAGGTTCCCCTAGGGCTACCTTGTTACGACTTCACCCCAGTCATGAACCACACCGTGGTCATCGCCATCCCCGAAGGGTTAAGCTAATGACTTCTGGTGCAGCCCACTCCCATGGTGTGACGGGCGGTGTGTACAAGGCCCGGGAACGTATTCACCGTGGCATTCTGATCCACGATTACTAGCGATTCCAACTTCACGGAGTCGAGTTGCAGACTCCGATCCGGACTACGACAAACTTTAGGAGATTCGCATACCATCGCTGGTTAGCAGCCCTTTGTATTTGCCATTGTAGCACGTGTGTAGCCCATCCCGTAAGGGCCATGATGACTTGACGTCGTCCCCACCTTCCTCCGGTTTATCACCGGCAGTGTCCCTAGAGTTCCCGGCATAACCCGCTGGCAAATAAGGATAAGGGTTGCGCTCGTTGCGGGACTTAACCCAACATTTCACAACACGAGCTGACGACAGCCATGCAGCACCTGTCTCAGAGTTCCCGAAGGCACTCATCAATCTCTTGGTGATTCTCTGGATGTCAAGGGATGGTAAGGTTCTTCGCGTTGCATCGAATTAAACCACATGCTCCACCGCTTGTGCGGGCCCCCGTCAATTCATTTGAGTTTTAACCTTGCGGCCGTACTCCCCAGGCGGTCTATTTAATGCGTTAGCTTTGAATCCCACGGCATATAGCCACAAAATTCTAATAGACATCGTTTACTGCGTGGACTACCGGGGTATCTAATCCCGTTTGCTCCCCACGCCTTCGCGCCTCAGCGTCAGTCTTTGTCCAGGTGGCCGCCTTCGCCACTGGTATTCCTTCAGATCTCTACGCATTTCACCGCTACACCTGAAATTCTACCACCCTCTACAAAACTCTAGTTAACCAGTTTCAAATGCAGTTCCAAGGTTGAGCCCTGGGATTTCACATCTGACTTAATTAACCGCCTACGCGCGCTTTACGCCCAGTAATTCCGATTAACGCTCGCACCCTCCGTATTACCGCGGCTGCTGGCACGGAGTTAGCCGGTGCTTCTTCTGCGAGTAACGTCACAGATAAAACCTATTAAGATTTACCCTTTCCTCCTCGCTGAAAGTGCTTTACAACCCGAAAGCCTTCTTCACACACGCGGCATGGCTGCATCAGGCTTGCGCCCATTGTGCAATATTCCCCACTGCTGCCTCCCGTAGGAGTCTGGACCGTGTCTCAGTTCCAGTGTGGCTGGTCATCCTCTAAGACCAACTAGGGATCGTCGCCTTGGTAAGCCATTACCTTACCAACTAGCTAATCCCACTTGGGCTACTCTTATGGCGTGAGGCCCGAAGGTCCCCCACTTTGATCCGGAGATGTTATGCGGTATTAGCAGTCGTTTCCAACTGTTGTCCCCCACCATAAGGCATATTCCCAAGCATTACTCACCCGTCCGCCACTCGTCAGCAAAGTAGCAAGCTACTTTCTGTTACCGTTCGACTTGCATGTGTTAAGCCTGCCGCCAGCGTTCAATCTGAGCCATGATCAAACTCTTCAATTTAAAGTTTAATGTGCACTTAATTAAAGGTGCGACTCAATACTACTGACTAAAACTTACTGCTAATGACTTATATAAATATAAGCAATTAACAATTTATTATTCTGAAATAATGAATTATTTCGTGTGTCACTATTATTGATGTTGCCTTTACAAGAAAGGACTTTGATTTTTTGAAATCACATCAACAACAAGTGCTCACACAGATTGTTTGATTAAATTGTTAAAGAGCGTGCCTTTCGGCTAGGCGGCGTATATTACGCGCCTTTCGAGCAATGTCAACGTCTTATTTTAACTTAATTTCAAACCGAAGTTCGAATCGTTAAAGCGTTTCTTTTATTCTCAGTCTTGGTTAGTGGCTTGCGCCTCCGTCCTTGTCTGTGCGGCGTATTATAGGGATAGCGAAACTATTGGCAAGCGTTTTATTGCGTTTATTTCAATTAAATCACTGAGTGATTAATTAAACTACAAAGTGTGGATATTTCATTCAAAAATGAGGTGTTCATTCGTATAAAATAGTATTTGAATAGCCGCCTAAACTTATTCTATTGGATAGAAAGCTTTATTCTACAAATTCAATCAGTTTATCTTTTAACCTATAACTCATTCGATCAATATTAGAAGTCACTGTATATGTATCATTAAACAAAGTATTTTTTTAGAGGCTGAGCTGAAGTGATCAAATTGGTATGTTGGCAATACACTGACATTAATGATGTCAGTAAATTCTGTTACAAACAGTTTGGGTCTTTTACAAACAGAAAAGATATTACTTGTCGCGAAATAACTAGGTAGTCCTTGCTTAGGAAATCTAATATCTAAAATATATCCAACTTAAATATTTAACAACAGTCAATATTGAATGACTCACCTATTTAAATTGGACATACATTTGGCCCACACAAAGAAAAACTCATTATCTTTTTAAATCTCGCTTGAAATGATCCCATGGTAATTTCAATTTTCGATTCATTCACGTCATTATCTAATAATGAGTTTGTTCAACAGCACTCATGAGTATCCATTGAACCTCTAGACGTTACAACAATATTTTAATTATCAAATCGCCTCAAATTATGTAATAAACTCAAGAGACCTGATTAAATTATATCTAACGACATATCGCTTAAGCCTTACACATATTGAAGCGGCCCATCATTATCTTATCTATCAATGGAATCAAACCATACTTCATCATCCATTATGAATTTCTTAGAGAATGTTGTTAATCGTCAAGTATGTCTAATATGTCTGCCCACCCTCTTTGAGATTGGCTAAGGTAACCGCTGTTTGTCTATCTGCTTCAATAGTACTTGTATTAGACACATTAAACTTTGGACTGACTTTACGTAGATACTTCACGATAAAGTAAAACTAGGTTTAATCCCTACCACAAAAACGTAATAGTATTCTTCAGTATGTAATTTAATTATTTCAGAAAAAGCTAAGCCAGTGTATTTGCTTATTGCTTCATGATCGAGAGCTACCTCTATTCCATAATAGGCTTGTAATACTATTTTATTATGAATAGAGCTTTCGTAATTTATATTATATTAACGGTTTTATTATTCTATCGATATGAGCGACTAAACTTTACAGTAATGTATTACGCGAATTACAACATGGAAGTATATCAAGAAGAGTTTGACTGAGTTCAGCTTTTAACAACTGTTAAGCATGAGTAATACTGTCATTTATTTCTAACGCAAAAGCCACTTGAAAAATAAATAATTACATTATTATCATTCATAAAGTTTATATGTATTCCTCAGTTATTACTTTTAAAACGTTAGTTAATTTTACAGCTAATTAATTATTACCATGAATACACAAAGTATCAGCTTTAATATTTATCTTTGATCTATCTGTACTTATAACGTGCTCATATTTAACAAGACGTATAGCTTGCTTATAAATAGATTATAAACCTTTGTTATATGCAATAGACAAACTTCCTAATGTCAAATCGTCGATCATTTAAATAGGCTCGATCAACAAAGACTTCAAAAATAAACTTAATACAATATTGAACAGCAAATTTTTAATAACACTCATAACCATAAACGGCTACTACTATTAATGATGATTTATTATTGTATTTCGCAAGATCTTTTAACAATACGATGAAAATATCATCCGATTCCATCATAAAGAACATCATGCAACTTCACATAACTAAACTCTGTATATTCATTTTGCCAAATACCATTTAATGCTCCCAGTTGATAAATAATGCGAGGTCTACCGCTTTGTTGATAACGCGTTTATCCTGGCGAATTTTAAGCACAATGAAATCACTTGTTCAATAACTGAGCCAGTAATCCTTGATATGAGGTAGGCTGATACGTCTGCGCCATAAAGCTCTTTGACCGTAGCGACTATTTCAGGTGTCGTCATGCCTTTTGCGTAGAGGCTTAAGGCTTAGCACTTTGTCATCCATTTAGGTGAAACGTGTTTGTTATTTTTTGACAAGTTGAGGCTCAAAAGTGCCTTCTCTGTCACGAGGAATCTCTAGTTCAAATTGCTCATCATCAGTGATAATGGTTTTAGCTGAGTGCCATTACGGTTTACGGTTGTTACTAGATGATGATTTGTGACTCTTAGAGTAGCCAAGATGCTCGTCTAACTCTGCGTTCAATGCAGCTTAAACGATTATCTTATACCATTCCGCCTAATTAGTTGATCAGATTCATCCAATCCCTAGTGCACATTTTTATTACTCTTTGACTATCACTTACAAAGTAATTCCATGCATAACAAACCGCATCCACAATTGATTCATAACCATTAAAACAACGATTAGCGAAATGATATTGACGCAACCAGCCCCACACTTGTTCTATCGGATTTAATTCTGGGGAGTACGGAGGAAGCTTAATTACGCTAACATTATTAAAGTCTGTCGCAAGATCTTCTGTATGCCAACCAGCCCCATCCATAATAATGACTGCATGCCGATCTTCGGCGGTACTCATGGATATTTGTTTAAGGTGAGCATACATAATGTCTTTATTGACATAAGGCATTACCATCGCTTGTGATTGCCCATTAGTGACACAAACGGAGCCAAATAAATATGCATATTCAAACTGTTGCTGTTTCACAGCTAATGGTCCTACCTGTTTTAGCCCATAGCTTTGTTGTTGTATTTGTTGTCCAAAACGTGCTTCATCTTGTAACCAGATATCGACTCTATCTAATGAGATATGGCCAGGGATCTTAAGGATCATTTTTATTTGGAATTTTTTAAAATCTTCTTGAACTTCAAGGGACTGTTTTGGGTGCTTAGAGCGAGAGGTTATCCATGAAAAACCTAAACGGTGAAGTAATTTGTAGACACTTGAAAGGTGGTATTGATGGCCAAAATTATCAGCAATAAACAACTGGATATCAGTGCCTACTAATCGGCCACCCTTATCATTTTTTGTATATTCATTAATATATTGAATTAGTTGAAGTGATTGGATTTCAGATAATCGTAAGGGACGTCCAGTTGTCTTTTTATCAATTAATCCATCCAATCCATTTTGATGATATTGAGATATCCATTTATTAACACTAGTACGGCTCACTTTAAGAAATTTAGCTATATCGGTACGAGAGCTGCCTTCTTGAAAGTGCGCTAGAGCAGAATAACGCAGTCTCATACGAACACTTTTATGTGTTTTGGCCAATTCAGAAAAATCATGTTTTTTCATACGTCACCAAGAGAATATAATCAGTTAATAATTAAATACATTAGATCACATAATTAGGCGGAATGGTATAAATACGATCCTTAAGATCCCTAGGCATGTTCATTTAAAAGAGGTACATATTTGGTTTCAGGATGAGGCTAGGTTTGGTCAACGTAATACAACAACTAGGATATGGGCAAAAAAAGGAACCAGACCAAGGGCCATTCAGCAGCAACAATTTGAGTATGCTTATTTATTTGGCGCGGTCTGTATCAATACAGGTCAAACCGAGGCATTAGTAATGCCTTACAGTAATAGTGAAGTGATGAAGATTCATTTACGCTTAATTTCTGATGCAACCCCAAAGGGAAAATATGCCGTTATAATAATGGTTCGAGCCAGTTGGCACCAGTCGTATTTAGCTGAAGAGTTTACTAATTTAACGATCATTCACCTCCCTCCGTATTCTCCTGAATTGAATCCAATCGAACAAGTTTGGCATTGGATGCGGGATAATGAAATCGCGAATAGATGCTTTGACGGTTATAACGATATTGTCAATAAATGTTGTGATGCTTGGAATCGCTTCAGTGAAGATAAAAATAGAGTCATCTCACAATGTTATAGGGACTGGGCTAATCTGGAAACTTAATTATCGGAATTGGTATCAGTTAATAATTAAATACATTAGATCACATAATTAGGCGGAATGGTATTATTAAAGCATCACATTATTAAATCATCAAAACGAAAAAATCCCTGCTGACGTTAGTCAACAGGGATTGTTCGTATTAGGCGCTTGGCAATGACCTACTTTCACATGAGGAGACCTCACACTATCATCGGCGCAGCTGCGTTTCACTTCTGAGTTCGGCATGGGATCAGGTGGTACCACAGCGCTATTATCGCCAAGCATAAAATGTTAATTAGAAAAACTGATGTTTTTAAATGCTCTAATCTTTGAAATTTTTTCATCTTACAAAATTTTTTTTATGTAAATATACTTCACAAGCGCTAGTTTAAAGAGTATCCACTCTAGTCTTGGTAAACACCAACACCACTTAGGTGTTGTATGGTTAAGCCTCACGGGTAATTAGTACAAGTTAGCTCAATACATTACTGCACTTACACACCTTGCCTATCAACGTTGTAGTCTCCAACGGCCCTTTAGGGAACTTAAAGTTCCAGTGAGAACTCATCTTGAGGCTCGCTTCCCGCTTAGATGCTTTCAGCGGTTATCGATTCCGAACGTAGCTACCGGGCAATGCATCTGGCGATACAACCCGAACACCAGCGGTTCGTCCACTCCGGTCCTCTCGTACTAGGAGCAGCCCCTCTCAATTCTCAAACGCCCACGGCAGATAGGGACCGAACTGTCTCACGACGTTCTAAACCCAGCTCGCGTACCACTTTAAATGGCGAACAGCCATACCCTTGGGACCGACTTCAGCCCCAGGATGTGATGAGCCGACATCGAGGTGCCAAACACCGCCGTCGATATGAACTCTTGGGCGGTATCAGCCTGTTATCCCCGGAGTACCTTTTATCCGTTGAGCGATGGCCCTTCCATTCAGAACCACCGGATCACTATGACCTACTTTCGTACCTGCTCGACGTGTCTGTCTCGCAGTTAAGCTGGCTTATACCATTGTACTAACCTCACGATGTCCGACCGTGATTAGCCAACCTTCGTACTCCTCCGTTACTCTTTAGGAGGAGACCGCCCCAGTCAAACTACCCACCAAACAGTGTCCCAAACCCCGATTCAGGGGCCATGGTTAGAACTCAAAACATACAAGGGTGGTATTTCAAGATTGGCTCCACGTCATCTGGCGACAACGCTTCAAAGCCTCCCACCTATCCTACACATGTAGGCTCTAAGTTCACTGCTAAGCTATAGTAAAGGTTCACGGGGTCTTTCCGTCTAGCCGCGGGTACACAGCATCTTCACTGCGATTTCAACTTCACTGAGTCTCGGGTAGAGACAGCATGGCCATCATTACGCCATTCGTGCAGGTCGGAACTTACCCGACAAGGAATTTCGCTACCTTAGGACCGTTATAGTTACGGCCGCCGTTTACCGGGGCTTCGATCAAAAGCTTCGACCTAAGTCTAACCTCATCAATTAACCTTCCGGCACCGGGCAGGCGTCACACCCTATACGTCATCTTACGATTTAGCAGAGTGCTGTGTTTTTAATAAACAGTTGCAGCCATCTGGTATCTTCGGCCTCTAGCAGCTTAGAGAGCAAGTCTCATCACCGCCAAAGGCGTACCTTCTCCCGAAGTTACGGTACCATTTTGCCTAGTTCCTTTACCCGAGTTCTCTCAAGCGCCTTGGTATTCTCTACCTGACCACCTGTGTCGGTTTGGGGTACGATCCTTTATTATCTGAAGCTTAGAGACTTTTCCTGGAAGCATGGCATCAATGACTTCAGTACCTTAGTACCTCGACATCGTATCTCAGTGTTAGTAGAAACCCGGATTTACCTAAGTCTCCCACCTACATACTTGAACCTGGACAACCATCGCCAGGCCCACCTAGCCTTCTCCGTCCTCCCATCGCAATAATAAAGGGTACGGGAATATTAACCCGTTTCCCATCGACTACGCCTTTCGGCCTCGCCTTAGGGGTCGACTCACCCTGCCCCGATTAACGTTGGACAGGAACCCTTGGTCTTCCGGCGGGGAGGTTTTTCACCCCCCTTATCGTTACTCATGTCAACATTCGCACTTCTGATACCTCCAGGATGCCTTACAGCTTTCCCTTCGACGGCTTACAGAACGCTCCTCTACCACGCATATAAATATGCGTCCGCAGCTTCGGTGATATGTTTAGCCCCGTTAAATCTTCCGCGCAGGCCGACTCGACTAGTGAGCTATTACGCTTTCTTTAAAAGATGGCTGCTTCTAAGCCAACTTCCTAGCTGTCTAAGCCTTCCCACATCGTTTCCCACTTAACATATACTTTGGGACCTTAGCTGGCGGTCTGGGTTGTTTCCCTTTCCACGACGGACGTTAGCACCCGCCGTGTGTCTCCCATGATTGCACTTGTTGGTATTCGGAGTTTGCAAAGGGTTGGTAAGTCGGGATGACCCCCTAGCCTTAACAGTGCTCTACCCCCAACAGTGATACATGAGGCGCTACCTAAATAGCTTTCGAGGAGAACCAGCTATCTCTTGGTTTGATTGGCCTTTCACCCCCAGCCACAAGTCATCCCCTAATTTTTCAACATTAGTGGGTTCGGTCCTCCAGTTGATGTTACTCAACCTTCAACCTGCTCATGGCTAGATCACCAAGTTTCGGGTCTAATCCCAGCAACTATTCGCCCAGTTAAGACTCGGTTTCCCTACGGCTCCCCTAAACGGTTAACCTTGCTACTGAAATTAAGTCGTTGACCCATTATACAAAAGGTACGCAGTCACGGAATAAATCCGCTCCTACTGCTTGTACGTACACGGTTTCAGGTTCTATTTCACTCCCCTCACAGGGGTTCTTTTCGCCTTTCCCTCACGGTACTGGTTCACTATCGGTCAATTAGGAGTATTTAGCCTTGGAGGATGGTCCCCCCATATTCAAACAGGATTTCTCGTGTCCCGTCTTACTCGTTTTCACTGTAAAGAAGTTTTTGTGTACGGGACTATCACCCTGTACCGTGGCACTTTCCAGAGCCTTCCACTAACTTTTAAACAGCTTAAGGGCTGTTCCGATTTCGCTCGCCGCTACTTTCGGAATCTCGGTTGATTTCTTTTCCTAAGGGTACTTAGATGTTTCAGTTCCCCTCGTTTGCTTCGACTAGCTATGTATTCACTAGCCGATGACACTAAGTGCCGGGTTGCCCCATTCGGAATTCCAGGATATAACGCTTGTTATCAACTCCCCTGGACTTATCGCAGATTACCACGTCCTTCATCGCCTCTAATTGCCTAGGCATCCACCGTGCACGCTTATTCACTTAACCATACAACACCTAAACAGTGTCTAGATGTGTATGTTGCTTCCAAGACGCTTGTGACTCATATTTTACATATGAAAAACAATCGTTTTTCGTGCACCTATCAATTAATAAATTAACTGAGTAGATACGTACTCACATTACAGTAACGAATTACTATAATGTGTGCTTTTTATTTTGCTTGATTACAATATCTAATTTAACTACAAGTAGTTATTTTAAATACTGAGAACAATTTCGTTTATATTTATCACACCAATCAACACCGAAGTGTCATTGTTATTGTGTGATAAATAAGAACATTTATCAGCTTTCCTAATTGTTAAAGAGCAGTGTTAAAAACACTTAATAATCATTCTAAGCAAGAACAGTTATTAAGTATCTTTCATTAAAGTAGTAGTTGGTATCCCCAAGGGGATTTGAACCCCTGTTACCGCCGTGAAAGGGCGGTGTCCTAGGCCTCTAGACGATGGGGACCCGGAACCTACTTTGCTTTCTAATCAGTCTAATCAAACAATCTGTGTGGGCACTCATATGAAAATTGCCTAAGCAAACTTTCATAGCCGGTAGGTTTATTTGCCTAAGCAAATTCACCGTAAGGCTTGCTAATGTGTTTCTTTACGTAAGGAGGTGATCCAGCCCCAGGTTCCCCTAGGGCTACCTTGTTACGACTTCACCCCAGTCATGAACCACACCGTGGTCATCGCCATCCCCGAAGGGTTAAGCTAATGACTTCTGGTGCAGCCCACTCCCATGGTGTGACGGGCGGTGTGTACAAGGCCCGGGAACGTATTCACCGTGGCATTCTGATCCACGATTACTAGCGATTCCAACTTCACGGAGTCGAGTTGCAGACTCCGATCCGGACTACGACAAACTTTAGGAGATTCGCATACCATCGCTGGTTAGCAGCCCTTTGTATTTGCCATTGTAGCACGTGTGTAGCCCATCCCGTAAGGGCCATGATGACTTGACGTCGTCCCCACCTTCCTCCGGTTTATCACCGGCAGTGTCCCTAGAGTTCCCGGCATAACCCGCTGGCAAATAAGGATAAGGGTTGCGCTCGTTGCGGGACTTAACCCAACATTTCACAACACGAGCTGACGACAGCCATGCAGCACCTGTCTCAGAGTTCCCGAAGGCACTCATCAATCTCTTGGTGATTCTCTGGATGTCAAGGGATGGTAAGGTTCTTCGCGTTGCATCGAATTAAACCACATGCTCCACCGCTTGTGCGGGCCCCCGTCAATTCATTTGAGTTTTAACCTTGCGGCCGTACTCCCCAGGCGGTCTATTTAATGCGTTAGCTTTGAATCCCACGGCATATAGCCACAAAATTCTAATAGACATCGTTTACTGCGTGGACTACCGGGGTATCTAATCCCGTTTGCTCCCCACGCCTTCGCGCCTCAGCGTCAGTCTTTGTCCAGGTGGCCGCCTTCGCCACTGGTATTCCTTCAGATCTCTACGCATTTCACCGCTACACCTGAAATTCTACCACCCTCTACAAAACTCTAGTTAACCAGTTTCAAATGCAGTTCCAAGGTTGAGCCCTGGGATTTCACATCTGACTTAATTAACCGCCTACGCGCGCTTTACGCCCAGTAATTCCGATTAACGCTCGCACCCTCCGTATTACCGCGGCTGCTGGCACGGAGTTAGCCGGTGCTTCTTCTGCGAGTAACGTCACAGATAAAACCTATTAAGATTTACCCTTTCCTCCTCGCTGAAAGTGCTTTACAACCCGAAAGCCTTCTTCACACACGCGGCATGGCTGCATCAGGCTTGCGCCCATTGTGCAATATTCCCCACTGCTGCCTCCCGTAGGAGTCTGGACCGTGTCTCAGTTCCAGTGTGGCTGGTCATCCTCTAAGACCAACTAGGGATCGTCGCCTTGGTAAGCCATTACCTTACCAACTAGCTAATCCCACTTGGGCTACTCTTATGGCGTGAGGCCCGAAGGTCCCCCACTTTGATCCGGAGATGTTATGCGGTATTAGCAGTCGTTTCCAACTGTTGTCCCCCACCATAAGGCATATTCCCAAGCATTACTCACCCGTCCGCCACTCGTCAGCAAAGTAGCAAGCTACTTTCTGTTACCGTTCGACTTGCATGTGTTAAGCCTGCCGCCAGCGTTCAATCTGAGCCATGATCAAACTCTTCAATTTAAAGTTTAATTTGCACTTAATTAAAAGTGCGACTCAATACTACTGACTAAAACTTACTGCTAATCTCCCTATATAAATATAAGAAACTCACAATTTATTATTCTGAAATAATGAATTATTTCGTGTGTCACTATTATTGATGTTGCCTTTACAAGAAAGGACTTTGATTTTTTTGAAATCACATCAACAACAAGTGCACACACAGATTGTTTGATTAAATTGTTAAAGAGCGTGCCTTTCGGCTAGGCGGCGTATATTACGCGCCTTTCGAACAATGTCAACGTTTTAATTTAACTTAATTTCGAAGCGAACTACGAAGCGTTAATACGTTAAAATATTCTCAGTGTTGGTTAGTGGCTTGCGCCTCCGTCCTTGTCTGTGCGGCGTATTATAGGGATAGCGAAACTATTGGCAAGTGTTTTATTGCGTTTATTTCAATTAAATCACAGAGTGATTAATTAACAAACAAACTGTTCAATTTAACAGTTTATTTAGATGTTATTTTGTACTGATGAGTTTATTGAGGCTGTTGATTGGGTATAGCTTTGATGAAACAGCTTTAGCGATACAAGTTCCAACAACTAAAGACACACCAGATGCGAAGATAACCAGCAGTTCATTAGAGAAAAATAAGTTACTTAATGTACATGTAACGATAAAAAGGAATAGAGGAATGATATAAACAATTAGTGAGCTTTTAACGATATCGTTATTTTCAATTAATAACTCTATGGAATGATCAACCTTCATCCCTTCTTTAAATGGCATGGATAGTTTATGAGACTTATCACTAAGACCTTTAGCAACAATACCTACCCCACAATTATCATTACTACTACATGATTTACAGGCAGATTTAGAGATACATTCAACAATTGCTGTTTTTTCTCCGTTAATAACGGTTATATCTATTATTTTACCTGTTTCATGTAGCATTATTTCGAAGGCTCGATTGAGGCTGCAATTTTTTCTGCAGTAAGAAGTGGAATTTCTCCAATAACATTAATTTCAATATTTTCTGTTTGCTTAGTATAAATTAGTGTTCCACCGCGTTGAATAATATTCTGTTGTTCTGCTAATTCTGTTTGTTTCGTTGATACATAAACAGATACACGCACAATACCATCATTAAGCATAATATATGAAACAGGGTCTGTATCGTGCATCATTAATTTATGCTGATCGTCTTTTACGATTTCAAAACCTGGCGGCATCCAATCAAGTTGCCACTTAGGTAACTCCGCCATTGTAGTTAACGGTAGATGTAATACTTCAGGGGTTGCCTGAACACTTAGCTGTTGGATCCACGGGTTTATGGTTTCACTTATATTCAATGAAACAACCATAGTTTGTTCAACAATTTGATTCGATTTATTAATGATATCGAGACGTAATGGCAAATAACTTTCTAAATCGAGCCATACAATATAACTATATCGATATTGATCTTTACTAATCATTCGGATCGCGATGGCTTTTTTTCCTGCGATTCTATCTCTACCAAGAATGATATATTCATAATTCTTATTACCATTTTCAAAGTCAAAATTAGCAATATTAGCAAAGACACTTTGATCTCGATTGGTTGCTAAGCTATAGGCTTGGCTACCCTGTTGGTAGAAACTAATTTTCCCATCAAACTGTAAAGACTCTCGCATTGTTCCATTTAAGAAATAGAAGTAAGCAATGCTTTTACCATCTACAACACCATGGATAAGTTGCTTCGGCTCTATTTGATTTTGAGCAGTATTAAGATAAAGCAGTTTATAATTTAATTTCTGATAAGCCTGCTTCATATTATTTAAATAATTTAAAGCAGACGGTAATGCTTGTTTAGTTTCGATTTTAACTTCTGATTGGGCTACTTCTGGGCTTGCGATTAGTTGCGGTGACACTAATAAAGACAATAGCGACATTAACGCAACTAAAAATAATCGATGTTTCATCGTTAACCTTAAGGCTGTGTTTGTAACTGTAGCTGATGGTCTTTTAATAACGCTTCTACACGTTCATTACGCTCTTTGATATCACTTTTAGTTTGTAATGGTGTTGCTTGTAAACTAACTGGTGCAGCTGCGCCGCCAAATGGTACGGTATTTAATACCGGAGCAACACTTGGGTCAGTTGCTGAACCTTGATTTACCATCAAGCTACTAACAACCACAACACCTGCTACAGATGCAGCAATCGCATACTGTCCAAAGCGTTTCATAAATGGCACAACATTACTTTTCTCTGGTTCAGGAGCTGCGCTCAAAGGTGCAACATAATCATCCTGCTGTTCATTAGCAATTGCAGCCATCACACTATCTGTAACATCCATTCGCAAATCTAAGCCATTGCTTTCATCACGAAGTACATCACCAATTAGTTGATATCTTGAAAACTGTTTTTGTAAAGCTGCATCTTCAAGAACCGTATTAATGACCTCTTTATCACCTAACTCATTATCAATGAGTGATGATAGGTCTTGTGAGTATTCTTTCATTATAAATTCCAATTAATTTTCTAATAAAGGTTTTAATTGTTTATCAATTGCTTCACGCGCTCTAAAGATGCGAGATCTAACGGTACCAATTGGACAATTTTCAATTTGTGCAATTTCGTCATAACTCATGCCTTCAAGTTCACGTAATGTAATCGCTGACTTTAACTCATCAGGTAAATCACCAATTACTTTTAAGATAACTTGCTTTATTTCCTGTGAATGTAAAATTGCCTCAGGGTTAGCATCATCTTTTAAAGCACCACTTCCGTCATAACTATCAGCTTCTTCTGCATCAATATCAGATGCTGGAGGACGTCGGCTTTGACTTGTTAAATAGTTTTTAGCTGTATTTACCGTAATTCGAAATAGCCAAGTATAAAAAGCACTATCACCTCTAAAGTTAGGTAATGATTTATATACTTTTATAAACACTTCTTGCGACACGTCAGGTATATCACCAGAACTTCGCACATAACGTGTGAGTATGTTAGCCACACGCGTTTGGTACTTACGTACTAATAATGCAAATGCTTGCTGCTCACCATTTTGTATACGTTGTATTAACTGTAAATCTAATTCACGCTCATTCATTGAGCTTTTCTACCTATATTTATAGTGAGCTATTGATTCTCACAGATATGACTTTTATTAAAAAAGAAAGTTCCAAATAAATTCAAAACAAAGATGTTTTTGGATAAACTCTCTCATTACTCGGAATGTTAGTTAATCATTTCATCCAAAACAGAGCATATAATGCCATGACAGAGACTAAAACAAAAACTGAACATCAATACACTTGTGATGTTTTAATCATTGGCGCTGGCGCAGCAGGTTTATCGCTAGCTCTAAAAATAGCAGACCACAGTACCGTCAGAGTACTAAGTAAGGGCATACTTTCAGAAGGTTCGACCTATTATGCTCAAGGCGGTGTAGCTGCTGTTTTCTCTGACGATGATAGCACTGACTCGCATTTTGAGGACACTCTTGTTGCAGGGGCTGGTTTATGTGATGAAGAAGCTGTTCGCTTTACCGTGAACAATGCAAAAGAAAGTATGCAATGGTTAATTAAGACTGGCGTTAACTTCGACACTGAAGTTAATGCTCAAGAAGAAACTCAATATCACCTTACTCGTGAAGGAGGCCACTCCCATCGACGTATATTACATGCAGCAGATGCAACTGGTCGAGAAATAGAAGAGTCTCTTTTAACTGCGGTTAAAAAACATCCAAACATTACCTTAATGGAAGGCTACAACGCCATTGATTTAATCACCACACAAAAACTAAATTTACCTGCAAATCGCGTATTAGGTGCTTATGTTTGGAATAGAACGGCAGAGCATGTCGAAACAATTAATGCTCACTTTGTTACTTTAGCAACAGGCGGCGCGAGCAAAGTATATCAATATACCAGTAACCCTGATGTTTCCAGTGGTGATGGTGTTGCCCTCGCTTGGCGAAGTGGTTGTCGTGTAGCCAATATGGAGTTTAATCAATTCCATCCAACCTGTTTATATCATGCCGATGCAAAAAATTTCCTATTAACTGAAGCATTACGTGGTGAAGGCGCATTATTGTTACGCCCTGACGGAACACGTTTCATGCCCGACTTTGATGAAAGAGGTGAATTAGCACCGCGTGATATCGTCGCTCGTGCGATCGATTACGAAATGAAGCGTCTTGGTGTGGATTGTATGTATTTAGATATTAGCCATAAACCCAAAGATTTCATTGTAAAACACTTTCCAACTATCTATCGTCGCTGCTTACTCTTAGGGCTTGATATTGCTCATCAACCAATGCCTATTGTTCCTGCAGCCCACTATACTTGTGGAGGTGTTATGATTGATCACCATGGTCAAACAGACATTGATGGCTTATATGCAATAGGTGAAGTGACTTATACAGGCTTACACGGAGCTAATCGCTTAGCCTCAAATTCACTACTGGAATGTATTGTATATGCGCATGCTTGTGCAAAAGATATTATTAACCGTATTCCTTTCTATAAAGAACGCAAGTTTGCAGTGATTCCTGATTGGGATGATAGCCAAGTTGAAAATTCAGATGAGCAAGTTGTTATTCAACATAACTGGCATGAACTACGTTTATTTATGTGGGATTATGTTGGTATCGTACGCACTGATAAACGCTTACAAAGGGCACTAAGTCGAGTTGAATTATTACAACACGAGATCACTGAGTATTACAGTAACTTTAAAGTAGGCAATAATTTATTAGAACTGAGAAATTTAGTTCAAGTCGCAGAATTAATTATAAAAAGTGCAATAAGAAGAAAAGAAAGCAGAGGTTTACATTACAACTTGGATTATCCAGAACAAAGCGATAACCCTAAGCCAACAATATTAAACCCTAAAAAAGATTAACCCCAACGCGCGCTATTAATAAGACGAGCAAGTAAATGGTACTCTTCTTCTGTAACGCTATCATAAAACACAATAAACCATTTTCTTGGTTTGTTGTGTTGTAGCTGCTTCACTAATAACTTATCTGTCGCTTCCACGCATAGCAATATAATCCAACCATTATAAAAAGATCGGGAATTAATCTTACCTGCAATAACCATGGGTTTATTGATTTCGATATTCCCAGTTTCAGATAAAGCACAAGAAAATGGTAAGAGTATTGACGATTGGACAAGATAAAAAGAAGTTAATATATAAGCGATTAAAAAAACAACACTAAACCAACCCACTCCCCACAACAAAAACAATAAAATAGCACTGAATAGCAGTGTTATTATCGCCAGTACGTTGGCGATAAATGAACGGGTAGATTGTATGTTATAATTTAACGCGCTTGAGGATGACATCGACAATTTCAGCAAGATCAGGATCAGGACAGGTCTTATGCCCCATAAACCAAGCAAATAACTCAGGGTCTTCGCAAGTCAAAAGACGCTGAAAGGACAATTTATGTTGTTGGCTTAAATCACTGTAAGCCTCTTTTGCAAATGGCATAAACAGTACATCAAGTTCTAACATACCACGACGACAAGCCCACAATAAACGAGAAAGAGAAACCTCTTCTGTCATGACAAATACTTCCTTTTAAAAAAAATGGAGGATTATTTATAATAGCAATCCAAAATAATATGAAACATGATACTACACTGCATTAAAAAGTAAGTTCAGGCAAAATTAGCAGTAAACGATGATGACCCACAAATAAATATTTATCGAATTAATAACGTGTAATATTAATCGGTTATTTATATCAATTGATATACAGTGCACAACATCATAACAACAACGTTTTATTAACAGCAACTACTGACAAAATAGGTTGTGAGCTATAACATTGTAATAGACCAATTAGACCAAAAATGAGGCCAATATGCGAACACTTAGCCAACTTGAGAACATTAGTAAGCTACCAGACTTAGTTTTATGCCCACTTGATAGCTGGGATTTAATTAGTGTAACAGGTGAAGACCGTATTACTTTTTTACAAGGACAATTAACTTGTGATCTTGAAAAATTAGAAACCGGGCAGCAAACCTTAGCTGCGCATTGTAACCCTCAAGGAAAAGCGTGGACAGTCGCACGAGTAATTGTATTAGAAGACCGTGTTTTATTAACTCAGCCTAGCTCTGTCTCTGAAGTACAATTACCAGAATTAAAAAAATATGCTGCTTTTTCTAAAGTCGTGATACAAAAAGAAACTGAATATAAAATATTTGGTTTAGCAGGCCCTAAATCAGCAGAATATATTGCTGAAGAGGTTGATACGGCAACAACGCATGAAACAAGTAGTTTACTTGATAGCGGCACAATATTGATAAAACAACCATATCCATCATTACGTTATCTTGCGATTATGAAAAATGCAGTTGCTGAAGATTTATTAGCCGATTTAAAAAATAAAGCAGAAATCTTCGATGACAGTTTATGGAATGCAATGAATATTGCTGCAGGTGTCGGTTTTATTGAAGCACAAATATCTGCACAATTTATCCCACAAATGTTGAATTTACAGGCGCTTGATGGGATAAGCTTTACAAAAGGTTGTTACATCGGCCAAGAAACGGTAGCTAGAGCAAAATATCGTGGAGCTAATAAACGTGCAATGTTTATTCTGACAGGCCGTTCAAACGATTGCCCAAAAGCAGGTCAAACAATCGAAATATTATTAAATAACAATTGGAAACGAGTCGGTGCAATAGTGTCTGCATGTCAATACGGTGATGGTCACATTGAAGTATTAGCCGTATTGCCGAAAGATACAAATCCTGAAGATATTTTCCAAGTAAAAGAACTTGAAGGCTCTACACTTTATTACGCTCCTCTCCCTTACCAGATAGCGGAAGATTAACCTGTAGCCCCTCGATAACTCTAGGGGCGTCGTTGACTGCGCTTGTAGTAGAAGAACACTATATTTACCAATAACCATAATTAATGCTATGATGCTCACACTTTTTTTAGGGTTTAATAGTAATTTACGCCTGCACAAATGGAACACAGCTTGAATCAAGAAATCATCCAATTACGCGACAAATCAGACGAGTTTTCTCGCCTACGCGTTAGATCTGCTTTAGCATTAATGAGGCAAGATGAAGCTGATGTTTTTCAAAGTTTTCCATTATTATTACACTTCAACGACCCTGCTTTACCTGGTTATATAAAAGGTGATGTACCGGTTGGTATTTGTCAATTTAGCCCCACTAAAAAACACCAAAATTTAGTACAAAAGCTATTCGCCATTGAATTGCCAGAAGATGAAATAGAAGCGCCAGAGATTATTGGCTTGTATGCCATGGGGAGTACCTCGTCTATTGGTCAATGTTCTGAAAGTGATTTTGATGTTTGGATTTGTTATTCGCATGAATTAGATCCAGCTCGAGTTGAATTGCTTGATAAAAAATCATGGGAAATCACCTATTGGGCGGAAAGTTTAGGCGTGGAGTTAAACTTCTTCCTTATTCCTGATAATAAATTCAGAGTTAATAATAAAGCAGCGTTGAGTAATGAATCATGTGGAACATCTCAACATATGTTGTTACTCGATGAGTTTTATCGCACCTCATTACGTGTTGCTGGTCGACGTATTTTATGGCGACAAATTCCTCATGAACATGAACATCACTACGATAGCTATGTTAAAAACCTTTGTGCAACTGGGCAAATTAATGCCGATGATTGGTTGGACTTAGGTGGCTTATATTGTGTACCTGCTGAAGAGTTATTTGGTGCTACATTATGGCAACTTTATAAGGGCATCGATAACCCATATAAAGCAACATTAAAGACCATTTTAATGGAAGCTTATTCTTGGGAGTATCCAAATATAGAGCTTATTTCGACATCATACAAAAAAAGTTTTCAGGAACAAGATTTCTATGATGAACACTTAGACCCATACTGTCTCATGCTTAGCAAAGTAAGTGACTACTTAATTAGCATTAATGATTTACAACGTTTAGAGTTAGTACGAGTTTGTTTTTACTTTAAAACAGAAGAGATGCTATCGACATCTTCCTTTAAAGAGAACTCTGCTTGGCGACGTACTATATTAAATAAGTTAATCAATCAATGGGGTTGGACTGATAGTCAAATTGCAGACTTAGATAACCGTAATAATTGGAAAATACGCGAAGTAAAACAAGCGAATACCCTTTTACTTGATGCGCTAATGTTAAGCTATAGTAACTTAATTAAATTTGCACGTGATAACAACATTAGTGAATCAATCAGTGCTGAAGATATAGGTATTTTATCTCGTAAACTTTACGCGGCACATGAAACGCTACCAGGCAAAGTTGATATTATTAATCCTAATATCTC
Organism: Psychromonas sp. L1A2; assembly: GCF_009828855.1. Lineage (NCBI taxonomy): Bacteria > Pseudomonadati > Pseudomonadota > Gammaproteobacteria > Alteromonadales > Psychromonadaceae > Psychromonas > Psychromonas sp. L1A2. Next base: position 1,689,086 of record NZ_WUAG01000002.1, on the reverse strand, counting down.
ACCAAATCTAGTTGAGCATAATCTCAGTTTCATTCAAATTCCTGAGCATCGTAAAAATAAAGCTGGTTGGTACTTATTCAATAGTACTTTAGATTCTTTTGAATTGGCTTCTACTCCCTGTTTAGGTGATTCACCTTACCTATCTAAGTTAGTTGCTTGGAGTTATGTAAATGGATTATACGATGAAGATACAAAACTTCACTTATATAATCAAGGTTCTGATTTAGTTGATAAAAACCTAAACCAATTTGCAAAAGACTTATACGCTGTTTTCCCTGTATATGTACCAAAAGCCAGTGATAAAGCACTTAGTGCGCCTTGTGCTATTAAGCATTTATCTATTTTCTTAAATGTAGAAAAAGATCCAACAAGACATTGGCAAGATACAGAAGAAAGTGAATTAAACCAGATCGATAATGTAATGGCTTACGGTGAAAATAAAGAAAGCCTAATTGGCAGTATCGATTTTATATACCGTAACTCGTGGAATGAAGTCCGTACATTACATTTTAATAGTCAATTTTCAGTGGTTGAAGCACTTAATACAATCCTTTCAAAAATGCATCAAGATGCTTCGCCACCTCATCAAATTGATTTATTTTGTTATAGCAGACATTTTAGTGAACAAATTTGTCAATCATTCGGCAGTAAACTGAATGAGTTTATTCAACTACGTTTGCATACCGTACATACAAGATCGGTACAAACATTATGGACTGGTGGTAGAAAATTTGGATTTTACTTCGAACGTAAAGGCGTTTCATTACAGCATCTAGAAAGTGCTGTGGATATTTATAGCCATATTTCTAAAAAGAAATTATCAGCTAGTTCATTAAACTTAAAAACGACTCACTATGATCAAACGGCAGATGTTATTGAGTCTCATATAAGTGAAGGTTTGATTCAATTCTTTTTTGAGAATTATCATAATGGTTTTAACGTTTATATTGCTAATGCAGATAACGATGTGGAGACGTTTTTAAACTTTGCGGGTTCAAAAAATGAATTTGTACAAAACGTAAATCGATTCTACGCATCTAATAGTCACCTCCCTGATTCTCTTGATGAGCAAATTAATTTTAACCTGCCACAATTCTACGACATCACGCTAAATGAAGATAAAACTTTATCGCTAAACCCATTTAAAAGCAGTAAGTTAACGGCTTCCACTAAAGACTTACTATCAACTCTTAAACCGAATGAATGACAAATAACATCACTTAAATCACCACTATTTAAGGCATAAAACCAAAGATAGCTAAATTTAAATTTCAAATAAGCTTAATAGACTTCTAGCCCTCTTTACGTTCAGATTGCCATACTTAAAAGATCAAGGTAAAATAAAGCATATTTTTTAAAAGGTTATTATTATGTCAACAAAGTGGAACGGTGAATATATTAGTCCTTACGCTGAGCACGGTAAAAAAAGTGAACAGGTAAAAAAAGTGACAGTTTCAATACCAACTAAAGTATTGAAAATACTGACTGATGAACGTACCCGACGCCAAGTGAATAATCTACGTCATGCTACGAATAGCGAATTATTATGTGAAGCTTTTTTACATGCTTACACCGGGCAACCATTGCCTGAAGATGAAGAGTTAGATAAAAGCCAAAATGTGAATATTTCAGAAACAATGGAAAAAACAGCAAAATAAAAACCTCTTATTGACCAACTAATGAAATTCAAAGCAAATAATACCGCCGTTCTTTATAGGTGGTTACTTGCTCTTTGGTTAGATCAACATTAATTACTCAGATTTTTTACCTCTTTTATCCTATAAAACCTTCTTTAATAACAATAATGCCAATTTTATATTCGCTTACGCAGAGCTTACTTTCTTTAAGGTTACAACCTTTCAATTTAGGACATAAATGAATGTAAGTAAGTAGTTATTCACTTTGCAATACTTGTAATGAAAAAGTAAATTTTTAGCCAGTAAAGTAGATTAATACCAATCACACTTATTAACTGATCTATTTTACTTATTAAAATAACTTATTTCTTCGTTGTAAATTTCGTAAAGGAAAGAAACATTAAAGCATTAACGTTTTTTGGTTAATTCTCAGACAGACGATTAACGAAGTTAATCTTCGAAAGGCTCAATTTACACCTTAAACTAAGTCATTTTTCCTGCGCGAAATTTAGATTACTTATTTAATGTAATTGGTATAACTACTTTTTGTATTCATTTTTAAAAGACATAAAAAAACCTCGATTAAATACATAACCGAGGTTTCCAAAAGACAGTTGATAATTATTTTAAAGCAGCAACCGCTTCTTTAACTAATTGTCCAATTTTATCCCATTCACGATTATCAATTAAATCAGCAGGTACCATCCAAGTACCGCCACAAGCAAGTACCGCCTTGATATCTAAATATTCATTGATATTCGCAGGTGAAACACCACCGGTAGGCATAAAGCTAACAGGGTAAACAGCAGTGAGTGATTTCAACATTGGAACGCCACCAGATGGACCAGCAGGGAAGAATTTTAACGTTGTTAATCCCATTTCCATTGCTTGCTCAACTAAAGATGGGCTATTTACACCAGGAATGATTGGCATATTACGTTGCTGACAGTATTTAACCGTTGTCGGGTTAAAGCCAGGGCTCACGATAAAATCAACACCCGCATCAATGGCTTCATCAACTGTTTTGCTTGTTAATACAGTACCAGCGCCAATTAGCATTTCAGGGAAAGCTTCACGTAGGTTTTTAATGGCTTGTGCAGCAGCAGGAGTACGGAATGTAATTTCCGCACAAGGCATACCATTTTCAACTAATACTTTACCTAACGGAACGGCGTCATTAGCGTCTTTAATTGCAATTACAGGAATTACTTTAAGTGCTTGTAACTTTTCATTTAATGTTGTCATTTTACTATCCTAAATATTTATAATTAATCTACAAAAGGAGCAATATACTGCATATCAATAATTGCGCCTTTATGCTGTATAACTGTACTTGCCACTTGATGTGCTTTTTCAGCAGCAACAACACTTGATTCACCTAACGTACGTTTTGATAGATAACCAGCAGCAAACGAATCTCCCGCCGCAGTGGTATCAATGACATTTTCAGGTGCTACTTTTTGAGCAGCAACACTAATTGAATCATCTGCTGTGATGATCAAACATTCACCGCCACCTTGTTTAATAACAATTTCTTGAACGCCTAATGCTCGAGTACGTTCGATACACTGCTCAACTTTTATGTCGCCGAACAAAGCTTGCTCGTCATCGAACGTTAATAGACCAGTATGTGTAACTGCTAAAATGCGTTTAAAACCTTCAGCGGCTTCTTCTGCAGAATTCCATAATTTAGGACGGTAATTATTATCAAAATAAACTTTACCACCAGCTGCTTTATAACGCGCTAGTAGGTCATATAATTTTTCACGACTAGCAGGCGGTAAAATCGCTAAACTAATACCAGATAAGTAAATAACGTCTTGCTTTAATAATGATTCAATTAACTCTTCACTTGCTGTTTCAAGCCAGAACTTTGCAGCAGCCGCGTCACGCCAGTAAAGGAAACTACGCTCACCTGTATCATCCGTTTCAACCATGTATAAACCCGGCTGTCTTGTTTCAGAACGTTGAACAAATTGAGTATCAATTCCTTCAGCATTCCATGCATCAACCATTTCTTGGCTAATTTGGTCTTGGCCTAATGCAGTCACATAACTAACATTAACATCTTTACTTGCCGTTAAGCGTGATAGATAGATAGCTGTATTTAGTGTATCTCCACCAAAAGATCTACGTAAAACACCATTAACTTCCTGCAATTCAATCATACATTCGCCAATCAAAGCGATATTTAAATTAGCCATTAGCCACCTCTGTTATAAAAAATGGATTCATTTGCATCCTCTATTCAATTTCTTGCTATTCATAACTTGGCCATATTGGCTTTGATTATAAAATCAGCATTTTATACTAATAATGTAAAAGTACTTTGTGCAGAGTTTATTTGTTTGCGCGAATTCATGTTATTAAGCACATTAATAATATTGATTCATATAGAATCAAACGACTAATTAATGCTATTTAACAAAAAATAAGCTTAATCAAAAAACCAGAAAGTATCTCATGGGCGTTAAAAAAGCCTGTTTGTTCAAAAAAGTACGAAAGCGTAACGTTTAGACGACTATTCAAATCAAAACATGACTTTGATTAACATTTAATTTGTTATTTTTATAAGTCAAAAATTGTACATTACACAAGATAATTTGTAATACAAAAAGACACTATGTGTGATCCAGATCATTCACCTACATCACAATCAAAATAATTAATTAGATATCAAAAACGTAGAAAGCACTATCTAAGATGACAATAGTATATCAACCAATCTTACATTATAAGGTAATAAAAAAGCACTTAGCCCTTAAGCTACTGAAAAGCAGAAACTATTATTTAAAAGTGATTAACAAAGCTAACTCAAGTTAATTTAAAAAATAAAAAATAGAGAGCTCACCCTTAAAAACTAAAAAATAAAAGTGATTTTACAGTCTATTTGTATTACTTTATTACACTGTTTCTATCCACTTTATATGCAATGAGGTCACAATGCCTGCCAACGTCAACGCTGTTCTTATGGACCAACAAGAAATTACAGCCATCCAAAAAGAACTCGGTAAACAAAGCCTAATGGGACTCAGCCTCGAAGCCCTGATTAACGACACAGATAACTATCTTGCACAACCAATAGATGTACCAGGACACAGTCCAGCTGGCGGTTACGCACATAATAAACATCAACAAAATTACAAATACATTGATCAAGCAGGTCGTTTATTTTTAATCACAGGCGATGAAAAGTATGCTCAGTTTACTGCTAATTTGTTAACACAATACGCCGATAAATATTTAGAGTTGGGTTTTCAAGAACAACGTAATACCAATCCACCAGGACGACTCTTTCACCAAATGTTAAACGAACATGTTTGGTTATTGTATGCAAGTTTAGGTTACAGCTGTATTAGCCATTGGTTGTCTGAAACACAACGTGCCCACATTGTAGGTCGCTTATTTGAACCAATGTTAGAAGTTGCCACTGTAAAGTATCACTTTGACTTTGACCGAATTCATAATCATGGCGTATGGGCAGTCGCGGCAACAGCAGCATGCGGCGCAGCCATTGGGCAAGAGAAATATATTGATTTGGCATTGCATGGTTTAGCCGGTGATGACATACAAGGTGGTTTCCTTGCACAACTAAGCAATCTATTTGCACCATCTGGTTATTATATTGAAGGCCCTTATTACCACCGTTATGCGATTCGTCCTTTATGTTTATTAGCAGAATTAACTCAGCGTTTCCGTCCAGAACTAGACATCTTTAACTTTAAAGGCCAAGTTATTGGCAAAACAATCCAATCTTTATTATCGACTGCTTATCCAAATGGTGTTTTCCCATCATTAAACGACGCATCAAAAAGCATGGATATTAAAGATGAAGGCGTAGTGATTGCAGTAAGTTTATATGCAAAACACTACCCTGAAGATACCAACTTATTTGGTATTGCTAAAATTCAACAACAGATTTGGATCAGTGGATGTGGCGTTGCTTTATCGCAAGCTTACCAAGCACAAGGCTCAGTTGAAGTTCCTTGCTTACCAAGCGTTGAATTAAGCGAAGGTCCTAATGGGGATAAAGGTGCTCAAGGCTTTATTCGCATGCAAAATGCAAAAGGTGATATTAGCCAATTAGTGATGAACTATGGTCAACATGGTATGGGACACGGCCACTTCGATACCTTAGGGATGACTTACTTTAATAACAATCAAGAAGTATTACGTGATTACGGGTTTGGGCGTTGGGTAAATATCGAACCTAAATTTGGTGGTCGTTACCTTGACGAAAATAAATCTTATGCACGCCAAACTATCGCACATAACTTAGTGTCTGTTGATGCAAGTTGTCAAAACAACTTTGATGTTGATACGGCTGATAGTAAACACGGCACACCACACTTCTTTATTGGTAGCGGTAAAACACAAGCAATGAGTGCTTATGCGGTTGACTTTTACCCTGGTGTCGACCAACAACGCTCACTTATTTTAATTGAGCATGAACAACTAGAAAAACCACTGCTTATTGATTTATTCCGCTTAATCAGTGAAGAAGCACATCAATACGACTACTCGCTACAATACCAAGGTCAAATCATCCGTACTAATGTTGAGCATAAACAACACGCAATATTACATCCAATGGGTGATGATGCAGGTTACCAACATTTATGGAACGAAAGTGAAGGTGCAGCAGCAAAAGACACAAGTTTAGTCAGTTGGTTACAAGGCAGTAGTTATTACACTTGGTTAAGTGCATCCTCTTCTGACGACACCTTATTTTTCACTCGTACAGGTGCTAACGATCCATCATTTAACTTACGTAGCGAAACAAGTTTAATTCTACGTCGCCAAGCTAAAAATGCACTATTTGCTAATGTGATAGAAACACATGGTTACTTTAATGAAGCGATTGAAGCTAGCTTAGATGCACGTGGTAAAATTCACTCAATTAATATTATTGGCTTTAATGATGATGCAACCGTTGTAGATCTTATAGGTGAAAACATTGCATTAACAGTGATGGTCAACAATGACCGTAATGCAACCACTGACAGTCAAACCACTATCGAATTTAATAATCAAACATACAGCTTCCAAGGTTTTGTTGCTGTAGAAAGTAAAGAGGTTTAATCATGAGTTACCAACCATTACTAATGAGCTATGAACAAGCAGCTGACTTACGTCAATACGTAGGCACTGACTCACTAATTGGTCGCTCTATTACTGAAGAGATTGAAGCACTTGAAGCTTACATGCCAATGGGTATTGAAATTCCAGGACATGGTGAAGCAGGTGGTTACGAACATAACCGTCATAAGCAAAACTATATTCATTTAGATTTAGCTGGTCGTTTATACTTAATTACTGAAGATAAACGTTACCTAGATTACGCAACAACTATGTTAGTTGAATATGCAAAGGTTTATAAACACCGAGAGCTAAACGTTAGTCGTGACTCCAATAAACCAGGTCGTTTATTTCACCAAACATTAAACGAAAACATGTGGATGTTATATTCATCGTGTGCTTATTCTTGTATCCGACATGAACTAACAGAGTCGCAACAACAACTCATTGAAAATGACTTATTTAAAGTGATGCTTGAAATGTTTGTTGTCACCTATGCAGAGAACTTCGATATTATCCATAACCACGGTTTATGGTCAGTAGCCAGTGCGGGTATTTGTGCTTATGCGATTAATGACCAAACAACAGTCGACAAAGCAATCTACGGTCTTAAAGGTGACAGTGTTTCTGGTGGTTTTATTGCACAGCTAACACAACTTTTCTCGCCTGATGGTTATTACATGGAAGGTCCGTATTACCACCGCTTCTCACTACGTCCAATCTTCTTATTTGCAGAAACTATTGAACGTCGTCAACCAGAAATCGGCATCTACCAATTAAAAGATGAAGTGATAAAAACAACGGCATATGCCGTCATGTCGACAGCATTCCCTAACGGTACGTTACCTGCATTAAATGATTCATCTCGTACCATGGACATTAAAGATCTTGGTATTTTATTAGCAACAAATATCTGTTTTGACCGTTACGAGCAAAATGAAACATTATTAGCAATGGCTAAACACCAAGATCATGTTTGGGTTCATAACACCGGTGCATCACTCTCTAATGCATTAGACAACAATACTGACGTAGCAAACTTCAACTGGGGTAGCCTAAGCCTTACTGATGGTTCTGAAGGGGAATGTGGTGGTGTCACTATTCTACGTCATCGTGATAGCAAATCAGACGATAGCATGGCACTACTTTGGTACGGGCAACATGGTAGTGATGCAAAGCTTCACTCTGCATTAGACCACGGTCATTTTGATGGCTTACATTTAAGCTTATTTAATAATAATCAAGAGTTTATTAATGATTACGGTTACGGTCGTTGGGTTAATATTGAACCTAAATTTGGTGGTCGTTACATTCCTGAAAACAAAAGTTATTGCAAACAAACCATTGCACATAACACTGTAGTCGTTGACCAAGTAAGTCAAAATCAAGGTAGTACAGCCATTGCACAACAACACTTTGGTGAAAAACACTTCACTCTGTTGGCTAATGAAGCGTCTAATGATGCAACGACTAAAACAAGCAATGGTAAGTTACAAGCAATGAGCGCTTTTGCACGTGATTATTACACTGGTGTTGACCAACAGCGTACGGTTATCATGCTTGAATCTGAAGAGTTTGAAAAACCACTGATTATTGATCTATTCCGTATGATCAGTGAAGAAGAGCATAGCTACGATTACCCTGTTCATTACAACGGACAAATTATTCGCACTAACTTTGAGTATCAAGCACATAAAAGCTTAAGCACTGTGGGCGATGGCTATGGCTACCAGCACCTTTGGAACCTTGGTCAAGGTAAAGTAGAAGGTTCATCATTAACAACTTGGTTAATGGGTAACAGTTACTATTCATTAATCAGTAGTGCAAATAAAGACAGTGAAGTCATCTTTGCTCGTACTGGTGCTAACGATCCTGACTTTAACTTACGTAATGAGCCAATGTTCATTCTTCGCCAAAAAGCAGCCAACCATTTATTTGCAAATGTTTATGAAACGCATGGCTACTTTAATGAAGCGATAGAAGCGAGCCTAAATGCTCGTGGTCAAGTTGATTCCGTAACGGTCTTACACACTGATGATAGCGCTTCTGTTGTTAGCCTTAATCTAATTGATGGCAAACAAATTAAAGTTTGTGTAAGCAACACTGCTGATGTAAATAACAATACCGAAACAAGCATAGTCATCGATGGCGAAACGCTTAGTTGGACCGGTTATATTGCTATTATCAACAAGTAAATAATTAAGCCTTATGGTGCTGGTTCTACAAAAGGCTTAATTAGATTTTAAAGTGCTTTTAACAAAACAACTTCAACAAAGTAACTAAACACAAAAAGGCCGTTGCCAGTAAATTACTGACAACGGCCTTTGTTTAACTATTAATAATGAAGTAATTAGTTACTAGTAGGTAAACGATGATTGGTATTTGCTAACAAAGTAATATTAGCTTCACGTGCTTTCTCTGCATCACCAGCCATAATCGCAGAGTAAATTGCGCGATGTTCACCAATACAAGTACCACCTTTTTCAGAAGAGTGGCTAATAAAGCTTTTAAACATAGTACATAACACATTAGCAAAAGGTAAATAAAAGCTATTACCTGTTGATAAAAACACAAGACGATGAAATTCCATATCCACTTCCATCCACTTTGCCGCATCGAAGTTTTTAGAAACATAATCCATTTGTTGGAAAGTAGCGGATAATAAAATTCTTTGTTGTGCAGTAGCATTTTTTGCTGCTAATGCTGCTGCCTCTGGTTCAATGGCTTTACGTAATGCTAGAAACTCTTGGTAAACAACTGCATTATCACCTAGATCGATAACCCAATCTAATAACTGTGCATCTAAAAAATTCCAGTTGTCACGACTTTTAACACGAGTCCCAACTTTAGGTTTAGATTCCAATAAACCTTTTGATGTTAATAATTTAATAGCTTCTCGTAGCGCAGTTCGACTAACACTGAATTGCTGACATAACACCATTTCACTAGGAATGATCTCATTCTGAGCCGCTTCACCAGATAATATTTTTCGCGCGATTTCACGTGCTACTTGCACATGTAGACTGCGCTTTGAGCCTGCAATCTGTATGAATGGGTTATGCATAATTTCTCTTCAAATATAAGAATCAATCCACATTATATGACAAATGTGAAACCTTAGATACAAACAACTAATTGCTTAATTGATGCATACCTATCCGATTGATTTAAAATGTAAAAATGGCTTTATTTAGAATAAAAATAGTGTATTTTTTAAAATCAAAACAAAAAAATAAATTGAATCTACATCATGTTTTGATAGAAAAGTTGTTATCTCACAGATAAAAATATAAAAAAAACCAACCTAAAGATTGGTTTTTAAAGGCAAATAAATAACCAAAAGTTATTTATTCATATGGATATCCATTTGTGGGAATGGTATTTCGATACCCGCTTCATCTAAATCATTTTTAATGGCTTCCATTAATTCAAAGCGAATACGCCAATAATCAGGGCTATTAACCCATGGACGAACCACTAAGTTAACACTTGAATCAGCTAATTCAGCAACTGCAACTAATGGTTCAGGCGACTTTAAAATACCGTCATTTGCTTTAAGCACAGCTTCTAATACGGCTTTTGTTTTCGCTAAATCTGCGTTGTAACTCACTCCAATAATTAAATCAATACGACGAGTAGGTTTACGAGAATAGTTAACAATATTACCACCCAAAATGGCTGAGTTAGGTACAACTACAAATTTATTATCTGGCGTTGTTAAGGTAGTTGAAAAAATTTGCACAGATTCAACAGTGCCGGCAGTACCGGCTGCTTCTATATATTCACCTGCTTTAAAAGGGCGCAAAGCAATGATTAATACGCCTGATGCAAAGTTAGATAAAGAGCCTTGTAATGCAAGACCAACCGCTAAACCTGCAGCACCAATAATGGCAACAAAAGAGGTCGTTTCGACACCAATTCGACCTAATGCGGCAATAATAACAAACGCAATAATAACGTAACGAACCATATGCGAAACAAAATCGATTATGGTGTTATCTAATTTACGTTTTGTTAATACTTTATGTAGAGTACCGGCAATAAAACGAGCAACCATCATACCGACTATCAAGGTAGCAATAGCAAATATAATATTCATACTATAACTAATAATTAAATCTTGATTCTCTGAAAGCCATTTCACACTATCGTTAAGTACATCTACATTTTGCTCAATAACGTTAGTAACAGCGGAGACTGCACTTTCTTCTTTCGACATATTCTAACCCCTTTAATAAATTAGCTTTGTGTTAGTTGCTTATAAAAAAATATCCATTGGCTTTTAAAGTGCAGTGTTGGTTTTTGTTTAAACTGAGAGCGAACAAATTGAGCCATTCGACCTTCAATGTAAGCTAATAATAAATTAGCTAATATACCTTCATCCATTTCAAATTTTTGACCATCTGAAATTGGACGTTCGCGCAAGGTTTGTTTAATCTGTGTTTCTAACTTAGAAAAAACATGTTCGATACGCAGTTGTAACCTCTCATTCTCACCGACTAATGCATCGCCACTTAAAATACGAGTGATCCCTGGATTTTGTTCAGAAAAACCTAATAAAAAATGGACGATATGTTCTATTCGAACAAAAGTATCTTTCTGCTGCTCTTTAATGACATTAATATGACTAAATATAGTGGTTTCAGTAAAATCTATCAAGCCTTCAAACATGCGAGCTTTACTTGGAAAATGACGATATAAAGCGGCTTCTGAAACACCCACTTCTGCAGCTAGTTTAGCTGTTGTTATTCGTTGTCCTGGCTTCCCTTCTAACATAATAGCTAGAGCACTTAAGATATCATCCTTGCGATTTACTTTCTTTTTGTTGTTTTTTACAACCATTTTAATAACTTCCTTTGTTATCATTATTGTTTTTCTGAGTACTCAAAACCGCCCTCTCCACGTTGTTTTTTGAAAGATATCATCCAATCAAAATCAATTAATTGTTCAGAATATTGATGATTATCGATCCTCTGAAGTTAATGTAAATGTTATTTAAAGTATTCTCTCTTATTAAAAAGAGTTTATACCTTCAAATTTATATCTTCGAGTATTCGGGTAATAGAAGCTTGCTATCGACCCTAAGGCCGATAACTTTAAACTTAAGTTATTACATTAATGTGGCTCTAAGAACGCGTTTGATACTGTTGAGATATTATTTTAAGTAACTGGATAGCAACTTCTTTTTTATTATTTAATCCAATATCAAAGCGCTTATCTTTAGCAAAAACGGTTAACGCATTATTTTCACTATTAAACCCTTGATCGCCAACCGAAACATCATTTGCAGCAATTAAATCTAAGTTTTTACGTTTTAACTTACCTAATGCATAAGCTTCAACATCATTGGTTTCTGCTGCAAACCCAACACAAAAAGGTCGATGATTCGCATTAGCAACATCGGCAATAATATCTGGATTTTTTACTAAGGTTAATGTGATTGAATCCGTATCTGCTTTCTTTTTCATTTTTTCGCTATGAACTTCTTCTGCGCGATAGTCAGCAACAGCAGCACAAGCAATAAATATATCAGTCGTCGGAAGCGAATCTAATGCCGCTTGATGCATTTCTCGAGCACTCTTCACATTCAAACGTTTAATCGCCGTAGGTAAGGTTAAGTTCACAGGCCCTGCAATCACGGTAACGTTAGCACCCATACTTAATGCAGCATTAGCCAATGAAAACCCCATTTTACCAGAGCTATGATTACTAATGTAACGTACAGGGTCTATTGCCTCTTGGGTAGGTCCAGCCGTGATAACAACATTAACACCAGCTAACGATTGATCAGTTGGAGCAAAGAAGTCACAACTTAGTTGAACTAAATCGGGGACTTCTAATAATCGACCAGGGCCAACATCACCACAAGCTTGAATGCCTTGAGCAGGTCCCCAAATCAATATGCCACGATCTTTTAATACGGTTAAATTATCTTGTGTGGCTGGTGCGAGATACATTTGTTGATTCATTGCAGGTGCAATCGCAATAGGTGAAGGTGTTGCTAAACATAATGTTGTTAGTAACTCATCAGCCATCCCTGCACGTAAACGAGCAATGGCATTAGCAGTAGCAGGTGCAATTAAGATTAAATCTGCCCATTTAGCTAATTCAATGTGTCCCATTCCAGCTTCAGCTTGTGGATCCAGTAAATCATCATAAATAACATGGCCAGAAACAGCCTGCATTGTTAAAGGGGTGATGAATTGCTTTGCAGAGGCAGTCATAACAATACGAACCTGCGCTCCTTGATCCATTAAACGACGCGTTAATTCAGCGCTTTTATAGGCAGCAATACCACCACAAACACCTAAAAGTATCTTTTTCCCTTCGAGGGGTAATATTGGCAACATAAGCTTCTCAAAAAGGTTGATAAAAAAAAGGAAGTTACAATAACATAAAAAAGTTACGCAATATGTACAACTTCAACTAGATTTAAAGTTCTATAATTTGTTTAAGGAGGTCTAGTTTGGCATCAATAAAACAATGGCCGAAACAAGAAAGACCACGTGAAAAGCTAATTCAACAAGGCGCTAACAGTTTAACTGATAGTGAATTATTGGCTATTTTTTTACGAACAGGCTGCAAAGGAATCGATGTAGTTACCTTGTCTCGCCAATTATTAATCGACTTTGGGTCATTACGCTCCCTTTTTTCTGCCAGTGAAAGTGATTTTTGTTTGCACAAAGGATTAGGCCAAGCAAAATATGTACAATTACAAGCGGTATTAGAAATGTCTCGACGTTATTTACAAGAGCCATTAATGAAAGGTGACCCACTAACAAGTGCGACACAAACTCAAGAGTTTTTAAGTGCAAAGATGCGCGATTATCCCTATGAAGTATTTGCCGGCTTATTATTAGATAGCCAACATCGTGTTATTCGCTTCCATGAATTTTTCTTTGGCACAATTAACTCTGCAAGCGTTCACCCGAGGGTAATAGTTCAAAAAATATTACAAGAAAATGCCGCGGCAATTATCCTTGTTCACAATCATCCTTCAGGTGATCCAACGGCTAGTCAGTCAGATAGAAATATTACTGAAAAACTTGTGAATACACTGCAATTAATTGATGTTAAAATATTAGACCATTTCATCATTGGTGATGGAAAATACACCTCATTTGCGGAAAAAGGGTGGATTTAAAGCATTTATTATCAGAATTGTTGATCTTTTAATCTCAATCATGTATAAAATGCGCCCTCGACGCCTTTGGCGACGGCTAAAAAAGGTGTTCGACTATTTTGCTCGAGTAAAACTAATATTTTTGGAGAATTTCGACATGTCTAGAGTATGTCAAGTTACAGGCAAGCGTCCAGCTGTTGGTAACAATGTATCACACGCAAAGAACCGTACACGACGTCGTTTCTTACCTAACCTACAAACACATCGTTTTTGGGTTGAGAGTGAGAACCGTTTTGTTAAATTACGCCTAACTACTAAAGGTATGCGTATCATCGACAAAAAAGGTATTGATTCAGTTTTGGCTGATATCCGTGCTAATGGCGTTAAAGTTTAAGGAGCTTAAAAATGCGTGATAAAATTCGTTTAAATTCAAGCGCTGGCACTGGTCATTTTTATACTACTGATAAAAATAAAAAGAACATGCCTGAAAAGTTTGAAATCAAAAAGTTTGACCCTGTAGTACGTAAACACGTTATCTACAAAGAAGGCAAGATCAAGTAATTTTGATTTAACCTTAAAAAAAACCCAGTTTATACTGGGTTTTTTTATATCTGAAACAAAAGGAATTAATATGCGTTTATCCAAAAGGGGTTGGAACAATGTTCTTATTTTTGGCGTATTGCTTATCATTTTTATTTTTAATTTCAGTCAACAACTACGTTTATCTACGGTAGTCTCTCAACGTACCGTTATTTCTTCTGATTTAACGATTGTAGAGATAGAAACTCCCGATTACGTTATAACGCGAGTAGGCCGAAATTGGGAAAGTAACCCTAGTGTAGGACTTTCAAGCGATAACCTTCAGCAGATTGTCAATAATTGGCAAGCAGTTCCTCTAGATGCCTTAACGGAACAGGATTTACCAACGTCTAACTTTGTTCTTAAGTTTTTTGTGACAGAGCAAGTTCAACCAATCATTGTGCAGCTCCACCAGCAACAAAATGACCAATATATTTTACAAGTCGATGAAAACTCTTTTTTATCCTTACCAACAGAAAAGCTGACTTCTTTTTTAGGTAGATAAGCATAAAGTTCAACCGCCATAATAAATATCGAATTCAAAAAACTCAGTTAACTAATTTTAATAATTACGATATGGTGATTCATTAATTTAAGTCTACAACGAGATAAATATGCCAGAGCTACCAGAGGTAGAAACAAGCCGTCGTGGTATTAGTCCACATATTGTTAATCAAAAAGTAAGCAGTGTAACACTCCGTCACCATCAATTACGTTGGCCTATTCCAGAAAATCTATTAGCTTTAATAAAAGACCAAGTGCTATTAAATATTGATCGCCGTGCTAAATATCTTTTATTACGTTTTGAAAGTGGCACCTTATTGATTCATCTCGGTATGTCTGGCAGCTTGCGTATTTGTAAATTAAACACCCCAGCGCAAAAGCATGATCATGTTGATTTACAGTTTGAGCATTGCTTACTACGTTATACAGACCCAAGACGCTTCGGTGCCATTTTATGGTTAGGCGACTCGCCAGAAGATAGCTCTTTATTAAGTATTTTAGGGCCAGAACCATTATCCGATGAATTCACCGCAGAAATGCTTTATGTACAAGCAAAAAATAGAAAGTTACCTGTAAAACAGTTCATTATGGAACAAAAAGTGGTGACTGGTGTAGGTAATATCTACGCGACTGAAGCTTTATTTAAAGCGGGTATAAGCCCTATCCGAGCTGCCAACAATATCAGTTTAAAACGTTATCAATTGTTAGTTGAAGCGATTAAAGAAATTCTAACTGAGGCAATCAAACAAGGTGGTACGACGTTAAAGGATTTTGTAGGGGGTGATGGTAAACCCGGTTACTTTCAACAAACATTACATGTCTATGGTAAAACAGGCGAGTTATGCCCAAGCTGCAAAGAGCCATTAACATCGGTCAAATTAGCAGCGAGAAATAGTGTTTATTGCTCGCATTGCCAACGTTAATCGCATTATAAAAAAGCAGTAGAAACTTACTGTTTTTTTATAAAAGCTTGTTTGACACAGTCTGGTGCTAACAAACTTATATCACCTTGATGTTTAAACACTTCTTTAACGATCGTTGAGGATATAAAAGCAGTTCTTGCATGAGCAGGTAATAAAATAGTTTCAAGTTGAGGGTTTAATGTGTGATTAACCTGTGAAAGCTGAATTTCATAATCAGTATCAGTAGCTCCTCGAATGCCGCGAATCAAAGCTTGTGCTTGATGTGTTTTAGCAAACTCCGCTAATAAGCCTTCAAAAGGGATAACTTCTACTCCTTTGATATGTTTTGTCGCTTCTGTCACTAGCTCGCACCTTTCTTGTAAATCAAAAAAAGGGTTTTTACTATTGTTTATCGCAACAGCCACGATCACACGCTCAGCTAAATGGCTTGCACGAGTGATTAAATCAAGGTGACCATTAGTGATAGGGTCAAAAGATCCTGGAAAAACAACTGTATTCATTTTGAACCCTCTATCTTATGCGGCAATATCGATTGACTCATGATCAGCATCCCAATAGAAATCAATCCATGGTTTCGCGCCTTCAGAACGTAAACTTTCTTTAGGAAAGTGGATAAATAAACTACTTTCTTCGAGTTCACTTAATGATGTTTTTAATTCAACATCACTTGCTAACCAAAAACATACCAATAAAATAAAAGGGTATAGTACAAATAACTTAAACATATTCATTTACCATCTTGCTGTTAATCATTGAAATGCGAGTAGAATTGATGCCCTTCTAATGTCGATTATTTAAAAGTAATTTTTTCACCTGATTGTTTAGTAATTGCCGCAGATAAAAAGCTTAAAAACTCATCTCCACTTCTATCATCAATCCATAATCCATCTTTATAATCATAATGATGGCCGTTTTCTAATGTCGCTAACCATACTTGATGTAATGGCTGCTGACGGTTAATAATTAACTTAGTTCTATTTTCAAACTCTAACGTTAACAAAGCACCATTTTGGTCAGAATCTATATCAGCTCCTGAATCTTCGATGTTATCTTCAATTTTCTGATACAACAAATCTGCTAATTCAAGAAATTCGCTATCGGTCATTTACTTCTCCTTTGCTTTTTAACGATGAAATGCGATTATAGAGGGCTAAAAACATTTGACTAGGATAAGGTATGAAAAATCTGAATTTATCGCTAATAGTCCTGATTTTTTCAAGTTTATTGGCTGGTTGTGGCATGAGTGGACAGCTTTATAGAGAAACACCACCAGCGCCAGCAAAAGAAAAAATACAACAACAGAGTAACATAGCTGAAGAAGAAGTAACGGACGCCTTAAGTACTTCGCAATAAGGCATTACCGAAGACAGTGACAATAACCAAAAAACGACAGAATTAACAAAAGGATTTAAAATTGGATCATTTTAATTACCATAGCGATGGCCGTCTATTAGTAGAAGACACTGCAATTGAAGATATTATTAAAAAATCAGGTACGCCTGCTTATATTTATTCTCGTGCAACTATTGAACGTCACTGGAAAGCATTTGACCAAGCTGCTGGTGCACATCCACACCTCATTTGTTACGCAGTTAAAGCAAACTCAAACTTAGGTGTATTAAACCTAATGGCTCGCTTGGGTTCTGGTTTTGATATCGTTTCTGTTGGTGAACTATTACGTGTAATCCAAGCAGGCGGCGATCCTAAGAAAGTTGTTTTCTCTGGTGTAGGTAAAACAGAAATAGAAATATCAACTGCATTACAAGCTGGTATTCATTGCTTTAACGTTGAATCGATTTCAGAGTTACATCGCATTAATGAAGTCGCTGGCTGTTTGAATAAAAAAGCTCCTATTTCAATACGTATTAATCCTAATATTGATGCTGGTACCCATCCTTATATTTCTACTGGTTTAAAAGAAAATAAGTTTGGTATCGAAATTGAACAAGCATCTGCAGTTTATAAAGTAGCAAATGAACTACCATTTTTAGATGTAAAAGGTGTAGATTGTCATATCGGTTCACAATTAACTGAAATCGAACCTTTTTTAGAAGCGCTAGATAAACTACTTGGCTTAATCGATACCCTAGCAACGGAAGGTATTACTATTAAGCACCTTGATTTAGGTGGCGGCTTAGGTGTTCCATATAATGGTGAAAAGCCACCTCAACCAGCTGAATACATGCAAGCTATAATTGAACGCATGAACGGTCGTAAATTAAAGCTTATTTTCGAACCAGGTCGTGCAATCATGGCAAATGCAGGTATTTTAGTGACGAAGATTGAGTTCTTAAAATTAAATGACCATAAGAACTTTGCCATCGTTGATGCCGCAATGAATGATTTAATCCGTCCAGCTTTGTACAGTGCATGGCAAAATATCATTCCACTTAATAACAAATTAAACGATCCTGAGACACGTCCAAGTCGTGTTTACGATATCGTAGGCCCTATTTGTGAAACGGGTGACTTTTTAGGTAAAGACCGCCCATTAACAGTTGCTGAAGGTGATTACTTAGCAATTCGTAGTGCCGGCGCTTACGGTGCAACAATGAGCTCAAACTATAACTCTCGTTGTCGCCCTGCTGAAATAATGGTGGATGGTGATAAAGCATTTGTTGTACGCCAACGTGAGAAACACATTGAACTATGGCGTGGCGAGCATGTTTTACCTTAGTTAATACTTACACTGTATATCAGGGAGTATTAGCTCCCTATTCTAATAAGTTTTGTTGGTAAAAGTTGAACTAAGATGAATATTGAGTTTTCAAAAATGCATGGTTTAGGGAATGACTTTATGGTCATTAACAATGTCACGCAAAATGTATTTCTATCTAAAGAAATGATCTGCAAATTAGCAGATCGTAACTTTGGCATAGGTTTCGACCAATTATTAATGGTTGAACCGCCTTATGATCCTGATTTAGATTTTCATTACCGTATTTTCAATGCAGATGGTAGTGAAGTAGAGCAGTGTGGCAACGGTGCTCGTTGTTTTGCACGTTTTGTAAAATTGAAAGGATTAACGCATAAACGCGTGATTAACGTGAGTACTGCAAAAGGTAAAATCCAACTTAAGATAGAACAAGATGGCAATATCATTGTTGATATGGGGAAACCTGTTTTAGAGCCTGCAAAAGTCCCTTTTGAAGCTCAAAAAGAAGAAAAAACCTATATTCTACGTGTTGAAGACCACACGGTATTATGTGGTGTTGTGTCAATGGGCAATCCACATTGTGTTATCTTAGTGGATGATATCGATACGGCACCTGTTGAAACGCTAGGTCCATTACTAGAAGTCCATGAACGTTTTCCTAATAAGGTAAATGTTGGATTTTTACAAATAATAGACCGGGACTATGCAAAACTACGTGTGTGGGAGCGTGGTGTTGGTGAAACATTAGCATGTGGTACTGGCGCTTGCGCTGCTGCCGTTGTTGGTCAACTACAAGGTAAACTAGATACACATTGTCGTATTGAGTTGCCTGGTGGTGAATTACGTTTCTTCTGGCAACCAGGACAAAGCGTACGTATGAGTGGTTCTGCTGAATTTGTATTTGATGGTCAAATTCAGGTATAACATTTTACTTAATAGTCATTTACCATGTAGCTCTATTTATTAACTATAGCGTTATTAAACATAAATTTATTAACCATAGACTTTAAAATGCAGCGTTGATCAACCAGATTATCGCTGCATTTTTTCTATCTAGGATTTAACATGAATCCATTATTACCTGATACTCAACGATATTTATCGCATATTGCTAGCCAACGTGGTTTAAGCCCTGTCACTATTATTAATTATCAACGTCACCTCAATGAGTTTATCGCATTATTAGAAGCTCAAGATATACAGGCATGGCAAGAGCTAGATACACATCAAGTACGTTTATTGGCAAAGCAATTACATCAAAACGGTATTAAAGCGAGATCCATCGCGACTAAGCTTTCTGCTCTTCGCTCTTTTCTTGAATACTTAGTTAAAAATGACCAACTCAGTTTTAATCCTGCAAAAGGCGTCTCTGCACCTAAATTAGACAAACCATTGCCTAAAAACATCAGTGTAGACGATATGGACCAGTTATTAGATATTGATGGTGATGATCCACTAACTATTCGAGATCATTGCATGATGGAGTTAATGTATTCTTCTGGCTTGCGCCTAAGTGAGTTAGTAGGCATTAACTTAAAAGATATTAAACTGTCAGAAAAAGAGGTAATGGTCACCGGTAAAGGCAGTAAACAACGTTTATTACCCATTACTAAAAGTGCCGTAGAAACCATTACATTATGGTTAAAGATCAGACCTGATTTTGCAGAAGAAGGTGAAACGGCTTTATTTTTATCTAAACAAAAGAAACGCATTTCTACTCGTAGTGTGCAAATGCGCATGGAAAAATGGGGGTTAGAGCAATCATTACCCAGCCACGTAAATCCACATAAATTGCGCCACTCTTTTGCAACACATATGCTTGAATCAAGTGGTAACTTACGAGCTGTACAAACATTATTAGGTCATGCCGATCTCGCAACAACCCAAATTTATACCCATTTAGATTTTCAACATTTAGCAGAGGTGTATGATAAAGCACACCCTCGCGCTAAACGTAAAAAATAACCATATTGGAAAGCAGATGAAATTTTATAAATCATTACGTCCTTTTAAAGCCATTAGCTTTGATTTAGACGACACCTTATATGACAACCACCCAGTCATCAAAAAGGCAGAAGCTGATTTTATTGTTTATTTAACGTCAACATATCAAGAACTTGAGCAGTTAGATGCAAGAAAGTGGAATCTCTATAAAAACCTGCTGATAAAAGAAGATCCAACGTTAAAACATGACGTTTCACTATGGCGTAAAGAAATAATTAAACGTGTGATGGTGGTGTACGGTATTTCAATGGTTAATGCGATTAAATACGCTGAACGTGCCTTGCAAAAATTTCTACAATTGCGTAGTAACTTTGTTGTTCCACCAGAAAGTATCCTATTATTAAAAGAGCTTGCCTTACATTATCCTGTCGTTGCGATCACCAACGGTAACGTAGATATAAATCAGATCGGCCTAAGTAATACATTTCAATTTGTATTAAAAGCGGGTAACGGTTTTAACAGCAAACCAGATATTGCACTATTTCAACAAGCAGCAATAAAGCTAAATATAGCTGTAGAAGATCTATTACATGTTGGTGATCACCTACTAACCGATGTTTACGGTGCACAAAATAATAATGCACAAGCAGTTTGGTTTAATCCAAAAGCAAAGCAGCTTGATAAAGCAAAACTATTACCTACGATTGAAGTATCAGATCTTAAGCATTTATTGAAATTACTATAATCAAAACCAAGTATCAAAAACGTTAATACCAGACAAAGCCGAAACATCGATCATTCACATTTATCTTATGTTTCGGTATAGTTCTTATCTACTGAATAAATAAACAGGCATTTCTTATGGACGTATCTTACCTTCTCGATGGTTTAAATGATCATCAACGCGCAGCCGTTTCAGCACCAGAACAAAATATGCTGGTCTTAGCTGGGGCTGGCAGTGGTAAAACACGTGTTTTAACCCATAGAATAGCCTATTTAATGCAAGTTAATCATATTCCAACCTACGGTATTTTAGCGGTTACTTTTACGAATAAAGCAGCTAAAGAGATGCGTGGACGTATTGCCGATATTTGCCCTCAACAAATTGGTAGTATGTGGATAGGTACTTTCCACGGTATTGCACATCGATTATTACGCTTGCATCATCAAGAAGCTAACCTACCAGAGCAGTTTCAGATCATTGATAGCGATGACCAACAAAAAATGGTTAAACGTATTATCAAAAGCTTAGGGTTAGATGAAAAATATTATCCACCAAAAGAGTTACAGTGGTACATCAACGATAAAAAAGATGAAGGTTTACGCTCAAAACATATCGATCCTGGTTTTAGTGTACAAGAAAAACAACGTTTACAAGTGTACCAAGCTTACGAAGCGGCTTGCCAATTAGCTGGATTAGTTGATTTTGCAGAATTGTTATTACGTGCCCATGAATTATTATTAAATAATGCAGCACTATTACTACACTACCAACAGCGCTTTCAACATGTATTAGTAGACGAATTCCAAGATACCAATAAGTTACAATATGCTTGGTTAGTATTATTAACCGATAACAAAAATTATCTCACCATTGTTGGTGATGACGATCAATCTATTTATGGGTGGCGTGGTGCTGATGTTGAAAATATACAGCGTTTTTTAAAAGAAAAAGAGTCCCCAGTCACTATCCGCTTAGAACAAAACTATCGTTCGACGGGCAACATTCTAAAAGCATCAAATAAACTAATTCAAAACAACAGTGATCGTTTAGGTAAAGAATTATGGACTGATGGTGAAGATGGAGAGCCAATCTCAATCTACAGTGCATTTAATGACTACGATGAAGTTCGATATGTAACAAGCCAATTACAAACATGGAAAAATGCGGGTAACAAACTCAGTGAATGTGCAATTTTGTACCGTAGTAATGCACAATCTCGACTGTTTGAAGAACAGCTAATGGCGCAGCAAATTCCTTACCATATCTATGGTGGCCAACGCTTCTTTGATCGCTTAGAAATTAAAGATAGTATCGCTTATTTACGTTTAATGAATAACCATCAAGATGATGCCGCGTTTGAACGTATTGTGAATAAGCCAAAACGTAAAATTGGTAACACAAGCTTAGATAAAATAAGAATTTGCGCTCGAGAACAAGGGTATACTTTATGGCAAGCAAGCCAGTACCTAATTGAAAATAATCAACTAAGTCCTGCAGCTAAAAGCTCATTAAGCGGGTTCTTAGCATTAATTAATCGTTTTAAAAATGAAACGTCGGAATTACCTCTATTCCAAATGGTCGATCATATTACCCAACATTCAGGTTTAGTGGCAATGTTCGAGGCAGAGAAAGGGGAAAAATCTCGCAGCCGTATAGAAAACTTACAAGAGTTAGTATCAGCCACAAAAGCTTTTGTCATTCCAGAAGAAGAGCAAGAAATGGAAGAGTTAACCGCATTTTTAGCTTACGCAGCTTTAGAGTCGGGTGATAACCAAGCAGATGAATTTGAAGATGCAGTACAATTAATGACAATGCATGCAGCGAAAGGACTAGAATTTCCGCAAGTGTTTATTGTGGGTGTTGAGGAAGGCATGTTTCCTGGTCAACAATCAGCAACAGATGAAACCCGTATGGCTGAAGAACGCCGTCTATGTTACGTTGGTTTAACACGAGCAATGATCAAATTAACATTATGTCATGCAGAAAGCCGTCGTTTGTACGGACAAGAGAAATTCCATGCGCCCTCTCGCTTTATTAGTGAATTACCTGAAGAAAATGTTGATTATATTCGTATACAAGCAAAAGTTCGTAGATCTGAGCCGGTCATCAGAAAGCCTAAGTTAGCAATCACTCAAGATGTTCAAGGCTTTAAACTAGGACAACAAGTGATGCACGCTAAATTTGGTGAAGGTACCATTACCGCACAAGAAGGTAGCGGTGAAAATAGTCGCTTACAAGTTCACTTTATGGACGTTGGAAGTAAATGGTTAATGACAACTTATGCTCGTTTAGAAGCGATTTAAGGCGTATTGAGGCTAACAACAACCCCAGCTAACACCTTAGGTAGATATCGAATTTTCAATAGGGTCATTTAATATCTACCTAAGACACTTTAATATCAATTATAAAAGTGACTCATATTGCTAACAAAAACGCCAAAAAAGTGACTCCTCTTCAATAAATAGATTGTTTTATAACCAATATCACACGCAATAATAAAAATAAGCTAAGCTTAATTGGTTCTGATTTTTTTAATCAAAACAAGGAAAGTAAATCAAGGAGCTTATTATGCGTTCAAAACTGATTAAAGACTTTTTGTTTTATATTGAAGATTGCCATCAAGCATTGGCCGATCTTTATCAACGATTAAGTGTTGAAGCAAACGATGAAAAAGTAAAACTACTATTAGAATATCTAAAAAATAAAGAACAAATTTCATATCTCTATTTACATCAATATGCAAAACAAGCCCCATTAAGTTTATTAAATACTTGGTTAGATAATTTTTTCGACCAAAGCTTCCCGCAACGCTGCAAAGAACTAGAGCTAAGACCTGAATTATCTATAGAAGACGTAGTGACTTTAGCAATACAGTTGGATATGCAATTAATTGAAGCAATGCAAGCTGTTGCAAGTAGTAGTCTCACTCTTGAAGGAGAAACAGCAATTGAAAACTTAACAAGTAAAGAAGAAGAAATGTTATATCAAGTCGTCATGGCAAGTCATGAATTTGATTACTTATAAATTAAGTTAGGATTAACGCTAAAAGTCTTCTTATATTCAGCTTTTAAGCATTGTTATTACTTTACTCGCTAGTCTTCATCAATGATAAACGGTAGAATCTTACTAATTTATTTGTCGAATCAATTGGTGAGTTACACATGAAAGCATTAATCCAGAACCTACTTGAACAAGCGGTTGTTTCTTTACAAGAACAGCAAATTTTACCTGCCGATGTTCAACCTCGTATCACCATTGATCGTACTAAAGACAAATCACATGGCGACTTTGCAAATAACCTTGCATTAATGCTAGCAAAACCAGCAAAGCAGAATCCACGCGCACTTGCTGAATTAATCGTAAAAAACTTACCGACCTCTGAATTAGTGATAAAAACTGAAATAGCTGGACCTGGCTTCATTAACTTTTTTATCAACCCTAACTATTTAGAAAAACAAATAGACAGTGCATTTGCAGA
Source organism: Psychromonas sp. L1A2 (assembly GCF_009828855.1). Classification (NCBI taxonomy): domain Bacteria; kingdom Pseudomonadati; phylum Pseudomonadota; class Gammaproteobacteria; order Alteromonadales; family Psychromonadaceae; genus Psychromonas; species Psychromonas sp. L1A2. The sequence goes on along the minus strand of NZ_WUAG01000002.1, from coordinate 1,664,439 downwards.
TTCTCGTTTAAATGTTGAATTAACTGCAACCCCGCAAACCATTGTTATCGATTACTCATCACCTAACCTTGCAAAAGAAATGCATGTTGGACATTTACGTTCAACGATTATAGGTGATTCAGTTACTCGTACCTTAGCATTCCAAGGGCATAACGTTGTTCGTCAAAATCACGTGGGCGATTGGGGTACTCAATTCGGCATGTTGTTAGCTTACATGGAAGAGCTCAGAGCAAAAGGCGAAGAGATCAATAAAAACCTTGCTAACTTAGAAGTTTTTTATCGTGCTGCAAAAGGTCGTTTTGATGAATCAGAAGCATTTGCAAACCGTGCTCGTGATTTAGTCGTGGCATTACAAAGTGGTGATGAAGAATGTTTAACACTATGGAAAGAATTTAAAGACATTAGTATTGCACATTGCCAAGAAGCTTATGAGCGTTTAGGTGTTAGCTTAAGCATCGGTGATGTTCGTGGTGAAAGTGCATACAATAAAGACTTATCTGTTGTGGTAAGCGACTTAGATAGCAAAGGTTTATTACAAGAAAGCCAAGGTGCTAAATGTGTTTTCTTAGATAACTTTAAAAATAAAGAAGGCGAACCGCTTCCCGTTATCATCAAGAAAAAAGATGGTGGTTTCTTATATGCAACATCGGATTTAGCTGCTATCCGCTACCGTCAATCAGCATTAAATGCAGATCGAGTATTATACTTTGTAGATGCTCGTCAAGGCTTGCACTTCCAACAAGTATTTGAAGTAGCTCGTTTAGCTGACTTTGTAAAAGCAGACACGACCCTTGAACATATGCCATTTGGCACTGTAATGGGGGAAGATGGCAAACCTTTCAAAACACGTGCTGGGTCTACCCCTAAATTGGCTGATTTATTAACTGAAGCTGAAGAACGTGCTTACGAATTAGTAAAAGAGAAAAATAAAGATATGGCCGAAGAAGAACTTCGTCATATTGCTTCAATTGTTGGTATTGCCTCTGTTAAATATGCTGACTTATCAAAAAACCGTACTAGTGATTACACCTTTAGCTTTGACAGTATGCTAAGTTTTGAAGGTAATACCGCCCCTTATTTATTATACGCTTACACACGAGTAGCCAGTATTTTCAATAAGGCAGGTATTGAAATAGACAGTCTTACCGCAGATGTCACTTTCACTGAAGAAAAAGAGAAAGATTTAGCAAGTAAATTAATGCAATTCAATGAAATTGTTAGTCAAGTAGGCAAACAAGGCCTACCGCATTTCTTGTGCGCATACTTATTTGAGCTTGCAGGGTTATTCTCAAGTTTTTACGAAGCTTGCCCTATTTTAGTAGCTGAAAATGAAACTCAGAAACAAAGCCGTTTAAAATTAGCAGGCTTAACAGCAAAAACATTACAACAGGGTTTAGCATTATTAGGCATTAACACATTGGAACGCATGTAATAATGGCAAGAGTAACACGAAGAAAGCCTGCTAAACGCGGTGCAAAAAGAAATAATAAGCGTAAACAAAGCAAGCAAGGGTTCCCTTATATTGCCTGTTTTGTTGCATTATTATTAATTGCTTTTATTAGTTACTTTGTTTTTGCAGTTGAAAAGCCACCTGCAAAAATCAAACCTAAGAAGAGCACAGTTAAAACCGAAGAAGTATTGCCAGAAATGCCACAACCAGAATGGGATTATGTGGATATATTGAAAACTAAAGAAGTTAAAGTTGATATTCCGGTAGATACAAAACCAAGTAAACCTTACCAGATGCAATGTGGTTCGTTTAGACATCAAGATGATGCTGAATCATTAAAAGCTAAAATTGCATTCCAAGGTTTAACAAGTATGGTTAAAAAAACCGGTAATTGGTATCGCGTAATATTAGGCCCATACGATCGTAAACGCTTAGCAGAAAAACAGCGTCATAAATTACAACGAGCGAAAATTCATGGTTGTCAGATATGGTTCTGGCGTTAACAAATTTTAAAGGAGAACTTAGGTTCTCCTTTTCTTTATCTATTTCCCCTTGAATTCAATAAAAACTACCCCATTTTATAATTATTAAGCCAATAAACTTGGCATCTTCGTTTACTCAACAAACAAAAAAGGTATCAATATGACTACTATTGTTTCTGTACGTCGCGGTAATCAAGTGGTTATCGGTGGTGATGGTCAGGTATCACTCGGTAACACGGTAATGAAAGGTAATGCACGTAAAGTACACCGCTTGTACAACGATCAAGTCATTGCAGGCTTCGCTGGAGGCACTGCCGATGCTTTTACATTATTAGAGCGTTTTGAAGCGAAACTGCAAGCTCACCAAGGTAATTTAGAACGAGCAGCAGTAGAGCTAGCAAAAGATTGGCGTACTGATCGAATGTTAAGGAAATTAGAAGCTTTATTAGCCGTTGCAGATAAAAAACACTCATACATTATTACTGGTAATGGTGATGTAGTTAGACCTGAAAATGATTTAATTGCTATCGGTTCAGGTGGTAATTTCGCACAATCAGCTGCGATGGCTTTATTAGAGAATACTGAATTGTCAGCACAAGAAATAGTTGAAAAAGCATTAACCATTGCTGGCAATATTTGCGTATTCACTAATAGCAATCAAACAATTGAATGTATCGATTATGATGCTGATGTAGCAACAACAAAATAGGAATTATCATGACTAATAATATGACTCCACAACAAATAGCGCATGAATTAGATCGCCACATTATTGGCCAGAGTAAAGCTAAACGCGCTGTTGCTATAGCATTACGTAATCGCTGGCGCCGTATGCAGTTAAGTGAAGATATCCGTCATGAAGTGACACCGAAAAACATTTTGATGATCGGTCCGACGGGTGTTGGTAAAACTGAAATTGCACGTCGTTTAGCAAAATTAGCAAATGCTCCTTTTATTAAAGTAGAAGCAACAAAATTTACTGAAGTAGGTTATGTAGGTAAAGAAGTTGAAAGTATTATTAAAGACTTAGTTGAAGCTGCAATTAAAATAACCAAAGAACAAGAATTAGCAAAAGTAACTGCAAAAGCAGAAGATTTGGCTGAAGACCGTATTTTAGATATTCTTATTCCGCCAGCTAAAACAGCGACAGAATGGGATGTAAACAGTACTGAAGTAATAGAAGAAGGTCCAGCAAGACAATCTTTCCGTAAAAAATTACGTGAAGGTAAACTTGATGATAAAGACATTGAGATTGATGTACCAGCTCCACAAATTGGCGTAGAAATTATGGCGCCTCCTGGTATGGAAGAGATGACTAACCAACTTCAAGGTATGTTTCAAAACCTAGGTAACAAAGGTGAATCTAAAAAACGTACGATGAAGATCAAAGATGCAATTAAAGCATTGATAGAATCAGAAGCATCGAAACTAATTAACCAAGAAGACTTAAAAGAAAAAGCCATTTTTGCAGCAGAAAACAACGGCATTATTTTCATCGATGAAATTGATAAAATATGTAAACGTGGTGAATCATCTGGTCCTGACGTTTCACGAGAAGGTGTACAACGTGACTTATTACCATTGATTGAAGGATCAACCGTTAGCACTAAACACGGAATGGTAAAAACAGACCATATGTTATTTATCGCATCTGGTGCGTTTCAAGTATCAAAACCATCGGACCTAATTCCAGAGCTACAAGGTCGTTTACCGATTCGAGTTGAACTTGAAGCATTAAAAGAAGAGGACTTAGCACGCATTTTAACTGAGCCTAAAGCTTCTTTAAGTGAACAATACCAAGCATTATTAGCAACAGAAGGTGTTTCTATTAACTTTACTGAGTGCGGTATTAACAAAATAGCTAAATCTGCGTGGCAAGTAAATGAAACAACTGAAAACATCGGTGCACGCCGTTTACATACTATGATGGAACATATTATGGATGAACTGTCATATGAGGCGACAGAGCGCTCAGGACAGTCTATTACTATTGATGAAGCCTACGTAGCTAATATGTTAGATGAAATCGTTAAAGATGAAGATTTAACCCGCTACATCCTATAAATTGACATTATTTCATGACAAAAAAGCCCCTGATAATTAAATTATCAGGGGCTTTTTTATTAAAGGCTTTTTATAAAAATATAAGTAGTCTTTTAACCTAACCAATGATTAGTGATTAAACTTTAAAAAGGGCTCTCTTTATTTAGCACTTCACAAATAGAGATAATCTCAAGCGCAAGAGATGACTTAATAACTTGTTGCTGTCTATCTAATTGCATTTTATAAAAAACTAAATCGACATTATCTTGAGCAACAGGTACTAAATCAAAAATACCCATATTCATATTTTTAGATAAATGTAGTGTTTTAATAGTGTCTGCAATCAGAGCATCAGTAAAATGATACTCTGCACTGTCATTATTTAATAAGCTTTTTAATTTAATCATACCCTCAATATCTTGATAGATAACATGAGGTATTGCACCCAGCCCAAATAACAGCTTTAAACGAACAGACAATTCACCGAGAGGCCCTGAATCATGTAACAATGGACCAACAACAGATTGAACAGCAAAATCATTTTTCAAAAAAATACGTTCAATTAATGTTTGTATAAGCTGTTCAAAAATATCAACGGCAGAGATAAAAAAACCACGAGCAGTAAGACTCGCATTCAAATATTCTAAAATTTCATTTTCTTGTAGTTTTTTTGACATAATTTCAGCTAGGTTAGGTTGTGCGATAAGTTATCGCACAACTATTTTTTAAGACATAGCTAAGAATAGCTTTTCAATCTTAATAGCCTCGTCACTATTAACTGCTAAACCAGTATATTTAGATAATGTTGCTAAGAAGCCAATTTCTTCTAAAGAAGCTTGTAATTCGATAGCTTGTGGATCATCGCTGTTTTTATATTTAAATGCAGCTGCAATACCTTTCAATAACATATCATTAGCAGTGGCGTACTCGATAGTACCTAATAGAGGCTTAACTAAACGATCGTTCTCACCAAGCTTACGAATTGGTTGACGACCAACACGATCAATCTCATCGTGAAGATATGGGTTAGCAAAACGGCCAATAATTTTTTCAATATAAGCGTTATGAGCATCACGTTCAAAACCGTAACGATTAATTAACACTTCACCACTTTCTTGCATCGCTTGTTTAACCTGGGAACAGATAGCCTCATCATCGATAGCATCTTTTACTGTTTCATGACCAGCTAAAGCACCTAGATAAGCCGTCATAATGTGACCAGTATTAAGCGTGAATAATTTACGTTCGATAAAAGCCATCAAATTATCTGTTTTTTGCATACCTTCAATAACAGGAACTTCGCCTTTAAATTGTTGTTCATCAACAATCCATTCGCTAAAGCTTTCAACAGTTACTTCTAATGGATCATCAGATTCTGAAGGAGGAACAATACGGTCTACAGCTGAATCAACAAAGCCGACTAGGCGCTCTGCTTTTTCATGATATTTTTCATCTAAATGCTTATAAACTTCCGTTTTAAGAAAAGTAGTACCACGGATCATATTTTCACATGCGATGATATTAAGAAACTGCTCATTATTTGCATCAAAACGTAACGCTAGACCTTGTGCTAGTTTACTAGCAATAATAACTAAAACGTTAGGGCCTACAGCAGTAGTAATTAAATCAGTTTTACTAATTAATTCGACTAACTCATCACTTGTAGAGTTAATTGCATCAACACCTGAAACAACTTCTGTTTTACATTCAGCACCAACGACTTTTACATTATAAGTATTCAATGTATTCAGTAAATTAATAACTTTCTCATCAACATCAGCAAAAGTTACTTTAACACCAGCATCTGCTAGTAATTTACCGATAAAGCCACGGCCAATGTTGCCCGCGCCAAAATGAATTGATTTCATTGTTTTATCCTTATTTAAATAATATTAAACGAAAAAACGCTGGTAAAGACCAGCGTTTCAATTAAGCCAGTTATGACTAACTTAATATACTTAATACTTTTTGAACATCTTTACTATTGATCAATGTTTCGATAGCTTCTGGATCATCAAGCGCATTAGTTATCGTTGTAATAACACTGATATGTTCATCATTCTTAGCAGCAATACCAATAACAAGTTTAGCAATGTCATCAGCTTCGTCACCGAACAGAACACCTTCAGAATATTGACATACAACAATACCTGTTTTGATTACGCTTTCTTTAGCTTCAATTGTACCATGTGGAACAGCAATTGACTCACCAAGATAAGTTGTTACTAATTTTTCGCGTTCAAACATACCTTTAATGTAAGCAGGTTCAGCATAACCAAGCTTAACTAGTTGCTCACCAGCAAATTGAATAGCTTGTTCTTTATTTTCAGCTTTTAAGCCTAAATGAATATTCTTAGCTGATAATTCAAAAACAGGTTTTGCTGTCACTTCTTCTTCAACGACTTCACTTGCAGTGTTAGCAACTGGTGCACTAGACGATGCTAATAATTCAGATACTAGTCCATCATAAAGCGTACTATCTAAGAAGTTAGTTAAAGATAAGTGCTTAGCTTGACCAGCATGTTTAATTGCACGAGGCGTTAAATCTTTGTGTGTAATAACAATATCAACATCACCTGGAAGGTTATTGATAGCACAGTTAGTAACACTAATGTTTAGACCTGCTGATTTTACTTTTTTAGCTAATAAGCTTGCGCCCATTGCACTAGAACCCATACCCGCATCACAAGCAACGATAATCTTAGTGACATTTGTCATGTTGATATCGCCATTACCTTGAGCGGCAGAAGCTGCTGGTGCATTTTTAAGATTTTTCATTTGGTTAGAAGCTTCAGCTAGTTTATCACCTTCATCTTCACCTAAATCTTTTTGTGTTTTCATTAATAATGAAGCAACAATGAAAGATACAGATGTAGAAGCAATAACAGATAACACAACACCGACTAGAGATGCTTTAGGTGTTAGTAATAGTATTGCAAAGATAGAACCCGGAGATGCTGGAGAAAGAAGACCGGCATTGAATAATGTTAATGTGAATACACCAGTCATACCACCTGCGATAACAGCAAGAATTAGACGAGGATTCATTAACACGTATGGGAAGTAAATCTCATGGATACCACCGAAGAAGTGGATGATAGACGCGCCACTAGCAGTTTGCTTAGCAGTACCTTTACCAAATACCATGTAAGCAAGTAATAGACCTAAACCAGGACCAGGATTTGCTTCGATTAGGAAGAATATTGATTGACCTAATTCAGTAGACTGTTGGATACCTAACGGAGAGAAGATACCGTGGTTAATCGCATTGTTTAAGAATAAGATTTTAGCCGGTTCTACGAAAATAGACGTTAACGGTAATAGACCTGCTTGTACTAAGAAATTTACGCCTGCAGCTAAACCTTCAGAAAGTACATTAACAGCTGGACCAATCAAGTAGTAAGAGATGATAGCTAAGATCATACCGATAATACCTGATGAGAAGTTGTTCACCAGCATTTCAAAACCGCTCTTAATTTTACCGTGAACAGCTTTATCAAATTTACTAATTGCGTAGCCACCTAAAGGACCAACAATCATCGCACCTAGGAACATTGGAATTTCAGTACCAACGATAACACCCATTGTTGTAATTGCACCAACTACAGCACCACGATCACCACCAATTAACTTACCACCAGTGTAACCAATCAATAAAGGAAGCAGAAATTTAATCATCGGGCCAACTAAAGCTGCCAATCCTTCATTTGGGAACCAACCTGTTGGAATAAACAGTGCAGTAATAAAACCCCATGCTATAAATGCCCCAATATTTGGCATAACCATATTTGATAGAAATCTACCAAAATTTTGTACTCTGATTTTTGCTTCGGATGATATCATTTTATTTCCCCGTCCATTTTTGTTATAGATAATGTTAATTAACAGCTTATGTAAGCGGTCGTGTTTGGTTTGATACAATTAATTTAGCACATAAAAAAAAATATAAAATAGAACAACAATTCATGTGAAGATGATCACTAAAAAGGCAGCGACTGGGCTACTTTTGATACATAAGTCACTTAAATAGGATGTACTATTGCTACAAATTTAATCTAAAACAATTCACGCACCAGAATTAGTGATTTTCATCACATTTATTATGCGAGAGAAAATATCACAAAAGAGACTTATGTCTCGTAAAATTATCGATTAATTACAATTACAATTAATTAGAGTGATATAGATCTCTTTATTTTAATAAAGAAATCGATATTGTAATTTTATTACACCATTAAAAATCCTTTTTCCGACCTATTTATTGTCCTCTCTACATATAGAAAGAACAGCAATAGCAGTATTGAAGCTAAATAAACAGCAATAAAACATAACTATTAAAATATCAACAATAAGTCTGAAACATTCAAATAATAGAGAGGCATAAAATATGCAAATACATTGTATATTGAACTATAAGTAGATTTATGATGTCTAAGCTTATTCAAAAAATAGACTTCAAATAAACAATAAAAGTAAACTCAAAGACTTAAGTCTTCTATGTAATATCGCCATATATAAAAAACAAATTAACTATAATAATCTATTCATTTCCAAGTGAAATAATAGGTGCGCGAGCAGCATTAATAGCAGCTAAAAAGGCAATAATTGCAGCAACATAAAAAGACGTTTGAAAAGCAGTTATAACCGCTTCCTGTGGCCCATTTATCAATACTTCAATGCTCGTATTATGATCAAAGTTAGGTAATAAAGCATAAATAAGCACGCCAAATAAAGCCGTTCCAATAGCAGCCCCTAAATTACGACATAAAGAAGCTAAAGCGGTAACAGATCCTACATTAGCCTTACCCCCAACAGTCTGAATCACTAACTGAGTAGTAGGCATTACAGTGCCAAAACCAATACCACAAAGCATCCCCAACGAACCAATTAAAATAGGATTCGGAGTAAAGCTACCTAAAGCTATAAAGCCACATGTAGATAATGACATTCCCACTACAGGAATGTACTTTGGAATACCTGTTCTAGCCATAACACGTCCACTAATCAATGCACCTGATATTTGACCAATTGTTAATGGAAGTAATAGTAGACCAGAAGTAGCGGCATTGGTTTTTAAGCCTAACTGTAAATAAATAGGCATAAAAAATATTAAAGCAAACATACAAGCAGCAAATAGCATTGAAGTAATTAGCGGAATGTAAATGGCTCTATTTTTAAGTAATTCATTTGGTAGAAACGGTGTAGGGTGACGAAGTTGATTTCGATAAAAAATAGTAATTAACAATAATATAATGGATAAATAGCTAAAACTAGACAATGACCACCACTCAAAATCTTGTCCCGCGACAGAAATCCAATAAAGAAATAAAGTGCATAAAACAGGGAAAACAATTAAACCAACACGATCGATAGGTCTATTTCTATTCTCCAGAACAGCATCACCTTTTAAACATAATAAACGCCAAACAGCAATTAAAGCTAATGGGATATTAGCCCAGAATAACCAGTGCCATGAATAATGAGTTACAACTATCCCTCCTATCACAGGTCCTCCTATACTTGCACAAGCAAACATAGAAGCAAAATAACCTTGATATTTAGCTCGTTGTCTTGGAGGTATTAACTCAGCGATTAATGCTTGTGAAAGGCTCATTAAACCGCCTCCGCCGATACCTTGAATGACGCGTGATACAATCATTTCATGCATATTATTTGCCAACGCACCAACAACTGAGCCAATACAGAAAATACCTAATGCCCAAATTAAAATATTACGGCGACCGTAACGATCACCTAACCAACCGTAAACCGGTACAGAAGCGACAGTAGCGAGTAAATAGCCAATAGCTATCCATGATGATAAATGGAGTTGTCCAAGATCACTGACAATACTCGGTGTTGCGGTCGCTAAAATAGTAAGGTCTACCGCAGCTAAAAACATAGGTAAGAAAACCGCAGAGAAGAAAACTAAAAAAGTACGACGATCTAACGTTTTACTACTCATAAATTGTGCATATATTGACGATTAACATGGAAACTCTTAATTATTGAATAATTGAATTAATAAAATCGAAAAAATTTCATAGAATAAATTGTTTAGATGCAAATAATGGTTATAGGTATTATTAGTAGGATCGGAGCTATTAAATAGTAAATTAGTTCATAGGACCACAATATAATATCTAATATATTAACAGCCAAACATAGAGGATAAAAAAATAGAATAAAACAATATACACCTTCAACATTACTATTTAAAACTTAAATACATTTAATTATTCAGCACTTGATCATTGAATTTACTTTAAATATTATTTTACCTCCACTCTAATCAATAACCCTTTTTTTTGAAATGCTAAAAAACAATAAATAACTAAAATAAATCGATGAATAATATTGCTTGGATTCAGATCATAAGTGCATAACTTGAATTGGTAGAAAAGACGATCAGCTGAATAGTTGCTTATCGCTTTTTCTCCGGCAAGAGATGCAACAATGAAAACATATAAACAACTGACCTATGCGCAACGATGCCAGATTTACGCACTAAAGAAAATAGGCATGAGTCAAAATAAAATAGCTAAACAATTGAATGTGAGTCAATCGACGCTTAGTAGAGAGTTTGCTCGCAATACAGGCAAGCGAGGTTACCGTATTAATCAAGCTCAACAAGCAACAGTTAAACGCCGTATTGAAGCCTGTAAAGCAATAAAAATGACATCGACTCTGATTGCATTAATAAATGTAAAACTAGGTGAAAAATGGAGTCCGGACCAAATTTCAGGATGGCTTAAGAAAGAGCGTGGCATCAGTATTAGCTATGAAACTATTTACCAACATATTTGGTCCGATAAGCGGAATGGCGGTCAATTATTCCAACATCTGCGCCGAAAAGGGAAAGCTTACCAAACGCGTAATAAAGATAAGCAAGCTGGTCGAGGTTTTATCAAGAACCGCGTCAGCATCGATGAACGGCCTAATATCGTTGACACACGTAGCCGAGTTGGTGATTGGGAAATAGATTTAGTCATTGGTAAAGGACACAGCGGTGCATTGGTGACTATTGTTGAGCGTAAAACACGTTTTACAGTATCGACACGTATTGATGATAAATCAGCAAAGACTGTCACTGCGGCTACTATTGCATTATTAAAACCATTTGAAGATGCAGTGTTAACCATTACCGCTGATAACGGTAAAGAGTTCGCTTACCACGAAGAGTTAACCAAAAATTTAAAGTGTGCAGTCTATTTTGCAGATCCATATTGTTCATGGCAACGCGGTTTGAATGAAAATACAAATGGTTTATTAAGACAATATTGGCCCAAATCTATCGACTTTAAAAAAGTATCGAATTGGGCAGTAAAAGATGTAATAGTGAAACTCAATGAAAGACCAAGAAAGAAATTAGATTACAATACGCCAGCCAAATTAATGGCTGAACATATGGCAGCTATAGCTGCTTAGTCGTTATGCACTTCAGACTTGAATCTGCCTTGTTTTTACAGTTTATATTAAAAATAATAGAAAATTTTAACTAAATAAACTTAGTAACATTCTAATGTAGAGAGGTAATCAACAGAGTTTAAACCATAAGCAATACTTTCCATTAATCAACTGATCTATTTTACTGGTTAAATATTTGTTTATTGATTGTAAATTAAACGAAAAAATCCCTGCTGACGTTAGTCAACAGGGATTTTTCGTATTAGGCGCTTGGCAATGACCTACTTTCACATGAGGAGACCTCACACTATCATCGGCGCAGCTGCGTTTCACTTCTGAGTTCGGCATGGGATCAGGTGGTACCACAGCGCTATTATCGCCAAGCATAAAAAATAAATTAGAAAAGCTAATAGTCGATATGTTCTAATTCTGAAATTGTTTTATCTCGCAATATGTAAATATACTTCACAAGCGCTAGTTTAAAGAGTATCCACTCTATGTGTCTTGGTAAACACCAACACCACTTAGGTGTTGTATGGTTAAGCCTCACGGGTAATTAGTACAAGTTAGCTCAATACATTACTGCACTTACACACCTTGCCTATCAACGTTGTAGTCTCCAACGGCCCTTTAGGGAACTTAAAGTTCCAGTGAGAACTCATCTTGAGGCTCGCTTCCCGCTTAGATGCTTTCAGCGGTTATCGATTCCGAACGTAGCTACCGGGCAATGCATCTGGCGATACAACCCGAACACCAGCGGTTCGTCCACTCCGGTCCTCTCGTACTAGGAGCAGCCCCTCTCAATTCTCAAACGCCCACGGCAGATAGGGACCGAACTGTCTCACGACGTTCTAAACCCAGCTCGCGTACCACTTTAAATGGCGAACAGCCATACCCTTGGGACCGACTTCAGCCCCAGGATGTGATGAGCCGACATCGAGGTGCCAAACACCGCCGTCGATATGAACTCTTGGGCGGTATCAGCCTGTTATCCCCGGAGTACCTTTTATCCGTTGAGCGATGGCCCTTCCATTCAGAACCACCGGATCACTATGACCTACTTTCGTACCTGCTCGACGTGTCTGTCTCGCAGTTAAGCTGGCTTATACCATTGTACTAACCTCACGATGTCCGACCGTGATTAGCCAACCTTCGTACTCCTCCGTTACTCTTTAGGAGGAGACCGCCCCAGTCAAACTACCCACCAAACAGTGTCCCAAACCCCGATTCAGGGGCCATGGTTAGAACTCAAAACATACAAGGGTGGTATTTCAAGATTGGCTCCACGTCATCTGGCGACAACGCTTCAAAGCCTCCCACCTATCCTACACATGTAGGCTCTAAGTTCACTGCTAAGCTATAGTAAAGGTTCACGGGGTCTTTCCGTCTAGCCGCGGGTACACAGCATCTTCACTGCGATTTCAACTTCACTGAGTCTCGGGTAGAGACAGCATGGCCATCATTACGCCATTCGTGCAGGTCGGAACTTACCCGACAAGGAATTTCGCTACCTTAGGACCGTTATAGTTACGGCCGCCGTTTACCGGGGCTTCGATCAAAAGCTTCGACCTAAGTCTAACCTCATCAATTAACCTTCCGGCACCGGGCAGGCGTCACACCCTATACGTCATCTTACGATTTAGCAGAGTGCTGTGTTTTTAATAAACAGTTGCAGCCATCTGGTATCTTCGGCCTCTAGCAGCTTAGAGAGCAAGTCTCATCACCGCCAAAGGCGTACCTTCTCCCGAAGTTACGGTACCATTTTGCCTAGTTCCTTTACCCGAGTTCTCTCAAGCGCCTTGGTATTCTCTACCTGACCACCTGTGTCGGTTTGGGGTACGATCCTTTATTATCTGAAGCTTAGAGACTTTTCCTGGAAGCATGGCATCAATGACTTCAGTACCTTAGTACCTCGACATCGTATCTCAGTGTTAGTAGAAACCCGGATTTACCTAAGTCTCCCACCTACATACTTGAACCTGGACAACCATCGCCAGGCCCACCTAGCCTTCTCCGTCCTCCCATCGCAATAATAAAGGGTACGGGAATATTAACCCGTTTCCCATCGACTACGCCTTTCGGCCTCGCCTTAGGGGTCGACTCACCCTGCCCCGATTAACGTTGGACAGGAACCCTTGGTCTTCCGGCGGGGAGGTTTTTCACCCCCCTTATCGTTACTCATGTCAACATTCGCACTTCTGATACCTCCAGGATGCCTTACAGCTTTCCCTTCGACGGCTTACAGAACGCTCCTCTACCACGCATATAAATATGCGTCCGCAGCTTCGGTGATATGTTTAGCCCCGTTAAATCTTCCGCGCAGGCCGACTCGACTAGTGAGCTATTACGCTTTCTTTAAAAGATGGCTGCTTCTAAGCCAACTTCCTAGCTGTCTAAGCCTTCCCACATCGTTTCCCACTTAACATATACTTTGGGACCTTAGCTGGCGGTCTGGGTTGTTTCCCTTTCCACGACGGACGTTAGCACCCGCCGTGTGTCTCCCATGATTGCACTTGTTGGTATTCGGAGTTTGCAAAGGGTTGGTAAGTCGGGATGACCCCCTAGCCTTAACAGTGCTCTACCCCCAACAGTGATACATGAGGCGCTACCTAAATAGCTTTCGAGGAGAACCAGCTATCTCTTGGTTTGATTGGCCTTTCACCCCCAGCCACAAGTCATCCCCTAATTTTTCAACATTAGTGGGTTCGGTCCTCCAGTTGATGTTACTCAACCTTCAACCTGCTCATGGCTAGATCACCAAGTTTCGGGTCTAATCCCAGCAACTATTCGCCCAGTTAAGACTCGGTTTCCCTACGGCTCCCCTAAACGGTTAACCTTGCTACTGAAATTAAGTCGTTGACCCATTATACAAAAGGTACGCAGTCACGGAATAAATCCGCTCCTACTGCTTGTACGTACACGGTTTCAGGTTCTATTTCACTCCCCTCACAGGGGTTCTTTTCGCCTTTCCCTCACGGTACTGGTTCACTATCGGTCAATTAGGAGTATTTAGCCTTGGAGGATGGTCCCCCCATATTCAAACAGGATTTCTCGTGTCCCGTCTTACTCGTTTTCACTGTAAAGAAGTTTTTGTGTACGGGACTATCACCCTGTACCGTGGCACTTTCCAGAGCCTTCCACTAACTTTTAAACAGCTTAAGGGCTGTTCCGATTTCGCTCGCCGCTACTTTCGGAATCTCGGTTGATTTCTTTTCCTAAGGGTACTTAGATGTTTCAGTTCCCTCGTTTGCTTCGACTAGCTATGTATTCACTAGCCGATGACACTAAGTGCCGGGTTGCCCCATTCGGAAATTCCAGGATATAACGCTTGTTATCAACTCCCCTGGACTTATCGCAGATTACCACGTCCTTCATCGCCTCTAATTGCCTAGGCATCCACCGTGCACGCTTATTCACTTAACCATACAACACCTAAACAGTGTCTAGATGTGTATGTTGCTTCCAAGACGCTTGTGACTCATATTTTACATATGAAAAACAATCGTTTTTCGTGCACCTATCAATCTTACGATTGAGTAGATACGTACTCATTACTTTTTAATTTACATTAAAACGTAATGTGCTTTTTATTTTGCTTGATTACAGTATCTAATTTAACTACAAGTAGTTATTTTAAATACTGAGAACAATTTCGTTTATATTTATCACATCAATCAACTTACTCTGTAAAACAGAACTAAGTCATTGTTATTATGTGATAAATAAGAACATTTATCAGCTTTCCTAATTGTTAAAGAGCAGACTTTTTCGTTAAAAAAAGCCTTAGATAAGGAGTGTTGCTTATCTAAGGCTTCTCATCATGTTGGTCACTTATTCTATTTAAGAATGAGTGGTGGAGCTATGCGGGATCGAACCGCAGACCTCCTGCGTGCAAGGCAGGCGCTCTCCCAGCTGAGCTATAGCCCCAACATGGTGTATATAAATAGAAATCCAATTTCATTTTACAAGAAATTGGTGGGTCTGGGCAGATTCGAACTGCCGACCTCACCCTTATCAGGGGTGCGCTCTAACCAACTGAGCTACAGACCCAAACAGGTCTATCTATACGTCTCTTCACTTTCTAATCAAACAATCTGTGTGGGCACTCATTATTACTTGCGCCAATGTACCGGAATACAAAGGATGTGTTTCTTTACGTAAGGAGGTGATCCAGCCCCAGGTTCCCCTAGGGCTACCTTGTTACGACTTCACCCCAGTCATGAACCACACCGTGGTCATCGCCATCCCCGAAGGGTTAAGCTAATGACTTCTGGTGCAGCCCACTCCCATGGTGTGACGGGCGGTGTGTACAAGGCCCGGGAACGTATTCACCGTGGCATTCTGATCCACGATTACTAGCGATTCCAACTTCACGGAGTCGAGTTGCAGACTCCGATCCGGACTACGACAAACTTTAGGAGATTCGCATACCATCGCTGGTTAGCAGCCCTTTGTATTTGCCATTGTAGCACGTGTGTAGCCCATCCCGTAAGGGCCATGATGACTTGACGTCGTCCCCACCTTCCTCCGGTTTATCACCGGCAGTGTCCCTAGAGTTCCCGGCATAACCCGCTGGCAAATAAGGATAAGGGTTGCGCTCGTTGCGGGACTTAACCCAACATTTCACAACACGAGCTGACGACAGCCATGCAGCACCTGTCTCAGAGTTCCCGAAGGCACTCATCAATCTCTTGGTGATTCTCTGGATGTCAAGGGATGGTAAGGTTCTTCGCGTTGCATCGAATTAAACCACATGCTCCACCGCTTGTGCGGGCCCCCGTCAATTCATTTGAGTTTTAACCTTGCGGCCGTACTCCCCAGGCGGTCTATTTAATGCGTTAGCTTTGAATCCCACGGCATATAGCCACAAAATTCTAATAGACATCGTTTACTGCGTGGACTACCGGGGTATCTAATCCCGTTTGCTCCCCACGCCTTCGCGCCTCAGCGTCAGTCTTTGTCCAGGTGGCCGCCTTCGCCACTGGTATTCCTTCAGATCTCTACGCATTTCACCGCTACACCTGAAATTCTACCACCCTCTACAAAACTCTAGTTAACCAGTTTCAAATGCAGTTCCAAGGTTGAGCCCTGGGATTTCACATCTGACTTAATTAACCGCCTACGCGCGCTTTACGCCCAGTAATTCCGATTAACGCTCGCACCCTCCGTATTACCGCGGCTGCTGGCACGGAGTTAGCCGGTGCTTCTTCTGCGAGTAACGTCACAGATAAAACCTATTAAGATTTACCCTTTCCTCCTCGCTGAAAGTGCTTTACAACCCGAAAGCCTTCTTCACACACGCGGCATGGCTGCATCAGGCTTGCGCCCATTGTGCAATATTCCCCACTGCTGCCTCCCGTAGGAGTCTGGACCGTGTCTCAGTTCCAGTGTGGCTGGTCATCCTCTAAGACCAACTAGGGATCGTCGCCTTGGTAAGCCATTACCTTACCAACTAGCTAATCCCACTTGGGCTACTCTTATGGCGTGAGGCCCGAAGGTCCCCCACTTTGATCCGGAGATGTTATGCGGTATTAGCAGTCGTTTCCAACTGTTGTCCCCCACCATAAGGCATATTCCCAAGCATTACTCACCCGTCCGCCACTCGTCAGCAAAGTAGCAAGCTACTTTCTGTTACCGTTCGACTTGCATGTGTTAAGCCTGCCGCCAGCGTTCAATCTGAGCCATGATCAAACTCTTCAATTTAAAGTTTAATTTGCACTTAATTAAAAGTGCGACTCAATACTACTGACTAAAACTTACTGCTAATCACTTATATAAATATAAGAAACTCACAATTTATTATTCTGAAATAATGAATTATTTCGTGTGTCACTATTATTGATGTTGCCTTTACAAGAAAGGACTTTGATTTTTTGAAATCACATCAACAACAAGTGCTCACACAGATTGTTTGATTAAATTGTTAAAGAGCGTGCCTTTCGGCTAGGCGGCGTATATTACGCGCCTTTCGAACAATGTCAACGTCTTATTTTAACTTAATTTTAAACCGAAGTTCGAATCGTTAAAGCGTTTCTTTTATTCTCAAACTCGCTAGGTAACTTGCGCTACATCCCGTGTCTGTGGGGTCGCATTATAGGGATTGAGATCACATTGGCAAGTGTTAATTACTGTTTTATTCGATTTTTTGTTTGAATGATTATTTAGCGAACAACCTGCTTTATTTTTATACTAATTCATCTCTATATTTACTATTTATCTCGTTATAATGTATCTCTGTTTTATAAGTTCATTATTTCTATATATAGAGAGAGTAAATATTGTGATTAATATAGATATATTAGTTGGTAGTACATTAGGCGGAACGGAATATGTAGCTGAAGCGACACAGCCATTTTTAGAAGCTGCAGGTTTTGCTTCTCAAGTTCACTTTTCTCCAGACCTGACATTGTTAGATATAGAAGGTCAACATATATGGTTAATTTGTTTAGCAACACATGGTGCAGGAGATTATCCAGATAACTTTAAAATGTTTGTTGAACAGATTAATAATCTATCAGACGAATTAACGAATGTGCATTTTGGTTTAATTGGCGTTGGCGATTCAAATTACGATACTTATTGCCATGCAGCAAAACATTTTGATCTTCTGTTAAGAGATAAAGGTGCTACGCGTTTAGGTAATATTTTCAATATTGATGTCGTTGATTCTCCAATTCCTGAAGATCGTGTTGACGATTGGATCCCATTATGGATAAAAGATCTTAATTTATTAACGAATTAATGATTAAGTTACCCACAAGGTTCTGTGCATAATCCATTTATAACTATTGAATTAGTTTGGCGTAATTACTTTATAAAAATGTGCATAAGAGGCCCTGTTGATAAAGGCTGTTTCTATACGCAGGTTGATCGCATTAAGATCCCTTATTATGCACACGATCGGATCTCTTTTAAGATCCTGATCTTTAATCGTTTAAACGTGTTTTACACAGAAATGCGTTTGCTTAATAAGTATAGTAATAAAAGATCTTTAAAGATCTATATATAATACTAATACTATTGTTTTCTTTTAAAACAACCTTGTTGCTTTCCTTTATTTTTTAAAAGAGTAAAATCACGCTTTAATTTTATACTGCTGTATTTGGAATATTATGATTTACCATGAACAATTTGACGTTATCGTTATTGGCGGTGGCCATGCGGGAACAGAAGCTGCTGCTGCGCCAGCTCGAATGGGATTAAAAACCCTGTTATTGACTCACAATATTGAGACTTTGGGTCAGATGTCATGTAACCCTGCTATTGGTGGGATTGGTAAAGGACATCTTGTTAAAGAGATTGATGCTTTAGGTGGTTTAATGGCATCAGCGATTGATAAAGGTGGTATTCAATTTAGAACCCTTAATTCAAGTAAAGGACCAGCTGTTCGTGCTACTCGTGCACAAGCGGATCGTCTTCTGTACAAAGCAGCCATTCGTGAAAAATTAGAAAACCAAGAAAACTTAAAAATATTCCAACAGGAAGTTGAAGATCTTATTATTGAAAACGATCGCGTTGTTGGTGTAATCACTAAAATGGGCGTTCGCTTTTCTGCAAAAACAGTTGTTTTGACAGTAGGTACTTTCTTAAACGGTTTAATTCATATTGGTTTAAAAAATTACAGTGGCGGTAGAGCTGGTGATCCAGCTTCGATTACGTTATCTGATCGATTAAAAGAAATGCCATTACGCATGGGACGTTTGAAGACAGGTACACCAGCACGTATTGATGCGCGTAGTATCGACTTTTCTGGCTTAGAAGTTCAACATGGCGATGATCCAACACCTGTATTTTCATTTTTAGGAAGTCGTAGTGAACACCCTCGTCAAATCCCATGTTATATCACTCATACCAATGAGAAAACACACGACATCATTCGAGCTAATTTAGATAGAAGCCCTATGTACTCTGGTGTAATTGAAGGTGTAGGACCTCGCTACTGCCCTTCAATTGAAGATAAAATCATGCGTTTTGCTGATAAAAATTCGCATCAAATTTTTGTTGAGCCAGAAGGATTAACGACGCACGAAGTTTACCCTAACGGTATTTCTACTAGCCTACCTTTTGATGTTCAACTTGAATTTATTCAATCGATGAAAGGATTTGAGAATGCTTTTGTAACTCGACCTGGTTATGCCATTGAGTATGATTATTTCGATCCACGCGATCTTAAAGCGACTTTAGAAAGCAAATATATTGATGGTTTATTCTTTGCTGGGCAAATCAACGGTACAACTGGTTATGAAGAAGCAGGAGCACAGGGCTTGTTAGCAGGCATGAATGCGGGGTTACAGGTACAAGATAAAGAAGGTTGGGCTCCACGTCGAGATCAAGCTTATATGGGTGTACTCGTTGATGATCTATCAACATTAGGTACTAAAGAACCTTACCGTATGTTTACTAGTCGCGCTGAGTATCGATTACTGTTACGTGAAGATAATGCTGATACCCGTTTAACAGAGAAAGGCCGTGAACTCGGTTTAGTTGATGATATTCGTTGGAAAGCCTTTAGTGAAAAACAAGAACTAGTAGAAACTGAATTAAAACGTTTGAAAGGCCAATGGATTAACCCAAATTCTATTAATGCCGATAAAATTAATGAATTATTGAAAAAACCTATGCAGCGTGAAAGTACATTGGAAGCAATGATACGTAGACCCGAAGTTACTTATGAAGGCTTGATGAAAATTGAAGGATTAGGACCTGCGATTGCTGACCCTATTGCTGCAGAGCAAGTTGAAATAAATATAAAATACCAAGGTTATATCGATCGTCAGTTAGATGAAATAGAAAAGCTGAAACGTCATGAAGATACTGCGTTACCTGTCGATCTTGATTATTCTGAGATTAAAGGTCTTTCAAATGAAGTAACAGCTAAATTGAACGATATAAAACCGCACAGCATTGGACAAGCATCAAGAGTATCAGGAATCACCCCTGCTGCTATCTCCATTTTATTGATCTATTTAAAGAAAAGCGGCGTTCGTCGTAAGGCTGGATAATGAATTTACGCTCTCAATTAGATAGCCTTTTAGCACAAACAGACTTAATCGTAAGTAATCAACAGGCTTCACAACTAGTAGCGTTAGTCGAGTTATTAGCTAAGTGGAATAAGGCTTATAACCTTACTTCTGTCCGTGATCCATCACAAATGCTTGTCAAACATATTTTGGACAGTATAGTCGTATCTCCTTATTTACAGGGTGATAGTTTTATTGACGTTGGTACTGGACCGGGATTACCTGGCTTACCTTTGGCTATTTTAAATCCTGATAAGCAGTTTGTTTTATTAGACAGTTTAGGAAAGCGGATGCGTTTCATTCGTCAAGCTATTCTCAGTCTAGGGCTTAAAAACGTTGAAATAGTACAAAGTCGTGTTGAAGAATATCAACCTAAAGTTGGTTTTGATTGTGTGCTAAGTCGTGCCTTTGCTTCATTAGAAGATATGCTATCTTGGTGCAGTCACTTACCTAATGAAAGTGGACATTTTTTAGCCCTTAAGGGGCAATATCCTGAATCTGAAGTAGTTAATTTAGATTCTAAATTTGAATTTATAGAGTCAGTTACATTACAAGTCCCACAATTAGATGGTGAACGCTGTTTAGTCAAAGTTAAGCGTGTATCGTAATAACTCTCATATATTATTAAGTAGGTTTTTGTGGGTAAAATAATAGCAATTGCAAATCAAAAAGGTGGTGTTGGTAAAACCACTACTTGTGTTAATTTAGCGGCCTCAATGGCTGCAACAAAACGCAAAGTATTAATAATCGATCTCGATCCTCAAGGTAATGCAACCATGGGTAGCGGTATCGATAAATATGAAGTTGCACATACTGCCTATGATCTATTAATTGATGAATTACCACTTTCTGAAGTAGTTGAAACAGAAACAACAGGTGGTTTTCATTTAGTAGCGGCTAACAGTGACGTTACAGCTGCTGAAGTTAAGTTAATGACCTTTTTTGCTCGTGAAACGCGCTTAAGAACAGCTTTAGAAGGCGCTAGGGATGTATACGATTACATTTTTATTGATTGTCCCCCTTCATTGAACATGTTGACTGTTAATGCCATGACAGCTGCTGATTCGGTTCTAGTGCCAATGCAATGTGAGTATTATGCTTTAGAAGGATTAACTGCCTTAATCGATACTATTAGTAAATTAACGGCCGTTGTTAATGCAGATCTAAAGATCGAAGGTATCTTGCGTACAATGTATGACCCTCGAAATCGATTATCAACCGATGTATCTGATCAACTTAAAAAACATTTTGGCGATAAAGTTTACCGTACGATCATCCCTCGTAACATTCGTTTAGCTGAAGCGCCTAGTTTCAGTAAACCGGTGATGTATTATGATAAAAACTCAACGGGTGCGAGAGCTTATTTGTCATTAGCTGGTGAAATATTAAGACGAGAAGAACAATCTATCAGTACTGATCAGGAAGTGATTTAATATGTTAGGTAAAAAAAGAGGGTTAGGGAAAGGATTAGACTCATTGTTAAGTAGCAGTACTGTTACACGCAATAAACAAGTATCCCACGATATTAATGCTGAAAAGACACAGCAGCTTGTTAATAATGAACAAGGTGCCCTTCAGGATATAGATATCAACCTGTTACAGGTTGGTAAGTACCAACCTCGTCGAGATATGTCTGCGGATGCATTACAAGAATTAGCTAACTCGATTCATGCTCAAGGTATCATTCAACCGATTGTAGTTCGTGAGACCGGTCATCAAAAATATGAGATTATTGCAGGTGAACGTCGTTGGCGTGCAGCTAAAATAGTTGGATTAGGCTCTATTCCGTGTTTGATTAAAAATGTGGAAGATGATGCTGCGATTGCGATTGCTTTAATTGAAAATATTCAACGTGAAAATCTTAATGCAATGGAAGAAGCAATTGCTTTAAAACGGATTGTTGATGAATTTGAATTAACTCATCAAGAAGTAGCAACTGCAGTTGGTAAATCACGTACAGCAGTTAGTAATTTATTACGATTAAACAACTTGAATGAAGATGTTCAAATATTATTAGAGCATGGCGACTTAGAAATGGGCCACGCTAGAGCTTTATTGGTATGTGAAGGACAATTACAATCTGATCTTGCTAAGACGGTTGTCAGTAAAGTATTGAGTGTTCGTGACACTGAGAAATTAGTAAAACAGGCTCACTCCCCAGAAAAAGTTAAAACATCCCCATTACTTTGTGACAAAACTGAGTTGTTTGTTACAACTTTAGAAAATAAATTTGGTCTCAAAGTAACAGCTAAAAATAATAAAAATGGCAATGGAAAACTGGTCATTGACTACACTTCTATCGCTGACTTAGATGCATTGATCACATTAATTGAAAATAATTAAAAATAAATAGATATTTTCAACAATTTATTATTTTAGGTCATCAAATATTTAATTGATTTAATATTAAATATACCTCAAATTTACTCTATTCTTGTATCACAAGAGCTCGCTTATATTGCATTGACATTTTTTGTCGGTATAATTTGCGCGGGTTTTAGTTTGTGACAATAAAATGATTAATTTAGTTATTTTTAATGTTTCAAACTAGCTAGTAAAAGGAAATCGGAGTGGTTGATAAACTAGCAAAAAAAGGTCAGGTTTCAGGGCTGAAATTAGTGGCTTTTCAATTATTATTAGTGCTATTTGCTGCATTGATTTCAACAGTGTTTTTTTCGAATAAAGCCGGTTACTCAGCTTTGCTAGGAGGAATCACTTTTTTGCTTCCTAATCTTATTTTTGTTTTGATGACATTTGCTCACGCAGGTGCTCGGCAATCTCAGAAGGTACTTAGGGGGTTTTACGCAGGGGAGGCTATTAAACTCTTTTTAACTGTGCTGTTGTTTGTTGTGTTTTTAAAATATGGAACGTTATCATTGATCGCTTTTTATATTTCATTTGCATTACTTGTTACTTCGCAGTGGTTAGCGCCTTTCTTTTTCTATAACAACGATGGGATAAAACATGTCAGGTCAAGGTGAAGCTCTAACATCATCAAGTTATATTCAACATCATTTAACAAACCTTACATGGAGTGTTGATGGTGGCTGGAATGCGCATGATGCTGGATTTTGGACTTTTCACGTCGATTCTCTACTGGTAGCAGTAGGCCTCGGTGTATTATTTCTTTGGTTGTTTCGTAGTGTTGCAAAACATTCTACTGTCGGTGTACCTGGTAAGTTACAGTGTTTCATCGAAATGGTAATTGATTTTGTAGACGAGAATGTAAAAGATACATTTCATGGCAAAAATGCCTTGATAGCACCTTTAGCATTAACTATTTTTGTTTGGGTTTTCTTAATGAACCTAATGGATTTAGTTCCTGTTGATTTGCTACCTCACGCTGCGCAAGCTATCGGAGTACCTTATCTTAAAGTTGTACCTACAACTGATTTAAACGTAACACTTGGTATGTCATTGAGTGTCTTCGCTTTAATCATTTACTACACTGTTAAAGTAAAAGGTTTTGGTGGGTTCGTTAAAGAACTAACTATGCAACCATTTAACCACTGGGCATTTATCCCTGTAAACTTCCTACTTGAATCTGTGACGCTATTAGCGAAACCTGTTTCATTAGGTCTGCGTTTATTCGGAAATTTATATGCTGGTGAGTTAATATTTATTTTGATAGCACTACTGGGTTACTGGCAATTACCACTGTACTTTCCGTGGGCAGTATTCCATATTTTAATTATTGTTCTACAAGCTTTCATATTTATGATGTTAACTATCGTATATTTGAGCATGGCACACGAAGATCATTAATTATTTAGGTATGACGTTAACTTTTACTTTTATTAGTAATTACTTTTAAACATTAAAACAACTTATTTTATTTGGAGAATTTTTCATGGAAACAGTATTAGGTTTTACTGCAATCGCTGTAGCACTTCTAATTGGTTTAGGCGCTGCTGGTACAGCTATCGGTTTTGGTATCTTAGGTGGTAAATTCCTAGAAGGTGCTGCTCGTCAACCTGAAATGGCACCTATGCTACAAGTTAAAATGTTCATCGTTGCTGGTCTTATCGATGCAATCGCAATGATCGGTGTTGGTATTGCATTATTCTTCACATTTGCAAACCCATTTGTAGCTCAACTAGCGGGCTAATAACGGATCCTAATTTACTTAATTACTAAGGAGCTGTTATGAATATTAATGCAACCCTAATTGGCCAAGCTATTGCATTTGCAATATTTGTTTGGTTCTGCATGAAGTATGTGTGGCCACCACTTTTAGACGCAATTGAAGCGCGTCAAAAGAAAATTGCTGATGGTTTAACTCAAGCTGAACGTGCAGGAAAAGATCTTGAACTTGCGCAAGCAAAAGCGGCTGAAAAGCTGAAAGAAGCTAAAGCACAAGCAGCAGAAATTATTGATCAAGCTAATAAGCGTCGTACACAAATTGTTGAAGAAGCTAAAAATGAAGCCGTCACTGAGCGCAATAAAATTATTGCACAAGGTGAAGCAGAGGTTGAAGCTGAACGTAACCGAGCTCGTGAAGAGTTACGCCAACAAGTTGCTGTTCTAGCTATTGCGGGTGCTGAGAAAATCATTAAGCGTACTATCGATAAAGAAGCGAATAGCGACATTATTGATAAATTAGTTGCCGAACTATAAGGAGCGAAGTTATGTCTGAATTGACTACTGTAGCTCGTCCTTATGCAAGAGCCGCTTTTGAATTTGCAGTTGATAAAAACACTATCGAAGCTTGGTCTACGATGCTGTTTTTTGCTTCTGAAGTTGCGCAAGATGCAACGATAGCAAAAATATTAACACGCGATAAAGCACCACAAGAGTTAGCTGATCTATTTCTTAATGTTTGTGGCGATCAACTCGATGAGAGTGGTCAAAACTTTATTAAAGTATTAGCTGAAAATGGACGTTTGAGTGTTTTGCCTCGCATTGCACAACTTTTTGCTGGTTTAGAAACTGAGTATAATAAAGAGGTAGATGCTAATGTCGTCTCCGCTTATGCACTTTCTAACACACAACTTAAAGAGTTGAGTATATCGCTAGAAAAACGTCTCGCACGAAAAGTAAACCTAAATTGTAGTATTGATAAAAGTTTAATTGCCGGGATGGTAATTACTGCTGGAGATTTAGTGATTGATAGCACAGCTAGCGGTCAATTATCTCGTTTATCACATACCTTACAATCATAATGGGAAGTTAGCATGCAACTGAATTCCACTGAAATTAGCGATCTTATCAAGCAACGAATTGGAAAATTTGAAGCGGTAAGCGAAGCGCGAAATGAAGGTACAATCGTTTCTGTAAGCGATGGTATTATTCGTATCAATGGCCTTGCTGAATGTATGCAAGGTGAAATGATCGAACTACCAAATGGTAGCTTTGCTATGGCACTTAACCTTGAGCGTGACTCGGTAGGTGCAGTAGTAATGGGACCTTACCGTAACCTTAAAGAAGGTGAAAAGGTAAAATCAACTGGTCGTATTCTTGAAGTACCAGTAGGTAAAGGTCTTCTTGGCCGTGTTGTAAACACAATGGGTGAGCCGATTGATGGAAAAGGACCTATCGAAAACGATGGTTACTCTCCAATTGAAGTTATTGCACCTGGTGTTATCGATCGTAAATCAGTTGATCAACCAGTACAAACTGGTTGGAAATCAATTGATTCAATGATTCCAATCGGTCGTGGTCAACGTGAACTTATCATCGGTGACCGTCAAGTAGGTAAAACTGCTATTGCAATCGATGCAATCATTAACCAAAAATCAACAGGTTTATACTCAATCTATGTAGCAATTGGCCAAAAAGCGTCAACAATTGCCAACGTAGTACGTAAACTTGAAGAGCATGGCGCATTAGAAAATACTATCGTTGTTGTTGCCTCAGCTTCTGAAGCTGCTGCACTGCAATACCTAGCACCATATGCTGGTTGTTCAATGGGTGAATACTTCCGTGATCGCGGTGAAGATGCACTAATTGTATATGATGATCTTTCTAAGCAAGCTGTTGCTTACCGTCAAATATCATTATTGCTTAAACGTCCACCTGGCCGTGAAGCTTATCCTGGTGATGTTTTCTACCTTCACTCGCGTCTTCTAGAGCGTGCATCTCGTGTAAGCGAGCATTACGTTGAAACCTTTACTAAAGGTGCAGTGAAAGGTAAAACTGGTTCATTAACAGCATTACCAATCATTGAAACACAAGCGGGCGATGTATCTGCATTCGTACCTACTAACGTAATCTCTATTACAGATGGTCAGATATTCTTAACAACTGAGCTATTTAATAGTGGTGTACGTCCAGCCGTTGATCCAGGTATCTCTGTATCACGTGTTGGTGGTGCTGCTCAGTGTAAAGTGATTAAAAAGCTTTCTGGTGGTATTCGTACTGCTTTAGCGCAATACCGTGAATTAGCAGCGTTTGCACAGTTTGCATCTGATTTAGATGAAGCGACTCGTAAACAGCTTGATCATGGTAAAAAAGTAACTGAATTAATGAAGCAGAAACAATATGCTCCAATGTCAGTTGTTGAACAAGCGTTATCACTATTTGCTGCAGAGAAAGGCTTCTTAAATGATGTCGATGTTGAAAAAGTATTAGACTTTGAAGCATCTTTAATCTCTTACGCTAAAAATGAGCATGCTGAGTTCTATGCTCAAATTAATGCATCTGGTGATTACAACAAAGAAATTGAAGGGCAATTTAAAGCTCTTTTAGAATCTTTCGTTGCGACGCAAACCTGGTAATTAATTAACGGCGCGAGTCGTTAATTAGCATTAATTAGGAGTTAGAAATGGCCGGCGATAAAGAAATTAGAAATAAGATCGCGAGTGTGAAAAATACTCAAAAGATTACTGGTGCCATGGAAATGGTTGCAGCATCAAAGATGCGTCGTGCGCAACAGCGTATGCAAAGCAGTCTTTCTTATGCAGCGACTATGCGCAAAGTGATCGGTCATATCGCATTAGGTAACTTGGAATACCATCACCCTTATCTTGAAGAAAGAGAAGTTAAACGTGTTGGTTATATTGTCATTTCAAGTGATCGTGGTTTATGTGGTGGTTTAAACATTAATTTGTTTAAACCAGTTATCCAAGAAATGAAAAAGCACAGCGAAGCTGGTGTTGAAGTTGATTTAGCCGTTATCGGTTCTAAAGCAAAAAGTTTCTTTGGTAATTTAGGCGCTAACATTGTTGCTCAAGCTACGGCTTTGGGTGATGCACCCGCAATTGATGATTTAATCGGTTCGGTAAAAGTAATGTTAGATGCTTACGATGAAGGTAAACTTGATCGTTTATATATAGTGAACAATAAATTCGTTAGTACCATGGTACAAGAGCCTACAATTAGTCAATTATTGCCTCTGCCAAAAGCAGACAGTGATAATGAAGTTGCCGCCCATCACTGGGATTACATCTACGAAGGTGATGCTAAAGATATTTTAGATTCACTATTAGTTCGTTATGTTGAATCTCAAGTGTATCAAGCGGTAGTTGAAAACTTAGCGTGTGAACAAGTTTCACGTATGGTTGCAATGAAAGCTGCAACAGATAACGCAAGTGACTTGATTGAAGATTTACAACTTGTTGCCAACAAAGCACGTCAAGCTGCAATTACTCAGGAACTTTCTGAGATTTGTGGTGGTGCGGCTGCGGTATAATTTTAATATAGATTTTAGAGGATCAGAAATGAGTTCAGGTAAAATCGTACAGATTATCGGTGCTGTTGTGGATGTTGAATTTCCACAAGAAAGTGTTCCGAATATATACAGTGCACTGATCGTGACTGAAAAAAACCTAACAATGGAAGTGCAGCAACAAATTGGCGGTGGCGTTGTACGTTGTATCGCTATGGGTGCTTCTGAAGGTTTGAGTCGTGGTTTAGAAGTTACTGATACTAAACATGCAATCACAGTACCTGTTGGTACGGCTACATTAGGCCGTATCATGAACGTATTGGGTGAGCCGATTGATGAATGTGGTCCTGTTGTTTCTGATGAACAATACGAGATTCACCGTGCAGCTCCTTCATATGAAGAGCAGTCAGCATCAAATGAAACACTGGAAGTAGGTATCAAAGTTATCGACTTAATCTGCCCATTCGCAAGAGGTGGTAAAATCGGCCTATTCGGTGGTGCTGGTGTTGGTAAAACAGTTAACATGATGGAACTTATCAATAACATCGCACTTAAACATTCAGGTTTGTCTGTTTTTGCTGGTGTTGGTGAGCGTACTCGTGAAGGTAACGATTTCTACTTTGAAATGCAGGAAGCTGGCGTTGTAAACGTTGAAAAACCTGAATTATCAAAAGTAGCAATGGTGTATGGTCAAATGAATGAGCCACCAGGAAACCGTTTACGTGTTGCTCTGACTGGTCTTACTATGGCTGAGCGCTTCCGTGATGAAGGTAAAGACGTACTTCTATTCATTGATAACATCTACCGCTATACACTAGCAGGAACTGAAGTATCAGCTCTACTAGGTCGTATGCCATCAGCCGTTGGTTACCAACCAACACTTGCTGAAGAGATGGGTGTTTTACAAGAGCGTATTACCTCTACTAAAACGGGTTCTATCACTTCTATCCAAGCGGTATACGTACCTGCCGATGATTTAACGGATCCCTCTCCTGCAACAACCTTTGCTCACTTAGACGCAACTGTTGTACTTAACCGTAATATCGCATCAATGGGTTTATACCCAGCGATTGATCCGTTAGATTCAACGTCACGTCAACTTGATCCATTAGTTGTTGGTCAAGAGCATTACGATATTGCACGTGGTGTACAAGGTATTTTACAGCGTTATAAAGAGCTTAAAGATATCATTGCTATCCTAGGTATGGATGAGCTTTCTGAAGAAGATAAGCAAATCGTATCTCGTGCACGTAAAGTTGAGAAATTCTTAACTCAGCCTTACCACGTAGCTGAAGTATTTACAGGCGACCCAGGTATTTACGTACCGCTTAAAGACACATTAGCTGGCTTTAAAGGTTTGATTGCTGGTGAATACGACGACATCCCTGAGCAAGCGTTCCTATACGTAGGTGCAATTGAAGAAGCTGTCGAAAACGCTAAAAAAATGTAACAGCTGGAGGTTACTATGGCTAAAGCAATGACCACACATTTAGATGTTGTAAGTGCTGAAAAATCTCTGTTTTCAGGGCTTGTTTCACACTTATCAGTATCTGGTCAAGAAGGTGAACTAGGCATTATGCATGGTCACACGCCATTACTGACACCAATTAAGCCAGGAATGGTTCAATTGATGAAACAAGATGGTGGCGAAGAAGTCATTTATATTTCAGGCGGTTTTCTTGAAGTACAGCCTGGCGGTGTTACTGTATTAGCTGATACTGCAATTCGCGGTCAAGATCTTGACAAAGCGAAAGCAGAAGAAGCAAAACGCGCTGCTGAAGCACAAATGTCAAATCCTAATAAGGATATTGATTTTGCTCTTGTTACTGCTCAACTTGCGCAAGCAGTTGCTCAGTTACGTGCTATTAAGTTAACGCGTAAGTAGATATTTAAACTTTCGTTAAAAAGGCGGCCTTAGGTCGCCTTTTTTATTTAATTTGCTTAAATTGCGTATATTCACAGTCTGCAATTCAGCATCCATAATTAAACACTCACTTACTCTACACCCTATTTTTCCAACAAAAAAACACATAAATAATACATAACCTCAGTTCTGAATAAGTAAAACGATACAATACCGCTATTCCCACGGATGCCTGCGTTAAATTATCTATCAATAACCCGTTATTGCTTCAATAATTTGCCTTGAACTACGCAAAACTAACGGCACCGTATAGTAATATATATAACTTTTTGATTTTAAATGTAATTCCACTTTCATTAACCAGAATTGAGGTTACATAGTTTAATTGTGGAATAACGGTATTAGTTAATTAAATAGCAGATTTTTGATACTGAATAGCATTTTCCATTGTGGTTTTTATATTAGGTATACTCAGTGATAGCAATATAACTGCAGAAGTATATTAGATAGTAGCTCGAAAACCTTTAGTAAATGGACCTAAATTAATATAACAATACTTATTCTGTGTACAGTATTTGTACTGTTGTTGATAGTGGATTATGATTAAAGGTAATTGAAACTTCTCTATTTTTGTATTTATAGCTCCGTTGTAGTTTGGTTTTGATGGTCTAATATTTAGTTATCATTACTTTGAAATTCAAGGTGTAACTATGATCAACAATAAATTAAAAGGCATTCTCAAAGAAGTTACCAACCTAAACTACCCTGACCTTAAAAAGCTACGGCATGAGGTTGAAAATAACATCTCAAATAATCGAACTGGTAAAGCAATAGCAGAGCATGAAAATCGTGTTTGCAGTTGCCCTTATTGTGACTCTGAGCTTATTAATAAGTGAGGAGTCACTAAGCAAGGCATTAAGCACTTTAGATACGCTCTATTTTCAACACCTTTCTACCGTATGATAAAATCAGAAAAATAGATTAATTACTCTAATTTAATGTGGAACGGCACTTCACTCAGAAAGTATGCCTCTCTTTTAGATATAAACCTTAAAACAGCTTTTCGATGGCGTCATATTTTCTTATAGCAACCTTTGGCTATAAACCCTCTAATTTACATGGAATTATTGAAGCCGATGAAACTTTTATTGCAGAGTATTTTAAAGGTAAAAGAAAAATTTGTAGACCAGCCCGAAAGCGAGGTGGTGGCAATATTCCTCAAGTCCCTATTATCATGGTATTAGATAGAGCTGGAAATATAGTGCACAAGGTTATCTAAAATAACATAAAAGAAAATATTGAGACCGTTTTAACCCTATTATCTCAGAAGGTTCCGTGTTGTGCACAGGTGGTAATATATCCTACATAGGCATTGCCAAAGGCTTGAACATTGATCATAAAAGACTAATTACTTTTGATAATCAACGTATTATTGAAAGCGTACATCATCTTCAAACATTAAATAATTATATGATGTGCAGGAAGTCTTGGCTTAAGGAGTTTTGTGGCCTAGGTACAGCTTATTTAGATAATTGGCTAAGTTGATTTCGTTTTATGGCACAAAATGAAGCTCATTCTGAACAGGCATGGGTTGAATGTGCACTTTAAAACTAACAGAAAAAATACAAACAACACTTAAGTGAAACAGAGCCATATTTATACACGCGGTATTATATATTAACGGAGTTTATCGAGATTGAGAAAATAATAAAGGTAGTTATAAAAACGCACCCATAAGAGAGTGCGCTTTAATATTAATATCAGAATTTGATATTAATATTATTCTCCACATGCACCGATAGCAGCAGGAATAGAAAGAGCTGGAACTAGTAAGTAATCCATAGAACAGTCTTTAGCGCTGTTGTAAGTAGTACCAGTACAACCTGCAAGAAGAATTACGGCTACAGCAGCTACTGCTAACTTAATAGATTTCATGTTATATCCTTATTTTATATTTAAATTCAAACAATCAAATTATTGTCAGTGGGAATATAACTTATCATATAGAAATTGGCTATTAAATATTTTATTTAAAAAATATAATAAAAATCTATGGCTAAATAATAAACTATAATAATATAAAAAATTAAATGTTTGATAATTAATGTTTTTTTGTTTATTTTGTTTATTTTTCGAACGAGTTGTTGAGGTTGATTATATATTAAACAACTGAAATGTATGTGTTAATAATATAATTTAATAGATTTTAAATATAGCTTTAGGTTTTTATTATTAGATAATTAAATTAGTATTAATTTATATGTTGCCATCTGCTTTTTTGGATGTTGAATAAGTAAGGTGATCAAAAAATAGGTGTTTTTATTTTTAGCTGCCATTCTGGTAATTCTGCTTTACCTTTATCCGATAATTTATAAATGCCGCGTTCTACTTTATTAAACCATCCATAATAATTACTGTAGAGAAACTGTGTTGCTTGCTGCTCGTCAATTGTCTTTTTGATTTCAGCACCTGATGCTATATCCGTTTTAGATAAGTATTCGGCTATACGTATACATCGCTGTCGATAAGCGGTTAAACCTGCTTTTTTTGTTGTTGAACCACCTTTTTGAGTGTCGCCTTGGCGTAGACTAAATTCTTTTAATAATGCTGATTGTTTACGTTTGTTTTTTCTAGGTTGGTATTCTTTAGGGTCACTAATAACTTCAACATATTGTTGTTTTTCTTGTATATCTACAACAATTAAACCTAACCCTAAACGTGCAACTAGTTTTTTGATTTGTTTACTTTTGGTTTTATACATTGGCGTTTGTTTAGGGATGGCAATGTAGACTATATCGGCTAAAGTAAAACGATCGATCGATTGTAATAATAAGGTAATGTTGAGCGTTAATTTTAATTCGATAATAATAATTTCATCGTCTTTTTTAGCGACAATATCACATTGCTTTATTTCACCTTTAACTTCGTAACCTTGTTTATTTAAAAAGAGTTTAATAGGTAAATAAAGATCACTCTCTTTTAATCTTTTAAGCATTTTAATTCACTTTTTTATTTCAATTTAGAGCTTATTTTAAGCTTAAAAGTCTACCCTATTTATTGGCTTTTTGTTTGTTATCTATTGTGCCAGTTAATATATTTACTTATTGAGTTTGTAATTTATTCGATACTCTCAATTAGTTGTATTAAAATCATTCAATTTTTGTTTCTTATACTGAGTTAATATTACGTTGTAAAGTTAGCGTATACATCTATTGCCATTGGTATAATCGGCATCAATAGGTATAATGGATTTCATTTTTTTTAATCAACTCGAAGCCTAAATCATGCAAAAATTTGATACAAAAACATTCCAAGGGCTGATTCTTGCGTTGCAAGACTTCTGGGCTCGCCAAGGTTGTGCCATTGTACAGCCACTTGATATGGAAGTAGGTGCTGGAACATTCCACCCACAAACTTTTTTACGTTCGATTGGTCCTGAGCCAATGAGCAGTGCTTATGTACAACCTTGCCGTCGCCCTACTGATGGTCGCTACGGTGAAAACCCTAACCGTTTACAACACTACTACCAATTCCAAGTGGTATTAAAACCTTCTCCTAAAAATATTCAAGAATTGTACTTACAATCACTTGAAGAGATTGGTATTGATACTTCTATCCATGATATCCGCTTTGTTGAAGATAACTGGGAATCACCTACGTTAGGTGCATGGGGATTAGGCTGGGAAATCTGGCTAAATGGTATGGAAGTTACGCAATTTACCTATTTCCAACAAGTTGGTGGCCTTGAGTGCTCTCCTGTTACTGGTGAAATTACTTATGGTTTAGAACGTCTTGCTATGTATGTTCAAGGTGTGGATAGTATCTACGATCTCGTCTGGACAGATGGCCCAATGGGTAAAGTAACTTACGGTGATATATTCCATCAAAATGAAGTGGAACAATCTACTTACAATTTTGAACATGCAGATGTTGATGCATTATTTACACAGTTTGATCAATGTGAAAAAGATAGCCAAAAATTAATTGAAGCTAGCTTGCCATTACCTGCTTATGAGCAAGTAATGAAAGCATCACATGTGTTTAACCTGTTAGATGCTCGTCATGCTATCTCTGTTACTGAACGTCAGCGTTATATATTACGTGTTCGCTCATTATCAAAAGCGGTTGCAGAAGCTTATTACGCTAAGCGTGAAGCACTTGGTTTCCCACTTTGTAAAAATTTAAATTAATAGAGGCAAGTTTAATGTCACAAGAAAATTTATTGATTGAGTTGGGAACCGAAGAGTTACCACCAAAATCACTTCGTAAACTTGCAGAGTCTTTTGCTAGCAATATTGAAGCGGAATTAAATAAAGCTGAATTAACATTTGAAAAAGTTAGTTGGTTAGCATCACCAAGGCGTTTGGCAGTAGTAGTTACTAACTTATTGGCAACTCAAGCAGATAAAGTCGTTGAAAAACGTGGTCCTGCAGTTAACGTTGCATTTGATGATAATGGTGTAGCGACTAAAGCTGCACAAGGTTGGGCTCGTTCTAATGGTATTACCGTTGAAGAAGCTGAACGCTTAGTCACTGATAAAGGTGAGTGGCTATTATTCAAGTCAGAAGTTAAAGGTCAGCATATTAATGACTTGATCCCTGCTATTGCTGAGTCAGCTCTTGCTAAATTACCTATTGCAAAACCAATGCGTTGGGGAAGTGAAAGCACACAATTTATTCGTCCTGTGCATACTGTTACTATGTTATTTGGTAGCAAGTTAATCCAAGGTGAATTATTAGGTGTTGTTTCAGATCGTGTTATTCGTGGACACCGCTTCATGGGTGAAGCTGAATTAACATTATCACACGCAGACGAATATGAATCGTTATTAGATGATTCTGGTAAAGTTATTGTTGATTATGAACGTCGTAAAGCGATCATTCGTGAGCAAGTAGAAGCACTTGCTGCTCATGAAAATGGTATAGCTGCAATTGATGATGAACTATTAGAAGAAGTAACCTCTTTAGTTGAGTGGCCAGTAACATTAGTTGGATCATTTGAAGAAAAATTCTTAGCTGTCCCTTCTGAAGCCCTTATTTATACAATGAAAGATAATCAAAAATACTTTCCTGTATTAGATAAAGAAGGCAACTTATTACCGCGCTTTATCTTTGTTTCAAACATTGTGAGTCGTGATCCTAAGCAAGTTGTTTCAGGTAATGAGAAAGTGGTTCGCCCACGTTTAGCTGATGCTGAATTTTTCTTTGAAACAGATAAAAAGAAAACATTAGAAAGCCGTTTAGCTTCTCTATCAACAGTGCTATTCCAAAAGCAATTAGGTACGTTAAAAGAGAAATCTGAGCGTATTAGTGCCGTTGCTGAAAAAATTGCTATTAGCATTCAAGCAAATCCTGAACATGCACAACGTGCTGGTTTATTATCAAAAGCAGACTTAATGTCTGAAATGGTAATGGAATTCCCAGACGTTCAAGGTGTGATGGGGATGTATTATGCTCGTTTTGATGGCGAGCATGAAGATGTCGCTGTGGCGTTAAATGAACAGTATTTACCTCGTTTTGCTGGTGACAAATTACCGACTTCATTAGTTGCATGTGCTGTTTCATTAGCAGATAAATTAGATACGCTGGTGGGTATATTTGGTATTGGTCAAACACCTAAAGGTGACAAAGACCCATTTGCATTGCGCCGTGCTGCTATCGGTCTATTACGTATCATTACAGATAAAAATTTAGATTTAGATATTGTCGATTTGGTTGAAATTGCTAAAACACAGTACGCAGATAAATTAACAAATGATAACGTCGTTATTGATGTTGTTGATTTCTTATTTGCTCGTTTCCGCGCAACTTATCAAGCAAACGGATATTCAGTTGAGTTAATTCAATCTGTATTAGAACGTCGTCCAACTAAACCTGTTGATTTTGAAAAGCGTATTAAAGCGGTTGCTAAGTTCCAAACTTTACCTGAAGCTGCTCCGATTGCTGCTGCTAATAAACGTATTAGTAATATTCTTGCTAAAGTGACAGAGCAAATTAGTAATGAAGTTAGTCAAGATTTGCTTCAAGAAGACGCTGAAATCGCACTTGTTGAAATATTAGGCTCTCTAGAAAGCAAGCTAAGCCCTTTATTTTCAAGTGGAGACTACGAGTCAGCCTTGTTTGAGTTAGCTAGCTTACAGACGCCTGTAGACGCTTTCTTTGATAATGTGATGGTAATGGCGGACGATTTAGCAGTAAAAAATAACCGTTTAGCGTTATTAAACCGTTTACGTAACTTATTTTTACAAGTGGCCGATGTGTCAGTGTTATAAATAAGTTTGTCGGTTTATTTATAAACCGTTAATCGTTCTTATAAAAAGCTCAGTTTATACTGAGCTTTTTTGTTTCACGTGAAACACTGAAACAAAAATATCTTATTTATGTAATATCAATTTCCAATATTTTATTGCTTGTTTAAAGGTATTAAATTTCATTAGTAGTTGCCAGTCTATTGTTTCACATGAAACAATTACGTTATTAAAAGCCTTACGTTTTAATTTTAATTCTCATTATATATTCAGGATTTTTACATGCCCTATTCAACATTTGGAAATAAGTTTACGCAGCATTCAGGTATTAC
Source organism: Psychromonas sp. L1A2 (assembly GCF_009828855.1). NCBI lineage: Bacteria > Pseudomonadati > Pseudomonadota > Gammaproteobacteria > Alteromonadales > Psychromonadaceae > Psychromonas > Psychromonas sp. L1A2. Next base: position 1,627,988 of record NZ_WUAG01000002.1, on the reverse strand, counting down.
AGAATTAATGGATGATTTAAATGCAGGTGTAAAAGGTGGCGATGACATACTAATGTTAGGGGGTGGTAATCCAGCATCTATACCTGCTATTCAGCAACGATTTACCGATTTAATGCAAACGCTGTTAAATGAAGGAAAGCTAGTTGATACATTAGCAAATTACGATGGACCTCAAGGAAAAGACTCTTTCATTATTGCACTCGCTGAACTGTTTAATGATTTATATGATTGGGATTTATCATCAGAAAATATCATGTTAACCAATGGCAGTCAGAATGCTTTTTTCTATTTGTTTAATTTATTAGCGGGCGATTTTAGTGATGGGAAAAAGCGTAAAATATTATTTCCATTAGCACCTGAGTATATTGGTTATGCGGATGCAAGTGTTTCAGAAGCGTCTTTTGTTGCTGTTCGTCCAAAAATTACAGAATTAGACAATCAACAATTTAAGTACCATGTTGATTTCGATGCTTTAGAAATAACTGATGATATTGGTGCTATCTGTGTTTCTCGGCCTACGAATCCTACCGGTAATGTGTTAACCGATAGTGAAATAGAAAAGTTAGATAAACTAGCAAAACAACATAATATTCCATTAATTATCGATAATGCCTACGGGACACCTTTCCCAAATATTATTTTTGAAGATGTTAAACCACATTTTAACGACAATACTATTTTATGCATGAGTCTATCTAAATTTGGTTTACCAGGTGCACGTTGTGGGATTGTCATTGCAAACCCAACAATTATTAAAGCAATGTCTAACCTATCAGGCATTATGGCGTTATCACCTGGTGGAATTGGACCTGAAATTGTATTACCTTTAGTAAAAAACAAAGAAATTATTACTTTGAGTAATGATGTTATAAAACCTTTTTATCAAGATAAATCGCAAATAGCGATGTCATTGTTATTAAGTAAAATAACTAACAAGAATTTTAGAATTCATAAAGCAGAAGGCGCACTATTTCTTTGGCTTTGGTTTAAAGATTTACCGATCAGTTCAAACGAACTATATAAAAAATTAAAAGAAAAAGGACTTATTGTTGTTTCTGGTCATTATTTCTTTCCTGGCCTTGAGCAAGATTGGCAACATACACATGAATGTATTCGACTTAATTACGCGCAGGAAAGTGATGTTGTAGAACGCGGCATTGATATTTTAGCTTCGGTGGTTAACGAATTATATCAAGATAACTAATAAATAAACTCATCCTGTTTTAGTTGTTTCACGTGAAACAACTAAAATATTCTTTATATCAAACTGTACACTTTCACTATTTTCTAATATTTGAGTCTTTTTTGTATAACCTGGAAACAAAGAAAAGAGTTATCTATAGCATCACATTAGTCACAACTACTTTAACTATCTTTTAAATATAATTGAAACTTATTAACTGCATTTAGTTTTATAATCGTTATTCGATTATGAATACTCAATTAACTAAAAATACTGAATCATCTTTTACAGACATTACTTAATTAGCTTTAGATGTATTCTCTACCACATGGTTAATGAGTTTTTATTTCTCTGTTAAGTTTGATGTTCGAATGGCTAAGGCGTTAACTTCATTTTTACGTTAGTAAATATTCTATATCCTCCTCCATTACTATTATTATGTACTATCAAATTTATTACCGCATCGAAAATAAGTAACTCACCAGTTTTAAAGCATGATTAATAATATTTAATCGAGTCAGTTTCTATTGTTCACATCAATATTTATTGCATACTATTATTCATACGAATGGAATTAAATAAGTGATCAGAGATTGTGTAGGAAAAATTAACACTATTAAGGCGTGAGTTGTAGGAGATAGTTGTTCTCACTTAAAACTCACAATGCAGTTAGGGGGGACTTTAACCAGCAAGAATGATCACCTTATTAATTCTTTTGGTATTCGTATCGCGATTATTTTTCTGATGGTCTATTTATCATTAATCTCTATAACTAAACTTCTTTGAAAAATTATTTACTGACTTTAATAATGAAATTAATTAATGATTCTACCTATTCAAATGAATTATTGATTGGCTACATTAGAAAGTGAGTTAGATAGTTATGTTACATAATTAAAGGGTTATCTAATTCAAGGTATCAGTAATTATACTTATTTTTCATGCTGTAGACCCTCTTCAAGGAACATAGAGCACGTTAGCGTAATAAGTCATGAATATGGTAAGGATTACTAAGATTGAGCTTGTGATGTCTTTGTGAATGCTATAACTAATAATGTAATTAAGTGCAATAAATAATGGATTGATATGGATTCTGATAATGGGTTTTTAATGGGATTTTTTATTTAATTGCTCATTAGTAACGTATCAAGGTAGATAAAAATCGACGAATAAAATATAAGCTTTGAATTTTAGATACTAGCCATCACTACTATTATCATTGCCATTCTTAAAATAAAGTCGAGTAATAAGAAAGTCTTAATATCGTTTACTTTTTAGATTATTACTTTTTAATGGGGGTGATAACGATAAGTTATGAGGCAAAACGTTATTATTAATTATCTAATGTTACCTAAGCCAATCTGACTATCAATAACCGCCATTAACATTTCTGTTGTAAATAGTTTGTTTCACTACTTAGTTTTTCTCTTTCTTTTTAGAATGTATGAAGTGCTTATTTTTTCTAAAAATATGACATTATTTAATGTTGTATTTAAATAATACCGATTACATTAAATAAGTGATTTAAATTTTGCGCAGGAAAGATGAGTTAGTTCAAGGCGAAAGTTGAGCTAAATGGTTGCTCCCTTTACGAAATTTACAACGAAGAAATAAGTTATTTTAACAAGTAAAATAGATAACTTAATTAGTGTGATTGGTATAATGTAGCACTAATACCATTTCCGATAAATATGTGATCTAATTAAGCTTCTTACAAAGGAGTTAATATGAGTCAAAATTTTGCTGAATTAATTAATGCGACAACCAATGCGAGACAACGATTAAAATTACTCGCTGTCTCGCATTTCTTAGAAGGGAAAAGTAGAACTGATATTGCGACTTTTTTAAAGGTAAGCCGTAGAAGTGTCAACATTTGGATTAAAGCATACCTTCATTCTGGGTTAACAGGTCTGGAAGTAAAGCCCCGTAGCGGGAGGCCTCATCGACTCACGCCTGAGCAACTTGCTAACATAAAACAATATGTCATTGATAATGCGATAAAATCAGAAGGAGGCCGTCTGCAGGGGAAGGATATAAAAGAATATATTGAAACAACATTCGGGGTCACTTATCAAAAAACTAATATTTATCATTTACTCAACAAATTAAATCTAAGCTGGATACAACTCGCTCTAAGCACCCCAAACAATCAGAAGAAATCCAAGCATCTTTTAAAAAAATTCCAAATAAATACGATCCTTAAGATCCCTGGGCATGTTCATTTAAAAGATGTACATATTTGGTTTCAGGATGAGGCTAGGTTTGGTCAACGTAATACAACAACTAGGATATGGGCAAAAAAAGGAACCAGCCAAGGGCCATTCAGCAGCAACAATTTGAGTATGCTTATTTATTTGGCGCGGTCTGTATCAATACAGGTCAAACCGAGGCATTAGTAATGCCTTACAGTAATAGTGAAGTGATGAAGGTTCATTTACGCTTAATTTCTGATGCAACCCCAAAGGGAAAATATGCCGTTGTAATAATGGATCGATCCAGTTGGCACCAGTCGTATTTAGCTGAAGAGTTTACTAATTTAACGATCATTCACCTCCCTCCGTATTCTCCTGAATTGAATCCAATCGAACAAGTTTGGCATTGGATGCGGGATAATGAAATCGCGAATAGATGCTTTGACGGTTATAACGATATTGTCAATAAATGTTGTGATGCTTGGAATCGCTTCAGTGAAGATAAAAATAGAGTCATCTCACAATGTTATAGGGACTGGGCTGATCTGGAAACTTAATTATCGGAATTGGTATAATAAAAACGAATCATATATATAGCTGATAGATAAACTATCAATACTGAATAAGTTGCGATATTACAATTAAATATTTATTAGCAGGTATAAAAAATCCAACTTATTAGCTGGATTATTATTATTGTTTAACTTTATGACAACCTATGAATAATAAGTTGTCATTAGTAAACGAAGTTAGATATTAATAAATGAACCTAAATGTCGATATTACCAACACGTAATGCATTCTTCTCAATGAAAGCACGACGAGGCTCAACATGGTCACCCATCAAGGTTGTAAATAATTGGTCTGCACCTACAGCATCATCTACGGTAACTTGAAGCATATGACGAGTACTAGGGTCCATTGTTGTTTCCCATAATTGACTTGGGTTCATCTCTCCTAGACCTTTGTATCGTTGAATATATAAACCACGTTTTGATTCATGCATTAACCAATTGACTGCTTCGATAAAGTTTTCGACAGGTTTAGTACGTTCACCACGTTGTATATAAGCCCCTTCTTCCAATAGGTTTTGAATTTCAACACCTAAAGAAACTAGAGATTTATATTCAATTGAACCGAAGAATTCTTCATCAAAAGTATAGGTTGTATCAACACCATGTTTACGTACAGTAAACAATATTTTGTTAGTTAACTCATCTTCTGATTTAACGACGTTAGCTTTATAGATAGTCCCTTCTAAATCTTGGCGATTTAACACCTCAATAATAGTTTCCATCCATGTTGTTACTTTATCTGCATTAACTAGCTCTTCAGCTTTCAATTCAGGCTGATAGATTAATTTATCTAATACAACATTTGGGTAACGACGAGTTAAACGAACAATTGTTTCTTGTGCTGTACGGTAGCGTTCAATCATACCTTGTAAATGCACACCGGTAATACCAGGGGCATCTGCATTAATATGCAATGATGCGCCTTCCATTGCCAGTGCTGTTAAATAAGCTTGTAATGCTGGGTCATCTTTAAGATATTGCTCTTGTTTACCTTTTTTTACTTTATAAAGTGGTGGTTGAGCAATGTAAATATAACCATTTTCGATTAATTCAGGCATTTGACGATAGAAGAAAGTCAATAATAGTGTACGAATGTGAGAACCATCGACGTCGGCATCGGTCATGATGATGATACGGTGATAACGGGTTTTCTCTGGGTTATATTCATCACGTCCGATACCACAACCTAATGCAGTGATCAGCGTTGCTACTTCTTGTGAAGATAACATTTTATCAAAACGTGCTTTTTCAACGTTTAGAATCTTACCTTTAAGCGGTAAAATAGCTTGGTTTTTACGAGATCGACCTTGTTTAGCACTTCCGCCAGCCGAGTCCCCTTCCACTATGTATAGTTCAGAAAGTGCAGGGTCTTTTTCTTGGCAATCTGCTAACTTACCTGGTAAGCCGGCTAAGTCTAATGCACCTTTACGACGAGTCATATCTCGTGCTTTACGAGCGGCTTCACGTGCACGTGCAGCATCAACAATTTTACCTACGATGATTTTAGCTTCAGAAGGATTCTCTAATAAGAACTCTTGTAAGCGTTCATTCATTGCGCCTTCAACAATTGGTCGAACTTCAGATGACACTAAACGGTCTTTTGTTTGTGAAGAGAATTTCGGATCAGGTACTTTAACAGAAATAACTGCTGTTAAGCCTTCACGTGAATCACCACCTTCAGTAGATGTTTTATTCTTATTGTTTTTTACTTTTGCTAATTCTTTCTCAATGTACGAGTTTAAGGTACGTGTTAATGCACCACGGAACCCTGTTAAGTGAGAACCACCATCACGTTGTGGAATATTATTAGTAAAACAATAAATATTTTCTTGGAAACCATCATTCCATTGCATTGCAACTTCAACGGCAGTGCCATCTTCATGTTCTGTATTAAAGTGGAATATTTTATTATGTACAGGCGTTTTGTTTTTATTTAAATATTCAACAAAAGCGTGTATGCCACCTTCATAATGGAAATGATCTGCTTTATCTTCTTCACGTTTATCTATTAATTTAATAGATACACCAGAATTCAAAAATGATAATTCACGTAAACGTTTAGCTAAAATGTCATATTGAAATGTCACATTTGAGAAGGTCGATGGGCTAGGCCAAAAACGAATCTCTGTACCGGTTTGATCTGTATCACCGATAGCAGTAATTGGTGCTTCAGGCTCACCTTTTGCGTATGTTTGTTGATGAATATGACCACTACGTTTAACAGTTAAACGTAACTTATCAGATAAAGCATTTACTACAGAAACACCTACACCGTGTAATCCACCTGATACTTTATAAGAGTTATCATCAAATTTACCGCCGGCGTGTAATACTGTCATGATAACTTCTGCTGCTGATACGCCTTCTTCTTCGTGCATATCAACTGGAATACCACGGCCATCATCGCGTACTGAAACACTTCCATCAGTATGGATAGTACAAATAATATCGCTACAGTGGCCTGCTAAAGCTTCATCGATTGAGTTATCTAAAACTTCAAAAACCATGTGGTGTAGACCCGTACCGTCATCGGTATCACCGATATACATGCCAGGGCGTTTGCGAACTGCGTCTAACCCTTTTAGTACTTTAATACTTGACGAATCATAACTATTCTCAGCCATAAAACTTTCACCTTTCTACTGTAATTTTACCCTGTTTCACGTGAAACAAAGTGCGTTCTTGTGTGAATAAATCACCAATGCTATTAGCTGAAATCGCGCTAATAAATACCTGAGCATTGGACTCTATAATATGTTTTGCTAATATTTTTTGCTTGCTGCTGTCGAGTTCAGAACTGAAGTCATCAATTAAAAAAACACACTGCTTATGATCTACCGAGTTTAAGAATAAACCTTGTGCTAAACGTAACGCATAAACAAGTAACTTTAGTTGCCCTCTAGACAATACATCATCCACAGGTAAACCATTGATTTTTATTTTTAAATCGGCTTTTTGTGGTCCAACACTTGTATAGCCTAATTGTTTATCTCGATAGAAATTATCTGATAAATATTGTGCTAACGGTTTGTTGTTTTTGTCCCATCCACAAAAGAATTTGCTATCGATAGTAAACTCAGGCAAAAAATCTGCAATAGTTTGTGCTATCAAAGGCTGCAATTTCGCAAAGTAATCGGCCCTCTGCGCGCTTATTCTCTCACTTAAGACACAAAGTTCATTATCCCATACTTGAAGCTCTTTGTAAGCGTTACATTGCTTTAAAGCTGCATTCCTTTGCTTTAATAGTCGCTTTATGCGAGCCCAGTTACTATAAAATAAAGGATCGTGGTAAAAAACACCCCAATCTAGATAAGCACGGCGATTTTTAGGACTTCCTGATAGTAAAGTATAGCTTTCAGGAGTAATTAATTGCATTGGAATATATTGGGTTAAAGAGGCCAATTTCTTAACTATCTGACCATCTATTTTAAGAGTAGTTTCACCGCCTCTCGTTTTTTGTAAGCCGATAGGAAATACACGGTGTTGATAATTAATTTCACTGTATAGAGTAAAATGGGTTTGTTCGTGTTGAATGACTCTATTAGTTAAATGCGTACGAAAAGAACGGCCTAAACCCAATAAGTAAATCGCTTCTAATAAAGAGGATTTACCACTGCCGTTTTCGCCTACAATTAAATTAACTTTAGGGTCAAAAGTAATAGTGGCGGAGTCGATATTACGGAATTGATTGATGATTAATTTCTGTAATGACATTAATCAATTCCCTAAATAAGTTGAATGTTTTTTTATGGTTAGGTTGTTAATACCCATTGTTGTTATTGCATCAAACACTTTTATAATAACAATGTTTATAACTATAAACGCATTGGCATTAGTACATAAAGTGAGTCATCACTATCAAGAGACTCTATCAATGCACTATGATCTGATGTGCTAAACGTGATTTTAACTTGCTCACTTTTTAAGGTGTTTAATACATCTAGAACATAACTTACGTTAAAGCCTATTTCTAACTCTGCTGAATGGTAATCAACATCGATGTATTCTTCTGCTTCTTCTCGTTCAGGGTTATTGGCCGTTATTTTCAGTAAGTTTTCAGATAGCGTTAAACGTACACCACGGAATTTTTCGTTTGATAAAATAGCAGCGCGGCTGAATGCTTGTTTTAATGTTTCACGGCTAGATATTAATTCTTTATCACCATTACGTGGAATTACACGTCGGTAATCAGGGAAACGCCCATCCACTAATTTTGTGGTAAATACAAAACCATCAATCACTGCGCGTAAATTATTTTTACCTAATTGAATAGTAACATTAGCTTGGTCTTTATCTAGTAGCTTAACTAATTCTAATACCCCTTTTCGAGGTACAATGACTGATTGTTCTTCAATCGCCTGGTCGATGTTAATAGAGCACGACGCTAGGCGATGTCCATCGGTAGAAACACTGCGTAGTGTGTTACCAGAAACTTCAAAGAACATACCGTTTAGGTAATAACGAACATCTTGACTAGCCATTGCAAACTGAGTGAACTCAATGAGTTTCTTAAATTCGGTTTGTGGCACAGTTAGTTCAATCAAACTCTGCCATGACTCTATATTAGGGAAATCGATAGAAGGTAATGTCGATAATAAATAACGGCTGCGTCCTGATCGTACCGTAACACGCTCATTCTTTACTTCAAAGGTCACTTCACAAGGATCGGCTAAACCACGGCATATATCTAATAACTTACGCGCAGGTACGGTAATAGCACCCTCAATAGAAGCTTGTTCTAATGGGATTTGTGCCATTAATTCAACTTCTAAATCTGTACCGGTTAAGTTTAAAAAGTTATCTTTTACTTCAATTAGTATATTACCCATGATAGGTAAAGCTGGACGTCCGCCTGCAACTGAGCCAACAACTAATTGTAATGGGCGTAATAATATTTCACGAGAAATAGTAAATTTCATCAGATAACCTTTTCTTACATTGACAACGTGCGGATAAGTATTTTGTAATCTTCTTGAATGTCGTTATTTTCACGACGTAACTCTTGTACCTTACGACAAGCATGTAGCACAGTAGTGTGGTCTCGGCCGCCAAAAGCTTCACCTATTTCAGGTAAGCTATGTTGAGTTAACTCTTTCGCTAATGCCATGGCTATTTGACGTGGACGAGCTACGGTACGAGTACGGCGTTTTGAAGACATATCAGAAATTTTAATGCGGTAATGTTCTGCCACTACCTTTTGAATATTATCAACAGTTGTTTGTTTTGTGTGAACGGCTAACATATCGCGTAATGCATCTTGTACTAACGAGATAGTGATATCTTGTCCTGTAAACTGTGCTTTTGCTGAAATATTAGCAATTGCGCCTTCTAATACACGAACATCGGTAATCGTTAGACGTTTTGCAATAAAGAAAGCAACATCATCAGGTAAATGTAAACCACGTTCTTCGGCTTTAGTAATTAAGATAGCAACACGTGTTTCTAATTCAGGTGGATCAATTGGAATTGATAATCCCCAACCAAAACGTGTACGTAGTCGTTCATCAATGCCTTCAATCTCTTTTGGAAAGCGATCACTGGTTAAAATAACTTGTTGATGAGCATCTAACATTGAATTAAAGGTTTGGAATAACACTTCTTGAGAACGGTCTTTTCCAGCGAAGAAATGAATGTCATCTATTAATAGTGCATCTAACGACGCGTAATATTCTTTAAATTGTTCAATTGTATTGTTACGAATTGAATTAATCATATCTTGAACAAAACGTTCTGAGCGAATGTAAACAACTTTACTATCAGGATTTTCAGCAACGATTGCATTACCTACTGCATGTAATAAATGTGTTTTACCTAAACCGGGATGGGCATATAAAAATAACGGGTTATACACATCGCCTGGATTTTCTGCTATTTGCTGTGTTGTTGCGATCGCAAAATTATTCGATTTACCTTCAACGAAATTATCAAAAGTGTATTTTTTAATTAAATTACTTTTATGTGCAACTGTCGTTGCTTTAGATTCACCTTCCCAAGGTTGTTGGGTATTTAATGCTGGTGCAATTTTGGCAGCTGCTGGTTTATTAGATGCTGCATTAGCAGTACCGACTAATAAACGAATTTTAATAGTGAGGTTTTCATCTACTGCATGTACTAATGTTTGTAATTTAGTCTCAATGATATCCATGTACTTTTCACGGACCCATTCGCTGGTGTACTTGTTTGGCGAGTATAATGATAACGTTTCATTATCATATTCTGCCTGTAAAGGACGTAACCAAGTACTAAAGTCTCCTGCTGATAGCTCATCTTTTAATTGTGCTAAACATTCTTGCCAAATAGCGAGGGACATTGTGGAACTCCAGTAAATACATTAGGGCGGATAATTCTACCGATAAGATCGTCTGGATGCCATAAGATCAGTGAACAAAAATAAAAAAAAGATCCTTGTATTTAAACTCATTCAATGGTTAAAGCATCCACAAGCTTGTGAGTAGCTATCATCTACCACTGGGTACTTTATCCACAACGAGATAATTTAGTTATTTACAAATCTAACTTTATAAGATCAAGGAAGATCCTTGCTTATTGGTGTCGCTTATATATAATCGCGCCACCCTAACTTTTGAGTTTGGCTCGTAGTGACAATTTTTTTACTTAGGATTCTTTTCTAAGGAATATTAATTTAATCTACCAGAAAGAAGCATCTCTGATTGACTTTTAGTCGATCAATCAATAGAATTCGCTCTCTTTTTAATCGGCTAATGCTTTTGATTATTATTGTTTGGTTACTTTATAGTAATTAAGCAAAAAAAATTAAAAAATCTAGCTACTGTACAGTACTTAACAATAAGTGGAAAAGAGCATGAAACGTACTTTTCAACCAAGCAACATTAAGCGTAAGCGTTCACACGGTTTTAGAACTCGTATGGCGACTAAGAACGGTCGTGCCGTATTAGCTCGTCGTCGTGCTAAAGGCCGCGCTAGCTTAAGCGCATAATTTACCAGACGTGGTGAATTATTCGTTTTCTCGGGAGTTACGTTTGTTAACTCCCGATGATTTTCAACCTGTATTTAAAAATGCTATTCCAGCAGTATCTCCACACCTAACTCTTCTTGCTAGAAAAAATACTTTTGAACACCCCCGTATTGGTATGGCTATTCCTAAAAAGCACATTAAACATGCTGTAGGACGTAATCGTATTCGTCGCATTGTAAGAGATCATTTCCGCCTTCAACAACATGAGCTTCCAAACATCGATATCGTAGTCGTTGCTAAAGCTGGTATTGCTGATTTATCAAATCAAGAACTTCATAAAGTATTGGATAAGTTATGGCGAAAATTAGTGCAGCGCTGCAATGGGTAGCCATTAAATTCATTCGTGGTTATCAGCTAGTTATTAGTCCCATTCTTGGACCTCGTTGTCGTTTTACGCCAAGTTGTTCACATTATGCGATAGAAGCAATTAAGAGTCATGGTATGATTAAGGGATGTTGGCTAGCGGGCTGTCGTCTTGTAAAGTGCCATCCTTTTAATGAAGGAGGATATGATCCTGTACCTCCTTGTTGCGCAACTAAAAATAAACCTAAACCTTAGAGATAAAATACGTTATGGAATCACAACGCAATTTACTTTTCCTCGCACTTTTGTTTGTTAGCTTCTTGCTATATCAAGCATGGGTTGTTGAGCAAGCACCTCAGCCAGCTGCTACAGCGCAAACGACTGAACAAAGTACGACAAAATCATCAGTTCCATCGACTAGTAATCATAGTGCTGATGTACCAACTTCATCAGAAGATAGTGTTTCATCTTCTTCTGCTCAAGTACCAACACAAGCATCTACTAGCGCAATCGCAGTATTAGCTAACGATCAATTACGCTTAGAGATTACCTTAGTGGGTGGTGATGTCATTGTTGCTGATTTAATTGAGCATGATGAGCAACTTGATTCTGGTGTTCCATTCCGTTTATTAGAAAATGGCAACGGCTTTACCTATATCGCACAAAGCGGTTTAATTGGTAAACAAGGCCCGGATGCAAATCCAAAAGGTCGCCCTTTCTATAGCGTTAAAAATACTGAAAGTATTATTTCTGAAGGTCAAGAATCTGTTTCTACAGCATTACGTTATGTTGATCAGCAAGGTAATGTATTCACTAAAACCTTCACGCTAAAACGTGGCGATTTTAATGTTAATGTTGATTACACGATTGAAAATAAATCGGATGCTGATATTAACGTACAATTGTATGGTCAGTTAAAAGAGTCATTACAAGATCACTCAACAAATTTAATGATGCCTGTATATCGCGGTGGTGCTTTCTCAACATCGGATACTAAATATAGTAAATACAGCTATGATGATATGCGCGAACGCGGACTAAACAAAACAACGGAAGGCGGTTGGGTTGCAATGTTACAGCATTACTTTGTGTCAGCTTGGATTCCATCATCAACAGATACTAATGTGCTATATAGTAAAATAATTCAAAATACGGATGCAACGATTGGCTTTAAATCGCCGATTAAAACAATTGCACCTAATAGCACTGAAAAGTTTGCTACAAACCTTTGGATTGGTCCTAAATTACAAGAAGAAATGGCACAAGTTGGTGAGAACTTAGACTTAACTGTAGATTACGGTTGGTTATGGTGGCTTGCACAACCATTGTTTAAATTATTGTTATTCTTCCAAGGTATTGTTGGTAACTGGGGTGTTGCAATCATCTTAATTACTTTCACTGTTAAAGGCCTTTTATACCCACTGACAAAAGCACAATATACGTCAATGGCTAAAATGCGTTTATTACAGCCTAAGATTCAAGCTTTACGTGAAAAATATGGCGAAGATCGTCAGAAAGTATCAAAAGCGATGATGGAAATGTACAAAGAAGAGAAAGTTAACCCATTAGGTGGTTGTTTCCCTATCTTATTACAGATGCCAATATTCATTGCTTTATACTGGTCATTAATGGAAGCGGTTGAACTGCGTCACGCACCATTTATGTTCTGGATCCAAGATTTATCAGTACAAGACCCGTTCTACATTTTACCTATCTTGATGGGTGTGAGTATGTTCTTCATTCAAAAAATGTCTCCTGCTACGGTTCAAGACCCGATGCAGCAGAAAATTATGAAGTTTATGCCTGTTGTCTTTACTTTCTTCTTCTTGTGGTTCCCTGCAGGTCTAGTACTTTACTGGTTAATGAGTAATATCGTAACATTAGTTCAGCAAACTGTTATTTACCGTCAGTTTGAAAAACAAGGTTTAGGACATAAGAAATAATTTAACTGTTTAGCTTTTTATATAAAGCGCTATAAATAATTATATTATTTAGTAATTGATAAAAGGCGACTATAATAGTCGCCTTTTTTATTGGCTTCATTTTTTAGGAACAGAACATGATAAAAGCGACTGATACAATTGTTGCACAAGCAACTGCACCTGGCCGTGGTGGCGTTGGCATTGTGCGTGTTTCTGGGCCTGATGCAGAAGCGGTTGCACAGATTGTTTTAGGTAAGTTACCTAAAGTACGTTATGCAGAATACCTCCCTTTTCATGACCAAAATAACGAAGTGTTAGACCAAGGCATTGCGATATTATTTAAAGGGCCTAATTCATTTACAGGTGAAGATGTATTAGAGCTTCAAGGACATGGTGGTCCAGTTGTAATGGATATGCTGATCAAAGCTATTTTAACCATTAAAAACCTTCGTAGTGCCAACCCTGGTGAATTCTCTGAACGTGCATTTATGAATGATAAGCTAGATTTAGCGCAAGCAGAGGCTATTTCTGACTTAATTGAAGCTAGCTCAGAACAAGCAGCAAAAAGCGCTTTAAATTCGTTACAGGGTGAGTTTTCGAATAAAGTAAATGATTTAGTTGAAAGCCTTATCTATTTACGTATTTATGTTGAAGCGTCAATTGACTTCCCTGAAGAAGAAGTGGACTTTTTAAGCGATGGAAAAATAGCAAAAGACCTCTATCAGATTATCGATAACCTGAGTGCTGTAAAAGAACAAGCCAAACAAGGTGCTATTTTACGAGATGGTATGAAAGTGGTGATTGCTGGACGCCCTAATGCAGGTAAATCAAGTCTATTGAATACCTTAGTGGGTAAAGAAAGTGCGATTGTAACGGATATTGCGGGCACAACCCGAGATGTGATGCGTGAACACATTCACATTGATGGTATGCCATTGCATATTATTGATACTGCTGGTTTACGTGAAGGTGCAGATGAAGTCGAACGTATTGGTATTGAACGTGCTTGGACTGAAATTCAAAATGCAGACCGCATCTTATTTATGCTAGATGCAACAACAACTGATGCTGAAGATCCTCGTGATATTTGGCCTGACTTTATTGAAAAGTTACCTAAAGGCGTAGGTTTAACCGTTGTGCGTAATAAAGCTGATTTAACAGGTGAAGTGTTATCAATGACTGAACATGAAAATCATCCTGTTTATCGAATATCAGCAAAAACAGGTTTAGGTGTTGATGATTTAAAACAACACCTTAAAGATATAATGGGCTATCAAGGTAATACTGAAGGCGGCTTTATGGCAAGACGTCGTCATTTAGAAGCGATTGATCAGGCTGAAAAACATTTACTTGAAGGTAAAGTACAACTCGAAGAGTATCAAGCAGGTGAATTACTGGCAGAAGAGTTGCGTTTAACACAGCAACACTTAAGTGAGATAACCGGTGAATTTACATCTGATGACTTATTAGGGCGTATCTTCTCAAGCTTCTGTATTGGTAAATAAGTAACTTATTAATAAGCTATTATCCCTTTTAATTAAACCACTTTAATGTGGTTTTTTTATGCTTATTTTTACTAAATAAAACTAAAAAACATTTATAATTACTTTACGTATTAGAAGCTCAATACCGCTTTAATAAATCAATTTGTACTTATGTTGCTTTTCTAGGTAGCGTGGTTACTTTTGTTACTCGGGCTGAAATTGTAATGGGATGAATTTATAAAATAGTTAATATAAAAATAGTAGAGGAACTAAGCTCATATTTAGAAATACAATTTATCTTCACTCCTTTTATAGACTTCTTTATAAAAATATCTATTTACTTACTTACTGCTTTTTAAAATGGCAGGTAATAACAGTTTTTAAAGCAGATCAAATTATTTTTTAATCTGTATTTTAACGATAATCAAGTTTTTGAAGTCATTGACCCATTTTCTATGGTTTACTCTTGTGAGACATTGACCATAGATAATAGAGGTTATCGTACTTTTTATTCGAGGTTATTTAATTTAAAAAAAAATAAAAACACATAAGCTATTGTTTTTAATTTAATTGTTTTTTTTCGTGCGATGAGAGTCAGTCATTAAATATTATCTTTACCCCTTTTATTTTAGAAAGACCGTAATATCTATCTTGCAAACGGGGATTGATTTACAGGATGTAAAATTTGAACCTTTGTATTGCTAGGATGGCAATTTGGACCTCTCAGGATGAGAGCTTATAAAACAGGATGTTTTATAATTAAGGATGATCAGGACACTCTAGGATGGAGTTTTTAGTACCTACTAGGATTGTAGTTATTAAGCCAGGATGGCAAAAGAAGGACACCTCCTAAGGACAGGGAGATGACGGATAAACAAGATGTTTATCTAATATGGATGTTACAAGGATGAACCCAAAGGATTTGGGAAGTGGACGCCTAGTTTGGCTTAGTCAAAAGGATGTACTGCAGGGAGCATCAACTATCACGGATTCGATAGAAAGACTAAATTAAGGGCAGCTTCGGCTGCCCTTTCCTGTTTCTGGAATACCAGAAATTATTTACCTAGTTTTACCTCTTACCTATCTATAAAACTTTTTTCGCACGATCATTTAAAAGTGTTACTTCAATTGATGTTTTAAACTCCCTTCTGATTATTTTAACTTTTTAAGGCATTTTATCGATTTTCTCTGGCTTATTCTTGTGAGACATTGACCATAGCCAATAGAGGTTATTGTACTTTTTATTCGAGGTTATTTAATTAAATAAGGTAACAAAAAACCATAAGTGATTGTTTTTTAATTAATTGTGTTTTTACGTGTTAGATGTGGCAGTAATTAAATATTCTCTTTAACCCTTTTATTTTAGAAAAACCGTAATATCTATCTCGCAAACGGGGATTGATTTACAGGATGTAAAATTTGAACCTTTGTATTGCTAGGATGGCAATTTGGACCTCTCAGGATGAGAGCTTATAAAACAGGATGTTTTATAATTAAGGATGATCAGGACACTCCAGGATGGAGTTTTTAATACCTACTAGGATTGTAGTTATTAAGCCAGGATGGCAAAAGAAGGACACCTCCTAAGGACAGGGAGATGACGGGTAAACAAGATGTTTATCTAATACGGATGTTACAAGGATGAACCCAAAGGATTTGGGAAGTGGACGCCTAGTTTGGCTTAGTCAAAAGGATGTACTGCAGGGAGCATCAACTATCACGGATTCGATAGAAAGACTAAATTAAGGGCAGCTTCGGCTGCCCTTTCCTGTTTCTGGAATACCAGAAATTATTTACCTACCTATAGAATTTCTTTTCGTACAACTATTTAAAGTGTTACTTCAATTGATGTTTTAAACTATCTTCTAATAATTCGTATTCAAACTTAAAGCCCGCTTTTAATAACTTTGTAGGACGTACATTTGTACTTGAAAGTAATAACTCTTTGCCCATTTGTCCAAATAAGAATTTTATAATAGATTCTGGTAATGGCAGTATGCAAGGACGTTTTAAAATATTAGCCAGTATAATGGAAAAGGTTTTATTATTGACTGGATGTGGTGAAACTAAGTTAACAGGACCAGTCAGGTTTGATTGTTTAATAATAAATAAAATAGCATTTAATTCATCTTTTAAATCTATCCAGCTCATGACTTGTTTACCAGTGCCTATTCTCCCTCCAAGCCCCATTTTAAAGGCTGGTAGCATTTTTGCTAATGCACCTTCTGTTTTATTTAACACAATACCTGTACGTAGATTAACAATGCGAGTTTTCGGTGATCTCACTTGTTGGCAAGTCAACTCCCATTTTTCAGCTAACTCGCTAACAAAGTCTTTGCCTTTTGAGGTTCCTTCATCTACTGGTTGTTGCCCTCTGTCCCCATAAAACCCAATAGCAGAAGCACAGATAAATAGAGCTGGCGGCGTTTTGCTGTTGTTAATGTAGTCGACTAAAAGCTGTGTTGATTGTATGCGGCTGTTAGTTATTTTTTCTTTTGATTTTATTGTCCATCGAGACTTAGCAATATTCTCGCCTGCTAAGTGAATGATAATATTAGGAGTTGGACACCCATTAAGCTGTATTTGTTGTTTTTCTATATTCCAATAAGGTAGCGTAGGATCAGGTGTTCGTTGCAATGTGTGTACGATATAGCCTTGTGCCTGTAAAAATGGCACTAATGAACTTCCAATTAAACCAGAAGCGCCAGTTATTAAAACATGGTTATTACTATCAGCTGCTTTACTCATGAGCATCCCTTAATGTTATTAGGATTACATACGTTACTAATGTTAAAATGGATCTTTATGTTTGAGATGAAACTAAATTATGCTTCTAATGATCGATAATTATGACTCCTTTACTTATAACTTAGTTCAGTATTTTGGTGAACTAAAGCAACAAGTCATCATAAAGCGTAATGACCAAATCAATTTACAAGAAATATCAGATCTAAATCCTGACCATATTGTTATATCACCAGGGCCTTGTACCCCCAATGAAGCTGGCGTTTCATTAGCAACTATTGAACGTTTTGCTGGGAAAATTCCTATTTTAGGTGTGTGTTTAGGTCATCAAAGTATTGCTCAGGTATTTGGTGCAAATATAATACGTGCAGATAAAGTGATGCATGGAAAAAATTCATTGATTGAACATGACAACAATGGCGTTTTTAAAGGGTTAAACAATCCATTAGATGTCACTCGTTATCATAGTTTAATGGTGCAGGAAGCCAGTTTACCCGCTTGTTTTGATGTTTCAGCAAGAGTGGTACAAAGTCAGGAAATTATGGCTATTCGTCATAAAGAAATGGTATTAGAAGGTGTACAATTTCATCCTGAAAGCATTCGATCGGAGCAAGGTTTAATACTGCTCAATAATTTTATTGGACAAGCTATTGGATTGTCAAAATAAGTGCGTATATTAAGGCTTTTATAAACCATCTTTTATAAACATTGCCAATTATCAGAGGATATCTTTATGTCAGACACTCACATCACCCGTCCGTTATTTGATCAAATTATGGTGCCAAACTATGCCCCGTTAGACATGATCCCTGTGCGCGGTGAAGGCTCTCGAGTGTGGGACCAAGAAGATAATGAATATATTGATTTAACCGGTGGTATTGCGGTTAATGCTTTAGGACATGCCCACCCTGAATTAATTACAGTGCTAACGGAACAAGCTCAAAAATTATGGCATGTTAGTAATATTTATACTAATGAGCCCGCATTAAAGTTGGCAAAAAAACTAGTGGATAATACTTTTGCTGAAAAAGTTTTTTTTGCTAACTCTGGTGCAGAAGCTAATGAAGCGGCTTTAAAATTAGCGCGTCGTGTGGCATTCGATAAATTTGGTATTGAGAAAACAGAAATTATTGCTTTTTACCAAGGTTTTCACGGCCGTACTTTTTTCACCGTTACTGCTGGTGGACAATCTACTTATTCAGATGGTTTTGGTCCTAAACCTGCTGATATAACACATCTTGAATATAATGATTTGAGTGAACTTGAAAAGGTTATTTCAGATAAAACCTGTGCTGTTATTTTAGAGCCTTTACAAGGTGAAGGTGGTGTTTTACCGATCACGTCTGAATTTGCACAAGGTGTTAGAGCTTTGTGTGATAAGCACAATGCTTTAATGATTTTTGATGAAGTACAAACAGGCATGGGCAGAACCGGTGAGTTATTTGCTTATATGGGGTTGAATGTCATTCCTGATGTCGTCACTTCAGCTAAAGCATTAGGTGCAGGTTTTCCTATTGCAGCGATGTTAACAAAAACATGTTTTGCTGAACACTTGAAAGTAGGTACGCACGGTACAACTTTTGGTGGTAACCCATTAGCATGTGCTGTTGCTGGTAAGGCATTTGACCTTATTAACACTAAAGATATGATGTCAGGCGTCAAACATAAAGAACAGCTAATACGTCAACATCTAGAAGCGATTAACGATGAATTTTCAGTGTTTAAAGAAATTCGTGGTGCAGGTTTATTGTTAGGCGCAGTGTTAAACGAACAATATAAAGATCAAGCCAAAATATTCTTTTTAGAGTCAGCACAACAAGGTTTATTGATCTTAGTCGCAGGTGCAAATGTATTACGTTTCGCCCCTGCTTTGAATATTTCAGATGACTTGATTGAACAAGCAATGTTGAAACTAAAACAAGCGGTAAGAAATATCGTTCATAAAGATACTTAAAAACAAGGTTTGTTTATTGATGGGGTTTATCATCAATAACACTTGTTTCAATTAGATTTAAAAAACTGGGAGCTCATAAAATGAGACGCGAATTAGCAATAGAATTTTCTCGAGTAACGGAAGCAGCAGCATTAGCTGGATACAAATGGTTAGGTCGAGGTGATAAGAATATTGCCGATGGTGCTGCTGTAGAAGCAATGCGCCTTATCTTCAACCAAATTGATATCGATGGAGAGATCGTTATTGGTGAAGGTGAAATCGATGAAGCACCGATGTTATACATTGGTGAGCATGTTGGGACTGGTACGGGTGATGCGGTTGATATCGCCGTTGACCCAATTGAAGGTACGCGCATGACGGCGATGGGACAGTCAAATGCCCTCGCAGTATTAGCCGTTGGTGAAAAAGGTAGCTTCTTACGCGCACCTGATATGTACATGGAAAAACTTATTGTTGGCCCTGGTGCAAAAGATGCTATCGATCTAGAGCTTTCTTTAGAACAGAACTTAAAAGCGATTGCATTGGCTTTAGGTAAGTCTCTTTCTGAATTGACTGTGGCGACACTAGCAAAACCTCGTCACGATCGTATTATTAAAGACATGCAAGGTATTGGCGTTCGTGTATTTGCTATCCCAGATGGTGACGTTGCTATCTCTGTACTCGCGTGTATGCCAGAAAATCAAGTTGATGTGTTGTACTGTATTGGTGGAGCGCCAGAAGGCGTTATATCAGCTGCTGTTGTGCGTGCCTTAGACGGTAACATGCAAGCTCGTTTAATTCCTCGTCCGATGGTTAAAGGCCCGACAGAAGATAATATTCGTATTGGTGAAGAAGAAGTTGCACGTTGTGAAGCTGCAGGCATTGAAGTCAATAAAGTATTAAAACTTGAAGACTTAGTAAAGAATGATAATGTTATCTTCTCTGCAACCGGTATCACTAAAGGTGATTTGGTTGAAGGCGTATCGGTAAACGGCCGTCTAGCGACAACAGAAACGTTATTAGTACGTGGTAAGTCACGCACAATACGTCGCATTCATTCTACACATTACTTAGACCGTAAAGACCCGGATTTAAAAGATATTATTCTTTAAGCTAATCAGGTAGGTTTGATGAAATTTTAAAAGGCGCTATCAGCGCCTTTTTTATTTCTATTTTTATAAGCCTAAACTTAACTGCTTTTATTTATTTCCGCAACTTCACTTGGCTGACTTGGTGATTAATCGATTTTTTCAAGATTAAATTAGCACGGTCACGTGTTGGCCTAATATTCTCTTCTAAATTAATTCCATTTATTTCATCCCAAATCTTTGATGCGATAGCAATAGCTTCACGCTTACTCATTTTAGAATAACTATGAAAGTAAGCATTTGGATCGGTAAAGGCGCCTTCTCTAAACTTTAAAAAACGTTGGATATACCAGGTTTTCAGTAAGTCGGTATCGGCATCAACAAAAATAGAAAAATCAACGAAATCAGAAACAAAGACACGGTGAGACTGTTCTGGATCGTTTAGTCCAGCTGTTTGTAACACATTTAAACCTTCTAAAATAACAATATCAGGCTTTTCAAATTGTAATGACTTGTCAGGGATAATGTCATAGGTTAAGTGAGAATAAATAGGTGCTGTGATTTGCTTTTGGCCAGATTTAATTGCTGAAACAAACTCAATTAAGGCTTTGGTATCAAAGCTTTCAGGGAAGCCTTTTTTATGCATTAAATTACGAGCAACTAAGTCTTTATTAGGGCGCAAAAAGCCATCTGTGGTGACTAAAGCCACTTTCGGATGCTCAGGCCAGCGTGATAACAAAGCTTGTAGTATACGAGCTGAGGTACTTTTACCTACGGCCACACTACCTGCAATACCTATAATATAAGGTACTTTATCGTTATCAGAATCAAGGAAAGTATCACGAACGGTATGGCGGTACTGCCGTGCTTCTACATACAGGTTTAATAACCGTGAAAGAGGTAAATAGATATCAACCACTTCTTCCATCGATAACGACTCATTAATACCTTGTAATTGGCTTATATCGTCTTCAGATAGGGTTAGTTTTACATTGTCTCGTAAGTTTGCCCATTGGTTGCGCTCAAAGTGCATATAAGCGCTATGAATACTTTGTTGATTGAATGCGTCATGATTACTCATTCGGCACGCTTGCTTGTTCTAGGTAAATTGATTTGCTATTACCGATGGGATCATCAGCATAAAGATGATATTGCCCAGCGGGTTTAATGAGTAATTCAAATAAATTAACCAGGGCTTCTTGTGACTCTTCAATATTAACTTGTTCATGTAAGCGTTTTAATGCGGTGCCAAAATTACTTTTTACCCAACAGCTATAATCATATAGATCTAAATAAGCTTCTTGTAAAAGGTACACTCCTTCAATAAGAATGATATCTATGTTCTCAAAGTTATAATCTACTTGTCGAGGGCATTCGGCATCATCTAAATTAACGGATGTTTTAATACTGCCAAATAGCTTTAAAGGTAGAACTAACTCTTCAAACATTTCATCAAAACGATAAGCATTAAGGTAATATTCTTCAGGGCTGTTCATTACATTGAACCGAACATTTTTGCTCGCTTCCCAGTCATCGGTATGAATAACAGCGACATTTAAACCATCTAAGGTTAATGCAGCTGCAATTTTTTCGGTTAGTTCGCGTTTACCACTACCTTCAATTCCACTAATAGCAACAACTTGTGCTTTCGTAGATTCTTTGTGGTTATGCAGTTCTTTAATAGCACTTTTCATTTGTGCTGCATTATTAAACATCGTTTTCAACGGTCATCTCCCCTTCTTGACGGCGCTATTATGCCATAAAAATAAAAAAAGCCACTAAAGTGACTTTTTATTTTAGATAGAGGTGTTTAAAAAACGTATTAGTCCGTTTTTTTAGTTAAGAAAGTCACTAACTCAGTGAACTCTTCAACGCTTTTTACTGATCCAGTATTTACTTTGTACTTACCGTTAACAATCAGTGTTGGAACGCCACGTACTTTAAAGTTTTCTGTGTTACGTTTCATTTGTGAAGCCATACCATTTACAGGGAAACTTGCTAATGCAGCAGTTGCATCTTTCTCTGAAACGCCTGCTTTAGCAAAGATATCGATAATATCTTTTTCACTGTTAATTGCTTTACGCTGCGTATGAATGCGGTCAAATATAATACTTGTTACTTCTTCTTTAACATCTAATAAATCTGCAGCTGCATAAGCTTTTGTTACTTCATCAGCCATTGCGCCACCTAAAAAGTTAACGTGGCTCTTTTTAATTGTTACATCTGAAGGTAGATCTTGTGCTAGTTTTTCCATTAGTGGTTCAAACTTGAAGCAATGTGGGCAGTAAAAAGAGAAAAACTCTAAAACTTCTGGTTTCTCTGTTGCTGTTTGTTTAATAACTTCGTAGTTAGTACCTTCTTTAAAGTCTGCAGCATTAACACTTAATGGCAGTAATACTAAACCAACTAATAGAGCAAAAACCTTTTTCATCATATGTTCCTTTATTGTCATTTTATGGTGTTAATTAATATTGAGGCTGAAGTGTAAGGGGAACTTCATCTAATAATACTAACTGATGTTGTAGCGATTGTAACAACTCTTTCCAATATTGGTCAGTTATAAACCATGGAAAGTTTCGAGAAAATGCCGGATCTTCCCATCTTTTGTTGATCCAGCTCACATAATCAATCATACGCATCGTTCTTAAGCTCTCTATATGGGCTAATTGATTTGTATTGAAATCGTATTCTTCTTGGTAACCTTCTAAAATCATTGATAATTGTAATAGCTGTTCCTGTCTATCCCCATTCAATAACATCCAGACATCTTGTACTGCTGGTCCCATTTTACAATCATCAAAATCGACCCAGTAAGGTTGACCATCTTTTAAAAGTATATTACTTGCATGAGCATCCCCATGTATTGCAATCATTGGTAATGCACTTAATTTAGCATTACTAATTTTATATTTAATCTTATCAATGGTTTCAAATAAAGGGGCTTTGATCGCGTTAGGAATATGCTGACAATTCATTAGGTCGCTGGCAGCTAAATTAATTTTTTCGATGACATTTAAAGTGGGACGTTCAATAAATTGATGCTTTGCACCTATCTTATGAAGTTTTCCTAATGCAATGCCTACATCATATAGGCTATCGATATCATCTACGGCTAAAGAGCGTGCTGATAGGTTATTAAAGAGTGAAAAATAATACCCTGCGAAAGAATGCAGCGTTTTATCTTCAAAAACTAAGGGGGTTGAAAGATTTAAACCAGCATTTAGCAAACGTTCACTAAAAGCATGATCTTCCAATAATTGTTGCTCGTTCCAGCGTCCTGGACGGTAAAACTTAACTACATAACGGTGTTGATTTTCATCAGTGAATGAATAAACGCGGTTTTCATAAGAATTTAAGGCTAATAAGCCTGTTTCTGGGTAAATACCAATACTTGCTAAAGCATCTAATTGGCATTCTGGAGTGAGCTTTTGGTAGGTTAAGTTTGCGTTAGACATTATATTTCTCCAATAAAAAAAGGCGCAGCTAAAGTGTTAGCGCGCCTTTATCAACTAAGATAGCAAATCTAGTATTTATTGATACCGCTTAGCCCATAATTAAAGTCCAAGAAAGAAAGAAGCATCTTGTTCAATGACTTCGTTATTCTCTATATTTGTTAGTTTAATTGTTACGGTTATTTTTTTAGCCTTAATATCATACGGGTCTACAGCAATTGAAATAGGCTGTGTAAAAATCTCACCAGATTGAATAGTGATTTGCTTAGGACCAATCAAAGTTGCATCTTTTATTCCTGCAAAAGTAATATTATAAACTTGTGCATCAGTGCTTTTATTGATGACTTTTAACGTATAAGTATTTTCAATTAAACCATCCACATTTTCACGATAGAGCGAATTTCTATCGCGTAAAATCTCCATTTCTGCATTGGTCAATGTGCTTATGTTGGCAATAAATAACCCGACCATGATCAAAAGCATTAACCCATAACCAATGATTTTGGGTCTCATCAGTTTCGTTTCTTTGCCTTCTAATACTTGTTCAGAGGTATAAGAAATTAATCCTCGAGGGTAACCCATTTTATCCATGGTTTGATCACAAGCATCAATACAAGCACCACAGTTAATGCATTCGTATTGTAATCCATCTCGAATATCAATGCCGGTAGGGCAAACTTGCACACATAAATCGCAGTCTACACAATCACCTAAGCCCGTTTCACTACGGTCAATCTTGCGAGATCGAGGACCACGTTTTTCTCCACGTGTTGCATCGTAGCCAACGCTGTATGTATTTTTATCGAACATAGCAGATTGGAAACGTGAATAAGGACACATATGTACACAGAAAATAGAGCGCATCCATCCTGCATTTGCATAGGTTGAAAATGTGAAGATAAAAATCATGATTAAAACGAGCATACTACTTTGACCAGTGAAAAAGTCTGTATAGAGTTTTTCAACGGGTACAAAATAAGAGCAAAATGCTAAACCTGTTAACAATGAAACGGCTAACCAACCTGTGTGCTTAGCTGTTTTTCGCCATACTTTATTAAAGTCCCAAGGCATTTCATCAAGTCGTTTGCGTTTATTCGCTGTTCCTTCAAAACGTTCTTCAAACCAGATAAAAATAAAGGTCCAGACTGTTTGTGGACAAGTATAACCACACCAAACTCGTCCTAAATAGGTGGTA
This sequence comes from Psychromonas sp. L1A2, assembly GCF_009828855.1. Lineage (NCBI taxonomy): Bacteria > Pseudomonadati > Pseudomonadota > Gammaproteobacteria > Alteromonadales > Psychromonadaceae > Psychromonas > Psychromonas sp. L1A2. The sequence goes on along the minus strand of NZ_WUAG01000002.1, from coordinate 1,602,919 downwards.
AAAAAGAATAAGGCAAAGGCGGCTATAATAAAGACCCAGGCGACTAAAGTTAAATCTTGTGGGAAAAATAACATATCAAATAATTGGAATTGTTGCTTATCGACATCAAAGAGAACTGCTTGATGGCCATCCCAACGAATCATTGGCATAGCAATAAAGAATAAAATTAATCCCCATCCAGTAAATTTACGTAATTTTTTGAAAGAAACCATAAACAGCACGTACATAAATTCGATTACTTGGGTTAAAGCGATCAGCGCTGTTTTTATGAGTACTTTTAATTTCTTTGATTTTAATTCTTTGGGTCATTGTCTAACACCTGCCATTAATAATACTGGGATTATAAAGTAATTATGGGCTAATAAATGCTACAGAGAAAACAAAAAATGCGTTGAAATTACTGCTTTAAGGTAAATAACTTAACATGAATAGTAATGATTATTAGTTCATTTGGTTTTAATCATATAAATGAGTCCAAACAGTTAATTTTGTTACGGATATGTAACTTTAAAAATGGAGTATTTTAATGAAGGTTAAGTATTTTTTGATATAGAAAATGAAGTTTAAGTTAAATACTTTATGACGAATGGAGCTAGATACTATGTTTATGGGTATTGAAGTGATTATTATTTTTAACAAAAAGCTTCGCAGTGAAGCGAAGCTTGATTTGATGTCTAAGCCTATAGCGTTTCGCTACAGCCTTTAGCACTCATAACAGGCGTTGCTGTTTCTTTTGCTGTGTCGTAAGCACTATCTAGTTTTGCTTTTGCACTTGCTGTACTTACACCAGCTGTTGCTAGTAAACCAGAACCACTTTCAAGGCTTGCTACTTGTGCTTCATAATCAACAAATGTTTGTTTGATTGCAGAACAACTTAGGCTTGGGAAGTTTGTATCAAGAAGACCACTTGTTAAGCTTGTTACTGAGCTAGTTGCGCTACTAGTCGCAGCTGTCGCTGTACTTGTTGCAGTGTTAGTCGCAGAAGTTACTGCTGAATTAGCTGTTGTAGTAAGGTCTGAGCTAGTTGTTTGGCAACCAGCTAGTAGTGCGCCACCTAGTAGAATTAAAGCAATTTTTTTCATTTTTTAGTTCACTTATTGTTTAAAGAAATAGAAGTGTATTTTTTTAGGTTAAAACAATCAATCGGTAATAACAGAATAGTGTAAAGCTTTTGTTCAATAAAAGGCTTAATGATATTAATGAGCCACTTCGATTTCAGCTTTTTAGATCTAAACTCACAACAAACCTTTAACGATAATGAATATCATTTGCGATAATGTTTAAGCACTGCTATTGTTAATTTCACCTTAGTTTCATGTGGAATCAGAGCAGAATGCTTAGACCTTTATTATTTATTTTTATAATGACATTTCAATCACAGAGTAGTTTTGCAGCGAATGATGAAAAATTTAAAGTCATTACTACTTTTACAGTTATTGCAGATATGGTTAAAAATGTAGTTGGTGATGCCGCTATTGTTGAGTCAATTACCAAAGCAAATGCTGAAATTCATAATTATCAAGCAACGCCTGGCGATTTACGTCGCGCTCAAGGTGCAGACTTGATTATTTATAATGGACTTAACTTAGAGCTTTGGTTTGATAAGTTTTTTAATAATTTAAAAGACGTGTCTAAAGTTGTTGTGACTAACAATATTCAGCCAATGGGGATCACACAAGGGACTTATGCTGGAAAGCCTAATCCACATGCTTGGATGTCTGCTCCTAATGCATTGATCTACGTTGAAAATATTCGAGCAGCCTTAGTTAAATACGATCCTCCGCATAGTGAAACGTATAATAAAAATGCGAAACAATACAGCCAAGAAATAATAGATGCAGTGGCTCCTTTTAAAGCTGCCATTGCAGCCGTTCCTGAAGATAAACGCTGGTTAGTGACTAGTGAAGGGGCTTTTAGTTACCTAACACGGGATTACAATTTAAAAGAGTTATACCTTTGGCCGATGAACTCTGATTCTCAGGGCACTCCTCAACAAGTTAAAAAAGTAATAGACCTTGTACGATCGCATCATATAACCGCAGTCTTTAGTGAAAGCACCGTTTCAGCTAAACCTGCCTTGCAAGTCGCCAGAGAAACCGGTGCTAATTATGCGGGTGTCCTTTATGTTGATTCATTAAGCAAAGCGGATGGCCCGGTACCGACTTATATTGACCTACTTACAACAACCTTGAGTCATATTGCAAAGGGGATTAGTCAGTAATGATAATAAGTAAAGTTGACGGGAAGAATATGAATACCAACTATGCCGAAATAGACCATATTAAAGTCGATAATATCAGTGTGACTTACCGTAATGGTTTCACTGCCATCCATGATACGACTTTTAGTTTACCGGAAGGCTCAATTACGGCGTTAGTCGGTGTTAACGGCAGCGGTAAATCAACCGTCTTTAAATCAATCATGGGGTTAGTGAGCTTGAAAACAGGCTCGGTTAATATATTAGGGCTAACGGTTAAACAAGCGTTGAAAAAAAATGTCGTCGCTTACGTGCCACAAACAGAAAAGATTGATTGGGATTTTCCTATCTTGGTTGAAGATGTTGTGATGATGGGCCGTTATGGGCACATGAATATGCTGCGTATGAGTACCAAAAAAGATCAGGAATTGGTTGAGCAAGCTTTGTTACGTGTTGATATGCAAGGTTACCGTAAACGCCAAATTGGCGAATTATCAGGTGGTCAAAAGAAACGTATTTTTTTAGCCCGAGCATTAGCCCAACAAAGTAAAGTTATTTTATTAGATGAACCGTTTACAGGGGTCGATGTAAAAACCGAAGAACAAATAATGGTGCTATTAAAAGCACTTCGTGAAGAGGGGAAAATCATTTTAGTCTCGACACATAATTTAGGCAGTATTCCTGAGCTTTGTGATCGAACTGTTTTCATTAACCGAACTATTTTAGATGAAGGGCAAACAGCGAAAGTATTTACACCTAAAAATATAGAAAAAGCCTTTGGTGGGGCACTACGTCATTTCGTTCTCGCAGGCGACCTTTTACATAATGATGATGATAAACGTCAAGTGACAGTGATCAGTGATGATGAACGGCCCGTTGTTTTATATGGTGAGCAACATACGAATACCGTAATTAACCAATCAAAGTAGAGGGTGTTATGTTTGATTATTTATTAGAACCTTTTAGTTATCAATATATGGTTAATGCAATATTTGTAAGTGCTTTGGTAGGGGGCGTTTGTGCTTTTCTGTCCGTTTATTTAATGTTGAAAGGTTGGTCGTTAATTGGCGATGCACTCTCTCATTCGATAGTACCGGGGGTCGCAGGGGCTTATATGTTGGGATTACCTTTTGCTGTTGGGGCTTTTTTTTCTGGAGGCTTAGCAGCAACGGTCATGTTATTTTTAAATCAACGCTCAAAACTTAAAGAAGATGCGATTATTGGTATCATTTTCACTTCTTTTTTCGGACTTGGTTTGTTCATGGTTTCATTGAGTCCTACATCGGTCAATATTCAAACGATAGTGCTAGGTAATATTCTCGCAATCTCCCCTTACGATACGTTACAGCTCTTATTAATTAGCTTTATTACGCTGATTGTATTAACCCTAAAATGGCGTGATTTTATGGTGTTATTTTTTGATGAGCAGCATGCTAGAAGTATTGGTTTGAATGCTACGGGCTTAAAAATTATTTTTTTTACTTTATTGAGTGCATCTACCGTGGCTGCATTACAAACAGTGGGCGCATTTTTAGTGATAGCGATGGTGGTTATTCCTGGAGCAACCGCTTATTTATTAAGTGATAAATTTAGTAATATTATTTTTATTAGCATTGCTATCGGCACATTGACGTCCTTGATTGGTGCTTATTTAAGTTATTTTATTGATGGTGCGACAGGCGGAGTTATTGTTTTATTTCAAACGCTTATTTTTGTGATCAGTTTCTTTTTTGCACCTAAATACGGCTTAATAAGTAACAGAAAGAAGCAAAAGCCAGTGACTCAGGGCGCCTCGCAATTAACCAATAAATCAACAGCTCAGCCAACGGTGAAGTCTTCGATCCATTCAACCCATTTAAACCAAAAAAATAAAAGGGAGGTTGCTCATGCAGGCTCTATTTGAATCTCTTGTATCTCCTTTTACATTTGAGTTCATGCAACAAGCATTTGTGATGGTGTTGTTATTGGCTGTTCCAACGGCTTTGCTCTCTTGTTTTTTAGTCTTAAAAGGATGGTCATTAATGGGAGATGCTATTTCTCATTCTGTATTGCCAGGTATCGTAATCGCTTATGTTTTAGCGATTCCTTTTGCTGTTGGTGCGTTTGTCGCAGGCATTAGTTGCGCTGTATGTACTGGTTATATTAAAGAGCATAGCCGTCTCAAAGAGGATACGGTTATGGGAATTGTATTTTCATCGATGTTTGCATTAGGTTTGTTATTAATGACCAAAATAGAAACTGATGTACACCTCGATCAAATTCTTTTTGGGGATTTACTAGGCAGTAGCTGGCAAGGGATAGGTGAAGTTGCTCTTGTTAGTTTAGTTGTCTGCTTTTTCTTATTTATAAAAGGAAAAGACTTATTACTTTTTGTTTTTGATAAGCAACATGCGCAAGTTATGGGGTTATCTGTGCGTTTTTTACATTATGCTTTATTGTCTATTTTATCTATTACTATTGTATTTTCGTTAAAAGCGGTGGGTATGATTTTAGTGATCACTATGTTAATTACACCTGGTGCCATTGCATTTTTAGTGACTAGAAGTTTCTATAAAATGTTAATTATTAGTGTGTTAATTGCCTGTAGTTGTTCTTTCTTAGGTATTTACATTAGTTTCTTTATTGATAGTGCGCCCGCACCGACGATTATCATGTTGTTTAGTGGGTTATTTATTGCAGTGTTTTGTTATAGCAGTTTAAAGATAAAGCGATTGAGTGAAGCGAAACATAAGCGGCATAAAAAGCATTTAGCTAAAGGAGCTTGGTTAGGTTACCCGTATCGTTATAGGTAACTCAGTAACATGATGTTATCGCTATAACATCATGTTTTAATTATTGAGGAATAAACGTTACCTATGATACTTATTGTGTAGAGCGCTGCTTAAACTGATGGTGATCATCATCATAAACAAAATCATGCTTTTCAAGCCTTTCTAATAGCAATGGCTTTTCAATTTCATAGGTTACACATAGGTCCTCGAGTGTTTGACTTTCATTTCTTAATTTCATATTAACAATACTCAACAGCATATTAACATCCATTTTTTTATAGTTCTCTAACATATTAATTACTCCATCTTTCATTTTTATATTTAAGAATATTGATACATATATTCACATTTGAAATTTTACAATACCAGTAATCTTTTACAAAAAAGTGGCTTATAACCATCAATATTTTTAACTGAAGCATTTAGTAAACATCATTTTGTGCCAGCCATTAAGTGACTTACACGTTAAAACGGTAAGTTAATGACTTTACTTTTAAATACATTTTTAAAACTGTCTACACTCTGTTGGAATTATTAATTCTAAGTACTTTTTAACTTTTCATATGAATTAAGAAGTGTCATTTTTTTGATTAATGCGTTTAACGGAATGTTAAATATATTGATCGTTTTTAATAATTTTTATTTATTCATGGCTATATTTTAAGGGAATGAAATGAAAAAAATGTCGATAATTAAAATGATCATTACTTATTCAATAATAATGATTGTTATACAGTTGGTATATGGGGTCGTAAGTAATAACAAGATTAATACAATGGGTGGTCATATAGAGCAAATAGAAGCAGATCTCATTCCGCTTACCAAAGTAATTACCATGACAACAGAGCATCAATTGATGCAAGAAATACAATACGAAAAAATATTTAGCTTTTCATTACAGTTTGAGATAAATGCGAATGCGGTTAATGGGTTTGATAAGTCAAAGGAAGAGTTTAATTCACTCTCTATCAAAATATCAAAAGAACTAACCGAGGCTCACAATTTACTAACTCAGTCCATTGCTTTAATGGAGGATAGCCATAATAAAAAAACGTTTATAACAATTGAAAGTGAAATTAAAGAATTACAAAGCTTGCATAAAAATTGGACTATTCATGCTGCTGATGTTTTTGATTTACTTAAACAAGAAAAGTTTAATTTAGCAATTACTCAATCTGAAGAAGTTCATAATGAAAGTTTAGAAATTGAACATTTGATAACAGGTGTATTGGCAGATATAGAAGCGCTAACAGAAGAAAATGTTCACCAGCTTAAATTAGAAGAGGAGAGTATCTTATCCTTTGGTGTAGCGGTTTCTGTGCTTATTTTAATTCTTATTATTGTTATTACAAAATATATTACTTTTATTTTAAATAAAGACCTTAAAGAACTTAAACAAGATATTAAAGATATCGCGAATGGTAATCTAAAAAAACCTGCTGCTTCTACGTTGAGTGTTGAATTTGGTGTTGAAACAATGAGGTCTGATTTAAGTCATATAATTGGAGCGGTTGACTCTAGTGCAACAGAGATACTTGAAATGAGCATTCACCTAGCCGAGGTTAGCGCGAAAGTTTCTGCAAACATTAATGAGCAGGCAGAGCAAATTGCACTTGTTGCAACAGCGGTTACAGAAATGGAGGCAACCTCTGAAGAAGTCGCTAGCCATACTAAAAATACACAAGATACGACGATTAATATCACAGTGAAAGCATCGGATAGTAAAGAAAGTACTTTAAAGTCTATGGAATCTATTTCTCAATTAACTGATAGCTTAGCAAAAACAAGCGCAGACGTAAAAGAATTGGAGCTACACAGTGCTAATATTAGTTCGGTGTTGGATGTCATTAAAAGCATTGCAGATCAAACAAATTTATTGGCATTAAATGCTGCAATTGAAGCCGCTCGAGCTGGTGAACAGGGGCGCGGGTTTGCTGTTGTTGCAGATGAAGTAAGAAATTTGGCTCAACGTACTCAATCTTCTACTATTGAAATCGAAGGTATTATCAGTACTTTTTCGCAAGGAACTGTAAGTGCTGTTAACTCAATGCAACAATGTTCAGTCTATGGAGAAGCAAGCCATCAAACGGCTATCGACTCAACGACGAGAGTTGAAGAGATTCAATTAGCTATCGAAGAAGTAAATGGGATGAGCGAGCAGATAGCTATAGCTGCAGCAGAGCAATCGAGCACATCTAAAGAGCTTTCAATAAATAGTAACTTAATCCATGACCTTACAGAAAGTAACGTTGAGTCTTCTACTAAGGTCTCTGTTACTTCTGAAGAGCTTGCACAGGTATCTTTAAACTTAAAAGATAAAATATCTCACTTTAAATTATAGATTACCTCGATTCGCATAATAAGGGAGTAACACCGTTTTTATTACAGTCTCTTTTTATTTACAGGAACCAATTGTCCTTATTATGCAATTTTTATTAGCAACTATAATAAACCGCGCGCTTTTAGCAGTGCCGTTTCGAAGTCATCTTCACAATCCTTGGCAATACCTGGGATCATTTCCCCTTCTGCAGTTTGATCCATTTTTAAATGATAAATTATCACTTCATCAGTTAACTCTGTCATCGGTTTGTCAAATCCAGACTCTGTCGAGATTAATTGTAATACTTCTAATAAACTCAATTCTTGGTTTTTTAACCAGTAAGGTTTAATTAATTCTAAAATTTCATTAATGCGGTGGCTTTGCATGATATTCATTCCTCATTGAGATATAGATTAAGTATTGTGTAGATAGATTTTTCCATCTTCACCGAACGTTTGTTGATTAATCATCTCTTCAGCAAGGTCCTCAATATCAAAACGAGCATTATCAAATAAAGTCAGTGCTGTTGTTTCGATATTAATACGCTGTTCAGAAGTTATCTCTGCTTGCTCATTAAGCTGTTGTAAGTGGCTTAGTGAGATAACGCAGCTAATTAATACGCCTTTATTTTGCGCTTGAAACTCTACTTGTTGTGAGATCGTGTTGTATTGTTCATTATCTGAAAAGATGATGGCTTGATTCATATTAAGTTCTCTATAAAAACTAACCGGCTAGGTTATGACGTAATTCACTTAATACTTGTTTTGCACCTGGTTTTACACCGCGCCAAATAGCAAAACTTTCAGCAGCTTGGCCAACTAACATGCCTAAACCATCAATTGTTAACCTTGCACCGTTTTCTTTTGCCCAAGCATTGAATGCAGTCACTTCAGCATTGTAAGTCATGTCATAGATTGCAGTTTCTGGTGTAATTAATGATGTTGATATACTTGGAAGGCTACCGTGTAAACCTGCAGAAGTTGAATTAATGATAAGGTCAAAGGGACCTGATAAATCGTTAAATTCAGTGGCATTAATATTACCTAGCTCCTTGAAAATAGAAGCTAATCTTTCGGCCTTTTCAAAAGTACGGTTCGCAATAGTTAATTGAGCAGGATTTTCTGCGAGTAGGGAGCTGCATACACCACGTGCTGCACCACCAGCTCCTAATAATAAAATACGTGCATCGGTTAGGTTTACATGATTATTTTTTAAGTCTAAAACTAGTCCGGCACCATCGGTATTATCACCAATAATTAAACCATCATCGGTTTTCTTTAACGTATTAACTGCGCCCGCTAAACGTGCACGGTCAGTTAAAGATTGTGCAAACTGAAAAGCTTCTTCTTTAAAGGGCGCGGTAATATTACACCCTTTTGCATCGCTATTAAAAAAGGCTTGGACTGCTTCTGTAAAACCATCAACAGGTGCTTCAACAATACCGTAAGACATCTGTTGCTGTGTTTGATTGGCAAATAAAGTGTGAATAAAAGGCGATTTACTATGTTTGATAGGATTGCCAAAAACAGCGTACTGATCCATGTGAGCTCCAAATTCAATAAGTTTAGTAAGGTTAATTTATCATGTCTGCTGACCTCAGGGTATCCATAGAGGTCTTTTTTATAGCAATTTATGAGCGTGAATTGACTGGTATCAAGGTCGAGAAAGGTAGTGATTGAGTTGTGGTGATCTAACGTAAGGTATTTGGCATAAATAGACTTTATTTATCACGGTCAGTCCCAGTTATTCTGTTGAGATTATTAATAGCAATCTTGGTTTTTGTTTTGTTAAAGCATCGGGTTTGATATTATAAGTTTTCATTATCTGGCATTAATTTTTGCTGAATAGCTATTTCTCTTTTATGAGTCTCTTGATTATGCCAATAACTTCTCTGTTAACGACTGCGTTAGCCAAACGTGCCGATCTTATTAATAACCTTAATGCTGTTGTATCTGATATTCCACTGACTAATTGTTTTCGTGTGTTTCATGGCACAGTGGAAGGTGTGAATGGCCTTAATATTGATCGTTATGGTGATGCTTGGTTAATTCAAACCTTTCATGAGACGCTATCAGCGGAAGAACTTGAGCTGATTAAGAAAGTGTTAATTAATGTAGCCGATTTACCCGTTGTTTATAACGATAGATCAAACAAAAATTCACGTATTATTAATGAATTAAATGAAAGCACAGAAGCTTTTTCGCAAAGTGACCAAGTGGTGTCTGAAAATGGGGTGTTATTTACCAGTAAATTACGCCATGAAGGGCAAGACCCTCTGTTGTTTTTAGATATGCGTGTTGGGCGTGAGTTTATGAAAGCGAATAGTCATAAAAAAACAGTGTTAAATCTGTTTTCATATACTTGTGGTATTGGTACCGCAGCTGCTGTGGGCGGTGCTAAACGTGTGATTAATGTTGATTTCTCATCTTTTGCATTAGCTGCAGGACAAAAGAATGCAGAATTAAATGGTGTTGAGTCGGTCTGTCAGTTTATTCAAAGTGATGCTTTTCCTGCTTTACGTCAGTTAGCTGGACTGAAAGTGGCGAGTCGTAATAATAAAAAGCTACCTAGTTATCCAAAAATGTCAGCGTCACAGTTTGATTTAGTATTTCTAGATCCTCCTCGTTTTGCTAAAAGTGCATTTGGTACGGTTGATTTGGTGAATGACTACCAAAGCTTATTCAAACCTGCGGTACTAACAACCAAAACAGGCGGTACGATTGTTTGCTGTAATAATGTAGCGAAGGTTGATAAAGAAGCTTGGTTTGCTAGTTTAGTGCGTTGTGTTGAAAAACAAGGGCGTACAGTGAGTGATGTACAGTGGTTAGACTGCCATCAAGACTTCCCTTCATTTGATGATAACCATCCATTAAAAATCGTGGCTTTAACGCTTATTTAATCAGTTATTTGTTAGTGTAAGAGTGTATAAGTTGAGTAATTGCTATTACTATCAGTGACTAACCATCCAATCAAGTCATCGCGAGCATTATTCAATAACCGCTGTTATTAACATTTCACTATAAAAAAGATAATAAAAAGCCGAGTATTAAACTCGGCTTGTTTTATTGGTACTCTAGGCGGCCAATCAGGTTTTATTAACTTTCTAATAATCGCTGTGCGGTGCTTTTTATACCTGGATAATCTTGTTCAGGTAAGATTTCAGCCAGTTGTAATAACTTATTAGCTAATACGGCATTGGTTTCTGCTGAAACATTAATATGTCCCATCTTACGGCCAGCTCGTTGTTCTTTACCGTACCAATGACTTTTAACATCACTAATACTAAGTACTTTTTGGCTAATGGATGCTTGACCTAATACATTGATCATCGCACTGACTTTTTGCAATCGAGTATCGCCTAACGGCAAACCCGCAACCGCACGCATATGGTTCTCAAATTGGCTACAAGCGGTGCCTTGCTGTGTCCAGTGGCCTGAGTTATGCACTCGTGGTGCAATCTCATTGACCATTAACTTGCCATCTACATCAAAGAACTCAATGGCTAATACACCTACGTAGTCCATCGTTGTCGATAGTTTATTAAAGGCATCAACAGCTTGTTGTTGAATGTTAATATCCATTTCAATGGCTAATGATAAGGTTAAAACACCATCGGTATGCTGATTCTCTGTGACCGGATATATCGCAATATTACCTGCTTTATCACGAGCCCCAATCACCGAAACTTCACGGTTAAAAGGAATCATTTTCTCTGCAATAATAGTATGCGGAAAGGCTTCTGTGCCAGCTGCAATAAATTCTGCCATTTCTGACCAAATTTCATCAAGTTGATCTAATGATTTTAAGCGCCATTGTCCTTTTCCATCATAACCGGCTTGGCAGGTCTTAATGACTAAAGGTAAGCCTAGCAATGAAACCGAATCAATAAGTTGCTGTTTTTCGGTGATCAGTTTGTAAGGAGCTGAAGGCACACCTGTTTTATCAAGCAATGCTTTTTCAATACTGCGGTCACCACCCGCTTTAATCGCTGCTTTACCTGGGAAAAACTTACCGCTAGCACAGCAAAGTGCGAGTACGTCATCAGGGATATGCTCAAATTCACAAGTGATCACATCCACTAACGCGATAGCTTCTTCAAGTGTTTGCTCAAACAAATGCAATGTCAGAGGATGAACAACTTGTTTTGAACCAACATCATAAGCGCGTACATTTAAATTTAATGGCGCAGCTTCTAAGCTCATCATACGTGCAAGTTGCCCTGCACCTAATACTAGAATATTCATATTAAATCGCAGGATCTGGGTTAGCTAAAACGGTTTCTGTTTGTTTCTGACGGAATGCATCAACTTTTGCGAGTAGCTCTGGTTGCTGACAAGCTAGAATTTGTGTCGCTAATAAACCTGCATTTGCAGCACCCGCTTCACCGATAGCAAGCGTTCCTACGGCAACACCTTTAGGCATTTGGCAAATTGATAATAAAGAGTCGATACCTTTTAGTGCTTTAGATTGAACCGGTACACCTAATACAGGCAAACTAGTAAAAGCAGCCGCCATACCTGGTAAATGTGCTGCACCGCCTGCACCAGCAATAATGACTTTAATGCCTCGTGCAGCAGCGCTAGAAGCGTAATCTGCTAATAGTTGTGGAGTACGGTGTGCAGAAACAACGCGAGTTTCATATTCAATACCAAAAGAATCTAGCATATTTGCTGCGTGTTCCATGGTCGGCCAGTCAGACTTTGAGCCCATAATAATACCAACTTTCATGCATACTCCTGTTATAGGGTGATTGTTTAAAACTCGTTCAAAAGATGCGCGCGATTATATACCTGTTACCCTATAAGATGCAAAGTTCAGTCCATGGATCGGCTAATGGATTCTGGACTGAAAATAGAAGGGAAAATAGGTTAAATAGATACTTACTCGAATCTAAGGTGTTTATTTAACCCCTTAGATTCGACTTAATGATTGCTATCGTTACAGCGAATTAACGTAATCGTTTGCCGGTTAGTGCATCATGGATTTGAGAGGGGTTTTCTAAACCAGTCACAGGTTGGTCAATAACATGATCTAGCAACGGGTTATTCATAAACATTTGCTCGACTTGTGTTGCAGTAATACAAGCGTCTTTGCCAGATAAGTTTGCGCTGGTGGAAATAATGGGTTTACCAAACGCTTCGCATAATGCTTGTACTACAGGATGTTTACTAACTCGTACGGCAATGCTATCAAAGTCTCCACTGACTAATTTTGATAATGAAGCTTGTACAGGAACAACCCATGTAAAAGGGCCTGGCCACGTTGCTTTAATATTGTTGAGTTGTTCAGTGCTTAATGATGAAAAGTCAGCATAATTTTCTAACTGCTCGATATTCGCGGCAATTAAAATCAATCCTTTATGTGCAGGGCGTTGTTTTAAATCGAGAATTTTTTGAATTGCGATTTCGCTGTCAGGGTCACAACCTAATCCAAAAACAGATTCAGTAGGGTAGGCAATAACACCTTGTGTTGTTAATGCTAAAAGTGCTTGAGAAAGCTCATGTTTATTGATGGTCATTAAGAGTTTTCCTAGTAATAAACGAGTTGATTGTAGGTTAGTTGAGCCGTCCGGTAAAAGGCAAAAACATAGGGTGTCTGAATACAAAAGAGCCAATAATTATAGTGGCTTACTGCGGTAACTACATCCTTTTTTAGGACAGATTATGCGTTTAGCCGTCGCTGTTTTTCGTTCAACTAATATTGGCCATTTACATTCAGGACAGAATTCATTAACGGGTTTGTCATTCACTGCATATTTGCAATCAGGGTAGTTGTCACAGGCATAAAATGTTTTGCCAAAACGAGATCGGCGGGCAATTAAATGACCATTCTTACAACTTGGACAAGGCACTGAATCTTCTTTCAGAGCTTCTTCTACTGGCTTATTTTGTTCTGAAAGTTGGGCAGTATGTTCACAGGTAGGATAGTCAGTACAACCAATAAATAACCCAAAGCGTCCTTGTTTTAATACCAACTCATTTTGGCATAAAGGGCAGCTACTGCCCGTTAATACTTTTTTTACTTCGCTTTTTTCATGTAATGGACGTAAATAATCACATACAGGGTAAGCGCTACATCCTAGAAATGGCCCTTGTTTACCATTTCTAATATGTAATGGTGAAGCACATTTAGGGCATGCTTCAGAGGTTTTTTCATGGTGAGTACTTAACGTGCTCATATTAATGAATTAATCCGTCTTCAAAATCCATTAGCATTGATTCTAATTGTAAGAATGCATCATCGCTAACAGGGTCATTAAATAAAACCATGAGTATAAGCCATTTCACATCTTCTAATATCAATTCACCACTGTCTAAAGACATGATGCAATCAATGACCATTTCACGAGTGTGTGTGGTTAATATTTTTGCTTCTTCTAAGTAGTGAATGTAATTACGACATTCTAAAGATATTTGACGTTGTTCTTGTTTGTTATAAATACGGTGCGATGTCTTTTTTTCTGCTGTAGCTCTCGTTTGAGGCTCTTGGCTATGCATGTTTGCAAGGTTGTCTAACCAAGCCAACGCTTTGGTTATATCTGACTTTTGAAAACCTTCTTGCATTAATTCATCGGTCACCTCTTGTGTATCAAGTTCCATTGTTTGGTCAACTTGTATATAACTTTCAAAGAGATACATGATAATTTCGAACATAACTAACCTTTTAACTTGGTGTAACCTTGCGGTTGGACGTTAATTATACCATTTATCTCTAATTCTATTAACTCATTTTGTAAGCTCACTACATCCATTCCACTACGGGCTAAAATTGTTTCAAAACTGGTTAGATTATAGTCAATTAATGATAGCAAAGGGGATTGACTTTTAGCTGGGTAAGGTTGTGCTATAGCGGTTGATTGCAATAAATTTAATGCAGGAAATTCATTAATAATATCATCACTATTCAATATTAATTTTGCACCTTGTTGAATTAACTTTAAACAGCCACATGCTTGGGGGTTATCCACCGACCCAGGCAAAGCAAAGACTTCTCTATTTTGCTCTGCCGCATAACGTGCTGTAATTAATGAACCGCTTCTTAGCGATGCCTCTATCACCAAAGTCCCAAGACTTAAACCTGAGATAATACGATTACGTCTGGGAAAGTTACTTGGGTAGGCTGGCGTATCTGGCCAAAACTCTGAGATTAATAATCCTTTTTCACGAATCGCTGTGGCCAGTGAAGTATGGCGTTTAGGGTAGATATTATTTAAACCAGTTCCCAATACCGCAACCGTCGAACCGATTTCTGTTAAAGCACCTTGATGAGCCATGCCATCAACACCTATCGCTAACCCACTGGTAATGGTTAAACCTACTTTAGAGAGTTGCTGTGCTAGGTCATGAGCTTTTTCTTTGCCATAGGGTGTACAACTTCGACTCCCAATAATCGCTATTTGTGGGGAGTTTAATAAGGTTAAGTTACCTTGAGTGAATAATAATAACGGAGGGCTACTTATCTGTTTCAATAATGGAGGGTAACGTTGATCGCCATAGCTGATAATATTCCGATCATCTGCATTTTCTTGCCAATCTAAACAAGATTGAATATGTGCTTTATTAGGCTGTAAAAAAGCAGTGATTTGTTCGGGTTTGAGGTGAAGGGCCGTTAATTGTTGCTTATTAAGTTGAAAGAGTTGTTCAATTGAATAATGAGATAGGAGTGTGAAAATTTTACGCTTTTGAAGTGCTGGAATAGCATCAAGTGCTATCCAGCAATAAAGAGAATTTACAATGGCATCATGTTCAAATAGATTTTTTTGAATAACAACCTCTCTTAATTAAAGAGCAAGTAGTTTAAAATGCTAACCCTTCAATTTTGTATGTAGAACCAATAACATCATTACCACGCATGAGTATTGCGATACTTAAATTTTCATAAACTTTAAATACCATTAACTCACCAACACGTTCTGCTGGAAGTCTTAAATCCGCGTCGCCTAATTGGTCAAATGCATTACTATCTTCTTTATAAAGAATTTCTTCATCGTTTACTAATAATGCCTGTCCTGAACGTAAGATAGAAAACATTGAGCCGATTTGAATGTCGTCTTGTTTGCCTTTATCAATAACCACAATATCCCATTTACCAATCGCCGCAGAGTTGTTTACTGCTGCTAATATATTGCCTTTAGTACTTTTTGGCACTGGTTTAGGAATAAAGTAAGCAGGTATCGTTTCATACTCTGGAATTGCTATAATTAAGTCACCTTGACGCGCTTCTCGAGCACTCTTAATTAAATCATGTGGCGTTACTTTATCTGTCGTATCTACATTTGGACTTTGTGATACTTGTGATTGTCCGATAAAGATTAATTCAGTTCCTAAGTTTTTGCCAGTTGGTCCTTTATAATCTTTACCTAAACGATAAATACCATACAGTTTATTTTGATCATATTGGCCTTCTGCATAGAAAATATCACCTTCAAAGAAACGAGGGGAACCTACTGAGTCACCTAATAAACGAGGCGTTCCTTCTAATAAAACAGGATCAATAATGTGATCTTTCGATAGGAAGGCAGAAAGCATTTCTAATGGGATGATAGGAATCGCTTGGGTTTTTTCTTGTAAACGAGGAATTGGCGATAATTTTTTTAATCGTTTGCGAGTTAATCTAGGTTCTCCATCCACCCATATAAGATTTAAAATATCACCAGGGTAAATTAAGTCAGGGTTTTCTATTTGACTATTATTTTCCCATAAATGTGGCCATAACCACGGACTATTTAAAAATACAGATGAAATTCCCCAGAGAGTGTCGCCTTTTTTAACGGTATAAGTATCGGGATGATCTGCTTTTAGTTTAATTGTGTCCGCAAGTACCGCCATTGAAAGAGCTGCGCCAATAATAAACGATACAATAAGTTTTAATTTCATAACAATCCTTGCTCTGTGATTAATAAAACTGTTTTTTGTAAAAGGAAATGACTAGAATTAACTTTTTAACATTAATAATGAGCACAATAATACCATGCCTTTACTTGAAGTATTACATTTTCCAGACGAACGTCTAAGAACTATAGCAAAACCCGTTGAGGAAATTACACCAGAAATCAAACAATTTGCTTCAGATATGATTGAAACAATGTATGACGAAGATGGTGTAGGACTCGCAGCAACACAAGTTAACTTTCATCAACGTCTTGTTGTGATCGATGTTTCTGCTGAGCGTGACCAACCTCTTGTACTAATAAATCCAACTATTTTAGAGAGTGACGGTGTAGAGATCTCTGAAGAAGGTTGTTTATCTGTCCCTGAAACTAATGCTGAAGTTGAGCGTGCTGAGTTTGTTACTTTACAGTATCAAGATTTAGAAGGTGAAACACATGTTGTAAAAGCAGATGGTTTATTTGCTGTGTGTATTCAACATGAATTAGATCATTTAAAAGGTAAGTTGTTTATTGATTACCTATCGCCATTTAAGCAAAAACGCATTAAGGCTAAACTTGAAAAGCTTCAGCGTCAAAAAGAAAAATTCTCATAATTTATCATTATATTTGTTTAAGGTTGTTTCGTGGAAAAACTAAAAATAATTTTTGCAGGTACGCCTGATTTTGCTGCCAATCATTTACAAGCATTGATCGACGCTGAATTTGATGTCGTTGCTGTTTATAGCCAACCAGATCGTCCAGCAGGACGAGGTAAAAAGCTGACTGCAAGTGCAGTAAAAGAAGTTGCACTAGCGAATGATATTGCAGTTTACCAACCAGAGAATTTTAAACAGAGTGACAGTGTTGAACAACTTGCTGCATTAAATGCAGATTTAATGATTGTAGTTGCTTATGGTTTAATTTTACCAACGAGTGTATTAACCACTCCGCGTTTAGGGTGTTTAAATGTTCATGGATCATTATTACCAAGATGGCGAGGAGCTGCACCTTTCCAGCGTGCTATCTGGGCGGGTGATAAAGAAACGGGCGTGACCATAATGCAAATGGATGAAGGATTGGATACTGGCGATATGCTTAAAAAAGTAAATTGCCCAATTGATGCCGATGAAACCAGTGCTTCATTATATGCAAAAGTAGCAAAGCAGGCGCCCGCTGTTTTAATTGAAACTATTAATCAATTACAAGCAGGTGAATTGACAGCAGAGAAGCAAGATGAAAGCGAAGCGACTTATGCTAAAAAATTGAGCAAAGCAGAGGCGTTAATTAATTGGCAAGATGATGCTGACTTTATTGATCGCTGTATTCGCGCGTTTAACCCATGGCCAGTGAGTTATTTTGAATGGTCAGGGCAAGTCATTAAAGTTCATCAAGCTAAGATTGTTGATACAACGACTACCAAACCAGCAGGCACCATTGTAAGTGTTGATAAAAAGGGTATCCAAGTCGCGACTGGACAAGGTGTAATAAACTTAGAAGTGATTCAATTAGCAGGTAAAAAAGCGATGCCTGTGCAAGATGTCTTAAACTCTCGCCGAGAACTGTTTACAGTTTCTAGCAATTTACTCGAACAAGGTTAATAAAAAATGAATGTACGTGCGATTGCTGCGAAAGTGCTAAATCAAGTAGTAGAAAAGGGGCAATCGTTATCACAAGCATTGCCTGCTATTCAACAAGACCTCACCCCTAAAGACAAAGCCTTAGTACAAATGCTGTGTTACGGAGTATTACGTACTCTGCCTCGCTTAGATTTTTTCTGTCGCTCATTAATGAAAAAACCATTAACCGGTAAACAGCGTGATTTACACTTTCTGATTTTAGTGGGTATTTACCAATTATTGTATACACGTATTCCAAGCCATGCTGCTGTTGGAGAAACGGTTAATGGTGCAAAAGCGCTGAAAAAGCCAGCCTTAAAAGGCATGATTAATGGTGTGTTACGTAGTTTTTTGCGCGAACAGGAAAGCTTAATTGAGCAAGCAGATCAGCAACCGGCTTTATTATATTGTCATCCAAGTTGGTTAGTTAAACGTCTTCAAGCCGCTTATGGTGAAGAGAAAGCGGCACAAATCATGACGGATAATAATCAACAAGCGCCAATGTGGTTACGTGTAAATTCACGCTTTCATGATCGTGAACAATATCTTGCTTTGTTAACAGAGCAAGATAAAAAAGCAGACGTTGCAGAGTTTAATGACAATGCTTTATGTTTAGAAAATGCCTGTGATGTTTATCAGTTACCAGGATTCTCTGAAGGTTGGGTGTCAGTACAAGATGGCGCGGCACAATTAGCTGCTCATTATTTAGACGCACAACCTAATGATTTGGTGTTAGATGCTTGTTCTGCGCCTGGCGGTAAAACAGTTCATACATTAGAACTACAACCAAAGCTTAAACAAATGGTTGCCGTTGATTTTGATGAAAAGCGCTTATTACGTGTTAAAGAAAACTTAGCAAGATTAAATTTAGAAGCGACGGTTATCCACGGTGATGCCTCTAAACCAGATGACTGGTGGTCTGGTGAGCAATTTGACCGAATCTTATGTGATGCTCCATGTAGTGCCACAGGTGTTATTCGTCGTCATCCAGATATTCGTTGGTTAAGACGCGATAGTGATATTAGTGAATTAGTGTCGTTGCAAAAGAATATTTTGAGCGCATTATGGAAAAAATTGAAGCCGGGTGGTGTGTTGTTATATGCGACGTGTTCTATTTTGCCCGATGAAAATGATCTACAAATCAAAGGCTTTTTAGAAAGTACAAGTGATGCATCATTAATTCCACTATCTGCACAATATAATGAATCAACTAAAGGTCGCCAAATTTTGCCTAATGAGCAAAAAATGGATGGATTTTATTACGCGAAACTACAAAAAGCGTTATAAAAGAAAAAAATCAATCGATAAGCAGTGAGATGAAATGAAAATTATTATTTTAGGTGCAGGACAAGTTGGTGCTTCTTTAGCTGAAAACTTGGTTGGCGAAAATAACGATATCACCGTAGTTGATGAAAATCATGAAGCCTTACAAGAGCTACAAGATCGGTTTGATTTGCGCGTAGTGCAAGGTAGTGCTTCTAGCCCACATACATTGGGCGATGCTGGCGCTATTGATGCCGACATGTTAATTGCTGTGACTAACAGTGATGAAATTAATATGGTTGCCTGCCAAATTGCTTTTACGTTATTTAATGTACCTAAAAAAATAGCACGTATTCGATCTCAAAGTGTCGTGATGCATGAGAAAGAACTCTTTAATAAAGACGCTTTTCCGATTGACCATATCATTGCACCTGAAAAGTTAGTAAGTGATTACATCGCCCAGCTAATAGAGTACCCAGGCGCTCTACAAGTTGCTAACTTTGCCAATGGTAAGGTTGGCCTAGTGGCGATTCGTGCTTATTATGGTGGTTCTTTAGTTGGTAACGCTATTTCTGCTTTAAAAGAACATATGCCTAATATCGAAGCGCGTGTAGCGGCTATTTTTAGACGTGGTAAAGCAATTCGCCCTCAAGGGACAACCATTATTGAAGCCGATGATGAAGTGTTCTTTATTACAGCGAGCCCTAATATTCGCGCGATCATGGGGGAAATGCAAAAACTTGAACATCCTTATAAACGTATCATGATTGTTGGCGGTGGTTATATCGGTGAAAGCTTAGCGAAACGCTTAGAAAAAGAAAACTCAGTGAAACTGATTGAGAAAAATTACAGCCGCGCAGAGTATTTATCTGAAACTTTATCGAATACAATCGTTTTTTGTGGTGACTCGTCAGATCAAGATTTACTATTAGAAGAACATATCGATCAAACAGATTTATTTATTACCGTCACCAATGATGATGAAGCGAATATCATGTCTGCGATGTTGGCAAAGCGTCTAGGTGCACGTAAAGCCATGGTATTGATTCAACGAACTGCTTACGTCGATCTAATCCAAGGCAATATCCTTGATATTGCAATATCGCCGCAACAAGCAACATTATCAGCCTTACTCACTCATGTACGTAAAGCCGACTTAAAACACGTTTATTCATTACGAGAAGGTCTGGCAGAAGCGATTGAAATTGTGGCGCGAGGCGACAACATGACCTCTAAAGTAGTGGGTAAAGAGATTTCTCAGTTAAAACTACCAAAAGGAACCAGTGTTGGTGCGATTGTGCGCGATGAACAGGTACTGATTGCACATGATGATACGGTAATAGAAACCGATGATCACGTGATCTTGTTCTTAGTGAACAAAAAATATATCAGTGATATTGAGAAACTATTCCAACCAAGCCCATTCTTCTTGTAAGAGATAGCAGATGAACTACCGTCCGCTATTTTTTATCACGGGATTGGTACTGTCAAAAATGGCAGTCTTTATGTATTTCCCCATGATATTGGCCTTTTACTATCACTCTTTTGGAGGGATGGAGTTTTTAGCGTCAATTATCATTACACACTTAGCATCGATCGTTTTCTTATACCTTGGTGGTGAAACTAACCGCTCCCATTTGGGAGTAAAAGAAATGTTTATGTTAACCACTGGTGTGTGGATATTAGCCAGCTTATTTGCAGCATTACCTTTTGTTTTTATTGAACATATTAGCTATAGCGATGCCTTTTTTGAAACCATGTCAGGTATCACTACTACGGGGAGTACTGTCTTATCTGGCTTAGATACTATGCATCCAAGTATTCTTTTATGGCGTTCGATTCTACAATGGTTAGGCGGTGTGGGTTTCATTGTTATGGGGGTTGCTATATTGCCGTTTTTAAACGTCGGTGGTATGCGTTTATTCCAAACTGAATCATCTGATTGGTCTGATAAATCAGCCTCTAAAACACGTCGTGTTGCATTAGATATTTTATTGGTATACATATCTTTAACGGTTTGTTGTTTTATTGGTTATCGCTTCGCAGGCATGGAAAACTTTGATGCTGTAAATCATGCCATGACCACTATCTCTACTGGCGGATATTCAACCTCTGATAGCTCCATGGGGCATTTTTCAAAACTAGCTCATTGGAACGCAATCGTCTTTATGTTCCTAGGTGGTTTGCCATTTTTATTACTCATCCGTAGCATGCAACAAAAGTCATTTGGGCCATTATGGCGAGATGCTCAGATCCAAGGCTTTGCAAAACTAGTGATGTGTTGTTCATTAAGTTTAACCCTTTACTTGGTATTTACTGACCAATTTTCATGGGCAGATGCGCTCCGTTTAAGTGTGTTTAATGTGGTATCAGTTATTACCACTACTGGCTTTGGATTAGATGACTTCATTACTTGGGGCGATTTCAGCGTACTTATCTTTTCTGGTTTATTATTCACTGGTGCTTGTTCTGGCTCTACGGCTGGTGGTATTAAAATATTCCGTTTTCAAATAGCATTTAGCTTATTAAAACGTCAATTGATGTTATTAATGCACCCTCATGCACTTTTTCCGCAAAAATATAATAATCGCAAAGTTAGTGATGAAATTCTGCGTTCATTAGTTGCTTTTGTTATTGCTTATATGACCACTATTGCGGTTTCTACCTTACTACTGACGTTATTTGGATCTCATTCTATGGTGGCATTGAGCGCTTCCATTACCGCCGTTTCTAATGTTGGTCCTGGTCTAGTTGAGTCAATTGGTCCATCAGGTAACTTTGCAGCACTTCCTGCGCCTTCTAAATGGGTTTTATCGATTGGTATGCTAATGGGGCGTTTAGAGATTCTAACCGTTGCAGTGATGCTAACTCGTCATTTTTGGCGTCGTTAAATCAAGTTCGTACCATTAACTAACCACCAGCACTTTCATTTAATTAAATATGATTTTCAAGGTAAATGATGATTAATCAAAAACACCTAAATACCTTTATAAAATTAGTTGAAACTCAGCATTTTACTCAAACTGCCGAGCTGCTTTTTATGACTCAGCCCGGTGTGACTCAACATATTAAAAAACTTGAAAAACATTTTAATACTTTGCTATTAGCCCGTTATGGAAAACAATTTGAGTTGACATTAGCTGGTGAGAAACTTTACCAAACAGCATTAGCTATGCGGGGGCTAGAAGAACAGTTAAATGAACAAATTAACCATGATGAAATGACAAAAGGTGTTTGTTCTATTGCTTGTTCAGGCGCTTTAGCTAATTTTTTATACCCTCATTTTGTAGATCGACAAACTGAATACTCAGAATTAAATGTGTTTGTGGAAGCAGCACCCAATAAAAATATTATTGAGGACTTGTTAAATAATGATGTTGATCTAGGGGTTGTGACGATAGAGACTGTGCATGAGCAACTTAAGCAAACATTAATCGGTGTTGAAGAGTTGCAACTTGTACTACCAGCAATGGTTGATGTGGGTGAAGAATTTACATTTACTGATTTAAATAATATTGGCTTTATTAATCATCCTGATGGATTACATTTTGCAGAAAAAGTGTTGTCAGAAAATTTTAAAGCTGATTATAAAGGCCCCAATAGTTTGAATATTAAAGGCTATGTAAATCAGTTACAGCAAATATTGTTGCCGGTTGCTAAAGGAGTCGGTTTTACTATTTTACCAAGAAGAGCGATAGAGCAGTATCAACAACCATCATTACTACAAGTCTTATCGTTAGAAAACCTTATTCAAGACCCTCTGTACCTAACGCAAAAACGTTATCGTCAACTACCACGCCGTTATGATTGGTTTGAACATAAAATAAAGCAATTACTAAGTTAAGCCAGCGCCAGACAAGTAACAGCGAGTCTTCAACTGATTTCATTCCTTAATTTAACGTGACTTAACTGTAATTAGGTATCGCTCGGAAGTAGTTAATTTAAATCATCGAGTTTATCGTTATGTTCCGTAAGCTGATCTGCGATAGGGCGCTTAATAGGCACGCCTAAGCCTTTTAATTGCTCAGCTTGTTGTATGACATTACCTCGTCCAGAACTAAGCTGTTTGAATGCACTATGGTAGGTTTTTTGTGCTTTATCTATTTGCACACCAACTTCTAAGAAGTTATCACTGAATAAACGTAATTTATCGTATAACTTACTGGCTTGTTGCGCGATCAGTTGACCATTGTTTTCTTGACGCTGAAAACGCCATAGATTTTCAATGGTGCGCAGCGCAATCATTAAGTTGCTTGGGCTGGCTAATAAAATATTATTGTCTAAAGCTAATTGTACTAAGCTTGGGTCATGCTCTAAAGCGACAATAAAAGCAGGCTCTACAGCCACAAATAACAACACATAATCTAAAGTATTGGCACCAATTAAGTCTTGATAATCCTTTTTACCTAATCCTCTAATATGTTGTCTTATGGACAAGCAGTGCGCATCGATTGCTTGTTTCTGCTCGCCGACATCTTGACTATTGAAGTAGCGTTCATAAGCGACTAAAGAAACTTTAGAGTCGATAATAATATTGCGTTGCTGTGGCAAGTTAACAATCACATCAGGTAAGAATCGTTGACCTTTACTGTCTTTTAAATTTACTTGAGTGGCGTATTCATGCCCTTCTCGTAACCCTGAGTTTTCTAGAATGCGTTGCAAAACCACTTCACCCCAATTACCTTGCTGTTTATTATCGCCTTTTAATGCGTTTGTTAGGTTTTGAGTTTCTTGATGCATTAAATTGTTCAAATTAGCGAGCTGATCAATTTCACGTTTTAAATTAAAACGCTCTTTGCTCTCGTTGACGTAACAATCAGTGACCTGTTTTTTAAACCCTTCCAACTGTGTACTTAATGGATCTAACAACTGCTTAATAGATTGCTCATTCAATTGCTTAAACTGAGTAGATTTATCGTGAAAGATACGCTGCGATAATACTTCAAATTGTTGGCTTAACTTGGCCTCTGTTGCTTGCTGATCACGTAAACGTTGTTCGCCTGCTTGTAAACGAATGTCTGACTCTCTAACGCGTGTCGTTAACTTGCCAACTTGTGCTTGTAAGCTTTCATTATGTAGTGATAAGTCGTCTATTTTATTTTTTTGAGAGTCATTTTGTAGAGTTTGATGTTGTAGATTTTGTTCTGTGAGCTTTAAAGCGAGGTGTTGTTCAGCTAAGGTTTTTTTAGCGCGAGATAAGTTGCTGAAGGTAAACAATAAAACCATCAAAAGTAGAGTGGTTAAAATACTGATCAATAATATGCCATTGTTTGCTAATAAATCCGCAGACATTTTAATATTCCATCTTTTTTAATGCGCTGATCACATGAGGGTTAAGTCTGTTCCAGCAAAGTAAAAAAGCTAAATAAATAGCAAAAACAATCCACTTGTGTAAATTTTTACCCAGATCTAAATCCGCAAAAACAAAAGGTCCATAATAGGTATCTATTATTTTCACATAAATAGCCATAATCACAGGCAAGATCAAAACCGTTAATAATTTCCAAACCAAAGACAAAGCTTGAGTAAGAGGGGTATTTAACATGCACTTTCCAATCGATAATAGATGAACTGTAACTTTAAACAGTAATCAGATATAAGTGAATAGATAACTTTAAAAAGAGCTGGTTAGAGCAACAATCAATAACAGTATCAATATTAAACAATCAATGCATTATTATGCTGTTTTCTTTTTTAATATTGCCTATTTAGAGATAAAAATCGTATTTATGCATGTTTGTGCATATTTGTGCGTGATATTCATTAAAAAATGGATTAAAGTGCGTACCTAATTAAATTAAAACTAATATCAGGGGAAGTTTATGTGCGGTATCGTTGGTGCAGTTGCGCAAAGAGAAGTATCTGAAATTTTAATCGAAGGCCTAAAAAAATTAGAATATCGTGGTTATGACTCAGCCGGTGTAGCCATTGTTGATAGCGAAGGTAAATTAACTCGAGTTCGTCGTTTAGGTAAAGTGAAAGAATTAGCCGATGCCGTTGAAGGTATGCAAGCAATGGGCGGTACTGGTATTGCGCATACTCGTTGGGCAACACATGGTGAGCCCTCTGAAATTAATGCACATCCACACGTTTCTGCTGATATTTCTATTGTACACAACGGCATTATTGAAAATCATGAGCCACTACGTGAGTTATTACAACAACGTGGTTATGTTTTTAAGTCTCAAACTGATACTGAAGTGATCGCACATTTAGTTGAATGGGAATTAAGAACATCTACATCATTACGTGAAGCTGTTCAAAAAGCAGTGCCTCAATTAGAAGGTGCTTACGGTATGGTGGCGTTAGATAGTCGTGACCCGTCTCGTTTAGTGGTCGCACGTTCAGGCAGCCCGATTGTTATCGGTCATGGTATCGGTGAAAACTTCCTCGCATCAGATCAACTTGCACTATTAAATGTAACACGTCGTTTTACTTACCTTGAAGAAGGTGACGTAGCGGAAATCACACGCCGTGAAGTAAATATTTTTGATTTAAGTGGAAATGCCATTGAACGTGACGTGATTGAATCGACGGTTGAGCATGATGCTGGCAGTAAAGGTAAATACCGTCACTTTATGCAGAAAGAAATTTTTGAGCAACCAACTGCATTATTGAGTGCCTTAGAAGGTCGCATCAACGAAGATAGTATCGTTGTTGAAAGTATTGGCGCAGGTGCAAAAGAGATTTTATCTAAAGTACAACATGTTCAAATCATTGCTTGTGGTACGTCATATAACTCAGGCATGGCTGCTCGTTACTGGTTTGAATCACTCGCTGGTGTAAGTTGTGATGTTGAAATTGCCTCTGAATTCCGTTACCGCGACTTTGTAGTACGTCCAAATAGCTTATTACTCACACTTTCTCAATCAGGTGAAACTGCAGATACGCTAGCGGCGTTACGTTTAGCGAAAGAGAAAGGTTACATGTCTGCCATGTCAATTTGTAACGTATCTGGTTCTTCACTAGTACGTGAATCCGACCTCGCGTTTATGACACGTGCAGGGACTGAAATCGGCGTAGCATCAACAAAAGCATTTACTACACAACTTGCAGCTATGTTGATTCTGGTAACCGCTATTGGTAAAGAGCAAGGGACGATTAATAAGCAAAAAGAAACAGAAATTGTCCATGCTTTACATTCATTACCAGCACAAATTGAAAAAGCATTAGCGTTTGATAAAGAGATTGCAGCGTTAGCACCAGACTTTGCTGATAAACATCACACACTATTCTTAGGGCGTGGTGAGTACTACCCAATTGCAATGGAAGCGGCGTTAAAATTAAAAGAGATTTCTTATATTCATGCTGAAGCTTACGCAGCAGGAGAGCTAAAACATGGCCCATTAGCGTTAGTTGATGCAGATATGCCAGTGGTGGTTGTTGCACCAAACAATGATTTATTAGAAAAATTAAAATCAAACGTTGAAGAAGTACGCGCTCGTGGTGGTTTGTTATATGTATTCGCTGATGAAAACTCAGGCTTTGAAGCGTGTGATGGAATGAAAATTATTTCATTACCACATGTTGACCCTATCATTGCACCAATCTTCCACACTGTACCGATGCAATTACTGTCTTATCATATCGCTTTAATCAAAGGGACAGATGTAGACCAACCACGTAACCTAGCGAAAGCGGTAACAGTGGAATAAATACTTTAGAGGGAAACCTTGATTAAAGTGTATTTAAAAAACCGACAAAAGTCGGTTTTTTTAGCGCTATTTTTTGTTGCATACTTTAATGATGCTCTCTTCTAATTGTTCTTAAGTAACCTTCCTTTTCAATCATAAATTTTTTCGATAAATATTGAGCTTGTAAATGGTTAAGAGTCTCTGTTCGTTCAGCTCGGTTGTCATGCTTCGTCATTATTGGTGATGATAGTAAAGGCGTTGATGGCGCGAGTAATACGGATGGCATTCATGCTACTGCATTCAACTTAGGGAAGCTTACCCTCAAGGTGTGTTTATTGCTCAAGATTGGTATAATTTAAGCGATAAGTATCAGCCTTTAAACCAGCACTTTAAAATGGTTGATTAGCGTGATATTCAGAAAATATTAAAATAATGAAAGTGGCGTTTAAGAGATGATTTAGCCACTGTTTAATTAAGGTTTTCCTTTCAAACTAACGGCCCGATTTAATGGCGTCATTGTCAATAAATCGGGGCGTTTTTATTGTGTTCAATTATCCTAAAACGACTTATCGAATAATCATTTGCTCACGTTCAGGGCCTACAGATACCATGCTCACAGGTACGCCCATTAGCGCTTCGATACGGGTTACGTAATGTTGTGCGGCGATTGGCAGGCTGTCAAAGGTACGGCAACCACTGATATCTTCACTCCAGCTTTGCATCTGCTCATAAACAGGCGTTAATGCGGCTGTTTGTGGCCAAATTGGATTTTCTGGATGTTGACCTTCATAAGCAACACAGATTTTTAAATCTGCCATACCTGATAAACAATCAATTTTAGTTAACGCTATTTCAGTCGCTGCTTGTAGTTCAACGCCATTACGCGTCGCAACTGCATCAAAGAACCCCATATCACGTGGACGACCTGTTACTGCGCCATATTCGTTTGCACTTTCACGGAAATTATCTTGATGTTCCATTGCTGTTACTAGTGTGCCAGTCCCTACTGATGAGCTAAATGATTTAGCTACAGCAACAATGCGCTCAGGATATAAAGCGGGTAAACCACTGCCGATGCCAGCATAAGCAGCCGTTACATTAGATGACGTTGTCCATGGGTATTCGCCGTATACTAAATCTCTACCTGCCCCTAATTGTGCTTCGAATAATAGGTTGGCTTTTTGTTTTTGTAATGCTTTGAGTGGCTCTGTTACGTTACAAATGAATTGGCGCCAAGGCGCTGTCACTTCTAATAACCAATTTGTCATCTCTTCTGCTGTTTGGTTAAAGTCACATTCAGGGTAAAGGGCTTTCAGTTGAGGTAGTTTCCAATCAAGTAAGAATTGAATACGTTGTTGTAGTACTTCTGGTTGGTTTAACCAGCCAACGAGAATCCCTTTTTTCATTACACGATCGCCGTAAGCAGGTGCGATACCTTGTCTTGTTGAACCGTATGCAGCATCACCAAGGCGTTGTTCTTCTAAGGTATCTTCTAACGCGTGTAATGGTAAACAAAGCGTTGCACGGTCTGATATTTTTAGGTTTACATCGATGTTTGATACTTTAACTTCGCTAATTTCTTCACTTAAAGCAGCAGGGCTGATCACCATTCCTGGGCCAAGTACTGCAATACAATTAGGGTTAAATATGCCGCTTGGTAATTGGTGTAGTTTGAAAGTACCGAAATCATTAACGACAGTATGACCAGCATTATTACCGCCTTGAAAACGAATACTTGCGCTCGCGTCTTCTGCTAAAAAATCAACGATACGACCTTTACCTTCGTCGCCCCAGTTTGCACCTACAACCACTATTGATGTCATACTTTACCCCTTGAATGATGAAAAGGGTATGCTACATAACTGGCGTTAATATGATAAATTAATAATAGTTATTACATTGATAAGTATTCCATATGGCTGGCTATGTATTAGATTGAAAGGGGGTGAAGGTATATTATGCTTGATATTAATTGGTTAAAAACGTTTGTTACACTAGCTGAATTACAACATTTTGGTAAATCTGCCTTAGCATTACACATGACTCAACCCAATGTCAGTTTGCATTTAAAACAATTAGAGAAGGTGACTCGCACCAAGTTGATAGAGCGCAGCCCGTTTAGGTTGACCCAAGCAGGTCAACGTTTATTGGCGAGCAGTCAAAAAACCTTACAAGAGTTAAAAGTGTGCCAAGCGGATATTAATGCCTTGAATGACCTTCGCCAAGGTACATTGACTATTGCTGCCAGCGACATCATTTCCAGGGCATTGTTGATTGAACCCTTTCAATTATTTAAACAAGAGTATCCAAACATGGATCTCGCCCTTTTTAATACAACGTCATCACAAGCTTCTTCATTCGTTAAAAGTGCAGATGCAGAATTAGGCTTTGTGATTGCTCAGAAAGAAAGTTTACCGCTGCATTTTACAGAGTTAAAAGCAGTGCATTGGTGTGCAGTTGGGCATCAATTAGAGTTAGTGCAAGGTGAAGTAGTACAAAAAGATAGTGCTGAATCTCCTACGTTAATTTTGCTTGGTCATGATACGCGAACCCGTGATTTGATTGACCTTGCTTTACCTTCTTTAAATCTGCCGCGCTATCGAATCATGGAGGTAGGCAGTGTCGATGCGCAAATAGATTGGGCTGAAGCCGGATTTGGCACCGCCATTGTCCCTGATTTTTCTATTCATAATAGAGAACATTTAAAAGCGGAGGTGGTGACGCTACTCGATTTCCCTTGTACTAGTTTGGGATATGTTGTTCGAAAAAACCAAGTGCTGTCTAAGGCGGTTAAGCATCTTTTACGCTTAGTCAGCGAAAAGATTGCCCTTAATAAACAACCTTCGTAATTGGATTTTTGCGATACCAATTATATTAAATAAGTGATCTAAATTTTGCACAGAAAAAATGACTTATTGCTTCTTTATTGGTGCAAGTGAAGGGGTGGTTTCAATTGGCTTTAAAATAATACGGATACCTTCGCCATTTTTAAATATATCTTCTAAAGATTGAGAATAATTTATTGGTTCTTTTTCGGCTATTTGTTGATATTTACCACGGCCAGTTAAATACTTGCTCCAAGATTTTTTAGGATCAGGGTGAATAAGCACTTCGTTATCAGCATCTACTAGGTACACCAAAAAATCAGTAGACTCAGTTAAATAACCGATAACACTTGTCATATCTAAGTTGATGATAACCATGCCAGAAAACTTTCCATCAACATAAACTGGAGATGAAATTCTATAAGTAGGGTTAATTAGTTGCTCTATTTCTCCTAGTTCTCTATTTAAATCAAACGATGAGTACCATAAGCCCCCAGCTGGTGTTTTTTTAGTTTCCGAGAAATATTCTCGAGCGCTTTTATTCTGTAGTGCTTCTTTTTTTACGACAATAGGTGCTAATCCCTTAGTTGATTGCTCAATACGAATCTTTTCTTGGCCATGCCCATCTATAAAACGAACTTGCATATAGTGCTTATTGATAGTGGCAGCGGTAAGAAACAATTCATTCAAGCTTTCTCGAGCTAATGCTTCATTTTTAGATACATAAGAAGCCATAAAGGGAGTATTGACTAGTGAGGTAACTAGCCTTTCCTGTTGGCTAATAATGTGTTGTAGGTACTCTCGTTTGATTTCAATCTCTGAAGATGCTTTTGTTGAAATGGTGTTTTCGCTTTCAGATGCATTCACTTTAGTAATGACCAATCCGTTAGCAGAGAGCATCGACAATATTATGAGTAATAATGGATTTTTTAAACTGCTATATATCCATAAATGAGGCATTTTAAGCTTCCTATAAGCGTTTAAAACGAAAGAGAATAAGTTTAGCGATGAAGCGAATCTTGGTATGGCTATATGTTTATTTTGATATGACATTTTATGCTTTTCCTAATGAATTAGTGTCGATGATAACTAATCTTTTCATTTACTGGCGTAAAACGAATAAGTTGTATTTTTGAAGTTTAAGATTGATTTGCTCTTAATGGTTGTAATGTGTTTAATTATTGCTCAATAAAACGACTATATCCTCAAAAAAGTATTAGAACAACTTTCTGTCAATATATTGAGATGACAGAGACTAAAGCTTCTAAAGCCTCTTGGTCTATCCTTGAAATGAGTTATTAATGAAATAATTATTATTAATAATGGGTCTAGTTATATATATCCGTTACCGTTCAAGGTGTTTTGTCTATTCA
The DNA here is from genome assembly GCF_009828855.1 of Psychromonas sp. L1A2. Taxonomy (NCBI): domain Bacteria; kingdom Pseudomonadati; phylum Pseudomonadota; class Gammaproteobacteria; order Alteromonadales; family Psychromonadaceae; genus Psychromonas; species Psychromonas sp. L1A2. Next base: position 1,572,051 of record NZ_WUAG01000002.1, on the reverse strand, counting down.
TCACGTCAATAAGAGAATTTTATGAAAAAAATATTAGGGTTAATTTTATCAACATCGATGCTTTTTTATGTGTCATTAGCTAATGCAGATAAGGCAGTATTAGCGGGTGGTTGTTTCTGGTGTATGGAGTCTGATTTCGAAAAACTACCGGGTGTGACTGATGTTATTTCAGGTTTTACTGGTGGAGAAGTGGAGAATCCAACTTATCGAGGAAATCATGAAGGGCACTATGAAGCTGTTGAAATAACTTACGATGCTAAACAAGTCAGTTACCAAGAAATATTAGATCATTATTGGGTTAACATTGACCCGTTTGATGCAAGAGGTCAGTTTTGCGATAAAGGAACCAGCTATTTAAGTGCTGTTTTTGTGGCGAATGATCAGGAGCGAACCCTTGCTGAAAAATCTAAACAAGCAGTGGTAGAAGAGTTCCCTAACCAAACAGTCGTAACCCCTATATTAATGGCGAGTACTTTTTACCCTATTAAAGGTAATGAAAGCTACCATCAAGATTATTACAAAAATAACCCTCTACGTTACAATGCGTATCGCTGGAATTGTGGTCGCGACCAACGTTTAAAAGAGATTTGGGGTGATAGAGCGACACATTAGTTATAACTGTTAACCATTAACTATAAACAGTGAATAGCATTAACAAAAATACTTATTGCGCGTTCTCTGATAGTTGGACTTACCTTCAAGTCCACACTATGTTAGTGACTGGAAACTAATTTCTAAAAACGATAAAAAGCCTAAAAATTAAAGCAGTTAATGTAAATAATTAACTGCTTTTTTATTACCTATTTTTAAAAAACTAAAAATGCCTCGTTACCTATTTTTGTTTATTTTTTCTCATGCAAATCGTCTTTCATGTAAACCAACTCATTACAAATAAAGTCATATACTGCTCATGCCAATTCCAGTGTTTAATAAGATCTCGGATAAAATAATAGTTAAAAAAAGTATGTATCTGCTATTGTTTATTGTACTATTCTTTTTAGCCGTCTATACGTCCATTGTTTTTTAAAGGAATTGAAAATGTTGAATAAGAAAATATCGAAGTTATTTTATATTTTACCATTAGTGCTTGGATTAGCTGCTTGTGGTGAAAAAGATGATACTCAAGTTATCAAAGTCGGTGCAACTGTTGGACCTCATGCTGAGGTCGTTGAAGCGGTTGCTGTTGAAGCTGCAAAACAAGGTTTGAAAGTTGAAGTGGTTATATTCTCTGACTATATTACGCCGAATGCTGCGCTAGCAGATGGCAGTCTTGACCTTAACAGTTACCAGCATCAACCGTTTATGAGTAACTTCAATAGTAATAGCGATCAAAAGATTGTTTCTATTGGTCATTCTATTTTAATGCGTATGGGTATCTACTCGAGTAAGTATAAGTCGATTAATGATTTACCGGATAATGCAAAAATATCTATTCCTAACGATCCAACTAATGGTGGACGTGGTTTGCTGTTATTAGCGGATGCGAAGTTAATTACGTTGAAGCCTGATGCAGGTGCAAAAACTACGGTTTATGATATCGTTGATAATCCTAAAAACTTTGAATTTATTGAAGTTGAAGCAGCTCAATTACCACGTACATTAGATGATGTTGATGCGTCTGTTATTACAATGAATTATGTTATGTCTGCGGGCTTAAGTCCTGCTGAACAAGGCATTTATCTTGAAGCGAAAGATGCTGAATTTGCTGTGATGAATATTGCTTCTCGTGTTCAAGATAAAGATAATGCGACTTACAAAAAGTTTGTTGAAATCTTTCAATCTCAAGCGACTCGTGACTTCCTTGATAAAACGTATAAAGGCACGATAGAAGCTGCTTTTTAATTCATCTTCTTTAGTTTTTAATCATCACCTTATGAGCTTAGCTGGTAAGGTGATGATTCATACATAGTAATAACAAGTAAAATAGCTTATCTATTTTACTTGTTAAAACAGCCTACTTCCTCGTTGTAAATTTCGTAAAGAGAACAGCCATTTACATTTTTAATTAAACTGTTTTTTAAGCGCAAAATTTAGATAACATGTTTAATGTAATCGGTATAACATTCCCTATATAGTGAAAACCTTTATTGCGTAGCAAGTTGGTGATTGGTAGCGGTAAGTTTTTCATTACTTGGGTGTTTTATAAATAGTGTTAATACTAATGATATGATTAATAATGACATTATCATGTAAAAAGTTGGAATAAAACCACCGAAGATAGACGCCACAATCGAGCCTGTAATACTACCAATACCAAATCCTAAATAAATCACACCGTAGTTTTTAGTTAGATTATTTAAGCCGAAGAAATCGCTTATTAATGAAGGGAATACGGTAATAGTTCCGCCAAAGCTGAAGGCAATACATGCCACTGCAAAGTAAAATACATTACTGCTAGGTTCGCCAAATATTAAAGAAGCAACGCCAGTAAAGCTGACTAATATCGCAAATGAAATGACTTTCATTCTTTCTATTTTGTCTGATAATACACCTAATACAAGTCGACCACTTAAATTTGCAATGGCAATAACAGCAACCGAAGTGGCAGCAGAAGTTACCGATAAATGAATGTAGTTTTCACCAATATCTTTAGCAACACCGATGACATACAAACCACTCATACAGATTGATAGGAAAATAGTGGCTAGCATCCAGAATTGACTCGTTCTGATTGTTTGTGACAAGGTAAACTCACCTGATATCGGTAGTGATTTGTCTTGTTTAGTTGTTTTTTCTGTTGTTTCCACTGCTTGTTTAGGTGCATCAGTCATTAATAAACCACCTATAATAACCATCACCATGGCAATCATTCCCCATGCTGCGAAGGCTTGATCTAGGCTAAAGTGCGTTAGTAAATACATGTTAATAAATTTAAAGCCAAGGCTTCCTAAACCATAAGCACCAATAGCACAGGCTGATGCTAACCCTTTATGTTTTGGAAAGAACTTAACGCAGTTAGATAGTGTCATTAAGTAACCAGTACCATCTGCAAACCCAACTAATAAACCGATGCAAATGTAAATCATGATTAAATTAGTTGCATGGGAAGCTAGCAGTAAGCTAGCACCAAGTAGTATGCCTGCGCCAATAGTGACATTCTTAACACCAAATCTATCTTGTAATTTACCTGAAATGGAAGAAGCAAAGGCGAGGGCTAAACTGAGAATACCGAATGAAAATGCAATTTGACTAACAGGTTCATTAATCTTGTTTGCTAGAGGAGAGTTAAATAAGCTCCATGTGTAAACGGAACCTAAGGCAAATTGGGCAATGACCGTGCCAATTAAAGTGAGCCATTTTTTTTGGTGTGATGCGATAGTAATCATAATGTGAACTCCAAAAGTTTAAAATATTAAATGGGTTGAAGGCGATTTTCTCGCTTCTGATGGGTTCAAAGTACAACTTTTATAAAACATTACAATATGTGTGGGAAAGTAAAAAATGAAATGCAATTCAGTCACCATGAATTGCATTATTTGGGTATGAATTACAAACTCATTATTTTTCGAAACTCTTTTATATTGCCTCTACTGACTGATACTTTAGTCGGGTGATGATGAAATTTAAGTAAGTAGGTACTATTTACCCAAGGGATGATCTCTTCTATACGTTTTAGGTTTACGCAGTAAGAGCGATGACAACGAAAAAATTGGCGTACTGGTAGTTTATTGACTAGCTCGCTAATATTATAAGGGGCAATAAAAATACCTTCTTCTGTATGCACTTCAGTGAGTTTTTCTTTAGCCTCTGCGTAAATAATGTCATCGATCGGCATTACCCTTATACGGTTATCTCGGGATAGGTTAATAGTATTAGAGGAAGCTTGTATCGGATCGTCAGTTATCAAGGAAGATGCATGCGCTTCAAGCTTCATTAACAGTCGTTGTACGCGTTGTTCATCCAAGGGTTTGAGTAAGTAATCAAATGCTTCTAGTTCGAAAGCTTCTAATGCATGTTCTTTATAGGCCGTGGTAAACACAATTTGCGGAGGTTGCGCGAATTGATGGATATTACGCGCTAATAACATCCCGTTGATAGAAGGAATGTTGATATCAAGAAATACAATATCAACCGTATTACTTTGCAGGTAAGTAAAGGCCGCTAAACCATCGTCAAAGGATTCTATTACTTCAATTCGACTATAGGTGTTAATGAGGTAGTTAAGCTCTTCACGGGCTAGATATTCATCTTCAACGATGATCGCTTTTAGCATGTTTTCTCCTGAGTATCATTGGCATAGAAAGAAACGGAGGTACCAATATCTTGACGTTGAATAGTTAGGCCTGAACCGTAAAGTAGACCAACACGTTGATGTACATTAACCATTCCTATGTGATTACTACCCATAGAACCTTGGTAAATATGCTCAATGATTTCTGTTTTTATACCTACGCCCGTATCTGCAACCGTTACTTTTACTGTATCTTCTTGTTGCTTCACTGAAATGATCACTGTTCCTGGTGCACGAGAAGGAACAATGCCATGTTGAATAGCATTTTCAACTAGTGGTTGAATAAGTAGAGAAGGAATTTTGATATGCACAGGGTCGATATCAAATACTACCGTTAGTTTATTACCAAAACGCGCTTGTTCGATAGCGACGTAATCTTGTACTTGTTGAATCTCTTCTTGAATATCAATTAATTCATCGCCTTTTTCTAAGTTGAACCGTAGAAAGTTGGCTAGGTTAGCGATTAGCTGCCGCGCTTGATCTGGTTTAATCCGCACGAGTGTAGAAATTGCATTCAGTGCATTAAATAAAAAATGAGGATTGATTTTATTTTGTAAAGCCGAAAACTCAGCTTTACTGGCCATTGTTTTAAGTTGTTCCATGTTAGAGACTTCGATTTGTGTTGAAATTAAATGAGAAAGACCAATGGCCATTTCACGTAAAGCATGGCGAATTTGATGTGGCTGACAGTAGAAAATCTTGAGTGTGCCTGTTACTTTGCCATTTCCCCATAACGGGATAATTAATAGTGAATGAAACTCATGTACATTGAGGTTGTTGTTAATTATCTGTTTACCTAAGTCCACTGCTTGTTGTGTCATGTAACTTATTTGATGGTGAGAATCGAGAAAGTTTTCTTCACCGACCCCTACATAAGCTTTTACATTACGAGTATCGGTGATGGCAACGGCATCAGCGCCTGTTTCTTGTTTAATAATTTCACAGACTTTAACTAAAGAATCACGATCATTTTTTCGAAAATGAGGCAGGGTTTTATTCGCAATATTAAGCGCTTGTTTAGCTTGTAGTGCTGCTACTTTATCTTTTTCATCATCAATACTTTGCACTAAAGTAATGATTAAACCAATGCATAAGGTGCCTGCGATCATTGGGATTGAGATTTGTTCAACGATTGAGATAGCTAATGCTGAATTTTTGTTAAGTAACAAAATTAATATCATAGTGAGTAGTTCACAGAACATACCTGCGGCAATACCATACTTTGCATAATTTTTTTTATCACAACGCTGGTGGATCCAGGTTGCAAGTAACCCAGCTAGAATACTGGTAATAAGACACGCGAGTGATGTTGGTCCATCGATGTCTATCCAATACCGGTGGACACCTGAGATCAACCCTGCTGCAATCCCAACCCAGGGGCCAAATAAAATACCACCACAAATAATGGCGATGATTCTTACATTAACCACGGAGCCATAAACATTAATGCCGGTGTAAGTACTGAATACAGCAAAGCAAACAAATAATAATAGGATAATGGTAATTTCTTTGGGGTTACGTTGACGTTTACTGATGATTTTTTGGAAAAGCTGAGTTCTAGTGAGTAGAAAAAGTGCCATTAGCATTAGTGCGGCACGTTCAAAAACAGCTAATAACATGGTGAATTGGTCTAAATACAAGTTAACCTCGAACAATAATAAAGAGTTCCTCAGTGTAGTGTTTGTGTCACAGTTACGTTATGAGGAGGATCAATTGATGGTTTTAAAAAACTAAGTGAATAAAGACTTAAATTATTTGATTTATTCGAATCTAAAAACAGCGAGTAATTAATGCCTTTTTTTGATTAATTCTACCCATTGTATGCTTTTTATTTTATTCGTAACTAAATTAACTTGATTGTGCATTGATTAAAACTTTCAGGTTGTTATGGTCAACCAAAGTGACGTAGCTTTATTTTACTAAGCTGCTTTTTATCTTATTTTGTATTTTATTCGATTAGGTTATTTTTATGATATTAGGTTGGATACAACTCATTGTCGGCATCATGTTATGGGTTCTCGCTATTGCAGCCGGCATTGCATGGATAGGTTTTTGTTTTGGTACAATTATTATTGGCATTCTTCTTTTATTTTTTGCTCCTCGTATTCTTATTTTTCCTACCGCTTTTATCTCCGTTTTTGCTAATGGCTTTTTACTTGTCGGGTTAGTCAATATTAAGAAAGGTGCGAGAGATAAAGATATTATTGATTCAGAAGCTGAATGGGTGAAAACTGATGGTGAGGATAATAATAAAGAACCAATAGCTGGGCTGCTTGAAGATAAAAAAGATAAAGAATAGTGCTGGATAATAAATAATAGTAATGGGATAAAGTAAAACCTAAATAAATCATTAGGTTAGAATTAAAAAGGAATTTAAATGGAAATAACCAGAGGCAAGGAATTCAAGTCAGATGCCGCTTGGGGCGCAAAAGACATTGCTAATATGAATGGCATTACTACCCGTTTACATTGGACAGACAAAGCCTATAAATGGCACGTAAACGATGACCAAGAAGTGTTTGTGGTGTTAGATGGGGTTGTTGAAATGTTTTATAAAGAAAATGAAATTGAGCAATCTTGCATTCTTAATTCAGGTGATATTTTTTATGCGTCTATTGGCACAGAGCATGTTGCTCGCCCTAAAGGAGAAGCAAGGATATTGGTGATTGAGTCAGAAGGTAGTGTCTAACTCATCGGTTCATTATTGGCAGTACTAAGTTATAATTCCTTGTAGCATTCCTTAACACTGAGGCCTTTTAGAAAGTTTTGTTTTATTTTTTGTTCTTGTGATTCTGATAGTATGACTGGCGTTTGTTTACTGTTAGCCGCTAATTGGCGGATAATACGACGGCGGTATATTGCTAAACGATTGAGGTGCATGAATAAACCTGATCCTGCAAATACGAGTACGCCACAAATTATATAAAAAATTAGCATGTTATCTCCTTCGTTTATTTATACTTAGAACAGTGTCTCACATCGTTTTGCTTAGTTAAAACTTTATTCAAGGAAGAAGAAGTATGTCGTTAGCGAGTGTCTTACGATTAGTGTTATTAGCTGCGATTTGGGGGGGATCGTTCTTATTTATGCGCCTTACAGCAAGTAGCTTAGGACCTGTCTTTTTAATTGAAGGAAGAGTATTAGCAGCTGCGTTATGCTTGTTATTAATTAGTTTTTATTTACGTCGAAAATTATCCTTTTTATCCCACGCTAAACACTTTTTTATTATCGGTGCTTTTAATACCGCACTGCCTTTTTTAATGTTTGCTTATGCTGCACAGACTTTAAATGCGTCTACTTTGGCTATTCTGAACTCTACTGCACCCTTATTTGGTGCTGTGATTGCTAGTGTGTGGCAAAAAGAGCGCTTAAAAGTGAAAGCAAGTGTGGGATTGTTAATTGGTATGTTAGGTGTTTGTGTTTTGGTAGGGCAGCAGGCATTAGCGCTTGGAGAACAAGGTTTATTGGCTATTTCCGCCTGCTTATTAGCTGCTTTTATGTATAGTGTTTCAGCTAATTATACTAAAGTCGCTCCAGTTGTTGCTCCCTTTGAAAATGCGCATGGCAGCTTGTGGGCGGCGGTTATTATAGTGTTGCCTTTATTGCCTCTTATACCGATACGAGATCCTATCTCTTTACCAATTAGTCTGTCTGTATTAGCACTGGGTATTGTATGTACTAGCTTTGCTTATTTATTATATTTTCGATTGGTGAAAGATGACGGTCCTGCTTCTGCATTGTCAGTTACTTTTTTAGTGCCGTTATTTGGAATTGTGTGGGGGCATCTTTTTTTAGAGGAAGCAATCGGCTTAAATACTTTATTAGGGGCTTCGTTAGTTATTATCGGCACTATTTTGGTAACCGGTTTTTCTTTTAAAAAGGCGCTAAAGAAACGTTGAATATTAAGTACAGTAGTATAGTCTGGATAATTATTTTTTATGTTTACACTATTATTTTAAGTAACAGATAAATGGAATATGAAAACTTTACTTTTATAATAAATTCATCTACTTGCTATAAATGGAATTTAATTTGCAAAATATATTGTTTGTTCGTTTAAGACTTTTCTTAATTCTTTTATCAGGTGTTTTGTCAACGCCTTCCATAATGGCTAATCCCTTCGATTTATTCTCAGTTAATACGGGATCATTTCTGTACCATGCACTTCCACCGGATTCAGATTCAACTCAATACTTTAATAATCAATACTTTTCTATAGAGCGTAAGCTTAATGCTGATTCTGATTACAGTATATTAGTTGGTACCTTTATCAACAGTCAAAATAATCGCTGTGCGTTGTTAGGTGTTCGTAAAGATTGGTATCGAATTAATGATAAGTTGGTGATTAAAGGTGTTTATACTTATGCTGGTGAGTTTTTTATAGATGCTTTTGATAACTGTGGTGATGATGGCTTTTATCAAGATATGAAAGACAATACAGGTCTTGCTTTTGCCCCATATATTTATCATGCTGCTCAATACAACTTTACTGATTATTTTGGTGTCGAAGGTGGGGTAATATTACCTGGTATTTTACTGATGAGTGTACAGTGGAGTTTTTAATTATATTGTTGTATTAGTTGGTTATTTTTTAAAAAAAATACTGAATCATATAAGTGTTTAATTTAAAGCTAATTAGGTGTCTGATAAACAATCACAGACACCTTTCAAAGACTATTTTATAGTGCTTTAAACTCTACGTTATACTTTCCTAAACCTTCATATTTAATCTCTGTTGATTTGATTGGTACTTCAATCGCGCCAGCATAAGAACCAGTAATAATAGCTTGGCCTTTTTCTAGGTTTAAACCATTTTTACACATGAAATCAACGAACCAGTAGATTGGTGCTTGAGCTGATAAGTTAGGGTGCTTGCCTTCATAACTAGCGTCATCGATAAACAGTTTAATTTCAGCCGCATCGTATGCTTGTGCTTTCGTTATTTCTGGACCAACAAATATACCTTGGTTTAATAAGCAATCTGCTTGTCTGTCAGCGAAGATTAGATCATCGTTAGGTAAATAGCGACGTTGTAATAGTTCTAATGCCATATGCGTTGTTGCAATAGCTGCGTCTACTTCTGTGTTTGTGTACCCTTCTGGGCGTGCTGGTAAATCAGTACCTAGTACAAATGCAATTTCAGGTTCAATTAATGTTTTGCCTGGTTCTGTTGATTTAACGAAACAGGTGCTACCTTGCTGTACTGTGCCTTCTAAAACAGGGCCAACAATAATTTGTTCTGGGTTTAATGGAACTAAACATTTCCAACCAGCTATTTTTTTACCACTGGCTTTAATGGTTGCTGCTTGAATTGCAAGTGCATCTTCAAAATTAGTTGGACGACATGCATCAGGTAAAATGCCACCTTTTTTGTTGCTCTCGCGGCGAGCTAATAATTCCGATGCTGCTTGTAAACAAGCTTCTGCGCTTAATGTTTGAGTATTTTTATTAGTCATTTTAAGTCTCTTTTAAATACAGGCTATCGCCATGAACTGTGGATTAATTATAAGTATATTAACGTCAAAGCGTTCGAAAAGTTAGTATTTGTATGACTTTTTAAATAGTTTGTTATCAAAATTAGATTTAAAGCGTAGTGATGGAACTAATGCAGATAGTTTTTCATTGAAATTAGATGTTCTTTGGCTGTTTATTTATCATTAATCTTGTCTGAAAGTTTAGTGGTGCTTTTGTTCGTCTTTTTATCGATGACTTTTTATATAATCAGGCATGGAAAAGGGGCGATTGGTGAAAAAATATTTTGGGTGATTTTTTCAGTGGCGTTATATAAAAGTATCATAGATAGTTCACTATTAAGCTCACTAGCATTAGTGATCACAGTGATTAGCGACGATTTACTAACAAGTTAAATAATGGACTATCTAACTTGTTAGTAACGTTACAGAGAGAAAGTTAAGGTTGTTTTATCTAGCCAGTTTTTGAATTTGACGCTACCTAAACAATTCTTTTTTATTACTCTTCTTCTATTAGTAATTGTGTTGCTTGAATATTGTGCTGTTGTAAAAAACCTAATAATTTCACCATGTGTTGTACTTCAGCGGTTTTGTCGGCAGCAATAACCCATTGTGTTGCTGGCTTTTCTTGTACTATTTGTATTAGTTTTTGCTGAAACACTGACCAGTCTGGAAGTTTTTCTCCATCAATCGCCCAATGTGGTTCTGAGCTTAGTATGTTAATGGTCACTGCTTTATTATCGACGACTTGCACTGCTGTTGTATCTGTTGTTGGTAAATCAACTTGTAAAGATTGTAATTTAATATTTGCAGAGAGCATTAAAAATACCATTACAATAAAAATAATATCCAATAACGGAGTAAGATCAACCTGCGGTAACTCTGATTGATTTGGACGTTGACTGCGTATCACGATTTTACTTCCTCAGCTTTGATTGCCGTTTTAGCTGCACGTTTCTGTTCTGGGAAGCTCACACCTTGTAACCATAGATTACAAAAGTTAAGCGTAAACTCTAAACGATAAGTTACTTTATTCGCCCATAGACCTAATAACTGTGCGCCACAAATAGCAGGTAAGGCAATTAATAAGCCAGCGGCTGTTGTACGCATCGCAATACCTAAGCCATCGGCTAAGTCATTTGGTGTTACAGAGCCAGTCGTTAATGCAATGGCTTTAAACATTTCAATTAACCCTAATACGGTCCCTAATAAACCAAGTAATGGGCTGATAACACCAATTAAAGCTAATAGCTTTAAACCGCTATGTAATTCTTGACGCTTATCTTGTACCCAAATACTGGCCGTATCTTCACGTAATTGTTGACTAAAATGTTGGTGTGCAAATAGCATTGCAATGCCACGCTTAGCGAGGTTATTTTCCGTTTTTAGTTGTTGGCTAAGTAATTCTAATTGTTCGCTTTGTTTTGGATTATGTCCTGTTAATAACTTCTTTATTTCTTTCTTACTTAATGAGCCTGAACTCAATAGTTTTAATAAACGTTCACTAATGATCATCAGTGTTAATAGAGAGCAGATAATTAAAGGCCAAGTCATTAAGCCTAGTTGTTCTTGTACTATGTTGAATAAAGTCATTGTTAATCCAGTTTAAAGCTAATAGGTATGTAAATACGGTGTGCGATACTTTTGCCATTGATGGTATGAGGAGAAAACTTCCACTTTTTAATTGCTTTTAGAGCTGCTACATCAAGCACTTTTGCACCTGATGAGTCCTTCAGCAATAATTTCACTTGTTTGCCTTTTTCATCTAACCAGACTTCATAGGTAACCGTTCCCTCTATGCCTTTACGTTTCGCTAAACGTGGGTATTTAGGAGGTGTTGGTTTACTTAAAAAACGGCTTTTTTGTATCAGTTGTGGTTTTTCTTGTAAGCCATCACTTTTTTTCACAGTTTGTTGTTTATTATCTGTGAGTTTTTCTTTCGGTGCTTTTTTGGTTTCAGTCGGTGCTGCTTTAGCAATCGGCTCTTTAGGCTCAACTACTTTTTCAGTTGGTTTCTTGACGGGTTCCGGTTTCTTTTCAACTTTTGCTATGACTTTTTTAGGCGTTTCTTTTTTAACTTTTTTAGTGACTGTTTTTTGTTTAACGATACGCTTTTTGACTGTTTTTTTAACCGGTTTTTTCGTTTCAACTTTTTTAGGTGTCGGTGTTTCGACAACTGGTTGGGGTTTCTCTGGAACAGGCGTTTCTACTTTTTTTGGTGTAGGCTTTACTGGCGTCGCAAAACTAATGCTAACGCTTTGTGTTTGCTGGCTGAGAGGCAGTGCCATTACTGGTTGATCTAGTAATGGTGAAAAGATTAAAAAATGGATCGCAACAGATAAAAAACCCGCACTGATATAACGAAACATAGGGCCAGAACTCCATACAAAAAACAAAATAGATGTAACGATACTTATTATCAACTAATTCAATTATGAGATCAATTATCATTTACATTATCTTTTTGTCTAAGGTGATGGTTTTTACTCTCTATAAAGATAATTCATCTTCTTTTTTTTTTGAATTAAAGAGACTTTACTAATATAGGCGGACTATTACCTCTTACATTATGATTAAATGAGCTTGATTTTTAACTGGAAATTTTAACTTTAAATCTAAAACTATATAGGCTTTAATCTTTAAATAATAAGGAATAGCAATGGGAGAGTCTTCAATCAAACAACAACCTCTACGTGACCAGTTAGAGCCAGAAATTCGTGCTTTTATGGACAATAAGAGAACATTACAGCTAGCCACAGTTGATGCTAATGGGCGACCTAATAATAGTTATGCGCCATTTGTTTACGATGTAGATGGTTATTACGTTTTAATTTCAGAAATGGCTCGACATACTCAAAATATATTCGCTAATCCAGCCGTTTCTTTAATGATAATTGAAGATGAGTTGGACGCAAAGAATGTGTATGCAAGAAAGCGGCTAACTTTTGATGCACATGCGCAGATAGTTTCACGTGAAACTGAAAAATGGTCTGAAATAATCCCTTTGATGATTGAAAGGTTAGGCAATACCGCTGAGTTGTTGACTCAACTTGGTGACTTTCATTTGATTCAGTTAAAAACTGAGCAAGGATTATTTGTTAAAGGGTTTGGGCAAGCGTATCAAGTATCATCAGATGATTTAGTGGATTTTGTACACTTAAAAAAAGGCCATACTTCACTTGATGAAAATGATTAAATATTTGTAAAGGTGACTTAGAGAAGAGGGTAAACCTTTTATACTGCGGTTGTGTTTCTCCTGCTATCACTAAATTGCACGTTTATTCAGATAGCTTAACTGTTAGAATGCGTTTCGTTATTTTATTTTAGACTATCTCGGAAACTACTATGTCAGAAGCTACGCTTAATACCATTGAAGACTTTTATGTATTGTTATCAAAAAGTATTGAAAATAATCAGGTCGTTAAACTGTTATTAAGTAAATATAGAGGTGCAGATAAGAGTTTAAACCGTGTTGCTATTCGTCCTATTACTTTACAAAATGAAGCGGTACTTAGTTTTGTATATGAGCATCAAACCAATCATATTACTAAAAACTATAGTTATAAGTTGGCATTGTCTGAAATTAAATCGTTAGTCGGTGAGGACTTTAAAAGTGCTTATTTAACGTTATTAGATGCAGAAGTGCAGATCGAATTTAGTAAAAAAGGTAAATTGAAAATCTCACAACATCAAGCAAAAAAACAACAAACTGCTGTCGCAACTCATAACCGTGAAAAGAATCGTTTTGTTGATATACAACGTCCATTTTTAACGGCATTAAAGGTGACAGATAAACAGCAAAAACTGATCCCTGCTATGTCTAATAAGTGGAAGCAAATCAATAAGTTTATTGAGGTGTTTAGCCAAGCATTGGATGTTTCCCCGCATGATAAAACAACACCACTTAATGTGGTCGATTTTGGTTCTGGTAAAGGTTATCTAACTTTTGCTATTCATGATTACCTTCGCCATACCTTAAAAAATGACGCGCAAGTGACGGGAGTGGAGTTACGCCAAGCATTAGCTGATTTATGTAATGAAACCGCATCTACTTTAGATCATCAAGGTTTAGATTTTGTTTGTGGTGATGTCAAAACTCATGCGCCAAAACAAACTGATGTGATGATTGCATTACATGCTTGTGATGTCGCTACTGACTATGCGATTCATTATGGTATTCGTGCGAATGCAAGCATCATCATGTGCTCACCTTGTTGTCATAAGCAAATTCGTCCACAGATGCAAAGCCCGGAATTATTCCAGCCAATGTTGCAATACGGCGTTCATTTAGGTCAACAAGCTGAAATGGTGACGGATTCGTTGCGTGCGTTATTGTTAGAAGCCAATGGCTATAGCACTAAAGTATTTGAGTTTATTAGCCTAGAACATACGAATAAGAATAAGATGATCTTGGCAGTAAAAAAAGCCAAAATAAACCCTAAAGAACAAGCTAAAACGTTGACTCAAATTGCTAATATTAAAGCGTATTATGGCATTACAGATCATTGTTTAGAAAGCTTGCTAAAAGAAAGTGTAGTGCAAGATTAATTACAATTTTCATTCTAATTAAAGTACTTTAATGCTTCCTTTTCTGATTTGAAATTTTCAAATATAGCGATCAAATTATCTATTTAAGATTGCTTGATCGCTTGTTTTATCTACAATTTCTGCGATGCTCATCGCGAATCCAATAGGGTTATTTTTATTTCACTTGCTCAAAAATAAAGCAACTCTATACTGATTAAAATGTGTATTTTTAAGTGATGTAGAAAAAGAATCATAGAATACTCAACCCTCACAACATTATGATGTTCATTTTCTTTCGTACTTTTTAATTCACTGTAAATAATTGATTTTTCGCCGATCGCTTAATTTAAGCATTAGTTTAATAAGCTATTTTAGGGGAGATTTTTATTGTTTTTGCTCATTACTAATGGACATCGTTACGATGTTGGAGGTGGTTAATGAAAGAAAGACTAGCAATAATAGAGGGTGGGCGTAGTCCATTTTGTAAAGCAGGTTCAACGTTTAAAACAATGCAGGCTGATCAATTAGGCGCAGTGGTTGTTAGAGAACTAATGGCGCGTTCTGTACTTGATTACCATGACATAGATGAGGTGATTATAGGCAACGTTGCACAGCCTGGCCATGCTGCTAATATCGCTCGAGTAATTGCATTACAAGGTGGGTTTCCTACTAGTACTTGCGCTTATACAGTGAACCGAAACTGTGCGTCGGGTATGGAAGCAATGACAACGGCTGCGAATAAAATATTTGCAGGGGAAATTGAAACTGCATTGGTTGGTGGTAGCGAGTCGATGTCCAGCATTCCTTTATTGTACAGCCCGCAAATGACTCAGTTTTTTATGCATATGATGCAAGCAAAAACGCCGGTCGCTAAACTCAAAGTACTTTCTCAATTTCGCTTACCTTTTCTAAAACCAATCATTGGTATTGAACTAGGCTTAACCGATCCCGTTTGTGGCTTGAATATGGGCGAAACAGCGGAAGTATTAACCCGTGAGTTTGGCATTACTCGAGAACAACAAGATCAGTTTGCTTTAAATAGTCATCAACAAGCGATTAAAGCACAGCAAGCAGGTAAGTTTGAAGATGAAATAATCAGCATTGCTGTCGCACCTAAATACCAACATATTCAACATTTAGATAATGGTCCACGTGAAGATCAAACGTTGGCTAGTTTGGCGAAGCTTCGTCCTTATTTCGATCGCTTAGCGGGCAGTGTGACCGTTGGGAATGCATGTCCAATTACTGATGGCGCTGTTGCCTTGACGGTAATGTCGGAATCTAAAGCAAAAGAAATGGGGTTAACGCCATTAGGTTATTTAACAGATTATAGTTATGCAGGCTTGGAAGGTAGTCGCATGGGGTTAGGCCCTGTTTATGCGACAGCTAAATTATTACAAAAGTCAGGTTTAGCAATAAGTGATTTTGACCTAGTAGAATTGAATGAGGCTTTTGCAGCTCAAGTGATTGCTAATCAGTATGCTTTCGCAAGTAAATCATTTGCTCAACAGTATTTACAGTCATCGCAAGCTATTGGTGAATTAGACCCAAGCAAGTTAAATGTTAATGGTGGTGCGATTGCATTAGGTCATCCTGTTGGTGCAACGGGTGGGCGCTTAATATTAACCTTATTACATGAACTAAGACGCCAAGGTTTACAGCGTGGTTTAGCGACTTTATGCATCGGTGGTGGTCAAGGCGCTGCATTAGTATTGGAGGTCGAATAATGAAACACATTCAAATACAAAAGAATGATTGGTTAATTCGAGTTACGTTTGATTATCAAGATCAGGCTATAAATAAGCTTTCAGCTCAACTAATGAAAGAGTTGTTTGATGTTATTAAAGATATCGAAACTGCCCCACAAAAGGTGGTGAGTTTTGAGAGTGCTAAAAAAGATATCTTTATTGCGGGTGCGGCTATCGAGGAGCTACAGAAAATAGATAGTATTGAAATGGCAAAAGAGAAAGCACAACAAGGATTAAAAATTTTTAAAGCCCTTGAACTATTGCCACAAACAACCGTCGCTATTATTGATGGAGCCTGCGTTGGCGGTGGTTGTGAGCTCGCATTAGCATGTAATTTCCGCTTAGCTACCGATAACCCAAAGACTAAGATAGGTTTACCTGAAGTTAAGTTAGGTATTATTCCTGGGTGGGGCGGTACACAGCGTTTACCTCGTTTAGTCGGTTTACCTGAAGCATTAGCCATGATCCTACCTGGTAAGCTATTACCCGCAGCAAAAGCTTATCGTATTAAGTTGGTCGATAAAGTTATTTCATCTATACAGCTTGAACAACAAATAGATCAATTTTTAGAAGATTTGAGAGAGACTCGCTTTCAAGAAAGCTTGCTTAGCAGGAGAGAGCCTAAAAGTATTGCACAAAAAACAATGGCGGCTGCAATGGACTCGCATTTAGCGCGTTTATATATTTTGAAAAAAGCCCATCAGAATGTCATGAAAACAACTAAAGGTTTATACCCTGCACCATTAGCTGTTTTGGAGGTTTACCGTAAAAAGTGCAATTTTGAAGAGGGTATTCAACGAGAGCTTAGTGCTTTTTCTAACTTAGCGTCTACAGATGTCTGTAAAAATCTTATTTCGTTATTTTTCCTTAACGAACAAGTTAAAAAGGAGCAAAGAGAACGTTATCCACAGCCTGAAACGTTACCCTCTTCCGGTGCTGTTTTAGGAGCTGGCATTATGGGAGGAGGAATTGCTTGGTTAATGAGTTCTAAAGGGTTATTGGTTCGTATAAAAGATATTAACTGGGAATCTATTCAATTAGGTTATCAACAAGCCGCTGATTATTTTAATCAACTTAAAAAACGCCGTCGAATTAAACAAGCAGGAATCGATACTGCGATTAATAGTATTGGGGCTTCTCTCGATTATACGGGATTTAACCATGCTCAAATTGCTATTGAAGCGGTTGTTGAGGTTATGCAGGTTAAAAAGCAAGTATTGAAAGAGGCTGAAGCAGTTTTACCAGAAAGTAGTTTGCTATGTACCAATACGTCCGCGTTATCAGTAACAGAGATGGCCTCCGTGTTAACTCGCCCCTCACAATTTTGTGGTATGCATTTTTTTAATCCTGTTAATCGTATGCCATTAGTAGAAATTATTAGAGGTGAGCAAACCAGTGAAGAGACGATTGCTAAAGCTGTTGCGATCAGTAAAGCCTGGGGGAAAGTGCCTATTGTGGTTAATGATTGTCCTGGTTTTTTAGTTAATCGTATTTTATTGCCTTATTTAAATGAAGCCGCTTATTTATTACAAGAAGGAGCTGACATTGAAAAAGTTGATTCTGCAATCACTACATTTGGTATGCCGATGGGACCTTTTCAGTTAGCTGATGAAGTAGGTATAGATGTTGGTTATAAAGTAGCTGCTATTTTAGAAGCTGGTTTTGGAGAGCGGATGGCGGTTGCACCTATTTTAGAGCATATTTATGGGGCCTTAAAACTTTTAGGTAAAAAAGGTGGGCGTGGTTTTTATCATTATAAAAATAAAGAAGTCGAAGTGAACCAGTTGTTGTATCAAGCTGGCTGTGTTGCAAGTAGCAAAGACTTTAGTGACCAAGATATTATTGACCGTTTAATGCTAGTGATGGTCAATGAAGCGGCACATTGTATTGATGAAGGAATTGTCGAAAATGCTGGACAGCTCGATTTAGCAATGATCATGGGAACTGGGTTCCCTGCTTGGCGAGGAGGTTTGTGTCGTTGGGCCGATAGTATTGGCTGTAAAGAAGTTGTGCAACGATTAGATAAATTACAACAACAAGTGGGTATTCGTTATCAAGTTTCGCCTTATTTACAGAAGTGTGCAGATGAACAGCGTAGTTTTTATTAATAAGAATTGAAAGAGTGACTAATTTAACTATTTAAATAAGGAGCTGTTATGAGTTTTCCTGAAGACAAAAAAGTAGTGATTGATACGTCTAAAATGAGCGATGAGAAAGCATCATCGTTGAACCTTACCGAAGCTGCACGTGATTCAGTGTGGGAACACCCAAGTTTTGCAAAATCTTTATTCATGGGGGAGTTTAAATCTGATGCTATTTTCCCTTTTCCTGAGCAAAGTAAAGAAGATAAGTTCGTAGGAGACCAGTTAGTAAAAGAAGTGGGAGTTGTACTCGCTGAGACCTTAGATGCTGATTTAGTGGATGAAACTCGCACTATCCCCACTGCAGCAATGCAAGCCCTCGCTAAAGTCGGTGTTTTTTCGATGAAGATACCTAAAGAATATGGTGGCTTAGGATTATCACAAGTTAACTATAATCGTGTCCTTATGACGATCGCCAGTCATTGTGGTTCAACTGCTGTACTTGTTTCTGCCCATCAAAGCATTGGTGTGCCGCAGCCTATTAAGTTATTTGGTACAGACGATCAAAAACAACGATTTCTACCATTATTTAAAGATGGTGCTATTTCTGCCTTTGCATTGACAGAACCAAGTGTTGGCTCCGATCCCGCTCAAATGGAAACAACTGCAACCTTAAATGCAGCCGGCACACATTATCTTATCAATGGTGAAAAACTTTGGTGTACTAATGGCCTCATCGCAGATTATTTAGTGGTGATGGCCTGTACCGCGCCTAAAATTATTGGAGATAAAGAGGTTAAGCAAATTTCAGCTTTTATCGTGAAAGGCCAAAGCCCGGGGATTAACATCAAGCATCGTTGTGATTTTATGGGGATACGTGGCATTCAAAATGGTTTGATTGAGTTTAAAGATGTAGAGGTGCCTATTGAAGATAGAATTTTAGAAGAAGGCCAAGGTTTAAAAATCGCATTAGCGACGTTAAACACGGGTCGTTTAACGATTCCTGCGGCTAGCACGGGTATGGCAAAACAATGTCTTAATATGACTCGTCGTTGGGGAGGTAAGCGTGTGCAATGGGGATCGCCTATTGCAAAACATGAAAAAGGCTCAAATCGTATTGCTTATATCGCATCAACAACTTTTGCTATGGAAGCCGTTACTTGGGTAACTAGTTTTATGGCGGACAAAGGTGATGTTGATATTCGCATGGAAGCTGCCATGGCCAAGTTATTTTGTAGTGAAATGGCGTGGAGTGTGATGGATGAGACGGTACAAATGTTTGGTGGCAGGGGGTATGAAAAAGCCAGTTCATTAAAAGCACGTGGTGAATTACCTTTCCCAGTAGAGCGTATGTTACGTGATTGCCGTATTAATCGTATTATTGAAGGCACAACAGATGTAATGGAATTATTTTTAAGCCGAGAAGCGTTAGATACACACTTATCTTTAGCTTCTGATTTAATTAAACCTGATGCTGATTTTACGACCAAACGTAGTGCTGCATTTAAACTTTTTAAAGAATATGCTTCTTGGTATCCTTCGCAAATTATCAATAAAGAGTTTATTGAACAATTTACACATAGTGGAAAACTAGTCGAACACATTAATTATTGTCAGCGTACTTCACATCGCTTAGCGAGAGTATTGTTTGAGCAAATGTTGGTACATCGAGAAAAGCTAGAATTACGCCAAGAAACATTAGGGCACCTTATGACCATCGGTTGTGAAATATTTGCCATGTCAGTGGCTTGCTCTTATGCTAAAAGCCAAGCAAAAGCAGGTAATGCGAATGCCATTTCATTAGCAGATCATCATTGCGTATTAGCATCAGAAAGAATAGAAGGGCATTTTAAAGCATTATCAACTCCTCAACGAGTAACGGCAAAAACAATAGCGGACGATATTTTGAGTAATCAGTATCAGTGGTTGGAAGAGGGGATTTATCCAGTCGCACCAGAACAGTAGTATTTGAAGCATAAGGAATTATTTTTAGAAGACGTTTAAAGAGAGGTATTGTTATCTCATTCAATACCTTCCTTTTTAACGTTATTGCTGTGCTTTATTATTAATGCTGTTAAATATTACTAATGTAGCTAAATTTACTAATATAGGTAAATGCCGAGACTTACTTAAATGTATGACGTTGTTTATTTAAATTAACTACTTTTGGATTCACTGTATCAGTATTAATAATAATGCCTTCTTGTTTTAGAAGGGCTATTTTCTTATCTGTGCCTAATGCAAACTTTCCGATGTTGCCATTGCTATTGACCACTCGATGGCATGGCACGATGATTACATCTGGATTTTTTGCCATCGCATTGCCCACTGCTTGATAGGCTTTACCACCAAGCTGATGAGCAATATCTGCATAGGTTACAACTTTACCTGTTGGTATTTGACGAAGTAAGTCGTAACATTGTTGATTAAATGATTTATTTGAATCCATTGACCTCTTGCTCCGTTAAAAAGCGCGATTCTCCTAAGGCTAGGTTATGGTCTAATTCGACGTCACCTATTTGCTCTCTATGCAGTTTAGTTACATAGTTACCTACTGCAGCAAACATACGTTTCACTTGATGGTATTTACCTTCACTAATCGTTAATAGTACTTCTTTTTCACTTAATACTTCTAATTTTGCAGGTAAACAAGCTTGGCTTTCACTTTTAAGTTGAATACCCTCAGAAAAAAGTGCGATTGCATCGTCACTGATTGGGTCTTGTAAAGAGATACGGTAACGCTTTTCACACTTCTTACGTGGGCTCGTTACTTGATGTGACCATTGGCCATCATCTGTGATTAAAATTAAGCCTGTTGTATCTGCATCTAAACGACCTGCGATAAATACGTTTTGTTTTTTCTCTATATCGATAAGGTTTAATAAACTAGGCATTTGCTCATCAACATTCGAGCTAATAAAACCAGCTGGTTTATTAAGCATAATATAGCGAAATCCTCGCGTTGTGATTACCTGACCTTTAAATTCAATAATATCGTCAGCAACGATTTTGTAAGAACCACTACGTAATGTGCCAGCCTGATTGCTGATTAAACCTTTACGAATAGCACTCTTTGCTTCGCTACGTGTCAATTCTGTTGATTCACAGATAAATTTGTCGAGTCTCATTATGTTGTGTGTTCTCTTATTTGTTGCGTAAGTAAGTCATCAATACATTTTTTTACGAATGCTTGTGCTTGTTTTTGTCCAGTAAAATGGTGTTGCTGTATTATTTCTTGCCAACTATGGTTTTGAATTACTTTTTCTACTAAACAACGTTGTTGTTGGTTGTTTAATGTCGCTAATGATGAGCTATATAATAATTCAATTAATAAGTACTCAACATTGTCATAACTTCGATTCGCATTGACATAAGCTGATAACGCTTGTTGTGTTGATGCTTTCAATTGTTCGAATGCAACTTGCGGCCATAATACGATAATTAATGATGAATCTAATTGTCTAAGCTGTCGGCTAAACTGTACTTTAACCTGTTTATGGAAATCAGTCTGTATTTGATGGTGTAATTCTTTACCTTGTTGGCTTAAAGGTAAGTTCACCATGAATGAATGTTGTCCACTGCTCTTATCTTTGCGAATTCCAATACGTAGAACTTGTAATTCATGACGTAACCAAAATTGTAATAAATTATCGCTCGCTGCAAAGCTCGCACTCAAATGATCAAATTGCTGTGTAATGGACCAATTAATTATCCATTGTAGTAATTGACTACCTAATCGTTTCTTTTGTAACGTTGGTTGAACAGCAATACGTTGAATACGAGCAAATGACTGGGTAGCTGCATTTTTAAAACCACTGTGGAAAGTTAATGATTGAGCAATTAAATGTCCGTTAGGTCTGCGTTTGCCTTGATAGATTTGTTCGCTTGTTGTTTGATCAAATTCACCTTCATTATTGATTAATGCAACGGCTAATATTTGTTTGCCTTGTTGCATCGCAATAATCGTTAAATTTTGATCGTTTAATAAAGCTGCTAAGTTCGAAGGTTTGGTTTGATAGTGTGCATTAATGAGGAGTGTGAATAGCTGATTCAGTAATTTAGGTTGTTGAAGTAACTTCACTTGTTCAATGATCGAAATGGTTGGGTTAAGGGAATTATCATTTATTGCAGTTTGCGTTGATTGTTCAATTAGACATAAACTTGTAAGAGTAAATGTTTCAACAGGATCATTTTCAGCCCAACGTATTGGGTGGGTAAGACGAAAAGAGCGCCATTCAGGAGCGATGGCATTAAGCTGTTTCTGAAAACGTAAAGCAAACCCTCGTCCTGAGCCTTCATAACCAAACTGTGTCGTTGCAAATACAATTCGAGAATAGCGCTTTGTAAACGTAATTAATAGCTTAAGTGGAATCGCAGCGGCCTCATCAATGATTAGTAAGTCACACTCTGGTTGCTCATAATTTAAGGCATCGGGAGGCATGAAAACAAGTCGTTGCAAATCATTCTGGTTCATTAACGTTTGTGTTGCATGTTTATACATAGTGGTAGCTGTTTGCTTACTTGGGGCACAAATTATGATTTTAGATAAACCTTGATTGATTAAGGCTGCTGCAGCAATCCCTAAACTAGCTGATTTTCCTCTTCCTCTATTTGCAGTAATAACTAAAGGTCGGCGTCGATGTCCTTTTACTGTGTTAATGATTTGCTTAATCGCCTGTTGTTGTTCTTCTATATATAAGTATTGATTAGAAGCAGGGAGTATTAGCTGCTCATCTATTAATGAAGGTTGTTGGGTATCTTTCAATATAGGGATTTTATGGTTAATGAGTTGTTTCTGCATATACAATGAAAAATGATCATCTATGGTTGTTTGATCTGGTAATAGTAAAACAATGACCGAACCACCACACACTGCTCCTTCTGCCGCAGCAAACATATTTGCATCAAATTGTTGGTGCATATTCATAAATAGTAAATGGACATCTTGACCTAACAAAGATGAATAAAGACAAGCTTTAATAGAAGCAGGGCTTTCTCCACACCATTTATAATCTCTGTTTTCAAATTCAATAATTGCTGAGGCTTCCTCAAAACACCATTGTAGAGTTCCTTGAATACAGCACAACTGTCTATGGTTAGATTGCTCGGCTAAAGATTTAAGTTGCTGGTAAAATTGAGTGACGACTGACACAAGAGATCCTAGTGATGATAAAATGAAGAATAAACATTGAATAAGTACAAAATGTAACATAAAAAAGGGTCGTTAATACGAGTAACGAAGCGATCCTTATAGTATTAGAGCTAAGCAGATCCTTTTGAATGTTTTTTAAACAAACTAGCAATAAATACTTGCCTTAGTTCATAGTTAATGTATTATACGCCCACTTGCCAATATGGCGGGTGGGTTTTTTAACCCCATAGCCAGATATTGGTTATCAAAAATGTCTCCCAATTGGGGAGCTACTAGTTTGAATATACACTTGAGATCTATCTAGCATAGGTTGTCAGGTGTTTATTTGTATGTTGTATTTTTAACTATTGGAGTTTTGGTCCATGCAGAACCAAAGAATCCGTATCCGCCTTAAAGCTTTTGATCATAAATTGATCGATCAATCAACGGCGGAGATCGTTGAAACTGCAAAGCGCACAGGTGCTCAGGTACGTGGTCCTATCCCACTACCTACTCGTAAAGAGCGTTTCACAGTACTAACTTCACCGCATGTTAATAAAGATGCGCGTGATCAGTATGAGATTCGTACTCACAAGCGCTTGATTGATATCGTAGAACCAACTGAAAAGACTGTTGACGCACTAATGAAGCTAGATTTAGCTGCTGGCGTTGATGTTCAAATCAGTTTGGGTTAGAGAGGAGTTATCGTAATGACAATCGGTCTAGTAGGTCGTAAAGTTGGTATGACTCGCATCTTCACTGAAGATGGTGTCTCTATTCCAGTTACAGTTCTAGAATGTTCACCAAACCGTGTTACTCAAGTTAAAACACTTGATACTGATGGCTACCAAGCTATTCAAGTAACAGCTGGCTCTAAAAAAGCAAGCCGTGTAAACAAACCTGAAGCTGGTCACTTTGCGAAAGCAGGTGTAGAAGCAGGTCGTGGTTTATGGGAATTCCGCCTTGGTCAAGACGAAGGTGCAGATATTCAAGTTGGTGCTGAGCTAAGCGTTGAGTTGTTCAACGAAATAAATAAAGTAGATGTTACTGGTCAATCTAAAGGTAAAGGTTTCCAAGGTGCTGTTAAGCGTTGGAATTTCTCTATGCAAGATGCGACTCATGGTAACTCTATTAGCCATCGTGCTCCAGGTTCAATTGGCCAATGTCAAACACCAGGACGCGTATTTAAAGGCAAGAAAATGGCTGGTCATATGGGTGCTGAGCGTGTTACGACTCAAAACCTTGAAGTTGTTCGCGTAGACATTGAACGCAATTTACTGCTCGTTAAAGGTGCAGTAGCTGGTGCGAAAAATGGCAACGTATTCATCAAACCTGCTGTTAAAGCATAGCCGAGGAGTTAGTAATGGAATTGGTATTGAAAGATGCACAAAGTGCTCTTGAAGTTTCTGACACTACCTTTGGACGTGAATACAACGAAGCCCTTGTACATCAGGTAGTCGTTGCATATGCAGCCGGTGCTCGTCAAGGTACTCGTGCTCAGAAAACCCGTAGTGATGTTCGCGGTGGTGGTAAGAAGCCATGGCGTCAAAAGGGTACTGGTCGCGCACGTGCAGGTACAATCCGAAGCCCAATTTGGGTAGGTGGTGGTGTAACTTTTGCAGCTCGTCCTCAGGACCATAGCCAAAAAGTTAACAAAAAAATGTATCGCGGTGCTGTAAGAAGTATTCTGTCTGAGTTAGTTCGCCAGGATCGTCTAATCGTTGTCGAAAAATTTACTGTAGAGGCTCCTAAAACTAAAGAGCTTGCAGCTAAATTAAAAGACATGGATCTTAAAGATGTTTTGATTATCACTGAAGAGTTAGATGAAAATCTATTCTTAGCAGCGCGTAACTTGTATAAAGTTGACGTTCGTGATGTTCAAGGTATTGATCCAGTAAGCCTAATCGCGTTTGATAAAGTTTTAGTAACTGCTGATGCAGTGAAAAAGATTGAGGAGAGCCTAGCATGATCAGTGAAGCACGTTTACTGCAAGTTATTCTAGCCCCGCATATCTCTGAAAAGGGAACTTTATCTGCTGAAAACCATAACACTATGGTATTCAAAGTTGCAGGTACTGCGACTAAAGCAGAAGTCAAAGCGGCAGTTCAGAAGTTATTTGATGTTGAAGTAACTGGTGTTCGCACACTTAACGTGAAGGGTAAAACCAAGCGTTCAGGTCAACGTATGGGTCGCCGTAGCGACTGGAAAAAAGCATACGTTTCTCTGGCTGAAGGTGCAGACATTAGTTTCGATGGCGCTGAGTAGAGGAATTATTTATGGCTATTGTAAAATGTAAGCCTACGTCTCCAGGTCGTCGCCACTTAGTTAAAGTGGTAAACAACGATCTGCATAAAGGCAAGCCATACGCACCACTTTTAGAGTCAAAATCTAAATCTGGTGGTCGTAATAATGGCGGTCGTATTACGGTTCGACATATCGGTGGTGGTCACAAACAACACTATCGTTTAGTTGATTTTAAACGTAATAAAGATGGTATCCCGGCAAAAGTTGAGCGTTTGGAATATGATCCAAACCGTAGTGCAAATATCGCACTAGTACTTTATGCTGATGGTGAACGTCGCTACATCCTTGCCCCTAAAGGCCTGGTTGCTGGTGATATGATCCAATCTGGTGAAGATGCATCAATCAAAGCAGGTAACTGTTTACCGATGCGTAACATCCCAGTAGGTACAACAGTACACGCTGTAGAAATGAAACCTGCTAAAGGTGCACAAATTGCACGTTCAGCTGGCTCATACAGCCAAATTATAGCTCGTGATGGTGCTTACGTTACTCTACGTTTACGTAGTGGTGAAATGCGTAAAATCCCTGCTGAGTGTCGTGCAACAATCGGTGAAGTTGGTAATGCAGAACATATGCTACGTCAACTAGGTAAAGCTGGTGCTACGCGTTGGCGTGGTGTTCGTCCTACCGTTCGTGGTGTTGTAATGAACCCAGTAGATCACCCACATGGTGGTGGTGAAGGTAAATCTAGTGGTGGTCGTCACCCTGTTTCGCCTTGGGGTGTTCCAACTAAGGGTTACAAAACTCGTAAGAACAAGAAAACTGATCAGTATATTGTTCGTCGTCGCAATAAGAAATAAGTAGAGGTATCGCCATGCCACGTTCTCTCAAGAAGGGTCCTTTTATTGACCTACACTTGCTGAAGAAGGTAGAGAAAGCGGTTGACAGTAACGAGAAAAAGCCTATTAAGACTTGGTCTCGTCGCTCTATGATCATTCCTGATATGATTGGTCTAACTATCGCTGTCCATAACGGGCGTCAACACGTGCCAGTATTTGTAACTGATGAAATGATCGGTCACAAACTGGGTGAATTTGCACCAACTCGTACTTACCGTGGCCATGTCGCGGATAAGAAAGCGAAGAAATAGAGGTAATTATGGAAGCTTTAGCTAAACATTTATACGCTCGTTCTTCGGCTCAGAAAGCGCGTTTGGTGGCAGATCAAGTACGTGGTCTTCCAGTAGAAAAAGCACTAGAACTTTTATCATACAGCCCTAAGAAAGCCGCTGTTTTGATTAAGAAAGTTGTAGATTCTGCAATTGCAAACGCCGAGCATAATGAAGGCGCTGATGTTGATGAGCTAGTTATCACAAAAATTTGTGTTGACGAAGGTCCAACAATGAAGCGTATCATGCCGCGTGCGAAAGGTCGTGCCGATCGCATAATGAAGCGTTCTTGCCATATCACAGTAGTGGTATCAGACAGGGGTTAAACAATGGGACAGAAAGTTCATCCTAACGGTATTCGCCTAGGTATCACTAAAGCATTTAGCTCTACTTGGTATGCAGGCAAAAAAGATTTTGCAGATAACTTATACAGTGATTTTCAAATCCGTAAATTCTTAACAGAGAAATTGAAAAACGCTTCTTTGTCTAAAATTACTATTGAACGTCCAGCGAAAAGCGTACGTGTGACTATTCACACAGCTCGTCCTGGTGTTGTAATTGGTAAGAAAGGTGAAGATGTTGAGTTACTACGTACAGCTATTGCTAAAATGGCCGGCGTTCCAGCTCAAATCAATATCTCAGAAGTTCGTAAACCTGAACTTGACGCAAAACTAGTAGCAGATTCAATCTCTTCTCAGTTAGAGCGTCGTGTTATGTTCCGTCGTGCTATGAAGCGTGCGGTACAAAATGCTATGCGTCTAGGCGCTAAAGGTATCAAAGTTCAAGTTAGTGGTCGTCTTGGTGGTGCAGAAATCGCTCGTGACGAATGGTATCGTGAAGGTCGTGTACCTCTGCATACTCTTCGTGCCGATATTGATTACTCAACATCAGAAGCATTGACTGTTTACGGTATCATTGGTGTTAAGGTTTGGATATTTAAAGGCGAGATTCTTGGTGGTTTACCACTTCAACAAGAAGAAGCGCCAGCTAAACCAAAACGCAAAGGTCGCGGTAAGTAGGAGTAAAATCTAATGATGCAACCAAAACGTATGAAGTTCCGCAAAATGATGAAAGGCCGCAACCGTGGTCTTTCTAAAGGTGCGGAAGTAAGCTTTGGCGAATTTGGCTTAAAAGCAACTGGTCGTGGTCGAATTACTGCTCGTCAAATCGAAGCAGCACGTCGTGCAATGACTCGTCATGTTAAACGTCAAGGTAAAATCTGGATCCGTGTGTTTCCTGATAAACCGATTACCAGCAAACCGTTAGAAGTGCGCCAAGGTAAAGGTAAGGGTAACGTGGAATATTGGGTTGCTCAAACTCAACCAGGTAAAGTTCTTTATGAAATGGAAGGTGTTCCAGAAGCATTAGCTCGTGAAGCATTTGCTCTTGCAGCAGCTAAATTGCCAGTGGCAACAACTTTCGTAACTCGTAAGGTGATGTAATGAAAGCTAACGAACTTAAAGAAAAAAGCGTTGAAGAGCTTAATGCTGAACTTCTAAACCTATTACGTGAGCAATTTAACTTACGTATGCAGTTAAACACAGGTCAGTTAGAAAAGCCGCACTCAGTTAAACAAGTGCGTCGTGACATCGCCCGTGTTAAGACAGTATTAAATCAGAAGGCAGGTGCGTAATGAGCGAAAAAAATACTCGTACTCTTCAAGGTAAAGTAATCAGTGCAAAGATGGAAAAATCTATCGTTGTAGCTATTGAACGTAAAGTGAAGCACCCGTTATACGGTAAATTCATGAAGCGTACTACTAAGCTACATGCACATGATGAAACAAACCAGTGTAATGAAGGCGACTACGTAGAAATTAGTGAGTGTCGTCCTTTATCTAAGAATAAATCTTGGACATTGGCAAAAATCGTAACCAAAGCATAATTATCTGATTTTAGATAATTTAATTTGATTACATAAGCTAAACGGTACTCATTTTTTGAGTGCCGTTTTTTTAGACTATCTTTCTAATAAAGTTGGTGGTATGATGCCGCTCCCTGAAAATATGGGGAACACGACTCGTTTAGAGAGTATTAATAGTAAATAGCGGAGCACTATAATGATCCAAATGCAAAGTGTGCTAGATGTCGCCGACAATAGTGGCGCTCGACGCGTAATGTGTATTAAGGTCCTTGGTGGCTCGCATCGCCGTTATGCAGCAATCGGTGACATCATCAAAGTTTCTGTGAAGGAAGCAATTCCTCGTGGAAAAATTAAAAAAGGTGATGTTCATTCAGCTGTGGTAGTGCGTACCAGAAAAGGTGTACGTCGTCCCGATGGTTCTGTAATTCGTTTTGATCGCAACGCTGCGGTTATCTTGAATGCAAACAACCAGCCTGTCGGTACACGTATCTTTGGCCCTGTAACCCGTGAGCTTCGAAATGAAAATTTCATGAAGATAGTCTCGCTGGCGCCAGAAGTACTGTAAGGAACCGAAAATGGCAGCAAAAATAAAACGTGACGATGAAGTAATTGTTATTGCCGGAAAAGATAAAGGTAAAACTGGGAAAATTTCTCAAGTTTTAGCTAACGGTAAAGTAATTATTGAAGGTGTAAACATTCAAAAGAAACACCAAAAGCCAAACCCACAAGCGGGCGTAGCTGGCGGAATCATTGAACAAAATGCACCGATCGAAGTATCAAATGTTGCGATCTACAACTCGGCAACGAGTAAAGCAGATCGTGTTGGATTTAGATTAGAAGACGGACAAAAAGTACGTTTCTTCAAATCTAATAACGAACTTGTGAAGTAACTGGAGTTTACGATGGCGAAACTGCATGATTTCTATAAAGACAACGTGGTGTCTGATTTGCAAAAGCAATTCGACTATACGTCTGTCATGCAAGTCCCTCGAATAGAGAAAATCACCCTTAATATGGGTGTTGGTGAAGCACTGGCTGATAAAAAAGTCCTAGAGCACGCTGCGTCAGATATGGCAGCAATCTCAGGTCAAAAGCCAATGATCACTAAAGCACGCCGCTCTGTGGCAGGCTTCAAAATTCGTGAAGGCTACCCGATTGGTTGTAAAGTAACACTACGTGGAGCACGTATGTGGGATTTCTTTGAGCGTTTGGTAACAATCGCTATCCCACGCGTACGAGATTTCCGTGGCCTGAATGCTAAGTCATTCGATGGTCGTGGTAACTACTCTATGGGTGTTCGTGAGCAAATCATTTTCCCTGAAATCGATTACGATAAAGTTGATAAAGTACGTGGTTTAGATATCACAATTACTACTTCAGCTAAGTCTGACGAAGAAGCACGTGCACTTTTGTCTGCGTTCAACTTCCCATTCCGTAAGTAAGGACTAAAAAATGGCTAAGCAATCAATGAAAGCGCGTGAAGTAAAACGTGAGAAGCTAGTTGCAAAGTTCGCTGAAAAGCGTACGGCATTAAAAGCAACTATTAATAATCTAAACACTGCTGACGAAGATCGTTGGAATGCAGTTTTAGAGCTTCAATCGCTACCTCGTGATTCAAGTCCAGTACGTCAACGTAACCGTTGTAATGTAACTGGCCGTCCACATGGTTATCTTCGTAAATTTGGCATGAGCCGTATTAAGGTTCGTGAGCATATGATGCGCGGAGAAATCCCTGGCCTGAAAAAAGCCAGCTGGTAATCAATTAATCACGGAGTAAATAGTTATGAGCATGCAAGATCCTATTTCGGATATGCTAACGCGTATTCGTAACGGTCAAGCAGCAAGCAAAGTATCTGTTAAGATGCCTTCTTCTAAGCAAAAAGTTGCAATTGCAGCTGTGCTTAAAGCAGAAGGTTATGTTGCAGATTTCGCTGTTGCTGGTGACACAAAGCCTGAATTAGAAGTTACTTTAAAGTACTTCGAAGGCAAAAAAGTAATCGATACTATCAAACGAGTAAGCCGCCCAGGTCTTCGTATCTATAAAGGTGCAAATGATCTTCCTAAGGTTATGGCTGGTTTAGGTATTGCGATTGTTTCAACTTCTCAAGGTGTTATGACTGACCGAGCTGCGCGTAATGCAAGCATCGGCGGTGAGATCATCTGTTACGTATCTTAAGGAGTAATCTATGTCTCGTATAGCTAAGGCACCGATTACTGTTTCTGCTGGCGTAGAAGTAAAAGTAAATGGTCAAGAGATCACTGTTAAAAGTGGTAAAAGCGAATTAGTTCGTACTCTTAATGATGCTGTTATTGTTAATTTAGAAGATGGCGTATTAACTTTCGCACCTGTTGAAGGTGTTAAAGACGCATGGGCACAAGCAGGTACTGCACGTGCTAACGTTAACAATATGGTTGTAGGTGTAACTCAAGGCTTTAAGAAGACTCTTCTTCTTCAAGGTGTTGGTTACCGTGCACAAGTTAAAGGTCAAGATGTAAACCTAACTTTAGGTTTCTCTCACCCTGTTGTATATACATTACCTCAAGGTATTTCTGCTACGGCTCCAAGCCAAACAGAAATCATCATTGAAGGTTCTGATAAACAACAAGTAGGCCAAGTAGCTGCAGAGATTCGTGCTTTCCGTCCGCCAGAGCCTTATAAAGGTAAAGGTGTTCGTTACGCTGATGAAAATGTGCGTCGTAAAGAAGCGAAGAAAAAGTAAGGTAAGACACTATGGATAAGAAAGCATCTCGTCTTCGTCGTGCTACCCGCACACGTAAGAAATTGCAAGATCTTGGTGCAACTCGTCTTGTGATCAACCGTACACCTCGCCATACTTACGCGCAGGTAATTACAGCAGACGCACAAGTCGTAGCAAGCGCTTCTACATTAGAAAAAGAAGTGATTGCACTAGTTAAGAACGGTGGTAATAAAGAAGCAGCTCAACTAATTGGTAAATTAGTTGCAGAGCGTGCGGTAGAGAAAGGAATTTCTAAAATTTCTTTTGACCGTAGCGGTTTCCAATACCACGGTCGTGTTGCAGCACTAGCTGACGCAGCTCGTGAAGCTGGTCTACAGTTCTAAGGGTAAAGATTATGTCAAAAGTAGAATCTCAAACCGGTGATCTGAACGAAAAGCTAATCGCAGTAAACCGTGTTTCAAAAGTAGTTAAAGGTGGTCGCATCTTTAGCTTTACAGCACTAACAGTTGTTGGTGATGGTAATGGTCGTGTTGGTTTCGGCTATGGTAAGGCACGTGAAGTTCCAGCAGCTATTCAAAAAGCTATGGAAAAAGCACGTCGCAATATCAGCGAAATTCAATTAAAAGGTAACACTCTGCAACACCCAGTTAAGGGCCGTCATTCTGGTTCTAAGGTGTACATGCAACCAGCATCGGAAGGTACTGGTATCATAGCAGGTGGTGCAATGCGTGCCGTGTTAGAAGTTGTTGGTGTACAGAACGTATTATCAAAAGCTTACGGCTCAACTAACCCAATTAACGTTGTCCGCGCTACGATGGATGCACTAGAGAGTATGAACTCTCCAGAGCAAATCGCAGCTAAGCGTGGCTTAAACGTTAGTGATATTCTGGGGTAATTCAGCATGGCTACTAAAACGATTAAAGTAACTCAAACCAAAAGTGCAATTGGCCGTTTACCAAAGCACCGTGCAACATTAACAGGTCTAGGCCTGCGTCGCATCGGTCATACAGTGGAGTTGCAAGATACTCCTGCTGTACGTGGTATGGTTAATAAAGTTTACTATATGGTTAAGGTTGAGGGGTAATTATGAAACTAAATACTCTATCTCCAGCTGCTGGTTCTAAACCAGTACGTAAACGTGTCGGTCGTGGTATCGGTTCTGGACTAGGTAAGACAGGTGGCCGCGGTCACAAAGGTCAAAAATCTCGTTCAGGCGGTACTGTACGTCCTGGTTTTGAAGGCGGTCAAATGCCATTAAAACAACGTTTACCAAAATTTGGTTTCACATCTCGTAAATCTCTAGTTAGCGGTGAAGTTCGTTTGAACGAAATTGCTAAAGTAGAAGGCGATATTGTGACACTAGAAACGTTGAAGCAGGCAGGTCTACTAACAAACACAACTAAGTTTGCTAAAGTAGTTCTATCTGGTGAAATCTCTCGCTCAGTAACAGTACAAGGCCTTGGTGTAACCAAAGGTGCTCGTGCTGCGATTGAAGCGGCGGGCGGAAAAATCGAGGAATAATAGGCAATGGCTAAGAAACCAGGATTAGATCCAAAAGCGGCACAAGGAAGCAAATTGAGCGAACTTAAAACACGTTTATTGTTTGTTTTAGGCGCTATATTAGTGTTCCGTGCAGGTTCTTTTGTTCCAATTCCTGGTATTGACGCCGCTGTCCTAGCTGATTTATTCCAACAGCAAAAGGGTACTATCATAGAAATGTTTAACATGTTCTCTGGTGGTGCGCTTGAGCGTGCTTCTATCTTTGCATTGGGTATAATGCCGTATATTTCTGCGTCTATTATTATCCAATTGTTAACGGTAGTTCATCCTCCTTTAGCTGAGCTAAAGAAAGAGGGTGAGTCTGGTCGTCGTAAGATAAACCAGTACACACGTTACGGTACTTTGATATTAGGTACTTTCCAAGCAATTGGTATTGCAACCGGTTTGCCAACGATGATGCCTGGACTTGTTGAAAATGCAGGTCTGAGCTTTTACATCACGGCAGTTGTAAGTTTAGTGACAGGAACTATGTTCCTAATGTGGCTAGGTGAGCAAATAACTGAGCGCGGTATTGGTAATGGTATTTCTATCATTATCTTTGTAGGTATTATTGCTGGGTTGCCTTCGGCAATCGGGCAAACTGCAGAGCAAGCACGACAGGGTGAAATTCATCTTCTAGTGTTACTCGCATTAATTGTTATCGTTTTTGCAACTACTGCTTTTGTAGTATTTGTTGAACGTGGTCAACGACGTATTGTTGTTAACTACGCTAAACGTCAACAAGGCCGTAAGGTTTTTGCTGCTCAAAGTACTCACTTGCCATTGAAATTAAATATGGCTGGTGTAATTCCTGCAATTTTTGCATCGAGTGTTATCTTATTTCCTGGTACTATTGCCCAGTGGTTTGGTCAGACTGAAGGTTTAAGCTGGTTATCGGATGTTTCTTTGGCTTTACAGCCGGGACAACCGTTGCATATGATGTTATATGCTGCTGCTATTATCTTCTTTTGCTTCTTTTATACTGCACTTACGTTTAATCCACGTGAGACTGCGGATAATCTGAAGAAAAGCGGTGCCTTTATCCCAGGAATTCGTCCAGGAGAACAAACATCACGTTACATTGATAAAGTAATGACGCGTCTAACATTAGCTGGTGCGTTGTATATTACCTTTATCTGTTTGATTCCCGAGTTTATGATGGTTGCAATGAATACACAGTTCTACTTCGGTGGTACGTCGTTATTAATTATTGTTGTTGTTATCATGGACTTTATGGCACAGGTGCAGACTCATTTGATGTCTAATCAATATGATTCTGTCTTGAAAAAAGCTAACTTGAAAGATTACGGAAAATAAACCGAGTCTGATAGTTATAATCACGGAGTGTTGCAATGAAAGTTCGTGCATCCGTTAAAAAAATCTGTCGTAACTGCAAAGTTATCAAACGCCACGGTGTGGTGCGAGTTATCTGCGTAGAGCCAAAGCATAAACAACGCCAAGGCTAATCCACAGAGATTTTGGATATATCAGCAGCTTAGGTGATTAATTTCATCTAAGCTGTGTTTTGTTTGCTAATTTATCATTTGTCGAGTATCCTACCGGGCTTTTCACAAATGAATCGTTAACCTTAAAGGAGTGTGCATAGTGGCCCGTATCGCTGGCATTAACGTTCCTGATCATAAGCATGCAGTTATCGCATTAACTGCTATTTTTGGTATCGGCAAGACTCGTTCACAAATTATTTGTGCTGAGTCAGGTATTGCTGAAAATACTAAGCTTAAAGATCTGGATGAAACACAAATCGAAGCTCTTCGTACAGAAGTAGCTAAATTCGCCGTTGAAGGTGATTTACGTCGTGAAGTATCTATGAGCATCAAGCGTCTAATGGACCTTGGTTGTTACCGTGGACTTCGTCATCGTCGCAGCTTACCTGTACGTGGACAGCGTTCTAAAACGAATGCTCGTACCCGTAAAGGTCCGCGCAAAGCAATTAAGAAATAGGGTAAGAGATCATGGCTAAAACACCAACTCGTGCTCGCAAGCGCGTTAAAAGCAAGTGCAGATGGTATGGCTCACATCCATGCTTCTTTCAACAACACAATCGTCACTATTACAGACCGTCAAGGTAATGCGCTTTCTTGGGCTACTGCAGGTGGTTCTGGTTTCCGTGGTTCTCGTAAATCTACTCCGTTCGCTGCACAGGTTGCTGCTGAACGTGCTGCTGAAGCAGCGAAAGAGTATGGCCTTAAAAACGTAGAAGTTTTTGTAAATGGACCAGGACCTGGTCGTGAATCTTCGATTCGCGCACTAAACGCGGCGGGTTTCCGTGTAACTAACATTACTGACGTTACACCGATCCCACATAATGGTTGTCGTCCACCAAAGAAACGTCGCGTTTAATCGCAACCTTCTAAGGCAATTGGAGAAAGAACAATGGCAAGATATTTAGGTCCTAAGCTTAAGCTTAGCCGTCGCGAAGGTACTGATTTATTCTTAAAATCAGGCGTCCGAGCGATCGAATCTAAGTGTAAAATCGAAACGCACCAGGTGTACATGGTGCGCGTAAACCTCGTCTATCAGACTACGGTTTACAATTACGTGAAAAGCAAAAAGTACGTCGTATGTACGGTGTATTAGAAAAGCAATTCCGTAACTACTATAAAGAAGCTGCTCGTTTACAGGGCAACACTGGTGAAAACTTACTTCAATTACTTGAAGGCCGTTTAGACAATGTTGTATACCGTATGGGTTTTGGCGCAACACGTGCTGAATCACGTCAACTAGTTAGCCATAAAGCTATTCTAGTGAACGGTAAAGTTGTAAATATCCCTTCATTTAACGTTAAACCTAGCGATGTGATCGCAATCCGTGAAAAAGCTAAAAAGCAATCACGTATTGGCGCTGCATTAGAAATCGCTGGTCAACGTGAAGCCCTTGCTTGGGTTGAAGTTGATACAACAAAAATGGAAGGCGAATTTAAACGTCAACCTGAACGTTCAGATTTATCTGCTGAGATTAACGAACAGTTAATCATCGAGCTTTACTCTAAGTAAAGTTAACTGCTAAGAGAGGACACAAATGCAGGGTTCTGTAATTGATTTTCTAAAACCAAGATTAGTTGATATCGAGCAAATTTCAACAACTAGAGCAAAAGTGGTTCTTGAGCCACTAGAACGTGGTTTTGGCCACACTTTAGGTAATGCTCTTCGTCGTATTTTGTTATCGTCTATGCCTGGCACAGCCGTAACTGAAGTCGAAATTGATGGTGTACAACATGAGTACAGCACCAAAGAAGGCGTGCAAGAAGATATCCTAGAGATTCTTCTTAACCTTAAAGGTCTAGCTGTAAAACTTGAAGGTAAAAACGAAGTTTTAGTTAGTTTAACTAAATCTGGCGCTGGTCCTGTTACTGCAGGCGACATCATTCATGATGGTGATGTAGAGATAGTCAACCCAGAACACGTGATCTGTAATTTAACAGGCAATGCTGAAATCAGCATGCGTATTAAAATTGAATCAGGTCGTGGTTATGTTCCAGCTTCATCTCGTATTCATAGCGAAGAAGATGAGCGTCCAATTGGTCGTCTATTAGTAGACGCGACTTTCAGTCCTGTTGAGCGTATTGCTTACAGTGTTGAATCTGCTCGTGTTGAACAACGTACCGATTTAGACAAGCTTGTTATCGATATGGAAACAGATGGTACTTTAGAGCCTGAAGAAGCAATTCGTCGCGCAGCTACAATTTTAGCTGAGCAATTAGACGCATTTGTTGATTTACGCACTACTTATGAAGTACCTGTAGTTGATGCGAAACCTGAGTTTGATCCAATTCTTTTACGCCCAGTAGATGATTTAGAACTAACTGTTCGTTCTGCTAATTGTTTGAAAGCAGAGTCGATTCATTATATCGGTGATTTAGTACAACGTACTGAAGTTGAACTTCTAAAAACGCCTAATTTAGGTAAGAAGTCTCTAACTGAAATCAAAGATGTACTTGCATCACGTGGACTGTCTCTAGGCATGCGCTTAGAAAACTGGCCACCAGCAAGTTTAATCGAAGATTAGTCTAAAACCGACTTACGAATAATAAGGATTAGGTTATGCGCCATCGTCAAAGTGGACGTCAACTTAACCGAAACAGCAGCCACCGTCAGGCTATGTTTCGTAATATGGCAATCTCTATTGCTACGCACGAAGTTATTAAAACTACCGTGCCTAAAGCAAAAGAATTGCGTCGTGTAATTGAGCCATTAATTACACTAGCTAAAGTGGATAGCGTTGCTAACCGTCGTTTAGCGTTTGCTCGTCTTCGTGATGATGCAACAGTAGCAAAATTGTTTAATGAACTAGGTCCTCGCTACGCGACTCGTCCTGGTGGATACACTAGTATCATTAAATGTGGTTTCCGTACTGGCGATAAAGCTCCTATGGCTTACATCCAGTTCGTAGACCGTCCAGTTGTAGCGGACGAAGAAGCGTAAGTTTCTTTATAGTTGCAATAAAAAAAGCCGAACTTATGTTCGGCTTTTTTGTATCTACATATCGATGAAACAACAGTTTATATGGCTGGGCTTAATACTAAAAGTACGAAAAAAGATCTTCCTTAGCTATCGCAATTATCTTTAACTACCTGGTTTTTTTTGAATAAAAACAACTCTCTTTTGTACTTAACAACCTGATATTGGCAATTTAATTGATCAATCCATATTCGCTTAATGATATATCTTTTATTATTGAGTTTTGGGTTATTAATATTCATCTAGACGAGTTTGTACTGCTTTATTAATTAACGCCGCTAACTGATCAAAACAGACTTGTCGTGCGCTATTATTACGGCTTAGTAAGGTAATGTTGCGTGATGGTGCCGGTGCTATAAATGGGATGTATTTTACGCCTGATTGATAACGATTTAACGGAATGGCTAATTGTGGTAACAGTGTTAAACCATTTTCAGCACTGATCATATGTCTTAATGTTTCTAAACTAGTTGCTTTAAAGCTATTATCTTCAATTGCACCTGCTGCAAAACAGAACCCCATCGCTTGATCTCTTAAACAATGGCCATCTGCTAGCATTAGAACATGCTCACCACTCAACTCTTGTAAATTTATTTGACGTTGTTCTGCCCATGCGTGTTTATCTGATAACGCTAGTTCTAACGGTTCTTCATATAAATCTAGTTTTTTAAACTGTTCCATGCCTGGTAATAACGCTAATATTAGGCAGTCTAATTCACCTTCCTCTAATTGCTTGATGAGGACTTGTGTCTGATTCTCGTGTAAGTAAAGTTGCAAATCTGGAAATGCTTCTTTCATTGCAGGAACAATTAATGGTAATAAATAAGGTGCAACTGTCGGAATTAAACCAATATGTAAAGTACCGCTCATTGGCTCATTATGGCTTTTTGCTATTTCTTTTAATGATTTTGCTTCCAATAAAATAGTCTTTGCTTTTGCAACAATATCAATACCTGCAGGAGTAAAAATGACTTTACGAGATGAACGTTCCATTAATTGAACATTTAACTCTTCTTCTAATTTTTTTATCTGCCCACTCAACGTTGGTTGACTAACAAAACATTTATCAGCTGCTTTACGAAAATGCTTTAATTCTTCAAGTGCAATTAAATATTCTAAATCTCTAAAATTCATTATGGTGACCTTACATGAAATACATCTGATCAAATAATACCATACTAATATCGACTATTATTTGATAACAAAAACAGGGCAAGACAAACAGTATCTACTATTCTCAATAGTAAAAGAATAATGATATTTTATTTTATAATCGAATATTCAATAAAATCATTAAAACATCTTATTTTGAATTAAATAAGGTATAAATAACAGGTAATTCTAGTTAGT
The DNA here is from genome assembly GCF_009828855.1 of Psychromonas sp. L1A2. Lineage (NCBI taxonomy): Bacteria > Pseudomonadati > Pseudomonadota > Gammaproteobacteria > Alteromonadales > Psychromonadaceae > Psychromonas > Psychromonas sp. L1A2. The sequence continues at coordinate 1,533,521 of NZ_WUAG01000002.1, read as the reverse complement.
ATTAATTTATTTTGTGTTAATGTTTAATTCATATAAATCGTTTAAGTTCATTTATTTTATTAGAAATGATTAACACCTTTTAATTGTTTAAATATTGTTCGCTTATACCCTTTAACTATTGCTAAATTCAGGTTGAATTTACGCTAAAATATTATTTTCGAAAAGGAATTCCCAATGAAATGGTACCAAATTTTGTGCGTAGCGCTACTTTCATCTGTGCTTTTTGCGTGTGGCGGAGGTAGTGGGGGAGGGTTGAGTTTTAATGAAGGTAGCACCGACTCTACTGATTCAACTGACAATACGGATGATGGTGCTGATTCACCTGATGCAACAGATACCGTTACCTTAAGTGCCGTACTTTATAGTTGTCCTAGCGATTGGGATAAAGATGATGGCGTTACTTCTTGTGATGAAACAATTGAAATATCCGATGTTAATCCAGGTACCCTCGCTGTCACATTATATTTAAATGGTGAAGCTGTAGTAGATAATCATCAGATAATCACAGCAACTACGACTATCGGTGAGATCGCTGTTGATACAGCATTAACTAATAGTGAAGGTATTGCTTACTTTATTGTAACTTCTGGTAGCGTCTTAGGTGCAGGACGTATTACGGTAGATACAGATGCTTTCGAAGATGACACTACTTTTGACTCTGCTGATGCAATCAATTTTGAGATCGCTGAAGCAGAATTTGAGATTACTATTGAAAATGTGTTAGATGGTGCTTCATTGGCACAAAATGCAACAACATTAATTACGGCTAACTTAACGCTTAATGGAGAAGCTTATACGATACCTGTTGATGTGAACTTTACTTCTGCTTGTGCTGAGGCTGATACTTCGAATTTAGATGAAACAGTGACTACTAGTAATGGAATCGCACAAGCAAGTTATCAAGCAGTTGGCTGTGTAGGTGATGATACTATTACGGCATCAACAGATATCAATAGTCTTTCGGTAACGACTACTATTAATGTTGCTAGCTCACCTGCAGATAGTATTCGCTTCATTAGTGCAACGCCGACTAGTATCTCTATTGCTGGAACTGGTGGCGCTGATCGTCAAGAAACATCTACAGTCATATTTGAAGTGGTTGATGTTAATGGCTCAGCAAGCTCACTACAAGATGTTACTTTTTCATTAAATAATGCACCATCAGGAACAACACTTAGCTCTTATGCTGGAACAACTAATTCAGATGGCCAAGTTTCAGTTGTAGTTAAAGCTGGTAGTGTCGCTGGACCTGTAAGGGTACAAGTGGAAGTGACAGGTTCTGAACCGCTTATTTCCAGTATTTCTGATCAATTAAGTATTTCGACAGGTTTACCAGATCAAGATAGTTTTTCATTTGCTCTTGAAGACCATTCTCCCGAATCGCTTAATATTAATGGTGTAACAGTGTCGACAAGTGTTTTACTCGCTGATAGATTTAATAATGCTGTACCTGATGGTACGACTGTTTTCTTTAATACAGAAGGTGGTGCAATTCGTGATACTAGTGGAGGAACTACAGGTTCATGTACAACATCAGGTAGTGCTTGTTCAGTAGAGTGGGTTTCTCAAAACCCTCGTCCAGAAGGCAACGAATTAACCGATTTTAATGCAGTTGGTCAATGTGCTAACTACGTATATGCACCAAGTGGGTTTAACAGCACAGGGCCTTGTATTACTGATGAAGATGGAGATGGTATTATTGGTATGGGTAGCCCTTGGGGGGGACGTGTAACCATTACTGCTTACACTGAAGGTGAAGAAAATTTCGTTGATAACAATGGTGACGGTTTATTCAGCTCTGTTGACACGTTTGACATTGATAGTGATGATTTATCAGAAGTGTTTTTTGATGATAATGAGAATGGTAGTTACGATGTAGGTGAAGAAGAGTATCAAGACTATAATCAAGATGGTTCGTTTAGTGTCGGCAATACCAAATATAACGGAACACTATGCGATGATGCGACTTGCTCAACAGATCTCATACATGTTAGAGATCAACAAATTTTAATCATGGCTTCTAGCGACCAATATATTCGAGTACAACACGATAGCGCGGATATTGGGGAAGTTGATTTAGCCCCTAATGATGAAGGTACTGGTGAAGATGTTATTCTTGAATCTTATAAAGTGAAAGCTTACTTTGCAGATATCTATAATAATAGACCTCCAACAGGGACTACAATTTCTGTATCAACAGAAAACGGTGAATTATCCGGACAAACTTCATGGGTATTGGGTAGTAGCTCTGCAATTGGACCTTATAGTATTGAGTTTACGCTTGTTCAAGAAGAGTCACCAAACGACAAAACTTTTGGTACCTTGTCTATTGAATTAGCAACTCCAGAAGGCGGAACTTTAACTTTCGAAATGGACGTTCGTGACGCGGGTTAATATCTGCTAGATTTAGATCTCTACATAATTAAGGAGCTTCGGCTCCTTTTTTATTGTCTATTAATGCGCCTCTTATATTTTTTGGCACACTTCCTGCTTTCTTGTCTTTGTACAACAAATTATTGGCAGGAGCTAACAATGAAAACATTCTTATACCGATTTATAGACCAACAAAGTATTACTATCACTATTATGTGGATGTGTTTTAGTTGCGCAGTCTTATTAGTGATCCCAAGTTCATTATTCTCGGTCAGTAACTCAGATGTCCTTCCTGATACCTATGCTCCTTATCTTTGGGTGCTTACGCTTTTAACAGGTTCTTATTTACTAACACGTTTACTTTCTTATTCATTTGCAAGGTTGAGTGAATACTACGCGAGCCAACGTTTGTTGATTCGCCGTAATAAAATGATCCGTCAATTAGACTTTGAAGAAAAGGCCTTATTACGTGAATTCATTATTCAACGTAAAACAGTACTTTCTTTACCGTTGAACGAACCAGCCGTTAGTAACCTATTAGCATCGGGTGTATTGGCACCGGCATTTGAAACACAAGAAATCAAAGGTAGTAGTCGTATTATTAAGCTATCTATCGCTATCGATGCTCGTGAGCAGCTTACACATAGAGTGATTGGTTTACCTGTTGGAAAATTGACAGAGACAGAAGCTGAAGTATTAAAAAATGCTAGACCTAAATACGCACGTAACAACTACATCGCTTTATAATAAATGATTAACTAATAATTAATAAAAATTAACACATGATCTTAACTACTTAAATGAATGCTTAAGATCATGTATTTTAAACCTCTTTTAGAATATAAGAAATCGCTCCATTTTTTTGACACTGCTTTAGCCTCCGTCAATTATTATATATAATGATCTCTTTTATAGCTTCCCTGTGTGAGAGAGTATGACTCCTGAACGTTTTACCCGAATTACTTCCATGTTAAATCGTCGCCAACCCGATCTCACTATTTTTATGGAGCATGTGCATTTACAACATAATTTAGCGGCCATTGTCCGCACAGCAGATGCTATGGGAATTAATAACGTACATGCCACTTGGGATGAGGATACAACACGTATTTCTCGTAACGTTGCTTCAGGGAGCCAAAAGTGGGTTAATTTGCATTCTCATGAGACAACTCAAGAGGCGATAGCTGTGTTACGAGAACAAGGCATGCAAATTATTGCCACAAATCTTTCTGCGACAGCGATTGATTTCCGAGAAGTTGATTATACAAAGCCGACTGCGATTATCATGGGACAAGAGAAATTTGGTATTAGTGATGAAGCATTAGCTCTAGCGGATCAAGATGTCATTATTCCTATGGTTGGCATGTGCCAGTCTTTGAATGTTTCAGTGGCTTCAGCGCTTATTATGTATGAAGCACAGCGTCAACGTGAACTCGCAGGCATGTATGATCAAGTTTGTCGTTTACCTGAAGAAGAGCAGCATCGTATTTTATTCGAAGGCGGTCACCCTATTTATCGTCAATTATGTCGTGAAAAAAGTTTACCTTATCCGCCACTGGATGACGAAGGGCAAATCGCCGCTTCAGATGATTGGTGGAATGCTATTCGTGGTCGTAAATAATTGAAGGAGAGCGTTTAATGAGCCTATACCAAGACCGTTTATTGACGGAAGGCATACGAATCATTGAGAAAAATGCTCCATCGGATAGCTTTAATGCGGATTATAGTGCGTTAACTTTTCAGGATGCATTATTCAAACGTACTCAACTGGCGGAATTACGCTATCAAACTGCACCTGTTGTTAATCACCTTAAAAAATTAGTAAAGCTATTTTGTAGTGTCATGTGCTTATTCTTCTTTATGATCGGTGCAACGAGTGTCTCGACCTTTTTAGTCAGTGAAACAGGTGCTCAAATTAACTTCTTTTGGGCTATCGTCTTATTTATTGCGCCTAATATAGTATCTTTGGTTATTTGGCTTTTTTTATATTTTAAGAAAAATGCGATTAATAACACTTGGGTAACTAATTTAAGTTTATTATTAATTACACTGCTTGATAAATTGCATCATAAAATAAGTAATAAGCATCCTCATTATATTGCGTTATTTGAGTATTACTTTGAACATCGATTTGGCCATTACTTAGGGCGCGCACAATTATCTTTAATTAGTCACTTGTGGTGGAGCTGTTATTTATTAGGCGCTACATTATCTTTGTTATTGGTTCTGGCAACACACCAAGTTGATTTTATATGGCAGACAACGATTTTAAGTGAAGATGTTTTTGTACAACTGACTCAAATATTAACGACAGTCCCACACCTTTTAGGAATTAATGTACCTAGTGCAAGTGATGTAAGTAATGCCACTATTGGTTTAACTAACCCATTACCGCTAGCACAAGATAGCCGAGTTAGCTGGTCTAATTTACTTATATTTAGCTTAACGATTTACGCTTTATTGCCACGTCTTATTCTTATGCTGTTTTTTCAGCGTGCGGTTAAAAGCCAACAAAAACAATTTAGCCTTAATCTATCATTACCTTATTACGTTCAATTAAAAAGTCTTTTACATCCGATTGTGAATACGAGCTTTATTAGTGATCCAGACAGGGTTCATAATAATCAAAGTACGAGAGGGACAAATCAAACTATAAACCGTAAAGGTTATGAAGCGACCTTACTTGTGCCTAAAAATGCTTATCCTCTAGCAATCGAGTTAAATCATTCACGTTTTCAACAAGCGAATATACATGCAGCAGAATATGCTGTTACGCGTTTAATTAATGTTGTCGATAGTGACAGTCAACAAATGGCTTTATTACAAATACAATCAGGTAGCGTATCGAATATTGTATTGTATGCCGATTTAAAACGCTTACCTGACCGTGGTTGGTTAAGTTTAGTTAAAAAGTGTCATTACCAGTCTAATGTGCAAATTTATTTAGTTTTATTAAGTGAGAAACCAATAGAAAAAAATGGGCCGTTATCATCTCGTTTGCAAGACTGGCTTGAAATGGCAGCGCAAGCGAATATTACAGAACAGCATATTACTTATATCTTCGATGATCTTGCCACTATAAAAACTAATGAGGTGGAAAATGGATAAACAATTATTATCTGTCGCTGTTGTTGGCCATGCTAATACGGGTAAGACATCTTTAATTCGTACTTTATTACGTGATGCTAGTTTCGGTCAAATTGCAGATAAAGCCGGCACTACACGCCATGTTGAAGGGGCTGAAATCCGTGTTGATAACAATCAAAGCATGGTTATCTATGATACGCCTGGTTTAGAAGACTCGATTAACTTATTAAGTGTGCTCGATGCTGAACCCTCTATTGAATATCAAGATGGCATCGATCGTTTATTAGCCTTTATTAAACGTGAGAATGACTTTCCGGAGTTAAACCAAGAGTTAAAAGTATTAAAAGCTTTATTAAGTAATGACATTCTATTTTATGTCATTGATGTGAGAGAGCCTATTTTAGGTAAATACCGCGATGAATTAAAAATTCTCAGTTATGCGGCTAAACCTATCATTCCCGTGCTTAATTTTATCGAAGCGGGTCAGGAAAATATCAATGCTTGGCAAACTCAGTTAGCGCGTTTAAATCTTCATGCTTTTGTTAGCTTTGATAGTGTTGTATTTAGGTTTTCAGATGAGTTAAAAATCTATCAAAAAATGCAGACGTTATTAGCACACAGAGAGCAACAACTTGATGCCTTAATTACACAACGTAAACAACAATGGCAAGAACGAGAAAGCGCTGCACAGCAATTAATTGCTACTTTGTTAGTTGAGGCTGCAGCATGTCGCTTTAAAGCTGATAATAATGAAAAGAGCATTAGTAGTGCTAGTGATCAATTACAATCAGCCATTCGAGAACTTGAAAAGCAAACGCTAAATCAACTGTTAGCTTTATATCAATTTAAACAACATGATATCGACCAATATGATTTACCTATCCAACAGGGGCAATGGGAATTAGATCTTTTTTCTGCGGATAACTTACAAGAGTTTGGTGTTAAAGCGACCAGTAATTTTGTGAAAGGCGCGGGGATAGGTGTTGCGGTTGATTTAGTGGCTGCAGGCATGACATTAGGCGCGGCAGCAGTAGCCGGTGGTGTGATGGGCGTATTGTGGGGCGTCAAACAACGTTATTACGATGAAATCCACGCTAAGGTAAAAGGACATCGTTATTTATGTGCCGATGATTTAACGCTACAAGTATTATGGGTGCGCCAACTTAGTTTATTAATTGCGTTGCAACAGCGTGGCCATGCAAGTGTGGCTAAAATGTCATTAGCGAATATAAAATCAGATAAAGTCGAGTTACCTAAACAATGGAGTAAGTGGCTTAAAAATGCACGCCAACATCCCCAGTGGTTAATTTCAAACAAGAGTGAACAGCCTCTTTTACGAGAAAAAAAGCAGCTATTAATTGATCAAGTTGTGAATAGCTTAATCGTTATTAGTCATGAAAAAAGTGAAAAATAATTTATGCTGACTTTATAAAAAGTCAGCAATCGATATACCTAAACCTACTGCATTGGTGTATTCATTATATTCGACCAGGCTATTGCCATAACCTGAAAATACCTGCACGTAACCTTTTATTTGCCCATATAGTGGGAAACTCCAAGATGCCTCTATCGAACCTTGACTAAAGTTACTTTCGATATTGTTACGACTCGTCATAGAAAAAACATGTTCATTATATTTATAAGCGGTAATAATTTGACCATGACCGTAATAGTCTAATAGATCAGGGTTATCATCATCTGAATCTTCAAATCGGTACCAAGGGTTCAATGCGATAACTAAGTTGTCATTATCAAATATCAAGCTACCATTAAGACGATTCCAGCTACGTGATGTTGGCTCTGTTTTACCATTCGACTGATGTGTGAAACCAAAGGTTCCCGCTTTAAACCTCCAGCCTAAACCTAATTCTTGGCTTACATCCCATACTAAAAAAGCTTCGGGCTCATAATTTGTTTCACGAAAGGGTGAGGAATACTCAGTATTATAAGCTTGCCAATAAGAAAGTTGGGTATAAGCAACATAACCGGAGATAGGTAAACTACCAATTTGGTGAAATAGCGGTACTTTAAAGCTAATTTGAAACTTCACTTCTAGACGTTGTGAGGTACTGTCATTCTCTTGCAGTTTTTCATTAAAATAAAACGGCAATAAATAGTTTGGTTTATGCGGTATAATTGAGAAGTTATAGCGTGCACTTTTCACTTCATCTTCTATACGTTCATCAATTGCGCTGGTGTCTTTAGATGTGTCCACTATAGAATCATCATTTATCGTTTCAGAAAATGCTGTAGAGTTAAAAACAATTAATATAAAAAAAATAAAACGCATGTTCTTCACCTTAAAAACATTATTAGTGGATAGTAGTTTACGCATAAACTATGGTTGATAAAGATTAAGTCTAAATTATTGTCAGTATACGCACAGAAGATTAAACAGATAAGACATTAAGGTAAGAAATGAAGCTAAATAAAATACCTTTATCAGCACTTAAAGGTGTTGGTGCTAAAGTTGCCGAAAGGCTCAGTAAAATAGGCTTAAATTCAGTCGAAGATATGCTGTTTCATTTACCGTTGCATTATCAAGATCGTACTCGACTCTATCCAATTAAAGATATTAAAGATGGCATGCAAGTAAGCGTGCAAGGTGAAGTGGTTAGTTGCCAAGTACAATTTGGAAAACGCCGTATTTTAAAGTGTAAGATCAGTGATGGTGAAGGTATTGCCACATTAAACTTTTTTCACTTTAATGCAGGGCAAAAAAATGCTTTTAAAGAAGGGCAATGGATACAATGCTTTGGTGAATTTAAGCGAGGTTATCAAGGTTTAGAGGTCACTCATCCTGAATATTCATTAGTGGGTGAAAACGCGGCTACATCAGTTGAAGAAGTGTTAACACCTATTTACCCAAGTACTGAGGGCTTGAAGCAAAATAGTTTAAGACAGTTAACCGATCAAGCGTTGCAACATTTACAGCAAAACCAAGTTGAAGAACTTATTCCCACTGCTTTACTGTCTCACCCTATTAGTTTATATGATGCGTTGATGACCATTCATCGTCCGCCTCCTTCTGCTAGTATTGAACAATTAGAAGATCGCTCACACCCAGCACAGCAGCGTTTAATTATTGAAGAGTTACTCGCACAGCAAATTAGTATGTTGGCATTACGTCAGCAAGCACAACAGCATCATTCGCCTGCGCTTAAGCAAACTGACCAATTATCCAAACAGTTTTTAAAAAACTTACCCTTTTCACCAACGGGAGCCCAACAAAGGGTTAACGTAGAGATTCAACAAGATTTAATGAAAGATATCCCAATGATGCGATTAGTACAGGGAGATGTAGGTTCAGGTAAAACATTAGTGGCTGCTTTAGCGGCATTAAGCGCAATTGAAGCTGGGTATCAAGTCGCATTAATGGCACCCACTGAATTGTTAGCAGAACAACATTTATTAAACTTTCAGAATTGGTTTGAACCTTTGGGTGTTCGAGTCGGCATGTTATCTGGAAAAATGAAGGTAAAAGAAAAGCGTGATCAATCTGAGAATATTACCTTAGGTTTATCAAAGATGGTGGTCGGTACGCATGCACTCTTTTCAGATAATGTTAAATTTCATAATCTAGCGTTAATCATTGTTGATGAGCAACATCGTTTTGGCGTACATCAGCGTTTATCGTTACGTGAAAAAGGCATTAATAATGGTTTGGTTCCACACCAACTAACCATGACGGCGACACCGATCCCTCGAACATTGGCGATGACTGCTTATGCTGATTTAAGCGTGTCGGTTATTGATGAGTTACCACCGGGCAGAACACCGATTAAAACCGTTGCGTTAGCTGATACAAGGCGAGATGAAATTATTCAACGCGTCTATAAAGCCTGCAAAGAGGAAGGGCGTCAAGCTTATTGGGTTTGTACGTTGATTGAAGAGTCTGAAGTCTTAGAGTGTCAAGCTGCTGAAGATACTGCCAATGATTTACAACTCGCATTAACGGATTTAAGAATTGGTTTAGTGCATGGAAGAATGAAAGCCGCTGAAAAACAATATGTAATGGATGCGTTTAAAGCGGGTGAATTAGATTTGTTGGTGGCGACAACGGTGATTGAAGTGGGCGTAGATGTGCCCAATTCAAGCTTAATGATCATCGAGAATCCAGAGCGTTTAGGGCTAGCGCAGCTACATCAATTACGCGGACGAGTAGGGCGTGGAGAAGTGGCCAGTCATTGTGTTTTATTGTACAAGTACCCATTGTCAAAAACGGCGCTAAAACGGTTAAATGTATTACGTGAAAGTAATGATGGTTTTTATATTGCAGAGCAAGACCTAGCCATTCGTGGACCGGGTGAAGTGTTAGGGACTAAGCAAACAGGTATTGCCGATATGAAAATTGCAGACTTATTGAGAGATCAAGAATTACTACCACAAGTACAGCAACTGGCACATACCTTGATACAAACACACCCAGAATACATCAGCCCTTTAGTGGAACGGTGGTTGGGGGACAAACCTGTGTATGCACAGGTCTGATAGGGATTAACTCAGAAAAAGGGGAGATATTACTTTTTTATCGTTCAGTTTATAAAAAATGATTGTTATACAAAAGCCAGTAATGTGACTGGCTTAGTGAATGGTTCATCTTATTTACAACCCTATTCCCGCTAAGGTAAATTCAGGTGGGCTGTCAAATAATACCGCTTGACGGCTGGGTATTTCCCCTTTAATTAACCAACTTGGAATATAATCAGATTCAAACTCTGGTACTTCTCCTGTTGTTTGGTGGTGAAAGGCCAATACGCCTAATAATCGTCTCAATAGCATGGCTGACCCGCGATAAAGCCCCATCGAATCTTTACCTACTGGCTCTCCAGGCTCCCGTGGTAATAAATCTGCATAATATTCATAGGATGCTTTAATGGCTTCTGTGGTTGCATCACTTAGGCTACTGCGCTGTAGTTTCCACATACTGGCTATTACACTGACAACTGAATACTCTAAAAAATGAAAACTAACTTCTGCTTCTATACTGGTGAGTTGCTCAATTTTACCGTGCTCCGCATATTGCATGACAGCTCTTAATGCGTCTGTTTGTTGTTGTTTGTCATGTGTATTTGAATAAAATAGCTTATAAAAATGAAAAAAGGCTTTATGAACCTCAAAGTTGCGATGGACTCCTGCCGCTTCATCTAAAAAATGGACGGGATAGGCCTGTAATTCATCTACAATAAACGACTCTTTACATAAGGTGGCCGCTATTGCCGCATCAAGCCATGTATGAGCAGAGCTGTAGTGGTGTTTTCCTACGGGAGTTGGCGTTAATATAACAAGCTCACTAGCTAACTCCACCGGCGTTAATTTATTAGGGCTTAAATGCATCCGAAAATGCATACGGCCAAAATCAGTCGCCTGATAAAGCAGCCACATACAGTGTTTTTTGGGCCAATCTAACATCACTGCATCAGTAAATAAATTCCAATAATTGCTTAACATCAGTGGCGCGATACGTTGAATACGTTCCTCCGTAAATGCCTTTTTTGATCTTTTATTTGCACTATCAATGCTACTTAGCAAGCGTTCACTATGCTGTTTTTTTTTATTTAACCAGTGGCGTTTATTATGATGTTGTGTGATATCCATCTTTTACCTTATTGTGTATCAATAAATAAAGCCCTCTAACACCTATTAGAGGGCTTAAACTTAAAGTACTATTGATGTATTTTAGAGTAGCGAGGCTTGTATATTTTTTTGGGGCTTTATTATTTAATCAGATAGATTAAGCTCTTTGAGTTTACGTGTGAGTGTGTTTCTCCCCCAACCTAATAATTTAGCCGCTTCATGTTTTTTACCTTGAGTGTGTTTTAATGCGCTTTGTAGCATTATTTTTTCAAACTCGGGTAAGAGTTGCCCTAGAATATTACTTTCGCCATTTTTAAGTTGTGCATCAGCCCATTTTTTTAAGCTTTCTTGCCATATTACAGGTTCACCTTCTTGCTGCGGTGTTTCTTGTTCGCCTAATTCAGGCGGTAGGTCGCTGATATGAACTTCTTGACCACTAGACATGACCGTTAACCAACGACAAATATTTTCTAATTGTCGAACGTTACCCGGCCATGGTAAATCACTAAGGTAATTGATCGTTGCTTTAGTCAGTACCTTACTTTCAACAGTTAACTCATTAGCAATGCTGTGTAAAAAGTGATTTGTTAGTAATGGTATATCTTCTCGACGCTCTTTTAATGCAGGTAACTGTAAGCGAATGACATTTAAACGATGGAATAAATCCTCACGGAAATCACCACTAAGTACTTTCTTTTCTAAATTTTGATGAGTTGCTGCAATAATGCGCACATCAACTTTGATCGCTTGATGTCCACCTACTCGATAGAATTGCCCGTCTGCTAATACACGTAATAAACGCGTTTGTACGTCTAATGGCATATCACCTATTTCATCTAAAAAAAGTGTTCCGCCATCAGCTTGTTCAAATCGACCTTGTCGATTCGCAGCGGCACCTGTAAAGGCACCTTTTTCATGACCAAATAATTCTGCTTCTATCAATTCTTTAGGAATTGCAGCCATGTTTAGTGCAATAAATGTCTCGTTTTTACGTGGGCTATGCTTATGTAGTGCTTGAGCAACTAACTCTTTACCTGTACCTGATTGACCGTTAATTAACACACTCATACTTGAGCGTGATAGACGACCAATGACTCTGAATACTTCTTGCATAGCGGGCGCTTCACCAATAATTTCTGGCGTTGCGATAGGTTGTTGAATTGGCTTTTTTTGTTGTTTTAATTCTTTACTATGGCTGATTGCTCGTTTAATTAAATCTGTTGCTTCGTGAATATCAAAGGGTTTTGGTAAATATTCAAATGCACCACTTTGATAAGCATTAACTGCGCTATCTAAATCTGAGTGCGCTGTCATTATGATGATAGGAATTAATGGATAGCGTTGATGGATTTTTTGCATTAACTCCAAACCATCAATACCAGGCATGCGCACATCTGAAATAATAATTTCAGGTTGCTCAATTAATAATTGTTGCCATAAGCATTCTGCATCAGGAAAACTTGCATATTCGATATTCTCTGCTTTTAACGTGCGTTCTAATACCCAGCGAATGGCGTGGTCATCATCTACAATCCAAGCGGCCATTATAATTCCTTATTTTTTTATTATTATGCATACATTAAAAATTAAATTGGTAAATAAACCGAAAACTCTGTGTGGCCTTTACAACTGTTAAACTCAATACGCCCGTAGTGTTGCTTAATCAATTCTTGTGCAATTGATAACCCTAAGCCAGTTCCATCTTTGCGTCCAGTTACCATTGGGTAAAATAATGTATTTCTAATATGCATTGGTATACCCGGTCCGGTATCTATAATTTTAATTTCGGTTGCTAAACGTTGTGGTAATCCATTAATTGTTATTTGATTTGCAGTTCGAGTACGCAGCGTGATTGAGTGGTTCTCAGGTTGGCTTTGTAACGCTTGTACTGCATTTTGAACAATATTCAAAAACGCTTGTTGTAGCTGATCCGGCTCCATTTCAAAATCTGGAATGCTAGGATCGTAATCAATATGTATTTTTACATTTTCAGGTAAGTCTAAGTTAACTAATTTACGGACACTTTCTAATACTGAATGAATATTATGAATGCGTTTTTCACCTAGTTTTTGAGGTCCTAACAAACGGTTAACTAAGGCGCTTAATCTATCCGCTTGTTCAATGATAATTTGTGTAAATTCTTTTAATTCTGGATCAGGTAACTCTGCTTCTAATAGCTGTGCTGCACCACGTAGTCCACCTAAAGGGTTTTTAATTTCATGGGCTAAACCACGCACTAGTTCTTGCGCCGCTTTTTGCTGATGTTCTTGATAATGAACTTGACTAATGCGCTTTTGTTGCTCGATACAACGCATTTCAATAATGATATATTGTGTCGATTTGTTGTCTATATAGCTGGCACTTAAGTCAATTAATAACGGGTGACCGTCAATAAATAAAGTAACTTCGTTCTCTGTAAAAGATGATTCTTCAAGTAGTAAGTTTTTAATCGATTCAGGTGAAAAGTGAAATTGTTCTGCAAGCGCGTGCAAGTTCTGGCCATATAAACGTTGTTTACTTTGTGACAACAACTGCTCACTTGCTGGGTTCGCGTAGATTAGATTTAATGAGGCATCTAATGCTACAAACGCCGTTTTAGCTTCTTCAAGAAAAGTAAAAATAAGATCGATACTAGGTTCTTTTGACATATTTTAAATAATCTAATTATTAACAGAGATACGTTGTAAATGTACAGTAACAACTTGTGTTGTCGCTAATATGTTGTTTGCTTCGTCTAATAACTTGACTTGTATTTGGTGCGTACCACGGTCAACATTTAATGCTCGAATAGTCGGTGATATTTGTGGCAAACCTAATGCTTGACCATCTAAAAAAAGTTGTAAGCGTTGTGTGCTTTTCTTTTCAGGTGTTGTTTTAACGTGAACTTCTAATGTGCCGTTATTGCTTCTTATTGCAACATCATCTTTAGGTGTTGTTATTTCTGCTAGATATTCAATAATTTCTTCTTTCTTAGTATTGATATTTGTGTTGCTTGTTCTTTCAGGTTGTTGCTGCTGAGGTGTTGAGACTAAATTTTTATTCTTAATTATTATTTCAGCTGTACCAGGTGGTGCTGTATCTGCAAAGTGGCTTTTACCCTTTTCATCAACCCAATGATAAATTTTCGTTTCAGCAGAAGTTAAAGTCGCATAAAAACAAAGCAATATAGATAATAAAAGTGAACACTTCATAATCAAAAACCTTAATAGTAAAAAGCTCATTGTCGAACATATAAAAGGTTTAGACAATTAAAAACATACTGTAAACATGGTGGTTATATAAATATTAAACTTTTATCACTATATCAGGTGAGCAAAGGTTAATATTTTCTTTCTTAAAGAATATGGATAAAATTATTACGGTTTTATATTGTTATAATTATTAAGGAGTGAGCAGTTACTCACTCCTTATTTAAGGTTATTTATTAATATTAATAATTATTTAATAAATAACATTTCAGAGTATTTAGGTAGAGGCCATAATTCGTCTGCTACTAGTAACTCAAGTGCATCAGCATGTTCACGAGCTTCACCCATTAATGGACAAATGATATCGGCGCTATGGCGCATATGAGCTTCTGTATCTGCAAAGTCATGTTTAGCAGTTTCAGTTTCAAGTTTCGCAACTGAAGCTAATAGACCATTAATATGTTCAGCGATTTGTTTTGCAATCGTTGAATCTAATTCAATACCTAGATCTAGCGTTGAAGCAGAAGCAAGCGTTAGCTCAGATACATAAGTGATCGCAGCTGGGTAGATTTTAGTTTTAGCAATGTCTATTACTAGTTTAGCTTCAACTTCAATCGCTAAGTTGTATTGTTCAGCATACACTTCGTAACGGCTTTCTAGTTCAACCGCAGTTAAAACACCTGTTTTTGTGAATAACTCAATAACTTCTTTAGATTTGAAAGCGGGTAATGCATCAGCAGTCGTAGGGATGTTTTGTAAACCACGTTCTTCAACAGCCGCTTTATGCCATTCTGAAGAATAACCGTCACCGCCAAATACAGCGTTACCGTGTAGTTCCATTAACTCTTTTAATACTGTGATAACAGCAGCCGTTTGATCTTGTGTTTTTAATGCAGCTTCTAACTTCTCAGCAATCCAGTTTAATGAATCAGCAAGCATTGTATTCATTGCAACTAATGGGCCTGATACAGATTGTTCAGAACCTACCGCGCGGAATTCAAAACGGTTACCAGTGAATGCAAATGGAGACGTACGGTTACGGTCACCTGGATCACGGTCAAAGTTAAGAATTTGAGAAAGACCAAGATCCATCTCGCCGCCTTGAGTACAAGTTGTTAGTTTACCTGTTTTGATCTCATCAAATACTTTCTCTAACTGGTCACCTAGGTAAACAGAAAGAATAGCCGGTGGAGCTTCATTGGCACCTAAACGATGGTCATTACCAGCAGAAGCAATAACCGCACGTAATAATGGACCATATTTATGTACACCACGAATAACGGCACCACAGAATAATAGGAACTGTAGGTTTTTATGAGGTGTTTTACCTGGGTCAAGTAAGTTACCTTGTGTGCTGTTACCAACAGACCAGTTAACGTGTTTACCTGAACCATTTACACCTGCGAATGGTTTTTCATGTAATAGACATAGGAAACCGTGCTCTTTAGCCGTTTGCTTCATCATTGTCATTAGTAATTGCTGTTGGTCTGCGCCTACGTTAGCTGCGCCGTAGTAAGGTGCAATTTCAAATTGTCCTGGTGCTACTTCGTTATGGTGTGTTTTAGCTGGGATACCTAACTTGTATAGTTTGTCTTCAAAATCTTGCATGAACACTTGTACACGTGCTGGTATTGCACCAAAGTAGTGATCATCAAACTGTTGACCTTTAGCTGGCGCTGCACCGAATAAAGTACGACCTGCTAGTAGTAAATCTGGACGTGCATTTGCGAAGTTTTCATCAATTAAGAAATATTCTTGCTCAGGACCACAGCTTGAATCTAATGCTGCAACGTTCTTTTCGCCCATTAATTTCAATACTTTTTGTGCTGCATCATTCATTGCTGAATTTGAGCGAAGTAGTGGAATTTTCTTATCAAGTGCTTCACCAGTCCAAGACATGAAAACACTTGGAATCATTAATGTTGCACCATTTGCTGTTTGTTGAATATAAGCAGGGCTTGTTGGATCCCATGCTGTATAACCACGTGCAGCATTAGTCATACGTAGGCTACCATTAGGGAAAGAAGAACCATCTGGTTCACCCTTAATTAATAGGCTACCAGTAAATTCATTGATCGCATTACCGTCAGAGTTTGTCAGAATAAAGGCATCGTGCTTTTCTGCGGTAATATTTGTCATTGGATAGAATACGTGAGAGAAAAACTTAGCGCCTTTTGCTAAAGCCCAATCTTTCATTGCAGCAGCAATGATATCAGCTGTTGCATTATCTAATGCTTCACCAGTCTTAACCGTTTTTTTAATCGCTTTAAATGCATTTTTTGATACCGCTTCTTCCATTTTAGCTAGATTGAATACATCAGTAGCCCAAATTTGATTTAGTGGTTCAGTTTGAGCGACCTCTTTTGGTGCACGGTTAGTAATTTGTTCAATTGCTTGAAGACGGACTTGATTTCCACTCATGTATTGCTCCTTGCCGCAGTAGTAGTACTGCTTGTTTAATAGCTTGGTTATTTTTATAGGATAATTATAAAAACACATGCTTGTAATAAGCAAAAAATAGGCCACTTTTATTTTTTGAAATAAAGCAGTGAAAATGAAGAGGATAGAACGAAAAAAGGACCGCGTATGCGATCCTTTTGGAGTATTGGTTGTATTAAATTTTTATATTATACGCTGTAGTATAAATCGAACTCTTTTGGATGCGTTGCTTGTGATACAGCTTGGCATTCCGCAGTTTTTAGCTCAATGAACGCATCAATAGCTTCATTTGAGAATACGCCACCTTCAACAAGGAAGTCACGGTCAGCATCTAGCGCAGCAAGTGCTTCTTCAAAAGAAACAGCAACTTGTGGAATTGCATCAGCTTCTTCTTTAGGTAGGTCGTATAAATCTTTATCTAAAGAGTCACCAGGGTGGATCTTGTTTTTGATACCGTCAAGACCAGCCATCAACATTGCAGAGAAACCTAAGTAAGGGTTCATTGTTGGATCTGGGAAACGTACTTCAATACGTGCTGCGCGTGCAGTAGGTACAATTGGAATACGGATAGATGCAGAACGGTTACCAGCAGAGTATGCAAGCATTACTGGTGCTTCAAAACCTGGAATAAGACGTTTGTACGAGTTAGTTGACGCATTAGTGAATGCATTAAGCGCTTTAGCGTGCTTGATGATACCACCGATGTAATAAAGTGCCATTTCAGATAGGCCGCCGTATTGGTCACCTGAGAACAAGTTAACACCGTCTTTACCTAAAGATTGGTGACAATGGTTACCAGAACCGTTATCGCCAACCAGTGGTTTAGGCATAAAGGTAGCAGTTTGACCGTATGCATGAGCAACGTTATGAACTACATACTTGTAAATTTGAATTTCATCTGCTTTTTCAACCATAGTATTGAAACGACAGGCGATTTCATTTTGGCCAGCAGTAGCAACTTCGTGGTGATGCGCTTCAACAACTAAGCCCATTTCTTCCATGATTAAACACATAGCAGAACGGATGTTTTGAGCTGAGTCAACGGGTGCTACTGGGAAGTAACCACCTTTGATGCCTGGGCGGTGACCCGTGTTGCCTTCTTCATAAGAAGTACCTGAGTTCCATGCTGCTTCTTTTGCATCTACTGAGTAAAACGCACCCGCAATGCTGTTACCGTATTTAACGTCGTCAAATAGGAAGAATTCTGGTTCTGGACCAAATAATACAGTATCAGCAATACCTGTTGAACGCATGTATGCTTCAGCGCGCTTAGCTACTGAGCGAGGGTCACGGTCGTAACCTAACATTGTTTTTGGTTCTAATACGTCACAACGTAAGTTTAACGTCGCATCGTCTGTAAATGGGTCAAGTACTGCAGTTGAAGGAACTGGCATAAGCACCATGTCAGAATCTTGAATGCCTTTCCAGCCTGCGATTGAAGAACCGTCGAACATCTTGCCTTCTTCAAAAAAGTCTTCAGTTACTTGGTGATGTGGAACTGATACGTGTTGTTCTTTACCATGTGTATCAGTAAAGCGTAAATCTACGAATTTTACGTCTTGCTCTTTGATTAGAGTTAGAACGTCTTGAATTGTTTGTACAGACATGTTGTAGAACCTCATTTGACATCGAAAATTGTAGTGATGATAAAATAGAACTCATCAATGAAACTTACCATCAATCTAGATTTATTACACATTAAATTAGCTAATAATATGCCAAGTTAACAAAACCTATTATACCGAGGTTTTTGTTTTACGATATGGTGCAATATTTTATTTTTCGCACCAATGTGGTGCTTTGGTGCTCTTTTTTGGTGCCTCTGAAGTGGGGCGTCTGACTTAGCTCTATTTTTTCTTACTTTTAAGCATTTAAGCTAACTGTGACCGACTTAAAACTTTCTATTTTTGAAATTATGTTTACAATGTGCGCACATTTGGCTATATCACTTTAAGTGCTTCCATAGCCTAAACCTTTTTGTACCAATTAAATAAAAATAGGACGTTTCTGTTTTTATTTAATTGGTATTTTTAATTAGTAGTTATTTTTGAGGCGCATCATGTCGTTAGATAAATTAAGAAATATAGCCATCATTGCTCACGTTGACCATGGTAAAACAACATTGGTTGATAAACTGTTAGAGCAGTCTGGTACTTTAGATTCACGTGGTGATAATGAAGAACGTGTAATGGATTCTAACGATCTTGAAAAAGAACGTGGTATTACTATCCTTGCAAAAAATACAGCGATTGTATGGAATGATTACCATATCAACATCGTAGATACGCCAGGACATGCCGATTTCGGTGGTGAAGTAGAACGTATTCTATCTATGGTAGACAGTGTTTGTCTTATCGTTGATGCGGTTGATGGTCCAATGCCACAAACTCGCTTTGTAACGCAAAAAGCATTTGCACACGGTCTTAAGCCAATTGTTGTTATCAACAAAATTGATAAGCCTGGCGCTCGTCCTGAATGGGTAATGGATCAAGTATTTGATTTATTTGACAACCTAGGCGCGACTGATGAGCAATTAGACTTCCAAGTTGTTTATGCTTCTGCATTAAACGGTTGGGCAAGTACTGATATGGACACTCAAAAAGATAACATGGAAGATTTATTCCAAACTATCGTTGATACTGTTGCTCCACCAGAAGCGGATCGCGATGGCGATTTCCAAATGCAAATCTCTCAACTTGATTACAACTCTTACGTAGGTGTTATCGGTGTTGGTCGTATTACACGTGGTCACGTTAAAGTAAATCAAGCTGTTACTATTATTGGTGCTGACGGTAAAGAACGTAAAGGTAAAGTAGGTCAAGTATTAGGTTACTTAGGTCTAGAACGTCATGATATTGAATACGGTGAAGCTGGCGACATTATTGCAATCAGTGGTTTAGGCGAACTTAAGATCTCTGACACTATCTGTGCACAAAACAATGTTGAAGCGATGACGCCATTAACTGTTGATGAACCAACGGTAACAATGACTTTCCAAGTAAACAACTCTCCATTCTGTGGTAAAGAAGGTAAATTCGTTACATCACGTAACATCCTTGACCGTTTGAATAAAGAGCTTGTACACAACGTTGCATTAAAAGTAGAAGAAACTGCCGATCCTGATAAATTTAAAGTATCTGGTCGTGGTGAACTACATTTAGGTATCTTAATTGAAAACATGCGTCGTGAAGGTTTTGAGCTAGCAGTATCTCGTCCTGAAGTTATCGAACGTATGATTGATGGTCAGTTACATGAGCCAATGGAAACATTGACTGTTGACTGTGAAGAAGCACATCAAGGTTCAATCATGGAACAATTAGGTATCCGTAAAGCGGAACTAACTAACATGATCCCTGATGGTAAAGGTCGCGTACGTTTAGACTTTATGATTCCAAGTCGTGGTTTAATCGGTTTCCAAACTGAGTTCATGACAATTACATCTGGTTCTGGTCTTTTATACCATAGCTTTGATCACTACGGTCTACATAAAGGCGGTACAATTGGTCAACGTCAAAATGGTGTAATGGTTTGTAATCAAACTGGTAAAGCGGTTACATACTCACTATTCTTCTTACAAGATCGTGGTCGTTTATTCCTAGGTCATGCTACTGAAGTTTACGAAGGTCAAATCATCGGTATTCATAACCGTTCAAACGATTTAACAGTTAACTGTATTCGTGGTAAGCAGCTTACTAACGTTCGTTCTTCTGGTACAGATGAAGCACAAACACTTTCACCAGCAATCATTTTAACGCTTGAACAAGCGCTTGAATTTATTGATGTTGATGAATTAGTGGAAGTAACGCCGTTAAGCATTCGTATCCGTAAGAAATTACTGGGCGAAAATGAACGTAAGCGTGCAGCTCGTCCATCTAAAGGTTAATTCGTTTCTTTAAACGAACAATAAACCTATTATTAAGGTCTTACTTCGGTAAGGCCTTTTTTTTGTTTACGATTTACAGGTATAGTAATACCAACCACACTTATTAACTGACCTATTTGACTGATTAAAACAACTTATTTCATTGTTGTAAGTTTCGTAAAGGGGACAATTATTTACCTTAACTTACGGCTAAACTAAGTCATTTTTTGCGAAAAATGTAGATCACTTAGTTAATTTAATTGGTATAAATATTCGGTAATCAACCTATTTGGGGATGCTATTTTGCAACTACAGCAGCAAGTTTTAGTAGAGAAAATAAAGCTATTTTATAACTATGGCATATTCTTATGGAAACGTAGTGAGGAAGATAATATTAAAGTGCCTGCGGGTCATCTTGCTTATGTAACCTTACTTTCAATCGTGCCTTGTCTTGCCGTTGTTTTTTATATGCTCTCTGCTTTTCCAATGTTCTCTGAGCTTAATAAAATCATTGAAAACCTTATTTATAATAACTTTGTGCCGACGGCTGGAGATGCGGTTAAAGAGCATATGACGGGGTTCATTGAAAATACTAAAAAAATGAGCATGATGGGGATCGCCTCATTAGTAGTGATTGCTTTGTTATTGATTTCAACGATTGACCAAACGATTAATCGTATCTGGCGTTGTAATAAAAAACGCTCTCCCATTCAAGCGTTTACTATTTATTGGACCATTCTCAGCTTAGGCCCAATTATTATTGGTGGCAGTATTGCATTGAGCTCTTATATCTTTTCTATTGTAAAAACCGATGGCTTTTTATCAATCGGGCAGCAAGTACTCAGTTTTATGCCGTTTGTCTTTTCTTGGCTCGCTTTTGCTGGTGTTTATACGTTAGTGCCTCACCAAAGAGTGCGTTTACGTTATGCGATGATAGGTGGTTTTATTGCTGCTTTATTATTTAGCTTAGCGACAGATTTATTTACTTTATATATTACTAATTTCCCATCACAACAGATTATTTATGGCGCATTAGCGGTCATCCCTATTATGTTTGTATGGATCTACTTTAGTTGGTTAATTGTATTAATTGGTGCTGAAGTAACGGCAACTTTAGATGAATTCTTTTACCCCGAAGCAGGGCTCGTTGAAGAACCTGAGGAAGTGTAATGATTGCGATGATTCAGCGTGTAACGAATGCCTCAGTCGTTGTTAAAGGTGATACTGTTGGAAAGGTTGACCATGGATTATTGGTTTTATTGGGTGTAGAAAAAGGCGACACCGATGCACAATGTAAGCGCTTAGCAGAGAAAGTGTTAGCGTATCGTATTTTTGCTGACCAGCAAGGTAAAATGAATCTTAATGTACAACAAGCGGCAGGTGACTTATTAGTTATTTCACAGTTTACGTTGGCTGCTGATACTAAAAAGGGTAATCGTCCCGGGTTCAGTAATGGGGCCGAGCCAATAGAAGCAAAACGACTTTACTTAGACTTCAGTGAGCAATGTCGATTGTTAGGCTGTCATGTTGAAAACGGTATCTTTGCAGCAGATATGCAAGTGACTTCAACGAATGATGGACCTACAACTTTTTGGTTGCAGGTTTAATGTTGATTAAATAAAACTGATAAACGGCTCTGTTACACATGGTGTTTTTATAACGCCTTGTGTAGTTTATTGAAGTTTAGAACCAACGTGTGATTTTTATAGTACCTGAACCATCACCTTCACCTATATTTGCATTCGCTATTTGTTCATCATAATGTAAACCTATACTAGTATTTGTTATATCTAAATAGTTACTGCGTATGGCACCATATTGATTTCCAGATGCTTGTATTTTAACAGATGCTTCTGTTGCATAAGTGGTTAAATATGAATCTGTACCCCCTAATAGATTAACACCGTAATCAGAGTTACTAGTAGATTCATAGCCTGAATATAGAGTAATACCGATATTTCCATCACTATTGACCGCAGATGAGGATGTTGTGTTATCGTCATTTAGATTGATGATACTTCCATTACTTCCTACCTCAAAAGAACTCTTTGTAATAATAGTTAATGTGGCACCGTCTTCTACTTGAATACTTCCACCAATAAAAGTTTTCTCGCTTAAATAAACCGTTACATTACTGCCACTTTCAACGGTAAGAGACAACCCACCATAAGTGAAACCCTTAAGGTCTAATACATAGACATCTGTATCTGTATCTTGAAATTCTACATTTTCTGTTTGAACGTCAACTATTTCGTTATTATGGGTATCTATTAATCCTGAGTCACTAATAACATAGGATGTATTATTACCACTAAACGTTACAGTCGTAGATACACTATTTGCTAAACTACCTATACCATCAGTTGTTTTATTAAATTCGCCGGCTAGATTTAAAATATCACACACTTGAGTTGCTATTTCGCTTACATGATCTTCATCGTATTGAGTTACATTGTTGTCAACATTATCGCCAGACGTATAGGTTCCTCCATTATCACCACCATATGATACGTCACCATTAAAAGCCGTTTGACCTTCACCACCAATAGTGACACTACCATTAGAGCTAATGCTATCAGGTGCATTTGTGGCATTACCCGTTGACTTATAAGTAACATCTCCTCCAGCTTCTATTGAACCTCCAATAGAAGCTGCTCCACTATTGTTAGTCGTTATGTTACCAGAGGCACTAGCATTACCATATATCTTGCCATTTGTTAAAGATATGTTGCCATTAACCGATACGCTTCCATATAATTCTGCACCGCCACTGAGGTTTAATTCACTGTTTGCATTTAGTATCGATATATCACCATTATTGTTAGCATTTGCGGAATCGTAGGCTCCAGTACTGGAGTCATAACTATCAATTACTCCACCACTACCTAGTGAGACTCCATCACAAGTCGTCACTGCACTTGTAAAAACAGAATTTCCACCTGAAGAGCCTACTGTAATTGCGCCTCTTATTTTATAATTACCTTCATAATGTGAGCCTTCGCTTTCCATTGCAATTTCACCTGCCGTACCGCTTACTGAGCTACTACTCGGAGAGGCAAGTTGATAATAATAAGCACCAGTATTATTTTGTGTGCTATTTAGGTTAGATATCATAGTGTCACTTGTAAGGGCGTTATTAACGCTAAGTGCATTATAAGAAGCTGCAATCCCGTTTTCCGCTTGTAAGTGAGCATTCAGCTCTTTAGCATAATTACCTGCCATACGTTCTTGGTTAACATTCTCTTTCACGGTATCAAATACAATTAATCCACCTAGTAGTGAAATAACTAATACTGTTACAGCGGCAAAGCCTTTAGAGCGTTGAATTTGAGATCCTTTCATGTAGCTATCCTTCATTCTTAATTTAAGCCTAATATTGCTTGACGTTGTGCAAACATCATATCGATAGTGTCACTGCCAATTAATTCTATGTTCGACATTATTGATGGTGTAATGGTGACTGTGAGTAAATTATCAGTAATTGAGAAGTTCAAATCATCAATATTTGTGCCGATCGCAGTAAATGTTTTACTTGAGTCATCTAGTCCTGCCGTTGTGTATTCTGCACAAAGGAGTTCATTATCAGTGAGGCGATAGCTTTCATAGTATTGGCTTGTCATGGGATTACCTAAACAGCTGGTATAAGTATCATTTGCATCTGAACTGTCTAAATTGTCTAAATTGAAAGTTAAATCTAATTGCTTATACGTATTGCCATCGCTCCCAGTATAAGACTTATCATCCATCTCATTTGCTCGATGTACTGCTCGACTAAAAGTCGAGTTGGTAAAACGCAAGACTTCTTGTGTGTTTTCTAATTGTTGAGAATAAGAAGAAGTGTTTTTTAAACTAGAGAATACAGTCGCTATACCCAGTATAAGGAGTAGAGACAGCGACATTGCAATCATTAACTCAATTAAACTAAATCCTGACTGCGTATTGCGTTGTTTCTTCATTATATTTACCTATGGGCAGAGAGTTGTATCGTTGTTAATTGCAGGAAAAACAACTTCTACTGCCACTTCATTATCGACTACTATCACTTCATTACCGGCATCAGTTAAGCGATTATCGCCCCATGCAATAGTGATTTTCATTTCATTATCGAAAGAGGTAGGGGTAAAAGTACGTGTAAAACCGTCAGCAAGCGTTAAAGTATTTAATGCTTTAGTTCCATTTTGAAACTCACACAGCGAAGCCCATATTTCCTCTACGGTATTACTGGCTTCAATGCTAGCTCGCGTATATTGGCTACTACTACGTGCGTATTGCAGGCTTTTCGTTTGTGTGTAAGCCAAGCCTAATACAGAGATACTTGCGATAACAACCGCGATTAAAAGCTCTAGTAGTGTGAAACCTTGTTGTTTATTCTGACGATGCTTACGGTTGATTAATTGATTCATTAAACACAATCTCCACTTTCTGAACTGATTTTAGTTTGACCACTACTGTAAATTACCAAGCAACGATATTCATCTTCCCAACTAAATTCGATCTTTTCACTGTTGGTAAAACCAGAGCTATCAACAGTAGTGTTTACTTCATCATCAACACCCGCAGAAGGAGTGATCGTCACTTGGTCTATTGAGAGTTTGATTGTTTTTATAGCATTAGATGCTTCGTCTGTTAGCTCCCAAGTTAATCTGCTTTTAGAGGACTTTAATGTTACCTTTTCATGGCGTTTAACTGCTTCTGAGCGAGTTAATTGGTAGATACTTTGCACTTGATTAACAGCACTTGCAATGCTGTTATCTTGAATAAGCTTAGTCCAGCTTGGCAATGCAATGGTTGCTAAGATAATAACAATCGCTACGGTTACCATTAATTCTATTAATGTGAACCCTTTGTTCGCATTTAATTTCATTTCCAGCACCCTGATGTCGAAGGCGTTTTCTCGCCACGGTAATTTAGGGTTAATGTGCTGCAGTCATCGCTGGTTTGGCCACCTGTTGGTGTCGCCGAAATTGTAAACTCATCATCTTCTAATGTACTAAAAGCCAATGTGTAGTGTGTACTGCTATAGTCGCCTGCTGTTGCGGTTGACCCTGAGTAAACTCCTTTGCGTGAATAATGACGTTCTAATTGTTGGCTCAATTCAATCATTGATTGTTGAGCTTCATAACGATAGCTTTGTTGTATTGTTTTTAAATATGATGCATAGGCAACTTGAACCAAAATAGCGACGATAGCAATCGTTATTAATAGCTCTATTAATGTGAAACCTTGCTTTTTACAGCTAGCGTTATTGTTTGAACATAGCATTTGGAATAGAGACAGTTTCATCATATTTTGTACATCAACTAACGTGATCCATAATTAATTCATTATCCTTAGAGCTTACAATATATACTATAATGGGTATTTGTTGTACTAAATACACGCAACCTTCATTGTTTTTATTAGGAGATGAGTGCTTTTATTTTTGCTGAACTTGTAGCATAGTGTTTAGCCTTAATCACTGACTTCCACTTACAATTGAAAGAGCTCATCGAATGCTGCCTATTAAGCCCATCTATCTATTATTTAATTGTTTCTGTTTATGTTTTTCTACGTTTCTACATGCCGCCCCCAATACACAATCTGAGTCCACTATGAAAAATTTTGAAATAGTTAATAATTCCATAATACAGAGTCCAAATGACACTCGAGAATACCAAGTGATTCGCCTTTCAAACGATCTGGAAGTATTACTCATTTCTGACCCCGATTTACAAAATAGTGCGGCTTCTTTATCTGTTCCTATTGGTAGTATGCATAACCCCGACTCTCAATTGGGTTTAGCGCATTATTTAGAGCATATGTTATTTCTTGGCTCAGAAAAGTACCCTGTAATAAATGAATACAGTAAATTTATGAGCCAAAATGGTGGGTATACCAATGCTTATACTGCACAAGATGCAACGGTTTATGGTTTTGAAGTGAATGATAATGTATTTGGAGAAGCCTTAGATCGACTTGGTGATGTGATGCATGCACCTTTATTAGATGAAAAGTATGCAGATAAAGAACGACATACTGTTAATGCTGAAAATGAAACCTATGTAGATAATGACATGCGTAAATTATATGCATTACAACGTTATTCACTGAATCCTGAACATCCGATGGCACGTTTTAGTACGGGGGATTTAACAACGCTTGTTGATAAGCCTGGGAGTGTTTTACAGCAAGAGTTGGAGTTGTTCTTTAAACAAAATTATTCTGCGAATACAATGAAGGTGGCCTTAACAAGTCCTCGTTCAATTGAAAATATGCAAAAAATCGCGGTTAGATATTTAACGCAAATTCCAAATAATAATGTCACTAAACCCGTCATAATGACGCCGCTATTAACAGATAAGCAGTTAGCGTTAGAAGTACAAATGAAGCCCACTGCCGAGCTCAAGTTATTACAAGTTAACTTTTTAGTGCCAAGTGTTAAAGATGAGTATATGTATCAACCTGGTGGTTATATTAGCCGCTTATTAGGATCTGATCATAAAGGTGGTTTATCTGATCATTTACAAAAGCTTGGTTTAGCAGAGTCGGTTTCAGCTGGGTTTTATGGCGCGCATAGCGATGAATATTCACAGTTTAGTATGACGTTTAAACTAACGAATAAAGGGTTAAGTCAACAAGATACCGTTATTGCGAGTTTATTTGCTTATATCAATTTAATTAAAGAGCAAGGGGTTAATCAACTACAATATTCAGAGCAGAAGAAAAGCTTAGATAACTATTTCCAATTCTTACCTAAAAAATCTAGTTTTAATAATGTCATGTCCTTAGCGGCTAATATGCAGAATTATCCTTTACAAGATTTATTAGCTTACTCATATCGCTTGGATGGATTTAACCCTGAGTTCATTACTCAATTAATAGGTTATTTAACCCCTGAAAATAGTCGATTATTTGTTGTGTCGCCTAATGCCGTGGTTAATAAAGATATTCCATATTATGAAGGGAAGTATTCACAAGCAAAAATTAAAAAGTCACGTTTACAACTATGGCTTAATAAAGCAAAAACAATTCAACCAGAGTTGATTTTGCCTGTTCGTAATGAATGGTTACCTGAAAATTTAGTGCTGGTTAAAGAAGAAAAAAATAAAAAGGCAATACAACTTGTAAAAGAATCAGGTCTCTCTGTTTGGTTTAAACAAAGCCAACTAAAAGAACCTAAAGGCATTTATAAGCTACAGCTTAATAATGACCTTAATGATCAAAGTCCAGCTGCTAGAGTTAAAATGAATCTTTTATTAAATATTTTACAAAAGCAATTAGCAGAACTTAGCTTTGTTACTCAAGAGGCAGGGTTAGGGTTCTCCATTAGCAGTAGTGATGGTTTACTGATTAGCACCAGTGGTTATAGCGATAAACAGAGCAAATTATTATTAATGCTATTAACCCACATTGAAAATATGAAAATCGATGAGCAGTCTTTGAGGTTGGCGAAACAAGAATTAACACGTCGCTTCAATAATCAATCTAAAAGTAAAGCAATGGACTTAGGCTTAAATGGTTTTAGAAAAGTCATTCGCCAACCATCTTGGTCTGATAGCACATTATTAGCTCAAATTGATGGTGTAACAAGCGATGAGATTAGTGAATTAATTAAACAGATGCTCTCACAATCTAGTGTGCGTTTATTAGCGTTGGGGAATTTTTCAACAGTCGATGTTTTGCAGTTAACAGCACAACTTAAAGTTAAAATTAAAATTCAACCTAATGCATTTTATACAACTAAACGCTTACAAGCAGATCCTCAGCAAGGCGCTTTAAATTATGTACGTGAATCTGAGCTAGAAGATGATGCATTAGTGAGCCTTTATTTAGCGACAAACCAAGACATTATTTCATTAGCTAAAGCGGAGTTGCTTAATAAACTACTTAAGCCTGCTTTTTATGATCAAATTCGTACACAAGAGCAATTAACCTATTCTCCCTTTACAGCCACAGTACAAGTAGATGAAAGTGTTGGTTTTGGACTCTTTACACAAAGTCCTGCGGTTGGAAGTGCGACATTATACGAACGCTTCCAAGTATTTTTGGATAATTTTAAAGCAACGTTAGCCGACACTAAAGAAAGTGATTTTGAAGAGATAAAAAAAGCGCATATTGCTAATTATCTCGCGAAGCCAAGCAACCTTGGTACTGAGTTTTCTTATTTAACCGATGAATGGATGAGTAACAAAGAAAACATTGATACTAAATTACAGCATGTTGCTAGATTGAAGTCTGTTTCATTAAAACAAGTACAACAGTATTACACTGACTTATTCTTTAATGATCAGCAAACACAACAAATCATAGTGCAAATTAAAGGTAAAAAATTCAGCCAAGAAAAGCCGTTAGTGTTAACACCTCAAGTATCGATCTCAAATGTAGATCAATTACCTAAGCAATAAAAAAACTACCAAGCAATACAAAATAATATAAAGCACTACAGAATGAGAAGCATTGGTATTTGATTGAATTTCAATGCTTTTTTATTTTAATTTTTCTGATCTTATCCCTTTGGCTTAACGTAATGTTTTTAGGCATTATTCCGTTTACTTTATTTTTCCTAATCTAAAAGTTAGGATAATAATGTTACTTAGTTCTCATTTTTAAATTTTGTTAATGAAGTAATATTATGTGTGAAATTAAGAAAGCATATCGCCACATTAGACTTTCGTAAATCGTAAAAAGGATAAACATTATGAATAAATTGCTACTCACTGCTGCGATTGCATTGACAGTGCCCATGACTGTACATGCAAAAAGTGAATTCGTAGAAGGAGATGCAACACTCGCTGGTGAAGCTGAATTAGGTGCCTCTTTAACGACAGGTAATACTGATACATCGTCATTTAAAGCGAGCCTTGCATTGAAGCAAGAGTTGGGTGATTGGGAAAATGAATATGTATTTCAAGGTTTATATAAAGAAGATGGAGACGAAGTAACAGCAAAACGTTTCTATGCTGGATTACAAGGTAACTATCAAATTGATGATACGAGTTATTTGTTTGCCAATACTGGTTATGAAATAGACCCATTTACTGGTTACGATTTCACTTCGATAACGGCTGTTGGTTATGGCCATCACTTTATTGACAATGAAACAATGTCTTTAAATGCAGAAATTGGTCCTGGTTATATTTATCAAAAATTGGATGATGATTCTGCTGAAACTGAAGGCGAAAACTATGATAGTAGTGCAGTCGCTCACTTTGTTATTGATTTTCAAACTAAGATTAGTGATTCTGCTAAATTTCAGCAAAAGTTTGTTGCTGATTGGGGAAGTAAGTTAGATGGTCGTTCTGAAACGTCATTATCGACCAAGATTATTGGTGCATTATCGATGAAATTTGCTGTTGTTGTTCGTTATAACAGTAAGCCGTTGGATGAGAAAAAAAGCACAGATACGGCAACTAATATGACGTTACTTTACGCTTTTTAAGTACCCATTTGTTGTCATTACTCGTTAAGTATTAACTGTAATATCCGTATCATAAAAGCTGGTTTACCGGCTTTTTTATCGACTCACTTAGAAAAAAGTAAATTCAGTCATTATTATATTTTTTGCTTTGAGATTAAACATAACACGTCTGTATTAGTGTTAGTACGATGCAAGATCAGATAGGTGAATAAATTATTTTAAATACCAAGTAATGACTTATTGTTGGAATAAATAGTGTTTCAATAACAGGGATTAACGTTAATTTTTTGCCCAGTCCTTTTTATTAACACTTTCTTCATAACTGCCTGTTTTATTGGCCCGTACTGATGAGCCTAGCGATACATTGATCACAGTAAGCTGGTTATACTTTGTGTTTTTTTTTAAATAACTACTTTAACCAAGCACGTTTGATAAAGTCTCAACTTCTTAAATAAAGGGTTAATATTTATGCGGTTATTTATGCCCCCTCTCTCTATTATTTTCTGTCGCATTTTCAATGTTGCTGTGATGTTTTTTTTCAGCAGCACTTTAGTACTGGCTAATTCTGTAGCAGTCGATCTTACCCCACAAGAAAAAGAATATATTCAACAACACCCGTTAATAAAAGTACACGCAGAAAAGAATTGGCCTCCATTTAACTTTGTTCAAGATGGTGAAGCCTCTGGTTATAATAATGATTTAATGCGATTAGTTGCAGATAAAGTAGGCTTAAATATTGAGTTTGTTATCGGTTACGAATGGTATGAATATTTAGACAAATTAAAAAATAATGAAATAGATATTATTTCTAATATGAAAATCACTCCAGATCGGCAGAAATTTACAGCTTTTACTCACTATCAGTCTTTAACTTCAATGGATGGTTTGTTAACACGAGAAGGAGAGGTTTTTGCTAATGACTTTAGTGATATTCAATCAATTGCTGTTATTAAAGGTTTTTTCTATCAAGAAGTACTCGAGAAGAACTTCCCTAATATAGATTTAATGTTAACCAGTAGTACTGAGGCATCTATTGAGCAATTACGACTAGGTAATGTTGATGCTGTTATAGATGCTTATGACGCCATTAATTATCATTTACACCGTTCACTAGAACAAGGTTTTGTTAATACACCATTAATTAATAATAAAGTTTTTCATTATTTACCGAGGTTTATGGGCGTTAATAAAGATAATATTATTTTACGTAATATTTTAGATAAAGGGCTATTAGCATTAAATAAAAACGAGACAG
This sequence comes from Psychromonas sp. L1A2, assembly GCF_009828855.1. NCBI lineage: Bacteria > Pseudomonadati > Pseudomonadota > Gammaproteobacteria > Alteromonadales > Psychromonadaceae > Psychromonas > Psychromonas sp. L1A2. The sequence goes on along the minus strand of NZ_WUAG01000002.1, from coordinate 1,502,343 downwards.
ATAATTTGCATCAGAAATGGGCAACTCAGATAGGTGTTGCCAAGACAAGTGAAGAGGCTGCTTACCAAGATAGGATGCCTATTTTATCTAATACACAACAACAATATTTAAAAGCTCATGGGCCTCTCTACATGTGTGTTGATCCAGATTGGTTACCTATAGAAGCAATTAAAGAAGGTAAATATGTTGGCATAGCATCTGAATTCGTCAATCTATTTTCTCAGCGTATTAGTAACCCGATTATTTTATTAGAAACTGCGACTTGGTCTGAAACAATTAAATCATTAAAAGAAGGGCGTTGTGATTTCATTCCCGTAATACACAACACTCCTCGTCGCAATAAATATCTGTCTTTTACTTCTGCTTACTTAGACTTTCCATTAGCCTTGGTAGCTGCTGGAAAGAATCAAGCTTATAAGTTAGATCAAGTTCTACACAAACCGCTGGGAATGCTAAAGGAAGGGTCATACTTAGAGTTTTTGAGTGCGCTATATCCGGATGCTGATTTATATGAATATGATTCTCTAAAGTCAGGGCTTGATGCTGTAAGTAATGGCGAGATTTATGGTTTTATTGATGTGTTACCTGTCATGGTTAGTCAAATTCAAACACTGTACCCAGAATTGAAAGTTGTTGATAAATTTGAGCATGAATACCCATTTTCACTAGCAGTATCAAAAGATAATACGAATTTATTGAATGTTTTTGATAAAGTCGTTACTTCAATCGATTTACAACAAAAGCAAAAAATATTGAATCGTTGGTTACCTGTTATCTATGAAAAAAAGGAGGATAACTCTGGTTATTGGATCATCATTTCACTCATGACTGTCGCGCTTATTTTAATTTTTTTATTGTTATATTTTTCAAAAAAACATAATCGACAATTATCTTTAAAGAATAAAAATCTTGAAAAAATAGCAATGCGTGATTATTTAACTGGGTTGCCTAATAAGTCTTACTTTAATGAGCAGTTTAAAAAAGAATGGGCGCGAGGAAGACGCTCAGGAGAAAAGTTATCATTATTAATTATCGATATTGATAACGTTAAACGCTTCAATGAACAATATGGAAGACAAGCTGGAGATGATTGTATTATTGAACTTGCTCGTCGTTTACAGAATATTGTTCAACGCCCTGCCGACTTATTAGCTCGTCTTGAAGAAGATGATTTTATGATACTTTTACCTAATACTTCGGAAGAGGGTATTAAGACATTAGCTGCTGAAATATTCTATATGGTTAATGGATGGGGAATGAAATTTGAGAATGCGCCAACAGGAGATGCTATCTCCGTGAGTATTGGTGCTGCTTGTATGGTTCCTACTAATACCAATACAGAAGTAGAGCTCAACAGGCGAGTAGAGCAAGCTTTATATCAAGCACAAGATAAAGGTTTTGGTCAGTTAGTTATTTATAAAAATGGCCATCATCAACATTCTGAGCATTAATATTTCGAAGATTGACAGGAATATTGTGAATCTTCGAATTTATACCTCACATTACATTTATTGGCTCCTTTCTGAGTTTTGCTCCTTGCAGGTTAATGGGTATAATTAGCGCTCATTTATTGACAAGGTTTTTTAACTTATGCGCCCAAGTAATCGAACACCCGAACAAAACCGCGAAATTAAAATTACTCGGCACTACACTGACTATGCAGAAGGTTCTGTACTGATTGAAGTCGGCAACACTAAAGTGTTATGTAACGCAACGGTCTCAGAGTCGGTACCACGTTTTTTAAAGGGCAAAGGTAAAGGCTGGGTAACGGCGGAATACGCTATGTTGCCACGTGCGACACATACTCGCAATCAACGCGAAGCAGCAAAAGGTAAACAAGGTGGTCGTACGTTAGAAATTCAACGTTTAATTGCTCGCTCTTTACGTGCGGCAGTCGATTTAAATGCTTTTGGTGAAAATATGATCACTGTCGATTGTGATGTAATACAAGCCGATGGTGGTACACGTACTGCATCAATTACAGGCGCTTGTATTGCTTTAGCTGACGCATTGAACTGGATGGTTGCAAAAGGTAAGTTGAAAAAAAGCCCATTAAAGCAAATGATAGCGGCTGTTTCTGTCGGTATTTATAAAGGAACGCCTGTTTGTGATTTGGATTACGCAGAAGATTCAAATGCACAAACTGACATGAATGTTGTCATGACAGAAAGTGGCGGTTTAATTGAAATTCAAGGTACAGCTGAAGAAGGCGCTTTTAGTCATCAAGAATTATTAGCAATGTTAGCCTTAGCCAATACCGGCATTAATAACTTAGTAGCAGAACAAAAAAAAGCATTAAATGTGGAGTAAGAAATGAAAGCGTATCAAAAAGAGTTTATTGAATTTGCGATTGAAAAACAGGTTTTAAAATTTGGCGAATTTACCTTGAAATCAGGACGTATTAGCCCTTATTTTTTCAATGCAGGGTTATTTAATACAGGTCGAGATCTGGCGCGTTTAGGGCGTTTTTATGCTGCTGCTTTACAGGATTCAGGTATTGCTTATGACCTTTTATTTGGTCCTGCATACAAAGGTATCCCGATTGCAACAACCACTGCTGTCGCGTTATCAAATGATTATGACCTAGATGTCCCGTATTGCTTTAACCGTAAAGAAGCAAAAACACACGGTGAAGGTGGTAGTTTGGTGGGCTCTGAGCTAACAGGTAAAATTATGCTCGTTGACGATGTTATCACCGCTGGCACAGCTATTCGTGAATCGATGGATATCATTAATGCACATAATGCAGAGCTTGCAGGTGTGTTAATTGCATTAGATCGCCAAGAGAAAGGTAAAGCTGAATTATCTGCGATTCAAGAAGTAGAGCGTGACTATGATGCAAAAGTTATTTCGATTGTAGAGCTTGCTGATGTGGTTAGCTATCTTGAAACGTTACCTGAAATGCAGCAATACCTTGAATCGGTTCAAGCATATCGTCAACAATATGGTGTTTAAGCTTTAATCATTTTTTAGTATAAAGCGCTATAAAATAAAAATGCCAAAGCCTATCACTAGTCTTTGGCATTTTTGTATGTGCTATAAATAATCACATTTAAGAATTCAATTTCAAGATAATAGAGTCGTGCTTATTAGGCTATTTTTCGCACGATGCTATTTTCCATTCCATTCTATGACTTTGTACTATTTACCTTTAAGGCTTGTTCTTCATCGAATTCAGGCAGTTTTTTATGTTCACTGGCAATGAATGAATAGATAACAGGTAAGATAAATAACGTAAATAACGTACCGATTGATAACCCAGCTACAATAACAATACCAATACCAAAACGACTCACTGCGCCTGCTCCGGTTGCAAATAATAGTGGGATAAGACCCGCTACCATTGCTGCTGTTGTCATCAATATTGGACGTAAACGCACGGTTGCTGCTTTTTTAACTGCGGCAATTTTATCTAGACCATGATGCAATTGCTCTTCTTTTGCTACTTCAGCAATCAAAATACCATGTTTAGTAATCAATCCCACCAAGGTTATCAAACCAACCTGAGTGTAGATATTCATGGTTGCAAAACCCCAAGCAAGTGCGAGTAAAGCGCCACTAATCGCTAATGGTACGGTCATGATAATAACCAATGGATCTCGAATACTTTCAAACTGACTTGCTAGCACTAAAAATATAATAAATAACGCAAGAATAAAGGTCACGTATAACGCGCCGCCTTCCGTTACAAATTGACGTGCTTCGCCTAAATAGTCATGGCTATAACCTTGTGGCAATTTAGTTGTTGATAGCCCTTCAAAGAAGGTGATTGCCGTCCCCATCGTGACACCCGGCGAAAGTACTGCGCCTATTGTTGCACTGTTAAGTTGGTTAAAGTGCGGTAATGAACGAGGTTCCGCGACAACATTGACAGTAATCAGTTCGCTTAATGGCACCATGTCATTATTTTTAGCACGCACATAAAAATCACCTAATTGTTCAGGTGATAAACGATATTTACGTTCTACTTGTGCAATCACTTCATAACTACGGCCATTTAAGTTAATACGGTTTAAGTATCCATCACTTAACAACGTGCCTAAGGTAATACCAATATCTTGCATGGTTACACCATAAGCACCGGCTTTGTCACGATCAATGCTGATATTCATGGTCGCAGAATCAAAGGCTAAATCTAACTCTGAATAAACAAAGCTTGGGTTAGCTTGTGTTTCTGCTAATACATCGGCAGCGATACTCACTAAACTTTGGAATGGATTAGAGGTAGTAATAACAAATTGTACTGGTAGACCACCCGATGAACCCGGTAACTCAGGTCTTTGGAAAGTAACTGTCGCCACAGAAGGGATCATACTAAATGCTGGTGTTAATGTTTTAGATAGCTCATCTGGGCTTTTTTCTCGTTGGCTCCATGGTTTCATGATGGCGATACCAAAGGCTTGGTTAGCATTCGGAATACCAGACATCGCTAAGCTACTTTCTACTTCTGGTTGTTTCGCTATTTCGCTAGTGACTAAACGCATACTATTTTCAACAAAATCCAAGTTGGCATTAGCAGGGGCTTTAGACAACATCATGAGAACACCTTTATCTTCTTTTGGTGCTAACTCTGATGGGATAAATTTAAATAGGAACGGTAGTGAAATAAACACTAATAATGCAAAGATAATAATGGCAGGACGTCGCAACATAATAATATTGAGCGCATTGCTATATTTATTCGTTAAGCCGGTTAGCGTTCTATCAACAGCACGTTCAAATCTATTTGGCTGATGATTGATGGTCAACATTTTACTACACATCATCGGAGATAGTGTAAGTGCAACAATACCTGATACAAATACTGCGCCTGCTAACGTTAAAGCAAACTCGGTAAAGAGTGACCCTGTAATACCGCCCATTAATGCAATAGGTGCGTATACAGCTGCTAAGGTGATGGTCATGGAAATAACCGGTACTGCAATTTCACGCGTACCAATAATCGCTGCGCGGAAAGGTTCTTCACCTGCTTTAATATGGCGGTCGATATTTTCTACTACAACAATCGCATCATCTACTACCAAACCAATCGCTAATACCATGGCTAATAGTGTCATTAGGTTGATAGTAAAACCAAACATTTGCATCACAACGGCTACACCAATCAGTGATAGCGGAATAGTAATGATTGGAATGAGCACTGCACGCCATGATCCTAAAAATAGAATCATTACAATGAGTACAATTAATCCGGCTTCTGCAATAGTTTTAATGACTTCATAAATAGACTCTTCAATCGCAATGGTCGAATCATAAAGGACTTTCATTTTGATTGAGCTAGGATTGTTTTTTTCTAAATCAGGTAGCATTTTCCTTACATCTGACGTTATATCCAATGGATTTGCACTTGCAGTTGCATCAATCGCAACAACAACTGCATCATTACCATTAGCCATTGCTCGGTAGATGTCATGACTTTTTTCAAGAGAAACGCGTGCAATATCCTGTAGGTGGATTGTTCTACCGTTATCGCGTGTCGCAATGATCAGGTTTTCTAGCTCGCTTGCATTCTTAACCTGGGTCTGTGCACTGCCATTAAACAGAGTGAAATAACCCATTGCTTGGCCTGAAGCTGACTGAATATTATTAGCTTGTAAAATAGTAATAACATCAGCGGTATTAAGCCCGAAAGCAGCCATACGTTCTGGATCTAACCAAATACGCATTGCAAATTTAGTACCCCCATAAAGGTTAACTTTTGCAACACCATTAATACTAAACAACTGCGGTTTAATAACACGTTCTAAATAGTCGGTAATTTGACTAGAGTTTAATTGCTCACTTGAAAAGGCAATGTAGATAACAGAAGTCGTTGAGCCAGTACTGACATCAATCGTAGGATCTTCTGCATCACTTGGTAACTGAGAGCTAACACTGTTTACTTTAGCAAGAATATCCGCCACAGCACCACTTGGATCAGTGTTTAGCTTCATATTCACAGTAATGGTTGAACTACCCATAAAACTTTGTGAGCTGATAAAGTCAATATTATCGGCTTGTGCAATCGCTTGTTCAATTGGTTGAGTAATAAACCCTTGAATTAAATCAGCACTTGCTCCGTAATAGCTGGTGGTTACCGTCACTACGGTATTGGTCATGGTCGGGTACTCTCGTACCTGCATTTTTGTAAGCGCTTGTATCCCTAACAATACAATCAGCAAACTCAACGAGATTGCTAAAATGGGGCGCTTTATAAAGATATCTGTAAATTTCATAACGTCGCCTACAGTGCTGGAAGAACAGAAGGAGTATCAAGCGCGTTTGATTCAACGATTTTAACGTGTGAACCATTGCTTAATCTAACTTGTCCGCTAGTGGCAATCACATCATTTTCATCTAAGCCAGATAACACATGAACACTATCGTCCTTTGCTTTACCTAATGTGACGATTCTTTGTTTCGCTTCTAAAAATGTTTTACCATCATCAGTTTGTTGTTCTGTTAAAACATAAACTGTTTCACCGTAAAGCGTGTAGTTAACGGCGGTAACAGGAACGATGATTTGTTTTTTTACGGTCGGCAAAATGATATTTGCTTTAGCAAACATACCTGAACGTAGCTTTTGTTGTTCATTTGGAATAGACGCTTGAATGAGGATAAGTCCACTTTCAGAGTTCACAGCGGGCTCAATAGCAGTAATCACACCAGTAAATGACGAATCAGGCTGGGCATCAATAAACACATCCATTGCTTGATTTATATGTACTTTATTAATATCGTTTTGAGCAATAGTAAAGCGCATTTGCATGCGGCTAATATCTTCTAAACGAACTATTTCAGTACCATTCGCTAGATATTGCCCCAAAAACACATTTCGTAAACCTGTTACTCCTGAGAATGGTGCACGAATAGTACGTAAGCTAATGGTTGCTGCGTAACCTTCAATCTCACCTTGAAGTGCTAGGTATTCTGCTTGTGCATCATCAACATTACCCTGAGAAACAGATCCTTTTTTAAGTAATGAGTTTAAACGTTTATAGTTACGCTCTACGGAAGGTAAACGCGCTTTAGCTGCTTTTAAGTTGGCTTGTTCTACTTCGCTGTCTTGGTAAACAATGGGATCACCTTTTTGTAATTTTTGACCCGATACAAAATTAATTTTAGAGACTTTACCGGCGACTTCGTTAGTAATAGTAACGCCTTGCATTGGCTCAATAAAACCAATAGCACGTAAATGAGGAGTCCAATCTTCCAATTTTACAGTCGTCGCTGTAACTGGGAATTCAGGAATAGGACGCGATGAAAGGTATTCGTTTATTTTTTTAGCTTTAAACATATTAAAGCCAATCACAGTACCAAATACAAGTATTGCTAAGATGATTGCCGAAGCTATCCATTTTTTCATTGAATTATTCCTGTTGGTTTAAAGTGTGGGTTTTGAATGATGTTCCATGAAGCGTCTCTAACTTGATCTAACTGTTTTTGATCAGGTGTCACTCGCTCTCGTATTACTTGTTTTGCTAATGAAATGGCAGTGTCGATACTAACCGCTATTAATGCAAATAATTGCCAATTTAAGAATTGTTTTGTATTGATGCCCTGTTGGTAAAAGAAGATAAGCGGTTTAAAAGCTTCATTCTCGAATAAGGTGATATCGGCTTGGTCTACATTAGGTATGCAATGAAGTACTTCGATTAGCGTTAAGCGCCTAGGATTGGCTATGACGTAATCAAATATATTCTGCCATACTAAATCGTATTTATTTTTTGTCGTTGAACATTCATTAAAGCCAGCTAATATGATATTAGCCGATTGCTCCCGAATAAATTTTTGTAGTTCATTCATTAATGCCTCTTTGCTATCAAAGTAACGATAAAGCGTACCTGCTGCAACGCCAGCAGTATCAGCTAGATTTTGCATAGAAAAAGCGTAAAAACCTCGTTCTGCTAAAACGCATTCTGCAGCAATTAAAATTTGAGTCCGCTTATCCATAAGGCCACTTTAAAATGAATGAACGTTCATTATCGTTTAATGTGAGGTGATTGCAATCTTAAAGCGATAATTTATATAAATATTATTGTGATCTACAATATAGGCTTTTTTGATATTAAAAATAAAAACATCTTTAAGTTAATGAGTTAATTCCTTAATCAACCCTATCTACCTTTCTACGCTAGCTTTCAATTAAAAGATCAGTAAAATCGAATGGCTTTTTCTTTTTAAATTTTTGGACTCAATATGAAACTAAATCCTGGACAAGATGCCGCGGTTAAAACGATTTCTGGCCCTTGTTTAGTGCTAGCAGGTGCTGGCAGTGGTAAAACGCGCGTCATTACTAATAAAATCGCTTATTTAATACAACATTGTGATTACCTAGCGAAGAATATCGTTGCGGTAACATTTACCAACAAAGCTGCACGTGAAATGAAAGAGCGTGTCAGTGAAACCTTAGGTAGAAAAGAGTCTCGTGGTTTAATGGTCTCTACTTTTCACTCCTTGGGTTTAGAAATCATTAAGCGAGAAATAAAAACCTTAGGCATGAAAGCCGGTTTTACGTTATTTGATGATCAAGATACCTTGGCATTATTAAAAGAATTAACCGAGAAACAATTAAAAGAAGATACTGATTTATTAAAAGCGTTAGTGACGCAAATTTCTAATTGGAAAAATGCGCTTATTCTTCCTCCTCAGGCAAAAAAACAAGCTAAGGGCGAACGAGATGTCATTTTTGCTCATTGCTATGACTTATACCAACGTCAACTAAAAGCTTATAACGCCTTAGATTTTGATGATTTAATCGTTTTACCCACTTTATTACTAAAATTTAAAGAGGAAGTTCGTTTACGTTGGCAGAAGAAAATTCGTTATTTATTAGTAGATGAATACCAAGATACTAATACAAGTCAATATGAGTTGATTAAATCCTTAGTGGGAGAAAGGGCTCGCTTCACCGTAGTAGGTGATGATGACCAATCTATCTATTCTTGGCGCGGTGCCCGACCTGAAAACTTAGTCTTGTTACAAAGAGATTTTCCACAACTCAAAGTCATTAAATTAGAGCAAAATTACCGTTCTAGCCAACGTGTATTAAAAGCTGCGAATGTACTCATTGCGAATAATCCTCATGAGTTCGATAAACGTTTATTTAGTGAATTAGCTTATGGTGAATCACTTAAAGTATTGTTGGCCAAAAATGAGCAAAATGAAGCAGAAAGAGTTGTTATGGAGATTTCTGGACATAAGTTTATGAATGGTGCTAATTTTAAAGATTACGCTGTTTTATACCGAGGCAATCATCAAAGTCGTTTATTAGAAAAAGTGATGATGGAAAATCGTATCCCTTACAAAATAAGTGGCGGAACGTCATTTTTTGCTCGTAGTGAAGTAAAAGACATCATGGCTTATTTGAAATTATTAGTGAATCACGATGATGAAAATGCATTTATTCGCGTGGTTAATAAACCCCCTAGAGGGATTGGTGCCGTGAGTCGTGAAAAGCTAGGTAATTATGCTAATTTACGTCATATCAGTATGTTTTCGGCTAGCTTTGAGCTTGGCTTAGAGCAAACCTTAAATGGTAAATCGTTACATACATTACAAGCCTTTACTTGTTGGTTAGTCGAATTAAATGATCGTTTAAAAAAAGAAGATGATATCGATGTAGTAAGAGACTTAATTCGTGATATTGGTTATGAAGATTGGTTATACGAAAATAGTCCAAGCCCTAAAGCTGCAGAGATGCAAATGAAGAACGTTTCCACACTCTTTAAGTGGGTGACTGAAATGCTGAAAGGTGATGACTTAGATGAGGAAATGACATTAGAGCAGGTAGTTGCACGATTAACATTACGTGATATGTTATCTCGTAATGAAAGTGAAGAAGAGTTAGATCAAGTACAATTAATGACATTGCATGCATCGAAGGGATTAGAGTTCCCTTACGTTTATATGATTGGTATGGAAGAAGGTTTATTGCCACATCAAGTTAGTATTGACGAAGATAATGTCGAAGAAGAACGACGTTTAGCTTATGTTGGTATTACACGTGCACAAAAAGAATTAACATTTACTTTAGCTAAAGAACGTAGCCAGTATGGAGAAACAATTAAACCGACTCCAAGTCGTTTTTTAAATGAGTTACCACAGGAAGATGTGGAGTGGGAAAGTGGCCCAAAAAAACGCACGGAAGATCAAAAGAAGCAATTAGCCGATAAAGGCATTGCAAACTTGAAAGCCTTATTTGATTAACAATAAAAATAATGTGAATCAATAGCTAAAGACTATTTCTAGAAGTGATAGTTGATGTTAATTTTAAATAATTAGCATTTGCGATTTCGCATAATAACGCCACCGCAACAAACGCGTGTTTGTTAGCAAACTTAACATAAATAATTGAAAATTTCAGGAGCAATACATGTTAGATAATATCGAAGGTCAAAGCGTACCATCAGCAACTTTTCCAACTCGCCAAGGCGATGAATGGGTTAATGTTACAACCGACGAATTATTCAAAGGTAAAACAGTGGTTGTATTTGCATTACCAGGTGCCTTTACACCAACTTGTTCTTCTACACATTTACCTCGTTATAATGAATTAGCAGGTGTATTAAAAGAAAATGGTGTTGATGAAATCATTTGTTTAAGTGTTAATGATACGTTTGTTATGAATGCATGGCTTGCAGATCAAGAAGCTGAAAATATCACTGTTGTACCTGATGGTAGCGGTGAATTTACTGAAGGCATGGGTATGCTAGTTAATAAAAATGACATTGGTTTTGGTAAGCGTAGCTGGCGCTACAGTATGCTGGTTAAAGATGGCGTGATTGAAAAAATGTTCATCGAACCAAATCAACCTGGTGACCCGTTTGAAGTGTCTGATGCAGATACAATGCTAAATTATGTGAACCCAAATGCTAAAGCGCCTGCTGCAGTTGCGTTGTTAACTAAGCCTGGTTGTCCTTTTTGTGAGAAAGCGAAAGCGGCATTAAAAGATAACAATATTAGTTTTGAAGAGATTGTATTGGGTAAAGATGCAACTAGTATTAGTTTGAAAGCAATGACAGGTCAAACGACTGTGCCACAACTTTTTGTAGATGGTAAACATATTGGTGATAGTGATGCTGCTGTTGCCTATGCAAATAGTTAGTAATCGCTAACTAAATATTACTTAAAGCGTATGTTTTTATAATGAAACATACGCTTTTTTTGTTTAAAAACTCTAAAAATAGATAATAAATATAAAGTAAGTGGTTATATACATTATGGTTATTGGCAGTAGAGGAGGGGACTATCACTAAAGAAAGGTCATAGGCTCAGTGATTTTTATACTGGTATGTCTTTTTTGTTAGTAAGTACTTATATCAATCACACTAATTAACTGATCTATTTTACTTGTTAAAATAACTTATTTCTTCGTTGTAAATTTCGTAAAGGGAACAGCCATTAATGAATTAACATGTTTTAGTTAATTCACCGACAGACAATTAACGAAGTTAATCTTCGAAAGGCCTCAATTTACGCCTTAAACTAAGTCATTTTTCAGGTGCAAAATTTAGATCACTTATTTAATGTAATCGGTATTACTTTGTTTTTTGATAATTGAATATGCTGGTGGAAATCTAAGCGCTGCTTTTATTTTTAAGTTATTTTAATGCTAGAAAAATGATAAGCAATAGAGTACATATCATTTTTATTCAGACCTTCAACAGCGCTATTGTATGGTTTTTTTGTGTTATCAATAAAGTTAGTTTATTTACAGATAAGTTAATAACAAACCAACAAAAACGATTAACCCTACATAATTATTATCTAAAAAAGCTTTAAAGCAGGCACTTTTATCACGATCTTTAATACGTCGTTGTTGCTGTGAAAATAAAAATCCCGCAATGACTAACCCTGCATAATAAAACCAAGTTAACTGCTCTAAGATGCCTACAGTCATTAATAGAAGTAATGTGGCTAGCTGTAATAATCCGATAATTAGTTTATCATTTTTTCCAAATAAAATAGCAGTAGATTTAATGCCTATTTTTAGATCATCTTCCTTATCGACCATGCCATACATGGTGTCGTAGGCAATAGTCCACGTAATATTGGCAATAAATAGCAGCCATATAGAATTAGAAAGCATGTTCGCTTCTGCTGCATAAGCCATCGGAATAGACCAAGAAAAAGCCAGGCCTAATACAAATTGAGGCAAGTGCGTAAAACGCTTCATAAACGGATATGCAAAGGCTAATAATAGGCCGATTACTGAAAGCTGAATAGTCAAATTATTTTGTGTCAATACTAATAAAAAGGATGATATTGCTAAGCCTAAAAACAAATAAACAGCTTCTTTGCTGGTGGCTCTACCTGATGGTAAAGGCCTATTTTTAGTGCGGGAAACGAAACCATCTACTTTCCTATCGGCAAAGTCATTGATTACACAACCTGCACTGCGCATTAAAAATACACCTAAACAAAAAACAATTAATACACTGATTTTAGGCAAACCTTGTGCAGCAATCCATAATGCCCACAATGTTGGCCATAGTAATAATAACGTACCAATAGGCTTATCGACTCGCATTAATTCCAATAAGGCTTGGCGTTTAGGTGCATTTAAATAGACCATTATTTATAAATTCCAGATGCAGGTAAAAATACTTCACTGACTAATAAAGGCTTATTTTCGATGTAAAACAATGAACGTCTTGCCCAAAGAGAGTGATCACAAGGTTGTTGTAATACATCGCATAATTCATGTAACGATGAACCAATAGGAAATTCTGCGATTTCAATTTTTCCGCGTTGTAATGTTTTATCTTGAAACAAAAACTTACCTAATGACTCAGAACCGATGTTAGCTAGTTTTTTTTGTTTATCAGCCAGTGTTTGATAAGGGATTTCTGTTTGTGCAAATATATTTGCAACACCATCACAATGTAAGAGTACTTCCCGCACCAATATTTGTTCCGATTGAGGAAATAACTGAGAAAGTACTGACTCATTAGCATTGGTATTTAATTGTTGTTTGACCTCTACAGTAAATTTTTCACATTGTTGTTCAAGTTTTTTAGTTAAAGAAGTTTCATCCAATAACCAAGATAGTATTTGCTTAGAACAACTTTGTGGGTGACTATTTTTTTGCCAATGCGTAGATGACACAATATTAAGTAACGGATTAAACATACAAACCTTTTATTTTAAATCATTTTATTTATTGCTGTGAAGTCATCGATATTTCATTAAGTTTCCATTTAAATACTATTAAATCAATTACTTTACCTTAAGTAAAAATTTTAATTGAAGATAAGTTTAGATAGAAATTTACATCTTTATAAATTATTTAACTAAGAAATGCTTTTTTTATGCACAATATTGGGTATAGATTGATATCATATCACCCAAAAAATATTAACGCCTTAGTTGAAGGAATCGATCATGTTCAAAAAAATACTCTTTTGTCTATTTTATTTAACGCTATTTTCACCATTTAATCTTGTATCTGCTGAAGAAGAAAGTACAGAGCTAGTGGCGGATTATCAATATTATGCATTAGAACCAGATATTATTACTAATTATATTAAACCTGGTAAGCAGCTTGGCTATATTCGATTAGGCATTGATTTAATGGTTAAATCGACAGCTGCTTATCAAGCGGTAGAAACGCATGAGCCAATTATTCGTGATCGTATTATAACGATCCTTGGTGAGCAAAGTGAACAACAAATAAAATCCATAACTGAACGTCAAACAATTAGAACTCGTTGTTTAAATGCTGCGAATGATGCTATTTTTGAAATTACTGGCACCAGACCTATTGAAGATCTATTATTTACCAAGTATTTAGATCAATAATTTATTCGCTTTGTTTATTTTTATAGTTTCAATTTGCTGCAAGCGGCTGCTAAGAGAAGACCTGCTAATAAACCAACTAAGTGCGCGTAGTTTGCAACGTTAACAGGCAATATATCTATAAAACCTAATACTAACCAACCTAATAGAAATGCAAACATACTATTTGGTAAATGTACTTGGCTGCCTTTATTCATCAAACCGTATAACCAACAGTAGCCGACTAAGGCATAAACCACGCCACTCAAGCCTCCAAAGTAAGGGCCGACTAAAAAAAACTGCGCCAAGTTAGAAGCAATGGCTGAAAATAGAAAGAGTATGAATAATCGTTGTTTACCTTGTTTTTTTTCAACCATCCCCCCTAGTTGCCACCACCATAATGAATTAAAAACGATATGTAATAGGCTGAAATGCAAAAAAGCAGGTGTGATAAAACGCCAGCTTTGAAGGTAATCAAAAGGTTGTTTTACAAAAAATGAAAAAATGGAATTGATTGGATTGAAAAAACCTAATGCCGACACTCCGTAAATAACCAAGCAAATAATAAATACACTATGTGTAATGATCCCACCATGCTGTTTAAAGTTACTTAATAAACTGGAATTAGCATAGGCAAGACTCGTTGAATTTTCTTCAATATTACCTGATTCCCAGCTAGCGGAAAGATATTTGCTTTTAGTTGGGTTTGCTAAAAATAGAGCGAGTTCTGATTCTGCCAGTATTAACTGAGTTTCATTTTTAATAATGATTTGGTGTTGGAATTCACTTCGCTGAATAATATTATGAATATTTTTACTATTTAAATAATCTGAAAAAGCTTGTGCTAAACGTAAATGCTCAAAGCTGTGTAATACTGTCATAATATACCTCTGAAAATTTATGCCATCATATTTAATAATTTATCTTATTAATTAACATGTTATAAAGGATTTTTTTGCCAAAAAATTAATGTTTTTTATTGTTTTTACTCTATATAAACCCATTCAACTTTGAATTCTCTTTATTTTTTTGTATTGCGTTAAATCCTATAAGAACGTGATAGAGAACTGTTTTGTAGTGTAATGAATAACTAAGGATGAATCGAATTAAATAAATTAGCTATTTATTCAATAAACTTTATTTGTGATATTTTATTGACACAGCGGAAGAGTAAACTAAATTTAGTATTCCCAATAATAAAAGAAAGGAACGTTATATGATCAATAAATTTATACGTGGATTAACCCTCGCTGCGTCTTTAGTTTTATTACCAACTAGTTTATTTGCCGCCGATCTTAACAGTCTCACTTCCTCTAGTGTTGAAAAGGTTAGCTCTGCAACCACTAGTGTTAAAAAAGCTAGTGCGACGGCCGCTGCTGCTACAAAAATATCGAGTATTGATGTTAATAGTGCGAGTCTAGACCAATTGACTTCTATCTCAGGAGTTGGGCCTAAAACCGCACAGTCTATTATTGACTATCGAGACCAATATGGTGATTTTACAGATTTAAAAGATCTCGTGAATGTTAAAGGTATTGGTGCGAGCACTTTAGAGAAAATAATGCCTTACTTGAGTTTGTGATTATTTCTAAGTCCCTTCGATAATGCAGGGACTTATACTTCTTTTAATTTTTCTATTTTTCTATTTTTCTATTTTCTATTTAGCTAATTGGTCTAATCACTTCAAATTTCATTTTTACAGTTGCTTCCATACTTGTTATTCCCTCTCTTTAAACGTTAAAATGTGAGAACAAATTTAATTTATTTATTTTTCCTTTATATTTTAATTTATAGAACAATAGGCAACTTATGACAATTTTAGTTACTGGCGGTGCAGGTTATATTGGTTCTCATACAGTGGTAGAGCTTTTAGAGGAAGGGCAGCAAGTTATTATTATCGATAATTTATGTAACTCTTCATTAGAGTCACTTTCTCGTGTTAAAAAAATAACTGGTAAAGCCCCTATTTTTTATCAAGGTGATATTTTAGACAAAAGTTTTTTAGAGACAGTATTTAAACAACATAAAATTGATTCTGTTATTCATTTCGCAGGTTTAAAAGCAGTAGGCGAGTCGGTTGCTAAACCTATTTCTTACTATCAAAACAACGTTCAAGGAACATTAACACTACTTGATGCGATGAAAGATGCAGGTGTGTTTAAACTTGTTTTTAGTTCTTCTGCTACGGTCTATGGTGATCCTGCTGCGTTGCCTATTCGTGAAGATTTTCCCGTTGGTGGCACAACAAACCCTTATGGAACATCAAAGTTAATGGTAGAAATGGTGTTAGCAGATGTGGCGAAGTCAGATCCTCGTTGGGCATTTGTTATTTTACGTTATTTCAATCCAGTTGGTGCGCATCTATCAGGTTTAATTGGCGAAGATCCTAATGGTATTCCAAATAACTTATTACCTTACATTGCTCAAGTTGGCGTAGGAAAACTAAAAGCACTCGCTGTTTTTGGTGATGACTATGATACGCCTGATGGAACTGGTGTACGTGATTATATACACGTAGTTGATTTAGCGGTTGGCCATTTAAAAGCCTTAAAAAGAATTGAGAATGAAAAAGGCGTATTTATTTACAATTTAGGTACGGGTAATGGTTATTCTGTTTTAGATATGATTAAGGCATTTGAAACTGCTAGTAAAAAATCCATCCCTTACAAGGTTTCACCACGTCGTGAAGGCGATATTGCAGCTTGTTATGCTGCACCAGAAAAAGCATTAACAGAGTTAGATTGGAAAGCGGAACGTGGTTTAGAAGATATGATGCAAGATACCTGGCGCTGGCAGTCAAATAACCCTAATGGCTATAAAGATTAGAAGAGTATTGATGTTATTTTAAAATGCTAATCCATAAATATAAGGTTCATAAAGAGCCTTATAGATTTATTGAAATAACTAAAAAATGAGATTGTAATAAAATTGTTTAATTTCTCTCTAAATATCAAAAGTTTAAATGTCAAAAATATATCGTATACAAATGTTAATTGGTATATATCAATAAATTATACTATTCCAGCATCCACTCGCACGTATACTTGATTTTTACCTTGCTGTTTTGCTTTAGATAAACATTGTTCTGCACTGTTAATAAGCTCACTACTTTTTAATTCATCTTTGTAAGTAACAGCGCCAATGCTGACTGTGATATTAATAATATCTTGATCATATTCTACACATAATAATTCTGTGTTTGTTCGTATCATTTCTGCCACTTGTTTAGCGATCTCATCATTACTATTATTCAGTAAAATAATAAATTCTTCACCACCCCAACGCGCTATGGTATCGGTTTTACGTACACAATCTCTTAATTTATTAGCGAGTCGTTTTAATACAATATCGCCAGCTGCTTGGCTGTAGCGTTCATTAGTGAGTTTAAAGTTATCAATATTAATTAATAGGATAGAGAAGGTTTCAATGCGAGGTGAAATTAATAAGTTAGTCAGTTGATAATTAAAGTGGCTACGAGTGTATAGTTGGGTAAGGTCATCGGTTTCAGAAAGTTTTTTTAATTTAGAAGAGTTAGCATTATTTTGTGCTATCCATTTGCCTATTCCGTATGTCACTAAAACAAACCCGATTAATTGTCCTGTATCTTCAAATAAAGCCCCTAATAACCAAGGTTGAACAAATATTTCATCTAATGTGTCGGTTAACATCGCAACAAATAGAAAGAAAAAGCCACTCATCAGGTATTTATAGACATCAGGGTTATATTTTACTTTTTGCATATTAACAAATGAAAAAAGCAAAGTGGCAGTAATCATGACACCAAAAAATAGACTATAGAGGTCTATTTGATAGGTAATCGGAAATAACCACGTTTGTAGTGCTACATAGGCAATAACAAAAAAGTAAAGTGAGCTGGCTGCTGTGCTTTTAATCAAGTGGTTTTATCTCTATTAACTGAATTGTTATCAATATTATGTGAATTTGATAACAAATAAATATTTAAATACAACTTACTACAATTATATTTCTGAGTAAATAAATGAACGACTAAATAGATCATTTTTGAATAATGTGATTAATGCTTTATTTATGCCGACTATCTCTTTATCATTAACGATCCGTTTTTTAGATGGTTTTTTTCCGATGCCTAAAGTAACTCAGCAAGATATTTCAACAAGTTTTGGTCGTAACATTATTGATCGAGGCACCCTTTATTTTAAAGAAAGTCGTGTATTAGCCTGCGATTATGATGAATCGAGTAACGCCCTTGTTGGGCTAGTTAAAGGGAGCCATGATACTCCTTATAAAACTAAAGCATCAATAAAACCTTCTAATAAAGGTGGTTATATAATTCATAGCACTTGTTCTTGCCCTGTGGGTTGGAACTGTAAACATGCTGTGGCTTTATTATTAGCTTATCAAGCAGATACACCTAATTATAACGTCGAAAATAGTTATCAAACTTGGTATGAAATGTTAAATGGTAAAGCGGCTGCTCCTGCAAAAATAAGGGCCTCTGCTTATCAAGGTTATTTCCGCTTTTCATTTGATAAAAAAATACTTAATCATGAGCACCGTTATATAAAAGTCGAATATGGCACGGTACGTTTTTTGAAAAGTGAAAATACACATGTCTTTAGCGAAAAAGATTTAGTTTCAGTTGCTGATAACGAAAGCTGGATGGAAAGCTTTAAATGGGTTGAAGATGTAGATGTTGAAATCTTACGTCTTTTATTAACCAAAGAAGGACGAGCGACTAAATTAGGCAAAACCTATATAAAAACGGAACTCGATTTACTGGCATTACAAAAAATATTAGAGACGGGACGTTGTTTTTGGGAGCATTTAGAACAAAAAATAACAGTTTCTGAATCACGTCCAATGAAACTTGAGTGGCAATCAATAGAAGATGACTTAAAACAGTTAACTGTTAATTTAGATGACTGTGAAGAATGGTTGTTGATTCCTACTCCTAAACCTTATTTTTATGATTTAACGCGTCATCAAGTTGGTGAAATTGAAACACATTTTAATCGTGATTGGTTACTTTCTCTATTACAGACTCCGCCATTAGGTGAAGTACAATGCGCTCATTTTACCCAAGAGGTTTCATTAGGCTTTTCACAGGATGTATTACCTAATCCACAACATTACGATATTCAGCCTATCGATGAAAAACTTCAGGTTATTTTTAAGTTAGATGTACAAACAATTAAATCTCAAACCTTATTTTTAGGGCGTTTATATTTCAAGTATGGTGATTTGCTATTAACACCAAGTATTCTAGATGATAAAGAACGTAACCAGTACATGCATAAAAGCCAGATCGTGAGTATTTCTCGAGATATTGAAGCTGAACTCGCGGCGCTTAAAGAGTTCAATGACTTATGTCTTCTTGATGTCTATATGTATGATCCAAAATACCCTATTACCAAAGATCTACAGGGTATTTTACCGCCAGAGTTAGGTGGTTCTCAAGAGTTCCAATGGTTATCTCTATTAACTGCACATAAAGCACGCT
The DNA here is from genome assembly GCF_009828855.1 of Psychromonas sp. L1A2. Classification (NCBI taxonomy): domain Bacteria; kingdom Pseudomonadati; phylum Pseudomonadota; class Gammaproteobacteria; order Alteromonadales; family Psychromonadaceae; genus Psychromonas; species Psychromonas sp. L1A2. The sequence goes on along the minus strand of NZ_WUAG01000002.1, from coordinate 1,483,103 downwards.
TAGAAGTATTAGGTTGGGAGTTTGATATTGCTAAAGATTTAGCACTGCAGAGCCAACAAGTTGATAGCATTGATATTGCGATCGATGAAAAAGGTAATTGGTTTGACTTAGGGGTGTCGATTGAAGTTGAGGGTAAACGTATTGAGTTATTACCACTATTATTAGAGTGGTTACGTAGTAACGAAGATTGGCAGCAGAATAATTACGATATCTTGTTAGCGCAAGGCAATGGACGCCCACTGCGTGTTAAACGAGAATCTATCCAGCCTATTTTGTCAATTTTACAAGAACTCGGTGAAGTTAATGAAAGCAAAATTAATTTACCGCAAAACCAAGCTGCATTATTAGCTCAGTTACCGGAAATTAATCGTTGGGTTGGTGGTGAGCATGTACAAAATCTAGCTAAAAAATTAGCTAATTTTAGTGGTATCCAAGAAATCGCTAAACCTGAAGGTTTAGCAGCAGAATTACGTGACTATCAAAAAGAAGGTCTTAACTGGTTAATGTTCTTAAATGAATATGGCTTCTCTGGTGTGCTTGCGGATGACATGGGTTTAGGTAAAACCGTGCAAACGTTAGCTTATTTGTTATATAAAAAGCAGCATCAGTTACTAACATTACCTGCGATGGTTATTTGTCCTACCTCGTTGGTAGGCAACTGGTTAAACGAAGCGATTAAATTTACGCCTGATTTAAAAGTATTAGTATTACATGGCGTTAGCCGCCATCAATTCTTTAAAGATATTAATGATTATGATTTGGTGATCACGACTTATCCACTTATTGCTCGTGACTTTAAAGAATTTTCTGATTTTTCTTTTGCTGACCTTATATTAGATGAAGCACAAACGATCAAAAACCCACTCGCAAAAATGACTAAAAGTATTAAATTGATCGATGCTAAACAGCGTTTATGTTTAACAGGTACGCCAATGGAAAACCATTTAGGTGAATTGTGGTCTTTATTCGACTTCCTAATGCCTGGGTTCTTAGGGTCGTACAGCACTTTCAATCGCGTTTACCGCAAAGGTATTGAAGGTGAGGGTAATCAACAAATTCAACATTGGTTAATTCAAAAAACCAAACCTTTCTTATTACGTCGTACAAAAGATGATGTTGCTAAAGAGTTACCAGCTAAAACTGAAATCATTCATAAAATTGCGCTACAAAATGACCAACGTACATTATATGAAAGCATTCGTATTACGATGGAAGCAAAAGTACGTGATTTATTACGTGAAAAAGGCATGGCAAGAAGCCGCATTGAATTTTTAGATGCATTATTAAAACTACGCCAAGCTTGTTGTGACCCTCGTCTAGTAAAACTAGAACATGCACAGCAAATTAAGAGCTCTGCTAAATTAGACTTCTTAATGGATATTGTGCCTGAGATGGTTGAGGAAGGTCGTCGTATTCTTATTTTCTCTCAATTTGCACAGATGTTAGGGTTAATTGAAGAAGCATTACTAGAAACTGGGATTGATTTTGTTAAATTAACTGGGCAAACACGTAATCGTAGTGAAGTTATTGAAAAATTCCAAACAGGCGATGTACCTGTCTTTTTAATCTCCTTAAAAGCGGGTGGTGTAGGGCTTAACTTAACAGCAGCTGATACAGTGATTCATTATGACCCATGGTGGAATCCTGCAGTAGAAAATCAAGCGACTGACCGTGCATATCGAATTGGCCAAGATAAGCCTGTATTTGTTTATAAATTGATTTGTGAAGAAACCGTTGAAGAGCGTGTTTTAGCATTACAGTCTCGTAAGCAAAAGTTAGCTGATAGCGTGTACGGTAAAGAGCAAGAAGAGAACTTTGCACCTGATAACAGCGATGCATTATTAAAACTATTTGAGCGTTATTAAATGCAGACAGATGATCAATTATTAGCACCGATTAAGCAGTTTTTGCATGTAGAAACACCACAAGCTTGGGTAGATAAAGCTAAACTTGTTGAAAACCAATCTGCGTTATTAGTTGATCATATGATTTGCGAGCTAAAAGCGGCACAAACGGCGATGTTATTAGTTCGTCGTTATGCTGTAGATAAACAAAGCGGTGATGCGCTTATGGCTTGGCTCACACCTTATAATGACTTTGTTTATCGTAAGCAAGGTGATTGGAAAGCGTTAGCGAGTAATGGTTTATCTAAAAAAATAGTCGTAAAAGAAAATATTGCTTATGGGCAGGATTTGATTGATAAAATGGTCTTGTTAATTAAAGAAGAATTGCACCATTTTTATCAAGTTGTAGAAATTATGCAAGCACGCGATATCACCTTTCATTTTGTTGGTTCAAGCCGCTATGCAAGAGAATTATTGAAGCATGTCACCACACATGAGCCTGATACATTAATTGATAAGCTTATTTGTAGTGCTTATATTGAAGCGAGATCTTGTGAGCGATTTGCTAAAATTGCCCCACACTTAGATCCTGTGTTAAATAAATTTTACCTTTCGTTGTTACGTTCAGAAGCTCGTCATTATCAAGATTATCTATCTTTAGCTGAGCGAATTGCAGGTAAAGATATTTCTGAGCGAATTCAATTTTTTGGAAAATTGGAAGGTGAGTTAATCAGTCGCTATGATGATGACTTTAAGTTTCATAGTGGGTGCCCTGAAAAGTGACTATGAAATATAATCACTCTCTAATAAATAAAGCATTTAAAGAGTGATTAATGGCTTTTTTCGTATTAGTGCTCGATACTAATATCCGAGGTAGGAATACAACTACAAGCCAATACATAGCCTGCTGCAATGTCTTCTGTAAACAAACCTTGGTTATTTAATACATCAACCTCACCGGATAATAATTTCGTTTTACAACGACCGCATTTACCGCCTCTACATGAAAATGGGATATTAACACCTGCGAGTTCTGCTTGATCTAATAAGGGTAGTTGAGTATTGCCAGTTACTTCAATATCGCTAACAGAAAAGTGTATTTTTACTGCTTTTTTGTCGCTTTCAAGATTGTTTAGCATCGAGTGATATACAGGAGCCTCTTTAGTCTCTAGTACTTGCACCGGATCACCACTGCGGATAATCCCTTCATTTAAGGGGATTAGGTTTTGTCCAAAATCAATTTCACCTTCATGGAATCTAAATTGTGCTAATGTTTTAAGCGGCTGTTCAATATCTGCAATACCTGTTTTAGGGTCAACATTAGTAAAAATACAGCGAGAACAAGGCTTACTAACCTCAAACTCTACTTCCCCAATTTTAATACGAGCCCAATTATCTTCAATAAAAGGAGCCTCTCCTTTAACCACCAAATTAGGTCGAAAGTGCAAAGCACTAACAGGTTTTTCCAAATGAGTATTGAGTTGATCAACTGATGCTTGGTTAATAATTAATAATGGATAACCATCAGCAAAACTAACTTGCGTTTGTTTGTTTTTTACACACCGCATACTGCTGTTAGAAAAATAAACCAGTTTGCAGTCCTGCTTTAAGAACGCCGAAAACCAACGGTCGTAATCTGGATGGCAATGTTGTGCTTGTAATGTATCTGACCAAATATCAACGGTTAATATTTGCTCTGTAAATTGTTTTTGTTGGATATAAAAACTAGTTTGATTAGGTGCACTAACAAATAAGCCTTTTTTAGAAAACTCTATACTCACCTGGGTTAACTGAGGGTGAGTACGGCCAGTGATAAATTGGCCATCAAGATCCACTAACATATAACGCCTATCATCTTTCAAACCTTTTTGTTCAACAAACGTTTGAGGTAATTCGACACCTTTAGTGGATTTTATTGGGTAAATATAAATATCTGTTAAGCTTTGCACGTCAATCTCCAAGCCCTATTGTGTACGTTCGAGCAAATAACCTTGGTAATCAGGAATACGTGTCGCGTAGTCTTGATCAATATGAACAGAGTCCATAATAAAATCGGCTGTTGCAATATTAGTCGCGATAGGAATATTCCATACCGCTGCTAATCGTAAAAGCGCTTTCACATCAGTGTCATGTGGTACCGCATTCATTGGATCCCAGAAAAAAATCAATAGATCAAGTTTACCTTCGGCAATTTTAGATCCAAGTTGTTGATCTCCTCCCATTGGTCCTGATAGTAGACACTCTATTGGAAGACCTGTTTTTTTGGTTAATAGAGAGCCCGTTGTACCCGTTGCGAATAACTCATGTTGCTTTAATTGTTCTGTTCTTTTTGATACCCAACTAGTTAATAGGGTTTTCATGTGATCATGTGCAACTAAAGCGATTTTTTTAGATTTTGGTATATTGCGAGTAATATAATCCATTTTTTTGCCTTTATAGAATAATTACGCTGAATAACGTTTGTCGCCAAACATTAATTTATACATTAACCAAATAGCCAAAACCAGTGCGATAGTGATAGATATAAAATTTGAGCCTAGCTCTGGGTATAACGCACTAGTGAAGGCAGAGTAAGAAAACAATCCAATGAAAAATGCAGCCCATGCAGGTCTGATGCTTCCTTCGTTATTAGCTTCATGAATATATAAACGGTAAAAGTGACTAATCGCAAAAAATAGCGTAAAAAATGGAAAAAGAGAAAAAGTCACTTGGGAAATCGTTAAAATAGAAAAACACGCATTTGTTGATAGCCCTATTAAGAAAGCATAAATTAACCATTTTACAGATATATTACTATCCTGCTGTGAAGAGATGTTGCTGTCTTGCATTGTCATTACTCCTGTAGTTTGACTGGTTTAAAATTTAAACCTTAAAAATAACATGAACTAATACCTATTTCTTACATTTATAGTGTATGTGAGAAGTTAAAGATACTTAAACAATAACAATAGACTATTTATAAAAGGTTTACAGCTAACTTTGTTGTAAGAATGTGTGACAAATGCTATCAAATTGTTAAGATAAGTTACTTTCCAACTTGAGGTCGTCTAATGTCAACTCCAAAGAATCAAAAAATTGCTCCTGTAAATTACGATTATGATGTCATTGTTATTGGTACTGGCCCAGGTGGAGAAGGTTCGGCGATGAAGCTTGCAAAAGCGGGTAAGCGTGTCGCAGTTGTTGAAAAATATCGAGATATAGGCGGCGGTTGTACTCATTGGGGAACTATTCCTTCCAAAGCGCTTCGTCATAGTGTGACGCAGTTGATTGAATTGAAGAACAATGCATTATTTACAAATAATTACCCTCAAAAACAAGAATTTACTTTTGCAGATGTACTTCGTCACACCGCACAAGTGATCGGTAAGCAAGTTAAGATGCGCAGTAGTTTTTATAATCGCAATAACTGTACTTTACATTTTGGTGAAGCATCTTTTGTCGATAACCATTCTGTAAAAGTAAAGAATGCAGATGGTTCTGTGGAAGTTATCACTGCCAAAGATATTGTTATTGCAACGGGATCTCGCCCTTATCATCCTGATGATATCGATTTTAATTCCGCTAATGTTTACGACAGTGATACGATTTTATCGTTAGATTATCAACCACAACATATTGTTATTTATGGTGCAGGTGTTATCGGATGTGAGTATGCGTCTATTTTTAGAGGGTTGAGTGTTAAGACTGATTTGGTGAATACTCGAGACCGATTGCTCTCATTTTTAGATGCAGAAATGTCAGATGCTTTATCTTACCATTTTAGAAATTCAGGTATGATTTTACGTCATGATGAAGAGTATGAAAAAGTAGAATCATCATCTGATGGGGTTGTTATTCATTTCAAATCAGGCAAAAAAATGAAGGCTGATTGTCTGTTGTATGCCAATGGCCGAACAGGTAATACTGATTTGCTGAATTTACAAGCAGTGGGCTTGAAGCCAGACAGCCGTGGACAACTAGCGATTAATGAACATTACCAAACGTCGGTTGATAATATTTATGCCGTAGGTGATGTTATTGGTTACCCAAGTCTGGCAAGTGCAGCTTATGACCAAGGTCGAATTGCGGCTAATTTAATTATCACCGGTGAAGGCAAAAGAAAGCTTATTAAAGATATTCCTACTGGTATTTATACGATTCCTGAAATCAGTTCTGTGGGTAAAACAGAGCAAATGCTTACGCAGCAGCAAGTGCCTTATGAAGTAGGACGTGCACAATTTAAAGATTTAGCACGTTCGCAAATTTTAGGGTCTGATGTGGGCAGTTTGAAAATTTTATTCCATCGTGAGACCAAAGAAATATTAGGTATTCATTGTTTTGGAGAGCGTGCAGCGGAGATTATTCATATCGGTCAAGCGATCATGGAACAAGAGGGGCCGGGCAATACTATTGAATATTTTGCGAATACGACTTTTAATTATCCAACCATGGCAGAAGCATATCGAGTCGCTGCATTAAATGGTTTAAATCGTTTATTTTAAATAGCGAATTTGTTGTTTTTAGAAATGAGCAGGCAGTATATGCATACTGTCTGCTTACTCTTGAAATTCTTTTTATTTGTAGTTTTTCATCACCCAAAGTAAAGCACTGATACTACGCGCCTCTTGAAAATCACTTCTATTTAGTAATTCATCTGCTTTATTTAATGGCCATTTTATCACTTCTAAAGGCTCTGGTTCATCTCCAATTAAGCTTTCAGGGTATAAATCATTAGCCATAAAAAGTGTCATTTCACTACTAAAGTAACTGGGTGCCATCACTACTTTTTTTAGTTCGGTAAACTCATTAGCACCAAAGCCAACTTCTTCTTTTAATTCACGATTAGCGGCTTCTAAAGGTGTTTCGCCGGGGTCAATAAGCCCTTTAGGAAAGCCTAATTCATAACTATGCGTACCTGCTGCATACTCGCGTATTAATAAGATTGTATCTTTATCATAAAAAGGAACGACTAAAACTGCACCTTGATTACTACTTTGCATGCGTTCAAATTCACGCTGTTCGCCATTACTAAATTTTAGTTGTAGTGTTTCAATTTTAAAAAATCGACTACAAGCGGCAACACTTTTATTTAAAATTTCAGGTAACGTTTGCGAAGAGTTGCTCATAAGTGCCTCATAGTTTTATTAGTATATATAAATGTCATCTTACAATGCTTATTGTCTCTACGATACTGTATTATGCCAATCCAAATGAATATCTCACCTATTCAGTGAATTGAGAGAACTTATTGCTACGATGTGAGTTCTGTAAAAGGATCAATTATTTACACTGGCTTCCATTAACGGCATTAGGTATTAAACTCATTTTGAAAAAATTAATTCGCTTTCCTCCATTCAACCTTAGACATTTTTAGGAAAAGTATGTTGTTAGAAAAAGATATCGATCTTGTATTACTAGATATGGATGGAACGCTATTAGACTTGCACTATGACTCTCATTTCTGGATGGAATTAGTACCAGAACAATATGCAATTATTCATCGTATCTCTTTTGAAAAAGCAGCCGAAATTGTATTTTCGGAGTGTAAAAAAGTATCTGGGACATTATCTTGGTATTGTTATGATTATTGGAGCAATACTTTAGGTTTAGATATTCATCAACTACAACATCAATGTAAAGATAAAATCCAGTGGCGTGAAGATACCTTATGGTTTTTAAAAACGCTAAAAGAGCTCAATAAAAAAATTGTTATTTTAACTAATGCGCACCCTAGTGGTATTAAATTAAAAGATCAGCAAACCCAATTGTTATCATATGTAGATTTAGTTATTTCTAGCCATGAAATTGGTCATGCAAAAGAGGACCAAGGTTTTTGGTCTGCAGTAAAAAAGCAGCTTAATACTGATTTTTCAAGATCTGTTTTTATTGATGATAGTGAAAAGATATTAGTTGCTGCTGAGTCTGCTGGCGTGGAGTATTTAATGGGTATTAATAAACCAGATAGTAAAAAGCCTGCACAATTAATGCAAGGCTTTTCATCTATCTGTCAATTTAATGAATTTTTTAGTTTGAATATTATTCGTTAAAATAATTCATCACCAAAAATAGACCCACCTTCTTGCGAATCAGAACCACTGAACATTGGCTCTGGTACATAGTTAGCAGGTATTGTACCGGCTCTGAAGAACTCAAACCGTGTAGTTTCATCTCTTGCTGTAGTCAATAAGCCGGTTGCAGCATCAATACGTACACTAGAAATGGTTTGTGGTCGAGGGGGTTGATAAACAGGTTGGTCTGCCATTGTTTTACTCATAAAGTAATTCCATGCTGGTAAAGCTGTTCGTGCACCAAATTCACCGCCAGCCACTTGGTTTTTACCTAAATTGTTATTGTAAGTTGCACGACCTAACTCTCGACTAAAATCATCGAAGCCAACCCAAGAGGTTGCGACCATGTTACCAACAAATCCTGAAAACCAAGCATCTTTGGAATCATTTGTAGTACCTGTTTTTCCACCCATATCTTGTCGCCCGATAGCTCGACCTGCTCTCCAACCGGTTCCGTTCCAGTTGGTTTTATTTTTTCTGTTTCCACCACCCCAAACGGCCGTTCTTAACATTTCTCGTGTTAAAAAGGCTGTCTCTGGTGATATTACTGATGGTGCAATCTGTGTTTTATCAATAGGTGAAATAACACAAACTTCGGCTTCTCCATCAATAATAGTGGTCGTTGCTAATAAGTCGGTTTCTTTCTCTTGTTGTTTATAGATACTAATACATTCAGGACATACAATTTTGGGCTCAGCTTGATACAGTATGGTTCCATAAGCGTCCTCAATACGTTCTATAATATAAGGTTCTACTTTATATCCACCATTAGCAATAACAGCATAACCTGTCGCTAACTCAATTGGTGTCATTGCTGCAGAGCCCAAAGCTAAAGAGTTACTTTTTGGCATGTCATCTTCATTAAAACCAAACTTAACAAGTTGATCGATAACTTTAGTAAGACCCAAGTCTTCTACTAGACGCACTGATACAACATTTTTAGATTGGCCTAGTGCTTGACGTAAACGAATTGGACCTGCGTATACTGCGGGCGAGTTTTTAGGGCGCCAAGCTTCATCTCCACTCCATTGACTAATTGGCGTATCACTAACTAATGTTGCCAGCGTATAACCATTATCAAGGGCAGCCGAATATATAAAAGGTTTTATATTAGAACCCACTTGTCGTTTTGCTTGAGTTGCACGGTTAAATTTACTTTGTGCAAAGTTGAACCCACCGACCATTGAAGTAATAGCACCATCTTGTGGGTTCAAAGAAACAAATGCTGCACTTACAGCTGGATATTGAGATAGCTGTAATTGTTTATTGGTCGTCGATTTTTCTTTATCTTCTACTTCAATTTCTCGCACCCAAATTTGTTCACCGACTTTAACAATATCTTTCGCTTCTTTAGGTGGATACCCCTGTCTTAAATCTGTTTTAAATGCACGAGCCCAACTTAAGCCGTCCCATTCAATGGTTGATTTCTTTTGTTGCTGACCTTTAATGATGACATCAATGCTTTTTTTATTAACGCCAACGACAACGGCAGCATGTAAATCTGCTATATCGTTTTCTTTTGATAGTATTTTGACTATTTTTTCTGGTGTCCATGGTGTTTCATCTTCTTCCCATAATACTTTGCTCGCACCACGGTAGCCATGTCGCATATCGTAATTATATAAATTTTCAATAACCGCTTGATTTGCTGCTTCTTGAGCACTTTTAGTCACAGTGGTGTAAACGTTAAAGCCTTCATTATAACTTCTGTCTTCACCGTACAACTCGATTAATTTATTACGTGCTATTTCTGCTACGTAATGTGCTGAAAGGGTTATTTCAGCACCGTGGTAATTACTTAATACAACTTCATCACGTGCATCTTGATACTCTTTTTCTGTAATATAGCCTTCGTCTAACATTCGTATTAATACAATGTTACGACGCTCTGTTGCATTTTCTACAGAATAAATAGGGTTTAATCGTGAAGGTGCTTTTGGAAGGCCTGCTAATACAGCCATCTCTGATAATGTTAATTCTGAAACTGATTTACCAAAGTAAACTTGTGCTGCTGCACCAACACCAAAAGAACGATGCCCGAGCGCAATTTTATTAAGATAAAGCATTAATATTTCATCTTTTGTTAAAATTTGCTCAATTTGAATGGCAATGAAGATTTCTCGTACTTTACGAAGAATTGTTTTTTCATTGGTTAAAAAGAAATTTCTAGCGACCTGTTGTGTAATTGTACTTGCACCTTGTTTAGCGCTACCTGACATAATATAAACACTAGCTGCTCGCATTATACCAATCGGATCCATACCAACATGTTGATAAAATCGACTATCTTCTGTTGCAATAAATGCATTAGCTAACTGATCTGGTATCTCTTTACGCACTAATGGAATACGTCTTTTTTCACCAAATTGTGAGATCAACTCACCGTCTTTGCTTAGTACCTTCATTGGAACTTGTAACGGTATATCTTGAATACTTGTTACATCAGGCAAATCAGATTTCAGCTGATAATAAATAACTATTACAGTTGCTGCACCTAATAGTGCCAAGATAATAGCTACTATAAAAAGTCGCTTGATCCATTTCATCATATTTAAATAATTCCATTGATAGTGTGACTACGTCACTTTTATGTTAGATATATTGAGTATGTAGTATATAGTTATAAATCATGAGTTAAAGAGTGAACTGTGACTTATCAGCTTGGAAATTGTCGAATTTAAACTTATTATTGTATATTAATTAAAAAAAACTTATTAATGCTTTATGCAGCAAGGAAATTATGTTTTTTGGATTTAAAAAATTAGGTTCGAGTAGTGTTATTGGTATTGACTTCGGTTCGAATTCAATAAAAGCAATTGCAATCTCAAAAGGACAAGGAACGTACCATGTTGATGGTATTGCAGAAGCACCTTTGGCAAAAGGGCTCATCGTCGATAATCGATTCGAAGATATTGATAAAATCACTGCAATCATAAAACAATTACGTAAAAGTTTCCCTTCAAATTATAAAAATGTTGCTATCGCTGTAACGGGATCTGATGTCATCACAAAAGTGATGAAAATGAATGCTTCTCTTAGTGAGTTGGATTTAGAATCACGTGTTGAAATTGAAGCAGAAAATAGTATTCCTTTCCCATTAGATGAAATTTTTATTGATTTTGAATTAATTGGCCCCAATAGTAATGACCCATCATTAAATGACATTTTAGTGAGTGCGGCTAGAAAGGAGCGTGTATTATCCCAAGCTCAATGCGTTGATGAAAGTGGTCTCAAGACAACAATTGTTGATATTGCTAGCCATGCACTTGCCCGTTCTGCAGAGCTCGTTATTACATCAGATGATTACGATAAAGGCGTTGCAATTGTTGACATTGGCGCTTCTCAAATGATGCTCAATATCCTATATCAGGGTAATGTCATCTTTACTCGAAGTAAGAGTCATGGCGGTGCAGTGTGCAGTCAAATGATTGCTGAACGCTACGGTCTATCGGGACCAGAAGCGGAGAGAGTAAAAGTTGAGAATGACTTACCTATTGATTGCGATGTCGATGTCATTACTCCATTTGTTAATATGACGATTAACCATTTACGTTTCGACTTGCGGATGTTTACCAATGCACCTAATAAAGTTGATATTAGTAAGCTGATATTAACGGGTGGTGGAGTGTTAATGGCAGAGTTAGCTAAACAATTACAAGAAGAGTTAGATATCCAAGTAGAAGTTGCAAACCCGTCTCTAAGCCTGGAATGTAAAAATGAAGCAGATAACAATCTATTAAAAGAATCTGGCCCTAAATATATGATGGCGTTAGGTCTGGCATTAAGGAGCTTTTCATAATGTCGAATATTAATTTATTACCTTGGCGCGAAAATTATAAACAACAAAAGAAAATTGCCTTCTTTATTTTACTAGGTTGTAGCTGTGTCGTTGCATTCGGTTTATCTTTTGCTGGGAAAATGTATGTAGATTCTTTGATTAATGCTCAAAATGAACGGAATCAATATTTACAAACCCAAACTATCATTTTGGATAGACGCATTGCTGAAATAAAAGAGATTAAAAAAGAAAAAGCGGAGCTAGTACGTCGAATAGACCTTATTCAGGAGCTTGAGCAGCAACGTAATACCGTTACTCGCTTTTTTAATACTTTGCCTGCCGTTACTCCTCCTGGTGTTTATATAAATTCAATTAACTTTAATAAAAGTACTATTAGTGTAAAAGGCCTTTCTGATTCAACAGGACACGTTAGCAATATGGTAAGAAATGTTGATGCATCTGGTTGGTTAGGGGATACGTCATTACCATCAATTGTTAGCGGTCCAACAACACCAATCAAGTTATATAATTTCTCTATGAACTTTATTGTTCTACCTGAAGATAGGAAATAATCATGCATATTAATGATATGGACCTAGAAAATATAGGTAGTTGGCCAAAACTTCATAAGTCGATTGTTGTGATCATCACTTGTTGCCTTTTAATTGGCGGTTTTTACTATTACGTTATTGAAGATCAACTTAAACAATTAGAGAAAGTAGAAGCAAAAGAAGCAACACTAAAAAATGAGTTCAAAGTGAAAGCAGCATTGTCTTCAAATCTTGAAGCTTATCGCGAACAAATGACTGAAATTTCAGTAATATTAGATGGACTAGTTAATAAATTACCGAGTAAAAAAGAACTTGCTAGTTTATTAGATGATGTCGGTTTTATTGGTGCTAATAATGGTTTGCAGTTTAAAAGTCTTAATTGGGGAGTCAAAAAGCAATTAGAGCTTGCTGAAGAAGTTCCAATTAGTATTAAAGTTATCGGTACTTATGAGCAATTAGGGAAGTTTTCTGCTGATATTGCCGCTTTACCTCGAATTGTTATATTAGATAATTTACGTTTGAAACATAACGATAAAGATACGCTAATGTTAGATATCGTTGCTAAAACATATCGTTATAAAGGGAAGAAATAATGAAGCGACTGTTGCCTTTATCATTGGTTTTTTTATTATTTTCTTGTGCCGAAGCAGATCTTGATGATTTAGAAGTCTTTGTTGTGGATACCAAATCTAAAGTCTACCCTGTGAAAAATGAAGTACCTACACTGGAAAAAATTGATACGCTTAATTTTACGCAAGAAGGAGAAAGAAATCCTTTTTCGCAACCACAACTTGAAGTCGTTACAGAAGTAAAGGATACTCCTAAAAGTTGTCCGCAACCTAATTTTGACCGTAAAAAACAAGCCCTAGAATTGTATTCTCTTGGATTATTACAGATGAAAGGAACACTATCTATTAATGGTGAGCTCTGGGCGCTTGTTCAAGTTTCAGGTAGTGAAGTTCATAAAGTTAGACCCGGTAACTATCTTGGTTTAAATTATGGAAAAGTACTAAAAATAAGTAAAAATAAAATAGATTTATTAGAGTTAGCACCAGATAGAAATGGTTGTTGGGAAGAGCGTGTTACTCAAATGACATTAGTATCGGAATGAAGTTAATCAGGGATGAAATGGAAAACATGAAATTTAGAAATCTTAAACAAATAATATTGTTGAGTGTCGGCGTTGCTTTGCTATTTGTATCTTCTTTTTCAGTTGCTGAATCACAATTAATTAAACTTAATGTCAACCCTCTTTCGGAAGGGAAATTTGAGTTAAATTTTGAGTTCAATGATGAAATCGCCTCTTATACTGAGAAATTACATTATCGTCCGAATAAGCTGGTCATCGATGTTAAAGATGCAAGCTCATTACTTGAATTAAATCCTATTGGTATTAATAAAAGTGGTATAGACAGTGTAGAAGCTATACGTATGAATGGCGGTTTACGCTTAGTTATTATGATTGATGAGTTAATGCCTTATTACATTTCTGAAGAAAGTAAGAGTTTAGTTGTTCGTTTTGGTGATACTGAGAAAAGATCAGTTGCAACTGAAGCTGAGTCTGCTGTTGCAGCTGCAATTATTCAGAATACGGGCGATCAAACTGCACAAAAAACATTAAATGAAGCGGCTGAAAAAGCACGTAAAGCAGCATTGATTGATAGACCAAAAGGTTACGTTAATACTATTTCTGATATCGACTTTAAACGTGGCTCAGAAGGCCAAGGTAAGTTGTTTGTTTATTTAGATAATTCAAGTGTTGCTGTTGATATAAAAAGACGTGACCAACAGTTAATCGTTGAGTTTCAAAGTACTTATATTCCAGATGATTTTTTATATATAATGGATGTTGTTGATTTTGCTACTACTGTAGAAAAAATAGAAACATTTAGAGACAATGGTAAAACGCGTTTCATTTTTAATATAAAAGATGAATATAATTATCGTTATGATCAACTAGATACTTTATTTATGGTTGAAGTATCTAAAAAACCAGAAGATGAAGAGGATATGCCTTACGAAGGTAAAGCTATTTCTCTTAATTTCCAAGATATTCCGGTACGTACCGTGTTGCAGTTAATTGCTGACTTTAATGGTTTGAACTTAGTTATCACTGATTCAGTAAGTGGTAATATCACATTGCGTCTTGATGACGTTCCTTGGGAACAAGCATTAGATATTATTCTTAAGGTGAGAGGTTTAGGCAAACGCATGGATGGCAATGTTCTTCTGATTGCTCCTGCTACTGAACTTGCAGCAAAAGAGCGTGAACAACTAGAGTCTAATAATGAAGTTGCTGCTTTATCCCCTTTGTATTCTGAGTTTATTCAAATTAATTATGCAAAAGCGGCTACGATTGCAACTATGCTCTCAAGTCAAAATGCAAGTTTACTATCTGAGCGTGGTAATGTGACGGTGGATACGCGTACTAACACATTGTTAATTAAAGATACTGCAGCGGTCATTGACTCTGTTAAAGAAATTATTGATGTCTTAGATATTGCAGTCCGACAGGTTGTTATTGAAGCTAGAATGGTAACGGTTAGTGACTCTGTTGGTGAAGATTTAGGTATTACTTGGGGGCTTTCAAATAGTACAGGGGAAGATACCACCTTGAATACCTTAGATGTTAATTTACCTCTTTCTACATCAGCTGGCACACTTGGGTTTCAAGTTGCTAGACTAGCCAATGGTAATATTCTAGATTTAGAGTTGTCTGCTTTAGAACAAGAAAGTAAAGCAGAGATTATTGCAAGTCCACGTATTACAACATTAAATCAACAAACAGCTTATATTGAGCAAGGTACAGAAATTCCTTTTGTAGAATCTTCATCATCAGGTGCGACATCAATTAGTTTTAAAAAAGCAGTATTAAGTTTACAAGTAACGCCACAAATTACACCTGATAATAAATTGATCCTAGATCTCGTTATTACTCAAGACTCTGTTGGTGAAACGATTATAACAAATGATGGTGAATCAGTTTCTATTGATACACAAGAAATTCAAACTCAGGTATTAGTTGATAATGGTGAAACCTTAGTTTTGGGTGGTATTTATCAACAGCAAATTACAGATACCGTCAGTAAAGTGCCATTTTTAGGTGATATTCCTTATCTTGGCTTCTTATTTAGAAATTCAGTAACCGACAATAGTAAGTCAGAATTATTAATTTTTGTTACACCGCGTATTGTTATGCAAACAAAATATTAAGTCTTAAATTCCTTTAGTATTGAATAAGCCTGAAGTTTACCTTCAGGCTTATTTTTTTATGGCTTGCAATATATTGTTAACAATTGCGATAATAAGGCACTTCTCTTTAATTTTTAAGGGGCTTCCCAGTAATCAACCACTTGAGTAAAAATTCAACATGGCAGAACAGCGTAATATATTTTTAATTGGCCCAATGGGGGCTGGTAAAAGCACAATTGGCCGTCAACTAGCACAAATGCTGCACTTAGACTTCCTTGATTCAGATAGTGAAATTGAACGTAAAACTGGCGCGGATATCGCTTGGGTTTTTGACGTTGAAGGTGAAGAAGGTTTTAGAAATCGCGAACAAGAAATGTTAGATGAACTAACTAAAAAACATGGTATTGTTTTAGCGACAGGCGGTGGGGCGGTTATTCGACAGGAAAACAGAACTCATCTGTCGGCTCGTGGTATTGTGGTTTACTTAAAAACAAGCGTTCAAAAACAGCTTGCAAGAACACTAAAAGATAAGCGTAGACCGCTTCTTCAAACTGATGATCCACAGTCGGTATTGGAAACATTGGCAGAAAAACGCAACGCGCTTTATGAAGAAGCTGCGGATTATACTATTGAAACTGACGAGCAAAGTGCAAAAGTTGTTGCGAGTCAAATTATTGCTTTATTGGATTTTTAATGGAAAAGTTACTCGTTGATCTAGGTGATCGTAGTTACCCAATCTCTATTGGATCAAACTTATTGTCTGATACCGCACTTTTTAGCAGTGCAATCAAAGGCAAAAAAGTGATGATCGTTACTAATGATGTCGTTGCACCTCTATATTTAGAGGCTTGTAAAAACACATTAAAAGATTATCAAATAGATGAAGTTATTTTACCTGATGGCGAGCAACATAAAACGTTAAGTACATTCGAAGTAATATTGAGCGAATTATTAGCAAAAAAACATGCTCGCGATTCAACCATTGTTGCATTGGGGGGTGGTGTTATCGGTGATATGGCTGGTTTTGCTGCTGCTTGTTATCAAAGGGGCATCGCATTTGTACAGATACCAACCACTTTATTATCACAAGTTGATTCGTCGGTTGGTGGAAAAACGGCCGTAAATCATCCACTTGGTAAAAATATGATAGGTGCTTTTTATCAACCACAAGCGGTTATCATTGATATTGAGTGTTTAAAAACACTGCCTGCACGTGAATTTGCTGCTGGTATGGCAGAAGTGATTAAGTACGGTATTATTTATGATAAAGACTTTTTCAGTTGGTTAGAATCAAATATAGAAGCAATCAAATCACTTGACCCAACGGCTATCGTTTATATGCTTAAACGTTGTTGTGCTATTAAAGCTGAAGTGGTGGCACTAGATGAAAAAGAGCATGGGATTCGAGCACTATTGAATCTTGGGCATACTTTTGGCCATGCTATTGAAGCTGAGCAAGGTTATGGTAATTGGCTACATGGTGAAGCGGTTGCTGTTGGTATGGTATTAGCTGCTGAAACCTCTTATATATTGGGGTTAGTCGATCATAGTGATGTGGAACAAATCATTGATTTAATTGAAGCCTTTGACCTACCGTTAACAGCGCCTGCAGATATGCAATACAAACATTTTGCGGAACATATGCAGTTAGATAAAAAAGTACTTAATGGTCAACTACGTTTAGTTTTACCGACCTCTGTAGGTACAAGTGCATTATTTGATAATGTCAGTGAGAAAGTACTCCGTGACGTCATAGAATCTTAATCGATTATGGTCGAGAGAACATTAATTTCACTCCCCTCTCAGTTGCAGTTAATAGAACGGCTGCAACATCATATTTATTTATCTTCTTCACTTATTTTTGTTTCTGGAGAGGCTGGCTCAGGTAAAAGTACACTTACTGAAAATCTCTCAAATATTTTACCGAGTGATTTACAGCAAGTGTATATCTCATTAGGTAATGAGCTGACAGATAATGCATTACGTCAAAAAATTATTGCTCAGTTGTACGCTAAGGCATTATTTAATGCTGAAGATAAACTATTAGATACAATTTCTCGATTACAACAATCAGAAAAAAGAGTGCAGAATAAATTAATCATTATTGATAACGCACAATACTTACCCGATGATTTCATTATTGAACTATGTGAGTTATTTTCTGCGCCTAATCTTGCACAAGATAATACATTTAATGTCTTGTTGTTAACGGATGAAAAAACAACCCGAACTTATTTAAATTATATTGGTACCCACTTGGTCAGTCGACTTCAATCTACATTGAATCATCTTGAGTTAACATTACCGGCATTGAGTGCTCAAGAAGCGAAGGAATTAATGCTTCATAACTTTCAACAAGTAGGCTATCAGGCTAAATTACAACATCAAGATGCTTTAAATCGTCAGTTAAGTTTGTGCAATGGCAACCCTCAAAAAATAATTAAATTAGCAGAAGATTTAAGCCAAGGTTTACTTGAAACCATCGCACCTTCTTGGATTAAAACAAAGTTACCTGCAGTATTATTAATGCTTATGTTAGTCATTATTGTCAGTATATTGGCTGCTTATCTTTACCCTAAGTTTGTATCAAACTCACCACAAAAAAGTGAATCGAATGATGCGTTACGTGTTACAGATGAAATTACTGAGTTAACTTCTACTGAGACGACAAAACAAGAGTCACTTGCTAGTTCATGGTCTACTTTAGAGCTTGGGGTTACAGATAATAAAGCAATGGTAGGTTTATCAGATAGAACTGAACAACGTGTTGTCATATCAGATAATCAGTTAATTGAGTTAACAGTATTGAGCGAAACGGTAAGTAGTGACGTTCAGAAGATGCCTGCGAATAAAAATATTGATGAGCATGAAGTACCGTTATTATTACAGCTTCCTCCTGTTATTAATGATGAGATAGTTAACGAAGATGTTCTAATTAATAAAAAACAAGATACTACACCGCTAGTTGATGGTGATATTGAACCATCAGCAGAAAATAAAAGTGTTGTAGAGCAGCTACCAGTCAGTGTTTCTTCGACTAGTGTAAAGGAGAAACAGCCTATAACTTCTAAGCAAAAAGAAGATAGCTTATTAACTCCTACTTATATTTTATTATCGAAAAGTCCAAAAAAATTCACGATACAAATATCAGGTATGGCATCTCGCGCCTATTTAGTCGCTTTTCAACAGAAATATAGTTCAGATAGAGGGGATGTTTTTTCTTATAAAACGATTCGAAATAATAAACCTTGGTTTGTAGTGGTTTATGGTGAGTATTCTTCAGTAGAGTCTGCAAGTTTGGCAATTAAAAGTTTCCCTGATGCATTTAAAGGTATGCCAACTTGGATAAAAACATGGCAAGCGGTACATAATGATTTGCGGTTAAATAATGAATAAAAAAAATAGAGCCTTTTTGAAGTGGGCTGGTGGTAAATACACCTTAACTGAGCAAATTAATGCTCGTTTACCTGAAGCAAAACGTTTAATAGAGCCTTTTGTTGGCGCAGGATCGGTATTTTTAAATAGTGATTTTGATGAATACATACTCAATGATATCAACCCTGATCTAATTGAAATGTATAAAATTATTAAACGTAAACCTAAACAGTTTATTCGTGATGCGAAGGTTTATTTCCAACCTGAATATAATAAAGAAGATGTTTATTATCAGTTACGAGAAAAATTTAATAAAAGCGAAGATGTCTACTTACGTTCATTGTTATTCTTATATATGAATCGTCATGGTTATAATGGCTTGTGCCGTTATAATAAAAGTGGCGGTTTTAATGTCCCTTTTGGTCGCTATAAACAGCCGTATTTTCCAGAAAATGAATTATTATATTTTTCTGAAAAAGCTAAAAAAGCCACTTTTACCTGTAAGCCTTATCAAAAGCTATTTTTGTATCTACGCGATACAGATGTGCTTTATTGTGATCCTCCTTACGTTCCATTAAGTAAAAGTGCTTCTTTTACGAGTTACGCAACCCAAGGGTTCAGCTTGGATGATCAAGCTCAATTAGCAAAACTAGCGCGTGAAAGTAAAGCTGCAGTCTTGTTAAGTAATCATGATACAACGTTAACGCAGGAATTATATCGTGATGCTGATTGCGATAAGATTTTTGTCTCACGTACGATTAGCAGTAAATCAACAGATCGTAAACCAGTTGCTGAATTATTTGCATTTTTCCCCGCTAAAAAATAAATCTAGAGCAAACATCAGAAATAAAAATTAGTGTGTTAGGCGCCGCTTAGGTAGAATAATGCACTCATTATTTAGCTTATTTCTATCTAGGGACAAACCACCATGACTGATTATTTAATTGCACCTTCTATCCTTTCTGCAGACTTTGCTCGTTTAGGCGAAGATGTTCAAAAAGTATTAGACGATGGTGCCGATGTAGTGCATTTTGATGTAATGGATAACCATTACGTTCCTAACTTAACGATCGGTCCAATGGTTTGTAAAGCGCTACGTGACTTTGGTATCACAGCACCAATCGATGTACATCTTATGGTAGAACCTGTTGATACAATGATTGTTGAGTTTGCTAATGCAGGTGCATCAATTATTACTTTCCATCCTGATGCGTCAAAGCATGTCGATCGTTCATTACAATTAATTAGAGATCATGGCTGTAAAGCTGGGTTAGTTTTAAACCCAGCCTCTTCATTAGAAGAATTAACGCACGTTATGGATAGACTCGATGTGGTTTTATTAATGTCAGTGAACCCAGGTTTTGGGTGGCCAATCATTCATTCCCCATACACTTGAAAAACTACGTCAAGTACGTAAATTAATTGATGATAGTGGTCGAGATATTCGTCTACAAGTCGATGGTGGTGTTAAAACGGATAATATCAAAGAAATTGCAGAGGCAGGTGCAGATATGTTTGTTGCTGGTTCAGCTATCTTTAATCAGCCTGATTACAAAGCGGTTATTGACGACATGCGTGAACAGCTAGCTCAAGTAAAATAGAGATGAGTTAATATGCCCCAAATTACTGATATTAAATTAATTTGTTTTGATCTTGATGGTACGTTAGTTAATAGCGTACCGGATTTACGTTTAGCATTGAACTCAATGTTAGAGGATTTATCATTACCAAATGTAAATGGCCTAATTGTTAAAACATGGGTAGGCGACGGCATCACCAAAATGGTGGAACGTTGTTTATTGCATGTTCAAGATAAAACTATATCTGATGTTGAATTAATTGAAGCCGTTGCGATCTTTGAAGGTTATTATCGACAATTTTTAAATACTGAATCTGGTTTATACCCTGCTGTAAAAAGTACTTTATTTTCGCTACAAGACAAAGGTTATAAAATTGCTTTAATTACCAATAAAGCAGAGAAATTTTTACCTGAACTATTACGCTATTTTGGAATAAATCGTTGTTTTGATTTGTTAATTGGTGGAGATACATTAGCTAAAAACAAGCCTGATCCAATGCAAGTTAACCATGCCTGTGAACATTTTAACGTCAACAAGTCTGAAACCGTAATGGTAGGGGACTCTCGCAACGACATATTAGCTGGCCAAAATGCATCAGTAAAAACTATTGCATTAACTTACGGATATAACTTCGGCGAGCCAATTGCGGATATGAAACCAGATTATCTTATTAATCATTTTGATGAATTATTAACATTGCTTTAAAAGCAATGAAGGAAATAAACAATGACTAAACCAGTTGTATTAAGCGGATGTCAGCCATCAGGCGGCTTAACTATCGGTAACTACATGGGCGCATTGCGTCAATGGGTTGTAATGCAAGAGACACATGACTGTTTATTCTGTCTTGTCGATTTACATGCAATTACAGTTCGTCAAGACCCAAAAGCGTTGCGTAGCGCGATTTATGATGGTTTAGCAATGTATCAAGCTGTTGGCATTGATCCACAAAAAAGTACTATGTTTATTCAATCTCAAGTACCAGAGCATGCAGAATTATCTTGGATTTTAAACTGTCATACGCAAATGGGTGAGTTAAACCGTATGACGCAGTTTAAAGATAAATCGCAAAAAAATGTGACTAACATTAACGCGGGTTTGTATAGCTACCCTGTATTGATGGCTGCAGATATTTTGTTATATGGCCCTAGTAGTGTGCCTGTTGGAAGTGACCAAAAACAGCATCTTGAATTAGCACGTGATATCGCCACTCGTTTTAATAACGCTTATGGCAATACTTTTGTCGTTCCTGAGCCTGCTATTCCAGAGCATGGTGCTCGTATTATGAGCTTGCAAGAACCCACTAAAAAGATGTCTAAATCTGACGATAATGAAAAGAACTTTATTGCATTATTGGAAGACCCAAAGAAAATAGCCAAGAAAATTAAAAGTGCGATGACAGATACTGACGAGCAAGCGCGTATCTATTTTGATACTGCTGAAAAACCAGGTGTTTCTAACTTATTAACCTTACTTTCATGTTCAACAGGTAAATCAATTGAAAGCTTGATCCCTGAATACGAAGATAAAATGTATGGGCATTTAAAATCAGACACGGCAGAAGCAGTTGTAACTTTATTAGCGCCAATTCAAGAGCGTTTCAAAGCATTGCGTGCTGATGAAGATGCATTGCAGTCGATTGCAAGAGTTGGCGCAGAGAAAGCACGTGAACGAGCGGCTGAAACACTGGCTAAAGTGTATGATCGCGTTGGCTTTTTACCTAAATAAATACATTTATTAAATCAATGCTAAAGCGTAATAAATGGACACAAAAAAGGCTGATATCGAATCAGCCTTTTTTATTTAATCTTAATATGCCATTTTCTATTCGATACTGACTCATCACGCTAAGTAATGAGTCTAATAATTAGCTTTCGCCTAAACCTTTACCTGCATCTTTTTTATTAATTAATTCAATCATGTAACCATCCGGATCTTTTACAAATGCAATCACAGTGGTACCGCCTTTTACTGGTCCTGGTTCACGCGTGATAACGCCACCCAAACTTTTTATTTTTTCGCAAGTTTGGTAAATATCATCAGTTTCAATGGCAATATGACCATAAGCATTACCTAATTCGTAAGCGTCTGTACCCCAGTTATAAGTTAATTCGATAACTGTTGTGTCAAGCTCATCACCGTAACCTAAAAAAGCAAGTGTATACTTATACTCAGCATTTTCTGACTGGCGTAATAATTTCATATCCAGTACATTTTGGTAAAAATCTAATGACTTTTGTAAATCAGTCACACGTAACATTGTGTGTAATAAACGCATAATACTTGTCCTCTTATCGAAAATAGATACAAAAAAAGACAAATCTAAATTTGTCTTTTTTAATTTTTACTCATACACAAGCTTAATAATAAAGATTTTAACGCTTATTATAAACCTTGGATCAAAAACTTAACTGTTGCAATAATTTCGTCGTCGCTACAGTTGCTACAAGTTCCTTTTGCAGGCATTGCATTAAAGCCTGAAAGAGCATGTTTAATTAACGTTTCTTCACCTTGTGCTATACGAGGCCCCCACGCTGCAGCATCTCCTTTGATTGGAGCACCAGCGGCACCTGTACCATGACAAGCGATACAAAATGTACCGTAAACTTGCTCACCAGAACGCGGTTCTGCAGGCTCATCTGATGCACTAGTGGTATTAGCAGTGACTATTTCACCATTTATATATACATCACTGATAGGAGCGATACGACTTGCAATCGCTTCATCAGAGAAATCTTGTGCAAAGCTCGATACGCTGAACAAGCTCATTGAAAGAGTGATAAATAGGCTGAGACGTTTAATAAGGGTCACATGAACTCCTGTAAGTGTTAATAAAAAGCCAATATTTTTACCAATCCTGGTAATTATTGTGTATTTGTTGTGATTTTTTCAATTATAACGAGATTGCCTTTAACTACCAATCTCTTTATGGATATTATTGTTTCCAGTTCACTATTTTCTTTTCTTTACCGGTTAATAAACGACGAATATTACTAATATGCCTCAGAATGATTAAACATGAGAGCATCAAAACAGGCAAAGTGAACTCAGGCTTTATGTAGTGTACAAAAACCGGTGCGGCAATAGCAGTAATAATTGCAGCCAATGAAGCATAACCACTGATCGCAACGGTTAATAACCAGGTAATAACAACTAACCCTGTCATATCCATTCCTAAAGGTAACAACGTCCCTAATCCTGTTGCGACCGCTTTTCCGCCTTTGAAGTCAAAATAAGGAGGGAAGATATGGCCTAAGCAAGTTGCGATACCAATAATACCAATAGCAATCGGTGGAATACCTGCAAAATAAGCTAAATAAACAGGTAAAGTCCCTTTTAATAAGTCAAAGAGAAGTACTAAACTGGCTGCTTGAGCGTGATGCATTCGTAATATATTGGTAGCACCTGGGTTTTTTGAGCCATGTAATCTTGGGTCTGGCCAGCCTTTAAATTTACATAATAAAATGGCGCCATTTAAGGCTCCTAAAAAGTAAGCCGATATACTAAAAATAAATGTTGCCAGTATAATCATGGTACTTATTTCATCCTATTAAGGTAAAATGCGGTGCAATTATAATAGATATATAGATAAATATTTTATTAACTTATTATAATATTCAGTTTAACACTCGAGTTTACTCGCTAATAGACACAAAAAAAAGCGCCGTTGTATCAAAATGGACATCGCTATGGGATTTAAAAATGGATATTGTTTTTATTAAACAGTTAGAAGTAATTAGTACAATTGGTGTTTATGGTTGGGAAAAAGGAATACAACAAAAATTGTATTTTGACCTAGAAATGGCATTTGATAATAAACCAGCTGCCGATAGTGATGATATTAACCTTGCTTTGAATTATTTCAGTGTTTCTGAACGCGTAAACCAGTTTGCACAGCAGAATCAATTTGAACTAATTGAAACCATGGCGGAACGTGTTGCTGCATTGATCATGCAGGAATTTTCGGTGACATGGATAAAACTAACACTGCATAAACCTGGTGCATTAGCTAAAGCGCAAAGCCTAGGTGTACAAATTGAACGTGGAATAAAATAGTGGCTCATATTTTTGTTGGTGTCGGCTCTAGTATCAATCGACAGGACAATATTCGAGAAGGGATACTGTTATTAAAAGATACCTTCGGAGAGCTCAAGTTATCCAGTATTTTTGAAAGTGAGTCTGTGGGGTTTAAAGGAGGACTTTTTTATAATTTAGTAGTGGAACTAAATAGCGAGTTATCAATCTCACTGGTTATACAAAAATTAAAGAAGATAGAAGTGCAGCTAGGAAGGCCTGAAAAAGCCATTAAATTTGCCCCAAGAACGTTGGATTTAGATTTATTATTATACGATCAAGAGATAGAGTATACGTTAGATCTTCCGCGTGCAGAAATCATCAAAAATGCTTTTGTACTTCAACCCTTAGCTGAATTAGCGCCAACATTAATACATCCCATTTTAGGTGTCAGTTACCAGAATTTATGGTCGAAATACCCAGCGGGCAAACAAAAACTATGGAAAGTAGCATTGCCTATTTTTAATTAATAAAGCAATGACACATAAGCAGATGAGATAAAAATGAGTATTTTAGAAGTTGTAGTATTAGCCTTGATTCAAGGGTTAACTGAGTTTTTGCCCATTTCCAGTTCAGCACATTTAATTTTGCCGTCAGTATTATTAGGCTGGCAAGATCAGGGGTTAGCCTTTGATTTAATGTTGAATATTGGCACCTTATCGGCTGTGCTGATCTATTTTTATCGTGAAGTCAGTAACATGTCGGTTGCCTGGGTTGATTCAGTAAAAAATAAAAAACACAGCCAAGATAGTAAATTAGCATGGTGGATTATATGGTCAACGATACCTGCTGCAGCGATTGGTTTTTTAGGTAAAGATTATATTGAAGTGTATTTACGTAGTGGTTATGTCATTGCAATAACCACTGTTGTGTTTGGCTTGTTACTTTGGTGGGCAGATGCAAAAGCAACACAAGTAAAAACTGAATATCAGACAGGATTAAAAGGTGCCATTATTTTAGGTTTTGCACAGGCACTCGCTTTAATACCTGGAACCTCTCGCTCTGGAATCACTATCACTGCCGGCTTAATGCTTGGTTTAACGCGTAATGCTGCTGCTCGTTTTTCTTTTTTAATGTCAATTCCAATTATTGCGATGGCATCGGGATATGACTTATTAAAGTTTGTTTTATCAGATGAATATGTTGATTGGCCATCTTTATTTTTAGGTGCAGGTGTTTCATTTATCAGTGCAATTTTATGTATTCATGTATTTTTAATCTTATTAAATAAAGTCGGTATGCTACCGTTTGTTATTTATCGATTGTTATTGGGGGCGGCTTTGTTTTATGTTTTAGCAAGTTAAGTTGGCTTGTTAAAACGGGAATTAAGTGGATTTGAAATAGACAAAGTGGCTTCAATAGCCACCTTGTATATTTCTATTATCAGACACTGCTAAGTAATATAAGTACAGTAAAAATAAATAACTTCATATTCATAATAGAAACAAGTATGAGTCGTTATCTAATACGCTTATTAATTATAATTAAGTCGTGCGTTTATGAACGTCTTTAAATATTTGTACTAACTGAATACGTTGTTCATTTAATTTACTTCTGATGTCAGCCCCTTGAAAACCTTGCGCTATGATGGCTTGTATATCTACTTTTAAAGCAGCTTGAAATCCTTGCCACATATAATCTGCCGTTGGGTAAGGTAACAACTCAAAGCCAGTTCGTCCCTTAGAGTCTGCTACACAGCATTGCAACATTTGTTGAAAGCGGTGTGGTTTACGCCATGCATCACATTTATCCATGATACCGACCATCGTGCTCGCTCTTAACTCAAAAGCACTGTGAATATTAGTGTGGTGCTCACTCACTAATAATGCGAGATCTCGGTACTCATTAGGCACTTTAAGGCGCTTACAGAATTTTTTAATCACTGATAAACCTTTAAACCCATGTCCTTTATGACTCGGCCATTCACTTTCTGGCGTCAAAGCTTTTCCTAAATCATGCACTAAGCAGGCGAAACGAAAAGCAACTGAGTCTGACAATAAACAAGCTTGCTCTACAACCATTAAAGTATGGATACCAGTATCAATTTCTGGATGCCAGCGTTTCGGAGCAGGCACGCCATATAAGTTATCAATTTCAGGAAATAAAGCGGCTAATGCACCACAGTCACGCAGTATTTGAAAATAAACTTGCGGGCTATCTGTTTGTAAAGCTTTTTCAGTTTCAACCCAAACACGTTCTGGGGTTAAACTTTGTAATTCTCCACTGGCCGAAATCTCTTTCATTAGAGTGAGTGTTTCTGGTGCGATATGAAAACCAAGGTTGGCGAATCGAGCCGCAAAACGGGCAACTCTTAATACTCTTAGAGGGTCTTCGCTGAATGCTGGACTAATGTGGCGCAATATTTTCTTTTCTAAATCTTGTTGTCCGAAATAAGGATCGAATAACTGCTTGTCTTCAGATTGGGCAATAGCATTAATAGTGAGGTCACGCCTTGCTAAATCATCTTCTAAACTGACATCTTGCCCTGCGTAACAACTAAACCCAGTATATCCGATACCTTGTTTACGTTCAGTTCTGGCTAATGCATACTCTTCACCAGTATTGGGGTGAAGAAAGACAGGAAAGTCTTTACCAACTTGGGTAAAACCTTTTTCTAACATTGCTTCTGGGGTGCTATTAATGACAACAAAATCATGGTCTTTGACTTCTAGGCCTAATAGTTGATCTCTAACTGCGCCGCCGACTAAAAATACACGCATTGTTTCCCCCCTTAATGAATAATTTAGTTATTATACCGAAACTAGCTAAATATGCAGAAGCTTGTTTATTTCATTAATGATAATTGTCATCAGTATGTGATCTAATATGATGGTTAGTAATATTTATCGGTTATTTATTTCCATTGTTATTAATACGGCTCAACATTTTGTCTAAGGTTTATAATGTACCAAGAATTTTTTTCTTTGAAAGAACAGCCATTTTCGATCTCTCCAGATCCTGATTTCTTATTTTTAAGTGATCGCCATAAAGAAGCATTAGCGCATTTAATGTATGGCTTGATAGGTAACGGTGGTTTTGTTTTATTAACCGGTGAAGTGGGAACAGGTAAAACCACTGTATGCCGTGCACTCTTAAAAGATATCTCTGATGATACGGATATTGCCTACATACTAAATCCTGCTCAAACAGAAGTAGAATTGTTAGCGACTATTTGTGACCAATTAAAAATTGATTATGATGTTGATAGAGCAAGCTTAAAAACCTTATTTGACGCAATCAGTAGTTGGATGATTGGCAATTTTGAAAATGGACGTAATGCGATCGTTTTGATCGATGAAGCTCAACATCTTAGCTTCGCTGTTCTTGAGCAATTAAGGCTATTAACTAATATAGAATCAAACAACAAAAAACCATTACAAGTTATTTTAATTGGACAAACAGAGTTACAACAAAAACTCAAAGAAAACCAATTACGTCAATTAGCTCAACGTATTACCGCTCGTTACCATCTATTGCCACTGACTTTACAAGAAAGTGAATTTTATATTCAGCATAGACTCAATGTTGCAGGTGCAACTACCCCTATTTTTGAAACAAAATTACTTAAACGCATATTTAAGTATAGTCGTGGTGTACCAAGATTAATTAATTTAATTTGTGACCGCAGTATGCTTTGTGCATATAGTCAAAATTCACCTAAAGTGACGGCTAAAATGATTGATTTAGCTGTAAAAGAAATTGATTTAAGTCTTAATGATAAAAATGAAGGTAGATCGTTTAAGCAAGGATGGCGAATTTTACTACTCGTTATTTTAACCGCGTTTACAGCTATACAAGCTCCTAAAATATTTCATAATTTTAATCAACCAAGAGAATCAATTGAAACAATAAGTGAGTTTAATTTATCTCATACTGTGCCTGTACAGTCTAGAGCGGTTAGTACTTCTTTTAATAACTTATCTTGGTTTGATAATTATCCCGAGTTAGATTTAAGTAATGGCGAGTTTTCAAATGCCCTAAAAACACTTTATGCCATATGGGGTTATGAGGTTAGTTTAGATCAGGCAAGCTGTGCAGAAGGCGATACAGCCTCATTACAATGTTATTCAGAGAACACGTCCTTACAAAAGTTAGAGCAACTCAATTACCCTGCTGTTATCGAACTCGTGAGTGATGAGGATTCTGTTTATGCGGTACTTTATAAAGTAAATAAAGAATATGAACTATTGATTGGTAAACAAAAGATAGAAGTAAATCGTTCATGGTTAACCGAGTATTGGACTGGCGAATTAACGCTATTATGGCAAGTTCCTTTTGATATTACTAAACCATTAAAATTTGGTGAAAAAGGCGATAGAGTATTATGGTTATCTAAACAATTAAATCGAGTGTATGGGGTATCTGAAAACCCTAAAAGTCGCTTTGATTGGAAATTGAAAAATACAGTGATTGAGTTCCAAAATAATAATAATTTAGTTGCGGATGGCATTGTTGGTCGACAAACATTAATGCCTTTAGTGCAGCAGTTAGATACAACAATACCTTCATTATTGTAGAGGCATTATGTCCACCATATTAAAAGCATTAGAAAAAAATAAAGAACAAAATCAACCTGTTGTTGTTGATAAATCAACAGATACTATTTGGAAGTCAATGATGGTAGCTGCGTTGTTAGTGATTGTTATATTACTAACTATAGTGGTGTTTTTGTTATTTAAACCGACGGTTGAAGCAGTTAAACCAATACCATATATTCCTTCTGTGGCAGAGCTAATACATGCAATACCTGAAAAACAAAACCCACGTTACGATAGCTTAGTGAGTGAGATTGATTTTAACACTGAGCCTTTGCCGATTGTATCGCAAAAGACTGAAATGAAG
Source organism: Psychromonas sp. L1A2 (assembly GCF_009828855.1). Taxonomy (NCBI): domain Bacteria; kingdom Pseudomonadati; phylum Pseudomonadota; class Gammaproteobacteria; order Alteromonadales; family Psychromonadaceae; genus Psychromonas; species Psychromonas sp. L1A2. The sequence goes on along the minus strand of NZ_WUAG01000002.1, from coordinate 1,453,820 downwards.
TGGACACCTGCGGTAAAAGCTAATGTTAATACGGCGAAAAACTCAGTAGCCAAAAATGCTGAATCAGATCAATTAATTATTGATGGCTCTGTTCCAAAAAGAACCATTTCTAGTAAGCAAAATACTCATCATATCTCTCTTGATGATGTGCCTGATGATTTACAACAACGTTTTGCATTAGCGGTGGAAGAAGAGAGCAATGCGACTTTTACTGAGTATGTCGATAAAAATGAAGAATTATTAACCTCTGATATTGCATCAATGCCTGCTCGCTTTCAATATAGAGTACCTGTGATGCGCTATGATTCACATGTCTATTCTACTGAAGCTAAAGATCGTTGGATACGTATTAATGGAGTTGATTTACGTGTTGGTGAGTCTCTTGGCGAAATAGAATTAGTCGATATATTACCTCATCAGAGTATATTCCGTCTTGGTAAACAAAGCTTTACGTTGGAGTCACTACAGGATTGGAAAGGTTAATTTTTTTATTTTAGATGATTTTTTAAAGTATTTATTAAGCTAGGAAGCTAAACTATATACATTAAATGATACAACTAAAGTTTAAAATGAAGCCATAAAAAAACGCACTAATGTGCGTTTTTATTTATAAGTTATTTACATGTTAAGTAACTTATATTTTAAATTATTGTATTGCTTTATTTTTTGTTCTTTACCAGTTGTCAGTACGCTTTTTACGACGTGGTAAAAACGGTAGAATTAAGCCTACCAACATACCAAAGAATAAAACACTACCACCGTACATTAACCATTCCATTTTAATGCGTTCATCTTTAGTCGATTGTAATAAATCTAATTCCATATTACGTTCTTTTAAATCTGCAATGGTATCGCGTAACGCTCTTTTTTCACTGTCAAGTTGTGCTATTAGGCTATCTTTATCAATAATAGCTTGTTCTTTATCAGCGTTTGCTTTTGCATTATCACTATTGATAGTGTTGAGCTTGTCTTGGCTTGTTTGAAATTGTTTTTGTATCTCAGGTAGCAATGATTTTGCTGGTGGTTGTTTTTGAATCTCAGATGATTTTACCCAACCGATTCTACCCGTTGGGGTTTTGACTTGCATAAACTTTGTTTTCTCATTGTATTTTAAAGTATCAACCGATGTACCTACTTCGATAGTACCGATAATACGATATTGTAGGCTTGGGCCTGAGTGCATGTAGATAGATAATTCGTCACTTACGTATTGTGTCGCAGCAAAGCTACTGAATGGGAATAAGAAGCACAGTAAAAGTAATTTGATTGATTTCAAAAGAAAGACCTTTTAGCAAATAAATTGAGCAATCATTCTAAAAGTTATTGATGCTCAGTAAAAGCAAAAAAGAGAGCCTAAGCTCTCTTTTTTCGATTTGAAGTATTAATTTTTAAGAAAAAACACTTTTTAACATGTAGAAGAAGATAATCGATAAACCAGCACCGATAGGTAATGTAACGACCCATGAAATGACGATGTTACGCACCACACCTAGGTTCAAGGCTGCAATTCCTCTTGCCATACCAACCCCTAATACCGCACCAACTAATGTCTGTGTTGTTGAAATAGGTAATCCAGTACCAGAGGCAATTACAACCGTAGAAGCGGCTGCTAATTCAGCTGCAAAACCACGGCTAGGTGTTAGATGGGTAATGCCATGGCCAATAGTTGCCATTACACGTTTACCGAATATCGCTAAACCTAATACGATACCAATACCACCTAATGGCAAAATCCACCAAGCTAGTTCAGCTTTAGCTGTAATTTGTCCATTATGCTCAACAATACTTACTACCGCCGCTAATGGACCGATTGCATTAGCAACATCATTTGAACCGTGTGCAAATGCCATAGCACAAGCGGTTACAATCATTAAAACAGCAAATATTTTTTCTACATTAGCAAAATGCATTTGTTTGTCTGCTTTAGGATCAATTTTCACTCGATTAACAAATACTTTGCCAATAACCGCGATTGAAGTACCGACTATAGTCGCTAATATGATAGCTTCTATGGTACTAAAATGTAATCCAACGTGTTTAAGACCTTTAGTAATCGTCACTAAAGACAATATGAAACCGGCCAAAAACATGTAAAAAGGCACATAGCGTTTTGCATTAGTAATGGGATCTTTGGTATTAAAAATCAGCTTTTGCGAACTCATGAAAATAAAGTAAGCAATAATACCGGAAATAAGTGGTGTCACTATCCAACTGCCGATAATGCCTCCAACTTTACTCCATGTAACACTGTCAACACCAACACCTACCGCTGAGAAGCCAACAATGGCACCTACAATCGAGTGTGTTGTAGAAACAGGCCAACCAAAGTAAGAAGCGATAATTAGCCATAAACCAGCCGCTAATAATGCGGCCGTCATACCATAAACAAGCAACTCAGGTTGATCGACAAAATAGGAAGCATCAATAATGCCTTTACGTATTGTTGACGTTACTTCGCCACCCGCTAAATAAGCACCTGCAAACTCAAAAATCATTGCGATGATAATAGCTTGTTTGATCGTTAGTGCTTTTGAACCAACAGAGGTCCCCATTGCATTGGCAACATCGTTTGCACCAATACCCCAAGCCATTAAAAAGCCTACTGCGCCAGCAAACATAACTAACATGCTGCCGTATGTATTTAAAATATCCATCTTTAAGTCCTTAGAGCTACGATCTAGCTAGAATAAGTTCTAACTGGGTGCCGATTAATTCTGAATGATCTGCAAGACTGCCTACCCACTCTAGAATTTTATACAAAAACATTACATCTACAGGTTTGTAATTATCTTCAATGGCTAATAAATTGCGACGAAGTTTGATTTGTAATGAATCTGTATCATCTTCAATCGTTTCAAGCACTTCAATCATTTTGGTTACAATGTCTACTTCACGGCCTTTAAAGCCTGTTTCTAGTAATTCATCTAGCTCATTAATTGCATTTTTTGCTTGTTGAATAGCATCTAAACTACGTTGCACGTATGCCATGAAATCAACAAAAATTTCACTCGGTATTTGCAGCTGACGACCAAAAATACGTCCAGCTATGTCTTTTGCAGTATTAGCAATTTTATCTTGGCGATTAACAAGCTCTAATAAGTCAGCTCGGTCAATCGGCATAAACAAACCTTTTGGAAGCGTTAAACGCAATTCACGTTTAAGTTCATCTGCTTGTTTTTCATATTGAGAGATTTGTTTACGAACTTTCTCTGCTTCGACCCAGTCATTTTTTGAACTGGCTTCAAAGAAAGGTAATAACAATTCACTACATACTGCAACTTTGTCCATGTGTAATTGGATCGGTTTGATTGGAGATTTTGCAAACACTCCAAATATCGAATTAACTGGCATGATTCACCTTAGGTTTTGATGGTTTGGTAACCACATTCTAGTTCAATTGAACATCTAATATGCGGCGCATGTTAACTTTCTTTTGCACACAATAGAACATCAATTTAGTATAATTGAGAAAATTTTACGATTAAAACTGATCTAGGCTATTAAATAAAGGGTAATTTGCGGTATATATTATGGAAACAGAGATAGAAATTAAGTTTTTTTTTAACGCACACTTCGCCGATGAATTGCTGAATAAAATAAGCCAGCACACAGTTATTTCTCATAAAGATCAAATGATGTACAACGTCTATTTTGAAACACCATCACGTTCTCTAAGAATGATGGATATGGGATTAAGAGTTCGTCGTATTGATGATCAATATACTCAAACGATTAAAACATCTGGTCGTGTTATTGGTGGCTTACATCAGCGTCCAGAATATAATGAACCGATTGAAGGTTTAGAACCTGAGCTAACACGATTTAATAATAAAATTTGGCCTAAGGATTGTAATTTAAGTGAATTACAGGAACAAATAGCACCATTATTTAGTACAGATTTCAGACGCTTACATTGGTTATTAGAAATGCAAGAGGGAACGTTAATTGAAGTTGCTTATGATTGCGGAAAAATTATAGCCAATCAAGGTGAGACTGAAATTTGCGAAATAGAATTAGAATTAGTGAAAGGAGATGAGGCTCAATTATTTATTTTAGCGCAAGATATTGCTTCTTTACCACAAGTTCGTTTAGGTAATGTGAGCAAAGCACAGCGAGGTTATATGCTCACAGAAGGTGCTAATTTCTTAGTTAAACGGATTGATTTTTCGGCTTTGAACCCTGAAATGGTTTTGCGTGAAGCACTTTCTGTTAATTTTCAACATGGTTTAAAACATCTTCAATATCATGAACATTGTTATCTTGAAAGTGGTGATTTTGATGCTTTAGTTGAACTACAGAAAAGTATTATGTTTTTACATCAAAATATTCATCTTTTTAGAGAAGCAGGTACTTCATTCTTAGGTTGTGCATGGGTTGAAGACCTACAATGGCTAGCGAGAAGCTTTTCATGGATTGATGAGCGTTTAGTTTTTAGAAAATTATTAGAAAATAAAGCCTATTACATTCGTAAATTACCTCGATTAAAACAATTAAAAAAAGATTTACGTCTAGCTGACCAAGCGCTTCCAAGTGAAGAAGACATTTTTAATATATTGCACAGTTCACGCTATTGCCATTTTGTTTTAGGTTTAACGCAATGGTTAATTGCACTAGAAAAAACAGCGGATACTGAAGCGGACTCAATATCGCTACTGACATTTTCAGATATGGTATTAACTGAGGGTTGGTCTAAATTAAAAACAGCCCTATCTTCTGAACCATTATTAACAACGGATAATTTATTACAGCATCAAGGGTTATTAACGGCAAACTTAATGACAGGGTTTAGTCTTGGCAACTTATTTGATGCGGAACAAAGTGCTGAGTATTGTTATCCATGGTTAGATATTTACCAAGGCATCCAAGAGCTTTCTATGCTTGGAGCTATTTCTGAGTTAGCAGTTGATGAAGAAGATATTGTGGTACAGGCGGAATATTTTAAATGGGTTAAGCGTAAACAATTTTCATTATTAAGTGCTATTGAGCAATCCAAACAACGCGCGATAGCTAATGAAATGTATTGGCTTGCTTCAGAGAGTTAACTCGTATTTTTATAAAGCAGGACAAAATAAAGCATTTAATTAAAAGCAAAAAAAATGTAGAGGGAGTAATAGATCACAAATTCTCTACATTTAACCTTAAATAGGTATATTTAAGCGCGTTATCATTAATGTTTTCTTTCACAGTGCCGATAAGTTAAGTAACTTCTTATCTTACTTACCTTTTCTTGCGAGTGAATTTATGGCGAAAATACAACTAAACGGTTTAGAACAAAAATTAGTGAACACTTCTGCTTTAGGGAAAGGTTTTATTTTATTTATTATTGGAGCGGTATTTACATTATTACTTAATCAACTTTTGCCTTTTAACTTAACCCCAGTATTTATTCTAATTGCCTTATTAAGCTTGGCTGTTATTTGGCAGCATTATTGTCATCAAAAGCAAGTTTTAATCTTAAAGCAGTATATTGAAGAGCCTCACACATCTAAACCAGACCAATTAAAAGGTGCGTTTTCTGAGTTGTATTTATGTGCTGTTCAGGAAGCTGCAAACGCAAAAAATCAAACTGAACAGAATGCGAATACTATGGCTAAGCTTCATGAAGTAATAGAGCAGTTTAGTACTTGCATGGAAATAATTAATGAATCAATCGCAGAAGAATTTGATCAAATCGGCTCTTTAGCAACAGCAATGAACGAAATGACCGCTGCTGTTAAAGAAGTAGAAGGTAATGCAGAAAGCGCTTCAGTTTCTACTTTGGAAGCTACAAATGTAGCGGAAGAAGGGCGTAATGCCGTTGATGCAACTATCTCGTCAATTAATGCGCTATCAAGAAATATTGATGACTCAGCGACAGCAGTAAATAATGTAGAAATGAAAGTCGAAAGCATTGGTAGTGTCGTTGATACTATTCGTAGTATTTCCGATCAAACTAATTTATTAGCATTAAATGCAGCAATAGAAGCTGCTCGAGCTGGTGAAGCTGGACGTGGTTTTGCAGTGGTTGCCGATGAAGTAAGAAACCTTGCTAAACGTACTCAAGATGCCACTGTTGAAATTCAAGCAATGATCGAACTATTACAAAAGAGCGCACAACAAGCAGTAGGTTTGATGGACAGTAGTGTTAAAGAAGCTGAAATTGGTGTAACGGAAGTAACTAAAGCAGGTATTAAATTGTCTGATATTGTAGGTAAAGTCAATCATATTTCAGACCTTAACTACCAAATTGCTTCAGCTTCAAAAGAGCAGGCAACAGTCGCAGATGAAATCAATAGCAATTTAGTGCAAGTAAAAGAAACCGTTGAAGGCTCAGTGGTAGTATTACAAGAAGTAACAGAAATGACGGAAGAAATTCTTGGTTATTCTGTGCAACTAACTAAGGCATCATAGTGGTAAGTTATGAAAGTCATACACACTAAAATCGAATAAAAAGCACTGTCTTACAGTGCTTTTTATTCTGATAAGTAAATATTAACCAAGGCATTTTTGAGTGTGTTTTTTATATTATTCTTCTTCAAAGTATTCACTATAAGTTGCAAACTTAGTGAGTTCTTCAATCACACACTTTTTAATATCAAGTTGGTTTTCTGCCGCAATATTATAACGGAGACCAAGCTGAATATAATCATCAGTGCTCAAACTAACCGTCAAACGAGGGCGCTTAGGTTTCTTATGTGTTGGTAATTCTAATAAGTCACGAATCTTTTCAGAAGGGCTGATGCCTTCGTCTAATGCACTACGGCGAATGCTATATTGCAGCTTACTATCCATATCAAAAGCAATTTGTACTGCTTTGACTACTTTTGCTGATTGCTGCCATTTTTTAGGTAATTCACCATTGGGCATTATTACTCTCCTTTTATCCACAATTCCGCAATGTCGCTAGCTGGGCGTAAGCTAGATAAATAAACATCGGTATCACCATTTTCAAAAATAAATATTTCTATTAAACGTAAACCCTTATTACCTTCTAATGAGAAGTATTGAAACTCACGTCCATGTTCTTGATCGGTAAATTCTGGTGGCTTGCTATCTCTATAATCTGCTTGATGGATATAGCCTGATGTTTCAAAATCTTGTTGAATGTATTCCGTCGCTAACATATCACCATAACTATGCTGTTCAGTTAATGGTGCTAGACGTGCTTTTCCTGGAGCTTCAAAAATCTCTGAAAAATCATCTAAATTAAACAAGGTTTCAACTTCAGCGCGACTTAATAACAAACTACATTTAATAAGATTTTTAGGGTTTTTAGGGAAACTGACATAAACCAGTTTCTCACTTGCGCCTTGACTAATAAGTTGTATGTGATGCTCATGACTGAATTCAATGGTTGTGATGTCATTAACTTGTAATTGTTGCTTACGCATTGCTTCAGGTAACGCAAAACTATCACCAAAACAGAATATGTCACCGTTTAACAATTGCTTAGGTTCATTTAAAACACGAGTAGGTACGGCAGGTTTTTTATTAAATAACGATTTTAAAAAGCGCATAGAGATCCTTAAACTAACCGTATTAACTACTTGAGTTAATACTACATAGAATTATTAGGTAGAAAAATAACATATTTTAATGAATATGACTGTATCGTAATTATTGCAGGCGACTATTTATAGTTATTAACACAAAAAATTATAGTCATTAACGTAAAAAACACGACGAGCATCCGCTGGTCGTGTTTTCATTACAGTGAAGATAGATTATTTATTTTTTAAACGGTCTAATACTGATTGTGCACTGTTTTGTTGCTCACCAATGCCCGCTTCTTGTAATTTGTTTTTTAATGTTTGCTCTGGTGTTTCAGATTCTAATTGTTCAGCCGCTTTTAGCTTATCATCAAACATTGCTTGTTTTTTCTTAATACGTTCAAGAGAATCTTTTGCATTTAATAACTTAGAGTTACTTGCAGTAAAGTTATCTGTTATTGCAGACGTTGCTTTTTGAACGCTTTCAGTTGTTTTTACCATGGTTAACTGACGTTTATATTCAGTTAATTGACGTTCACTTTTCTTAATTAGTTCTTTTAATCGATCTGCACTCTTTAAGAAGCTTTCATTTGCTTGTTGTTGCTCAGCAGCTGTTGTTTCTAATTCAGCAATTTTTTCAGCAACTTCAATCGCTAATGCTTCATTGCTCTGGTTTAGGGCTTGCATTGCATAGCCTTCGTGCTCTTTAATACTTGCTTGCAATTGTGCTAACTCGCGTGCCGCTTGCATTTGCTTCGCCATCACTTCTGTTAAGTCACGTTTTGCAATAGTAATGTGTTTTTCTGAATCACGAATTTCTTGTTCGAAAATTCTTGTTGAATTGGCATCTACAATCGCTTCACCAGCTTCTGTTGCACCACCACGTACTGCAGTAATAATTTTTTTAAATATGCTCATTGTAAACTCCGAATTAATTTAAGTAACTATCCATTTCACTGATCACTTCAAGGCTGTTATCGCTTAGAGTGACTAGTTCAAGCTCAATATCTTCAAGGCTTGAGTTGATTGATAGGGCGCCAAAAACAACGTATTTGTCTTCGACTTTAGCAAAAGCTGATAATGGCATTGGGATGTTCATTTCTAACATCGCTTCCATCATATTTGCTTTTAGTTCTGATTTGATTTCATCTTCGCCCCATAAGTAGGCAATACATAAAATTTGGTTATCACTAATAGAAACAAAAATCGGTATCTCTTCTCGACCAATAATTTCCACCTGTAGTACATCTATCTCACCGTCAATCGGTGTGCAGTCAAAGTTAAAGCCCGTTTCGGTATCGTCTGCTAACTTATTTAGATGTGTAGCAATAGTATGAATATTCATCTTGTTCCTTAACCTTTTTGACATTAAATGTCTTGTGAGTGTTAATTTAGACCCCGTGGCATTATATGTCAATGGGTTTGTGTGTTTTATTTGTACTAGCCTAATTTAACAATAGGGTAACCGTTTAATCTAAGTTTACTGAGCGCGTATATTTAAGGTTGCGAGTTATCGGTGTTTATTCAATGACTCGTACTACAATAATGCGGCCTTTAAATCACTTTTCAATGATTAAGTGCTAAAAATTACTGATCAGATTTAAAACTCCTGTTAAGTTAATGAATAGTCTAATTTTTAGCATAGGTAATGTATGTCTTTATTAAAAGCTGCCGCACAAAAATACACTCAACAATTGAGTGAACGTTTTGATTTATCGACCTTGACTGAGCAACAACAGGGAACATTATTTGATGTGTTTGCGTTAAGTGATTTTATTGCTAGTTCATTAATAAAACAGCCTGATCTTATTTCTATTTTATTTAAAGGCAATTTGTTAACCAGTGCTGATCGCAAAAAGCAGTTAATAGATGAATTACATACAGTACTGACAACTACTGAAACCGAACCCCAATTACACCAGGCTCTGCGTTTATTTAGGCGAAAACACATGGTGGTGATTGCATGGCGTGAACTCTTAAACCTCAGTGCTTTACAAGAGAGTTTTGAGCATATTTCATTATTAGCGGATCAATTAATCCTACAAGGTTTGGATTGGCTATATCAACTGCAATGTAAAGAGCAAGGCACGCCATTCGGAGAATCAGGTAAACAGCAAACGATGTTTGTTTTTGCTATGGGGAAATTAGGTGGTAAAGAGCTTAACTTCTCTTCTGATATTGATCTTATCTTTTCTTACCCTGAGCGTGGGGCAACCCAAGGCGGTCGTCGTGTTATTGAAAATTCAGCATTTTTCACTAAATTAGGTCAACGTCTAATCGCTGCATTACATCAGATCACTGTTGATGGTTTTGTTTATCGGGTTGATATGCGTTTACGTCCTTTTGGAGAGTCAGGCCCATTAGTCACAACCTTTAACTCTATAGAAGATTATTATCAAACCCAAGGTCGAGAATGGGAGCGGTATGCAATGGTGAAAGCTCGCGTATTAGGACAAGATGGTGAAGACAAAGAAGAACTAAAAAATATGCTCAAACCTTTTGTGTTTAGACGCTATATAGATTTCAGTGCTATTGATTCATTACGAAAGATGAAAGCAATGATCAGTGCAGAAGTTCGCCGTAAAGGATTAAAAGATAATATTAAGTTAGGCATGGGGGGCATTCGTGAAATTGAGTTTGTTGCACAAGCATTTCAACTTATTCATGGCGGTCGTAATGTAGAGCTACAATGTAAAGGCTTACAAGAAACACTGCAGGTCATTGCTGATATTAATGTGTTACCACAAGAGAGAGTTGATTGTTTATTAAGCTCTTATCATTTCCTTCGCGCTGTTGAGAATGTATTACAGCAAATTGGAGACCAGCAAACTCAAACGTTACCTGATAATGAACTCGATAAATTACGTTTAATTAAAGTCATGAAGTTTGAGGATTGGGAAAGTTTTTATGTTCGTCTGAATCAAATCATGGTTAATGTGCATAATGAATTTAACTGGGTTATTGGCGAGTCTGAAGAGCAACAATCCGAAGCAGAAGAAACATTTATTGAAATGTGGGAATTGCAATTAAGTAGTGAAGAAATAGCACCATTATTAGCTGAAAGTATTAATAGTGACGATGTGAATTCAGATCAAATTAATACGTTTGCAAAAATGATTGTTTCATTGAAAGTGGATTTGATTCGACGCCCTATAGGCCCTCGTGGACAAGAAACGATTGATAAGTTGTTGCCTCGATTGATCTCATTGATTTGTGACTACCCACAGCCTGAAAAATTATTTGAACGTATTCATCACTTATTACTTAATATCGTTAGTCGTACTGCGTATTTAGAGTTATTAAATGAAAATGAAGGTGCGTTGAAGCAACTGCTAAAATTATGCTCTGAAAGTCCTCGGGTATCAGCTCAATTAGCTCGACATCCTATTCTATTAGATGAATTATTAGATCCTCAAAAGCTTTATAACCCGACAGAGTTAACGCGTTATAGAAGTGAATTACAACTGTTTATGTTACGTATTCCTGAAGATGATATGGAACAACAAATGGAAGCATTGCGTCAATTTAAGCAAATGCAGTTTTTACATATCGCGACTGCAGATATAGCAAAAGGCATTAAACTTCCGCAAGTCAGTGATCATTTAACGTGTTTAAGTGAAGCTATTTTAGATTATGTAGTACAGATAGCTTGGGCACAAATAACCTATAAATTTGGCTTGCCTAGTAATGTGGTAGGAACGGACAGAAAAGGCTTCGCTGTAATAGGATACGGAAAAATGGGGGGGGTAGAGTTAGGTTATAACTCAGATCTTGATGTGGTATTTTTACACGAAAATAATATATCAGGGACGACCAATGGCGATCGTTCTATCGATAATCAATTATTTTACTTTCGTTTAGCGCAGCGCATTATTCATTTATTTAGTACTCGCACGAATTCTGGAATTTTGTATGAAATCGATATGCGTTTACGCCCATCAGGAGATTCTGGTTCCTTAGTGGCAAGTTTAGCTGGTTTTGAGCGTTATCTAAAAGAAAATGCTTGGACTTGGGAACATCAAGCATTGGTGCGTACTCGCCCAGTATTTATTGATTCAAGCATGGCACAATATTTTGCTAAAATTCGTTTGCTCGTGTTAAGTCAACAACGAGATATTGATAAGCTACGCACTGATGTGTCAGAAATGCGCGCTAAAATGCGACACCATTTAAATCGAGCGGTATCTGGACAGTTCGATCTGAAACAATCGCCCGGAGGAATGGTTGATATTGAGTTTATTGCACAATATTTAGTGCTTGCTAATGCCTATAAATTCCCTGAACTATTAACAAAGTGGTCAGATAACCTACGTATTTTTGCAGCATGTCAGGAAGCAGGGTTATTAACACAACAACAAACCTCAGAGTTAATTGACGCATATTGCCACCTTCGTGATGCAGGGCATCGTTTGGCCTTAGGCAAAGAAACACGCATTACTGCTGAAGAACAATTTATTGAAGAGCGTAAGGTAGTTACTAACGTATGGGAACAGTTATTTAATGCTTAAGCTTAAGCATGAGTTTAAGATTATATAGGGTTAGTTGAGGATAACACTGTAAATAAAAACCAGTAGATTGACCAATTTAGTTTTTATTTACAGTGTTTATATTAAATGAGATCTTCGACGTTAATATAAGGAAGGTTCGCCTTCAGGACGTGTTTTGAAGCGTCGATGTAACCACATATATTGCTCATCACACTCTTTTATCATCAGTTCTATTTGTTCATTTATGCGTGTTGTATCCAACACTAGGTCACTGCTTGGAAAGTCTTGCAATGGTTCCTTAAAAACTAATTCATAGCCTTTAGCGTTAGGTAATCGTTTTAAAAATACTGGAATAACAGTCGTATTTTTAACGCGTGCCAATGTACTGATACCTGATACTGTATTTGCATTTTTTACATTAAAAAAGGGCGCAAAAACGCTGCTGTTATGTTTTCCATAGTCGTGGTCTGGTGCATACCATAATGCCTGACCATTTTTTAATGCTCGTAGCATGCTTTTAAAATCTTTACGGTCTAACATCGCTTTGTTTTCACGCATTCGACCCCAATAAAACCAATAATCTAATACTTCATTACTGTTTTTTCTATAAACAGCGTAACTTGGATGAATTAAGCCGGCAGCGCGTCCCCCCATTTCCAACGTTAGGAAATGAGCTCCTAAAAAAACCACACCTTTATCTTGTCGGATTGCCTTTTCGAAGTGTTCAAGACCGCGAATGCTGACTAAGCCACGTACACGCCAAGCTGGCCAAAACCATGCCATACCCATTTCAAATAGTGCGATACCCGTATGTTCAAAATTCATTTTTACTTTTTTATCGACTTGCTCTGGTGTTAAATCAGGAAAGCATAATTCAATATTACGGCGCGCTGTGTAGAACCGTTTTTTAGCAAAAGGAATAGATAAGCGTCCCAATAACCTACCTAACCTAAGTAATGTCGAATAAGGCAATAATGAAAATAGAAATAGCGCTAATATCCCTAACCAAGCAAACCAATACTTAGGGTGGATAAAGCGAGCTTTTAATTTGTATGTATCCATAAATTACTCTCTATATTTTGGAAACATTATTCTACCGACTATTGCTGAAAATGACTATTTTGTAGTTAAATCTTTTACAGTGCCTGTTATATACTATATATTATTTGGTTTAATCAGGTTTTAAATGTTGAAAGCAAAGCGTTTTTACTCTTTTGATTTTGTTTTTTTTATTGCTATTGTCAGTTTAATTGTATCGACCTTTTTTTTAATGGTCGATGATGGAAATCAACAACAACAACGAAACTTAACGGAACGAACTGTTTATAGAAGCTTTGTTTCTACATTAGCCCAAGTTAAATCAAATGCGACTCTGTTATTTGAACTTCAATACACTTATGGGCCGATTCTGTCTTTGTTAGATGATGCGAATAAAGCCATAAATTCCCCTGAAAATTTACAACTAATTCAGCAACAACTCCAAGAAAAACTACAGTCTCAATTTCGAGTGAGTAGCAAAATATTTCCTTCTCAAAAAATATATTTAAATAATGGCGACCTTTTATTAAATATCGGTAAATACTTTTATGATGGTAAAAAAGTTGCGGAGAAGAAAGGTACGGAGTTAAATGGTGGCCTTGAAAAGGTACTCAAAAGACTAAAGCCTTCGTTTGGGTTGTCATTAGAAAATGGGCGCTATTTATATCGTTATTTCTTTCCTGTTTTTAATGCTTCAAATGAGTTTATTGCCATTATAGAAATCGCTATACCGTTGGCTAATGTGCAATATATATCAAGCAATGCAAGTAATATGAAATCCCAATATTTATTAGCCAAACGGCCTTTACTTGCTTCGGCACAAAAAAATAGGTTCTATCAAGAAACAGAATTTTCAAGCAGCTTTTTTGTTAACAAACATATTAATTTGATTGAAGCTAATTTAAGTGAAACAGATTTAGATGAATTAAAAAATAGCCTTAGCCCGATAGAGGAGTCTAAATTAATGCAATTAAAGCAATTTTCAATTAGTGCTCAGGTTGCAGGGCAAGATGGTGTTGCTGTATTTATGCCTATTAATGATGTGTATGGCTACAATGTAGGAGGAGTACTCAGCTTTATCCCTACAACTAAATGGTATGTATCCAGTACTGAATTTAATACGATCAGCGTAATGTTAATGTTGATGCTAGTATTGGTATTGTTGTATGCGATGAGAAAGTCTGCCGCTATATATAGAATGAAACTATCCTACCAACAGTGTTTAGATGTTTTGCCTTTCCCTATTTTCTTAAAAGATAATAATGACCAATATTTTGGTGCAAACAAAGCTTTTTATGACTTTTTAAAGGTCAGTAAAAAGCAATTGCTCGATGTCGACCAAAATAGTGAGCATGAACCTGATGCGCTTAAAATCTCTATTGCAGAAATAAACGAAGCTGGTGGATGTATTGAAATAGAATCTGACAACTTGAAAAAAGATGATAATTCTATTTATAAAGTTTCCCACTACGAAGTTGTTCAACAAGGGACTACAAGGCATGGTGTTATTGGTTATATTGAAGATGTTAGTCATTACAAACTATTAAACGATTCATTAAAATCATCATTATTTGATCAAACTGAATTTATGGACATATTGCCTTTAGGTGTTCGTATTTTCAATCTAGAAGGACGTGCGACTTATATAAACAAAATGTTTAAAAGCCTCAACGGTTTTAATGTTAATGATTTATTAAATGCTGATTGTGAAGCGATATTTAATTGTTTAGAGTGCCACAATAATGTTTGTTCGTTGCATAAAAATAAAATTTCAAAATTAAATCAACGTGTTGAAGTTATAAAATATAATGTTGAAGGTGAAGCTAAAACCTATGAAGTGACTTATTACCCTTATTATTCAATTAATAAAAATATTCAAGGAATTATTGAATTAACCCGTGACATTACTATTCATAAATCCTTGTTAGATCAAAATCATTCCTTAATATTGACCGATCAATTAACGGGCGCATTAAACTATCGTGGCCTCATGAGCGCTGGTGAAAATTACTTCCGTTTAGCTCAACGAGCTAAAAAAGCCTATTTTGTACTCTATGTGAATGTAGTGGAATTGGAAAATATCAATGCTATGCAAGGCAAACAAGAAAGTGAGCAGTTATTGATTTTGTTTACTGATATTTTGAAAAAAACATTCAGAGAAACAGATATTATTGCACGTACAGGTGATGATGAATTCATTGTATTAATGAATGATAGTGAATACGAGATTGTTGATAATACTAAGTTTGTGCGTTTAGATGAGAATGTTAAAAAGTTTAATTCAACAATGAATAAAGCATATCGCTTAGTTATTGATACTGGCATCGTTGAATATAATGCAGGTAGCCATAGCAGCTTATCTTCGTTAATTAAAAATGCAGAGCAATTGGTTTATGAACTCCGTTTAAAGCGTTCATTAAATTAATTTTTGTTCTTTTAATTGTGCCATGAAAGCTTCTTTTGGTACTTTTAAGCTTTGTTGGTTAGTGATTTGAGGCCAAGCTAAATAAACATTTGGTTGCTTAAAGCGTGTTAACTGTGTTGCTAGATACGTTTTAAGTATTTGGACTTGTTGCTCAAAGCGCGTTATTTCATTTTCAAAAAATTCAATAAAAATGGCAATACGTTGCCCATATTGCTGATCTTTAATCGGGCAGATATATGCTTTTTCAACACTGTTGTGTTGTAAGCAAACATACTCAATCTCTTCTGGTTGAATATTCTCGCCGCCACTAATAAATTGTCGATCTTTTCGCCCTGAAACGTGTAAATAATTGTTTGTTAACCTTCCTGTATCACCAATTCTTATCCATTGTTTGGGATCTACTTCAACAATCTTGTTCTCTTGGAAGTATCCGTATAAACGCGTTTTTCCTCGAAGATATATTTCATTATTTCGTATTTTAACTTCTCTGTAAGGCAATATTTGTAAGTGGTTACTATTGTTTGAAGTCGCCACTTGAGAAGCCATTTCAGTACACCCATAACTCAAGTGATAGTCAAAACCACGTGCAGTTAATGATGTTAATAATGAATCAGAGAAAGCACTACCACCTAATAAAATATGTTTTATCGGACATTCTTTTACAGTAAAAAATGGATCGGATAATAAGCGTATTAACTGTGTTGAAACCAACGATAAATGGGTTATTTTTTGCTGTTGCAGCATCAATATATTTAATGCGGATGAGGTTAAATGGATACAAGCGCCAGCAATAATGGTACGAATGACTGTTGCATAACCCCCTATGTGAAAGAGAGGCAACGATAATAAATTATGGTCATAGCGGTTTAAAGGAATGAGTGCTTGAGAGCCTAAAGCACTAAAAAAATGATTCTCATAATGATGAATAATGGCTTTAGGGGAGCCGCTACTCCCAGAGGTAAAAATAATGTTGCAAGGTTGTTTTGGGTTAATGGTTATATTGGTTAATTTATTATCTTTAACCGTTTTTTTCTCAGATAAAGAAAAGTCTATATCTAACGTTTTAAAATGCGAATGTGTTGAATCATCAGCAACCCAACAATAATCACTACTTAATATAGCGAGCCTTTGAGTTATCTCAGGGTCAGTAAATCGAGGGTTTAAAGGGCAGAATAACCATCCAAGGCGAATACATAACAATTGTAGTAGCAACAATTCAAGGCCATTACTGGCGATACAAACTAATCTTATTGACCGAGAGCTTGTTTCTAACTCATCTTCTTTTTTATTAATTTTAATTATTAACTGTGTTTGTAAATCAATTAAAAGGTTATCTAACTGTTGATAAGTTATTTGCTGTTTCTCACTCTCTATGGCAACTGTCTGGCTATTATGCATGGCTTGCCAACGGACAGGGCAATAGTTTACTGAGACTTCCATAAGCAGGTCACTTGTATTGAAGAGTTAAGATGAGGATGAATTAATAAGCTTTCTAATTGAGTGATTATATCACTCGGCTTATCTGCAAAAGCATGTAATGTATCTAACCCTAAACTCACTTTTACATTATATTGCTGTTGCCATTTTATTGCTAAATGTTGAAGTTGGTTAATAGCGACTGGAGATTCAAAACTAGCACTGACACTAACACTTAATTGTTGCTGCTGAGCATGTTGTAATAATTGTTCAATCCGATCAGGGCAACCAATTAATGTCGGCTTAATAATCAATGCTTTAACGCAATCATGTGTTGGAATTGAGACATTATTTAATAAACTTTCATCTAGTGCTATCGACACGTTAAACTGTTTTGAAATGTTGATATTGCTAACAAGCGAAGCCGTTGGCTCTTCGATATAATCTATATATTTCGAGTCTATTAAGGTTAAGAATTGTGCGTATTGCTGTTCTGTCCATTGCTGATTTGCATCTAATCTAAAACGTATTTTAGGATTAAGCTGAATAAGTTTTTTTAATAAATTTACTTCTTCTTTAACCGTAAATCTGCCTACTTTAAGCTTTATTAATGCTGGGCATGTTAACTGCTGATAACGAAGTAGTATTTCTGCATGATCGCCTTGTAACAAAGGTACACTGGTTAGGTTTACTAAATCACTATTCTCTGCTTTGTGCCATGGAATCTGTTGTTGTAAACAAAATAATGCAAAATGGACACTCGATAACAGCGGGAAATGATGAATGTTTATTTCTTGAAGATTTGAGGCGGTTTGAAGTGCACCTAATAGGTATTGCTGGCATTGCTCTAGTGTTTCATTACTAAAGCCGGGAAGAGGGCAAACTTCACCAATTAAACATTGCCCGTCAGCTTGATGACTGACTAACCATAAACCTTCACGAGCGGTTAAATGATGCCCTTTAAAATTTAAGGGGTGTTTAAAAGGTAATGAAAAACGATACAAGCTTAATTGCATATTTGCTAGGTGAAATATTTTATTAAGCTTGCTCATTATAGGCTTTATACCTTTGTGTTTTGATATGAACTCTTTAGCAATTGTATAGCGTTTTAAAGGTTACTCTTCACCATGGTAAGCAGTGCCTGTGTAATCATCAAAACGAGAATAACGCCCTTGGAACGTTAAACGTACTTTACCAATTGGACCGTTACGTTGCTTACCAATGATTATTTCTGCAATACCTTTATGCTCACTGTCTTCGTGATAAACCTCATCTCGATAAATAAACATAATTAAATCGGCATCTTGCTCAATCGCGCCTGATTCACGTAAATCTGAGTTAATTGGGCGTTTATCTGCACGTTGTTCAAGACCACGGTTTAGCTGTGATAGTGCAATAACAGGGCAGCGCAATTCTTTTGCTAATGCTTTTAAAGAACGAGAAATTTCAGAAATTTCCAACGTACGGTTTTCACTTAACGATGGCACGCGCATTAATTGTAAGTAATCGACCATGATCATACTAACGCCACCATGATCTCGAGCAATACGACGTGCGCGTGAACGTAATTCGGTCGGAGTTAAACCTGAGCTATCATCAATAAACATCTTACCGCGATCTAATAGAATCGACATAGTTGACGATAATGAAGCCCAATCGTTTTCATCTAATTGGCCCGTACGAATTTTACCTTGGTCAATGCGTCCTAAAGAAGCCAGCATACGATTCATTATCTGGTCTGAAGGCATCTCTAATGAGAAAATAATGGTGGGTTTGTCGGCATTCAAAGCCGCATGCTCTGCTAAGTTCATCGCAAAGGTTGTTTTACCCATCGACGGACGAGCTGCGACAATAATTAAATCACCTGGTTGGAAACCAGTGGTCATTTGGTCTAAATCATTATAACCCGATGATAAACCTGTAATACCATCGCGTGGGTTTTTACATAAGTCATCAATCTTGGCGACAGTCTCTTTAAGAATGTCTTTAATGGGTTGTGGGCCTTCATTTTGATTATTACGGGCCTCAGCAATTTGGAATACTTTAGTTTCTGCAAAGTCTAATAACTCCGCACTATCACGTCCTTCAGTATCATATCCGGCTTCTGCGATATCATTTGCTACACCGATTAACTCTCTAACAATGGCACGTTCACGAACGATATCAGCATAGTTATTGATGTTCGCGGCACTAGGGGTGTTTTGTAATAGTTCGGCTAAATAGGCGATACCACCGATACCTTCTAATTCTTGGGTATCTTCTAACTTTTCAGACAAGGTAACGATATCAACCGGGATATCATTACTACTGAGTTTTTCAATAGTAGAAAAGATAAGACGATGTGCTCGTGTGTAAAAGTCACGGTCAACAACACGCTCAGAAACATCAGACCAAGTATCATTATCTAATAATAGACCACCAATAACCGCTTGCTCTGCTTCAAAAGAATGAGGTACGGTTTTAATGGGAGAATTCATGTTATTTTTTTGTTTAGTAAAAGCAGGTTTATCCGCCATATTAAAATCCTAATGAGTAAAGTGGGTTAAAAAAACAGGATTTCTATCCAAATATAAGCAGTTAAAGCTAAACCAATTAATACTGCCGCTGAGCCCATGTCTTTGGCGCGGCCAGCTAATTCATGGAATTCACTTCCAACTCTATCTACTACGGCTTCAATAGCAGAGTTAATGATTTCAAATATGATCACTAATATCACAGGTGAAATTAATAGAATACGTTCTATTTGAGACACTTCTAAAGTAAATGCAGTAGGGATCAAAATGATGGCCAATAAAACCTCTTGGCGAAAAGCAGCTTCATGTTTAAAAGCGCTTTTAATGCCTTTTATTGAATAACCGAAGGCCAAAAATATTCGTTTTAATCCGGTGTTTTTTTGCATTTACCGATAATCTCATGTGCGTTGATTTAAGCCGACACTTTAGCAAATAGACATCGTTTGGTCATCAATTAGCTGCCTATTGATAGTAATGATTTGTTAGTTATCGCAGAACTACTTGCAACGCCTATACGCTCTAGTGTGGTATGTTAAACTCGTACCATAAAGTATCAAAGTAATAATGGAAAAAGGAAAGTATGTGTTAGCTAAAGGCTCATTTTGGTCACGGATGGTTAGTCGATTTTGGGTAAAGAGTGTGGTTGTGCCACAAAATCCCTTAGTAGAATTAAAATTAGATCTATCTCGCCCTATCATTTACGTGTTAGATCAAAATAGTGCCAATGACTTATTAGCATTACAAAAAGCATGTCGTGAACTGGCTTTACCTGATCCTTACCTACCTTTACAAGTGCATGATACAAGGCTGTCCGCGGTTATTTATTTACATGATTGGTATCTTTTTATAAAGAAGCCATTACAACAAGAACAATCCACTTATTTGCAACAATATCAACAGTTATCAGACCTACATCAACAATACGCTGACCTTGATGTACAACTAGTCCCGGTTACTTTTTTCTGGGGGAGAAACCCTGGAGTACAAAATCCACGACAAGCATTTTCTGGTAATAGTAATATCAGCTGTTTGCAAAAGGCATGGTCAATTATAACTGCTGGAAATGATCACCTAATACGCTTTAATGCGCCTATTTCGGTTAAAATGTTATTAGGGAAAAATAACAACTCGAAGCAACAGGCTTATAAATTGGCGCGCGTAGCACTTCATTATTTTACTATTCAACACCGCTCTAGCCGAGGGCCTCAAATTCCTAACCGTAAAAAAATGATTAACCAGGTTGTTGCTAGTGAGAAAATGCAGCAAATAATTAAACAACAGAGTATTGAAAGTGGTGAGTCCGAAGCGGTTGTCAGTAAAAAGTGCCATGCTTATTTGGAAGAAATTAGCAGTAACTTTTCCTATCGTTTTTTGCGTGTTTTCCGATTTATTTTAAGTAAAGTTTGGAATGGTATCTATCAAGGTATTGAAGTTAATCACGCCCAAGCAGTACGAGAGGCAACACAAAGCGGTGCTGAAATTATTTATATGCCTTGTCATCGTAGTCATATGGATTATTTATTACTTTCTTATTTGTTATATGGTGAAGGGTTAGTACCTCCGCACGTTGCAGCGGGAGTGAATCTTAACTTTTTTCCTGCTGGTGGTATTTTTAGACGCTCTGGCGCTTTCTTTTTACGCCGTAGTTTCAAAGATAACCCACTCTACGGTAAGGTATTTAAAGCATATTTTGCTATGCTGTTTAAGCAAGGTTATCCCATTGAATTTTTTACAGAAGGTGGACGCAGTAGAACAGGGCGTTTATTGCCTGCTAAAACGGGGTTGCTTGCGATGAGTGTGCAGACCTTTTTAGATCAACCTGAACGAAATGTAATGATAGTGCCAGTATATATAGGTTATGACCATATCATGGAAGTGAGCACTTACATGAAAGAACTTTCTGGCCAGAAAAAAGAAAAGGAAAATGCGTGGCAAGTGTTAGGGATTTTCAAAAAGCTACAAAATTTCGGACGTGCTTTTGTTAATTTCGGTGAGCCGATTAATCTCAAACAATATTTTGACCAACAGCAACCTAATTGGCGAGAACAAATTTTATCTGAACAGGCGTTGCAACGGCAAATTAATCATCTTGCTGATAATGTGATGCAGGGGATCAATCAAGTAACGGCGGTTAATGCGTTACCTTTATGCGCTGCTATTTTACTATCAAGTGTTAATCATCAATTAGGTAAGCAGCGAATGCTGACGCTGTTGCGATTGCATCAGCAGTTATTAGCAAGTATCTCCGACAATGCGGGGATTACTTATCCAACACAGTCGCCTGAATTAATTTACCAACAGGCATTAGCGATGAATAAGTTTTCTGAATCTAATCATGTTGTGAGTTGTGACCACCAACAAAGTACGCATTTAACGTATTACCGTAATACAGTGGTACATGTATTTACGTTACCGTCATTACTCAGTTATGCCTTAATAAAGCTAAGTAATGAAAGCACCGAAAATGCTGGAATAAATGTTGTTCAAGTTACTGGCTTAGTTGCTAAGTTATTAGGTTTTGTTGAAGCGGAATATTTTTTAAAAGCTACATCGGGAATCTTTGAAAAAAGAGTCATAGATTTATTAGTTGAATTTAAAGCTGCGAACTTAATTCGGTTTGACGGTAATATAATAACCTTGAGTAATGTGTCATTCTTACAAGTTTTAAGTGCACATTTAAACGAAACAAGACTACGTTATCATTGTGTATTAAGCTTATTATCTGAAAAGTTTACACAAACTAATGAAGAGTTAATTATCGCAACTAAAGATAAGTTAATTGGAAAAAGCATTGAGCCTTTTGATGAAAAAGTCATTAAGGTGTTTATTAAACAACTCGATAGACATAATCTAACGCTCCCACAAGTTGAAGAATTACTGGCTTGCTTATCTGCTAAAGAGTAGGAATAAATATGTTATTAGATGGAAAAGGGTTGGTTGAATCATTTCGCTCTCAAGTTAACGAAGTTGAATGTGAAACTGTTAACCAGCATTTACAAAATAATCAGCCTTTGTTGTTTATTGATATCAGAGAACCAGAAGAAACTGCGGCTGGTTACGCAATGGGAAGTCAACTAGTCCCGCGTGGTGTGTTAGAAATGCAGTTGAGTAATTTACCTCTTTACCAATCATTAATTAAACACGTTTCCTGTGCTGAACAATTGCCTATTTATTTACTTTGTCGTTCTGGTGCTCGAAGTATTTTAGCAGCGGCCTCTTTACAACAAATGGGTTATCAAAAAGTGTATTCAGTGAACGGTGGTTTTATCGCTTGGCAATCACAAGGTTTATTAATTGAAAGTGAATAAACCCTATTTTATCTTAAATAAATCTGTTTTTTTTGAAGAAGAAATTAAAAAAAGTCGATTTTTAACTTTTATCAGTCCAGCTAAAGGAAAAATAGCTGCAATGAAGTTTCTTGCAGAAATGAAAATCTTACATAAAGACGCAGGTCACCATTGTTGGGCTTACATAGGTGGCAGCCCTAATGATAGTGTTAATATGGGCTGTAGTGATGATGGCGAGCCAAAAGGTACCGCTGGAAAGCCTATGTTAGCTGTATTACAAGGCACTAACGTTGGTGAAATGGTCGCAGTTGTGATCAGATATTCGGGTGGTATTAAATTAGGTACTGGAGGTTTAGTGCGCGCCTATAGTAATGGTTTACAACAATTATGTCCTACTATGCCAACATCCGAAAAACGTTTTTTTGAACGATTTGAGTTACAATGTTCGTATTCTCAAATGGCAACCTTAGAACATCTACTCGAATCAAATTCAGGACGAATTATTAATGCTAGTTATGAGCAATCAGTGATGGTGTTAATAGAAGTAGATAGTGAGCAGGTCGATATTTTTAAGCAAAAATTACAATCATTGATGCAGGGACAAGTCATTGCAAAGAAAATTAATACGTCAGCCGTTGAGCTGGATTAACTAGTGGCTATTCGCTCTATTATCAGGATCGTTGCGATGCTGATTGGGTTATTTAGTTTAACTATGTTGCCTCCTGTATTTATTGCATACATTTACCAAGATGGTGGCGGTAATGATTTTTTGGCCGCTTTTTTTGTTACTTTAATCATTGGTTTTTTCTTTTGGATTCCCAATCGACGCCATAAAAGCGAATTAAAAGCCCGAGAAGGCTTTTTAATTGTGGTACTTTTTTGGGCTACGCTAGGTAGCGTCGGTGCAATTCCCTTTTTAATGAGTTCTAGTGTTGATATGAATTTGGCTACGGCTTTTTTTGAGTCATTTTCAGGTTTAACCACTACCGGTGCAACGACCATTGCTGAGCTTAATGACTTACCTAAATCTATTCTTTTTTATCGCCAAATGCTGCAATGGTTCGGTGGTATGGGGATCATTGTATTAGCCGTCGCTGTGTTACCGATGTTAGGGATTGGTGGCATGCAGCTGTATCGTGCAGAAACACCTGGGCCTGTTAAAGACTCTAAAATGACGCCTCGAATAGCAGAAACAGCAAAAGCGCTATGGTATGTTTATTTATGCTTAACAGTGGCTTGTATGTTAGCTTTTTGGCTTGCAGGAATGAGTTTATTTGATGCGCTTGGGCATAGCTTCTCAACCGTATCAATTGGTGGATTCTCAACTTATGATGCAAGTATGGGACACTTTGATAGTGAAATTATTAATATCATTACCGTGGTTTTCTTAATCATTTCAGGTATTAATTACGCGCTACATTTTACCGCTTTCTCAGCTAAAAAATTCAGTTTGGAAGTTTACCGAAGAGATCCTGAAGTACGTGCGTTTATCTTTATTCAAGTATTGTTAACTGCGATCTGTTTTCTGGTACTGATAGATAATGATGTTTATAACTCCATTGAAACTACCTTTTCACACGCTATGTTTCAAGCTGTTTCTATTGCGACAACGGCAGGTTTTACCACTACTTCATTTTCAGATTGGCCTTTGTTTTTACCTGTATTACTTATCTTTGCTAGTTTTATTGGAGGTTGTGCAGGGTCAACAGGGGGCGGTTTAAAAGTGATTCGAGTCCTATTGCTTAATTTACAAGGGCAACGTGAGCTAAAACGTTTGGTTCACCCTAAAGCTGTTTATAAAATAAAATTAGGCAATAAAGCCTTACCTGACAGAGTAGTTGAAGCAGTTTGGGGATTCTTTTCTACCTATGCTTTAGTGTTTATTGTTTGTATGCTGGCCTTGTTAATGACGGGTATGGATGAACTGAGTGCTTTCTCCTCGGTCGTTGCCATGTTAAATAACCTTGGCCCTGGTCTTGGTGAGGTCGCTTTACACTTTAATGATGTCAGTGATGCGTCTAAATGGGTGATGATTATTGCCATGTTATTTGGACGATTAGAAGTCTTTACCTTATTGGTGTTATTCACACCTGTATTTTGGAAAAATTAAATTATGCCTATTGAAACTAAATCTAACGACACTATAACTGGTGAAGTTGTGCCTAACGAAGCAACGCCTAACGAAACCATTTCTAAGAATACGTTGATCTTATATTCTTCTGTTGATGGGCAAACTTTAAAAATTATCAATCATATCAAACAATCTATTCTTGGTGATGTGACGGTATTAAATATCGATGATAATCCACAGATTGATTTCTCTTTGTATCAAAAAGTATTAGTGGGAGCTTCTATTCGTTACGGTAATTATCGACCGAATATCCTCAAGTTTGTCAATCAACATAAACAACAGTTAGATTCAATATCGAATGCTTTTTTTGTGGTTTGTTTGACCGCTCGTAAGCCAGAAAAAGCGATTCCTGAAAATAATGCTTATATGAAAAAGTTTGATCAATTATCCGAGTGGCAGCCACAGCTAAAAGGCGTGTTTGCAGGTGCGTTACTGTATTCTCGTTATAATTGGTGGCAAACACTGTTAATTCAACTGATTATGAAGATGACAGGCGGTAGCACTGATAAGACACAAGATTTAGAATTAACTGATTGGCAGAAAGTGGATATATTTAGTAAGGAATTTAGTGCACTATAGTATGTGCTAAATCAGAAAATTTAGGCTGAAATATTTATGCCGCTGATTTACAATGCATACCCTTTTATCCGCTTAGACTATCAATAGGTTGCTATATTTTGACCCAGAGTATGACAAGTACTGCACATAACATTTTATTTGATGTGTTTGGTTACAAGCAATTTCGTGATGGTCAAGAAACAGTGATTAACGAACTTATTGCTGGTCGCGATGCATTAGTTGTAATGCCAACAGGTGGCGGCAAAAGTCTCTGTTTTCAAATTCCTGCTTTAGTAAGAGAAGGGATTTGTATTGTTGTTTCCCCTTTAATTTCTTTAATGAAAGATCAGGTCGATACCCTAAGAGCCTGTGGTGTAGCTGCTGCTTATCTTAATTCTAGTTTGTCTTACCAAGAACAAAATGACATTATCAATTCGTTACACCGTGGCCAGTTAAAACTATTATATGTTGCGCCTGAGCGTTTATTACGACCTGATTTTATTGGTCGTTTACAGCACCTCCCTATTAATTTATTTGCCATAGACGAAGCGCATTGTATATCTTCATGGGGCCATGATTTTAGACCAGAATATGCACAACTAGGCAATCTTAAAGAGTACTTCCCAGATATACCGTTAGTCGCATTAACCGCAACAGCAGATCACGCAACGCAACAAGATATTTTGCAGCGTTTAAAGCTTCAGGATCCGTTAATAGAAATTCGTAGCTTTGACCGTCCTAATATCGAATATTTATTGATTGAAAAATATCGCCCATTAACACAACTCTTTAATTATCTAGACCAACATAAAGACGAAAGTGGCATCATCTATTGTACCAGCCGTAAGCGTACGGAAGAGATAGCCGGTAAGCTTGCTGCTAAAGGCCTTAACTCACGCTGTTATCATGCTGGTTTACCGTTAGAAGAGCGTCAAAACGTACAAGACTTATTTATTAAAGATGAAGTTGAAATTGTGGTAGCGACTGTCGCCTTTGGGATGGGAATCGATAAACCTAATGTGCGTTTTGTTGTGCACTATGAAATTCCTAAAAATATAGAGTCTTATTATCAAGAAACAGGTAGAGCAGGACGTGATGGATTACCTGCGCAGGCGATGTTATTTTACGATCCAGCTGATCCTGCCCGTATTAGAAGCTTATTAGAAAAGAATCCAAATCAAGAACAACTGCGTATCGAGTTGCATAAACTGAATACCATGGTTGCCTTTGCAGAAGCGCAGACTTGTCGTCGTCGAGTTGTATTAAATTACTTTGGTGAATACAGCCCTAAAGCCTGTGGTAACTGTGATATCTGCTTAGATCCACCACAAAGTTATGATGCGACGATAGACGCTCAAAAAATTCTTTCTTGTGTTTACCGTACAGGGCAATACTTTGGGATCACACATGTGGTTGAAGTATTACGTGGTGCTCAAACGGCCCGTGTCAAAAGCCTTGGTCATGATCAGCTATCGACTTTTGGGATAGGTAAAGATAAATCAACAGAACACTGGTTTAGTATCGCTAGGCAATTAATTCACTGTGGATTGTTAATGCAAAACTTAACACGTGGTTCTGCGTTACAGTTAACAGAAGCAGCACGTACTGTTTTAAAGTCTGAAAATAGCTTAATGTTAGCGGTACCAAGACTACAATTAGTAAAAACGACTGCGAAACAAAAACGTCGTAGCGTTTCTGCCAATGCAGACAGTAAGTTGTTTGCAAGATTACGTCATTTACGCAAACAAATAGCAGATCACGAAAATTTACCTCCTTACGTTATTTTTAGTGACGTATCTTTATCGGAGATGAGTGAGTTAATGCCTACCAATGATTCTCAGTTTCTTTCAATCACAGGTGTTGGCCATATTAAGTTAGATAAATATGGCGAAGCGTTTCTCTCTGAAATTAAACAATACGTTGATACTTTATAAAAGGTATTCTTGTTTAAGTTTAAGTTTAAGTTTAAGTTTAAGTTTAAATTAATATTATTTTTAAATTAACTGACTCTCAATTTCTTTAAATCGCAGGTGTTGGCTATATTAAGTTAGATAAATATGGCGAAGCGTTTATCTCTGAAGTTAAACATTTTATAAGTTTATTTTTATATTTTGCTTAAAAAACGCATTAATTCAGTTAACTTGCTTAAGTTAATAACAGGCTCTGGCATTTTGTTCGATTTAATTTCTTGCCAATTATTTTTATCCTCAGCGATGCTGAATGAAAAAGGATAATAGTCTGTTAAACCAATACGCAGATCGGTAGCAATCAACTGATCATTCTGCTCTGTAAACCTCAATAACCCACCACTAAACCACTCCAAACGTTGTAATTCTGCTGAATCGAAGCCATTGATTAGTGACCTTCCTGTCTCGTAGGTTTGCCATGATAAAGGTTGGTCATTTAATGCTGTTGTAAAGCTTACATAATAAGTATCGTCATGGTAGCTAAGTACCTGCCAAACCCGCGTATTAAATGGTGTTGGTGCAATGAATAAGTGACCATTTTTTGCAATAGGATCGTGTGTTAATTTTTGTTGAATATTCCAAAATTGTACTTGGCCAAGTATTAAATATGTACAACTGAATGCTAACATTATTCGGTTTATTTTTTGCCACTTTAATGTTTTCTCGCGAAACCATAAACCGATGACTGCAAACATTAATGGTAATGTATAAAGAGGATCAATAATGAATATACTAGACCAAGAAGTAGGTTGAATATCCAACGGCCATAACAATTGCGTACCGTAGGTGGTGAAAGCGTCTAAAAGAGGGTGGGTGATTAAAGGTAAAAAGATAACTAAAAATAATGATTTTTTATGTGCGGATAATGCAGGCTTAAAATATAAAATAAGCCAATATAAAAATACACTAAAAAGACTTAAAACCAACAATGAGTGGCTGAAACCGCGATGTAGAGTAAAATCTTCAATCGCGGTTTGATAAGTCAGTAGTACATCTAAATCAGGCAAGGTACCTAATAATGCACCTGTAATTAACACTTTACGTCCAAAAGGTTTGATACCAACAGCACCAGAAACGCTTGCGCCTAAAACTATTTGAGTTAAGGAGTCCATACTTGCTCTTGTCTATTTATCGTAAACTCCAGTGTAATATAATGAGCGCTAATCACCAATCAGTCGAAGTGGAATGATTGATATTGTTTTCTATTTATTATTTTTAACTCTTGTTTAAAGCCGTTATTACTTAAAGTCATTTAAACGTTTTAATATCGCTTCAAATACACTTGGCGATATTTTCTTTTCAATTTGACTGAGTTTATTATGTTTAAAAGTTTCACTTAAAAATACGCATAAGTAAGTAAGAGGTGCGTGAGCAAATAGATTAGGATTTGCTAAATAATCATTGCCCCTATGGTTCATCCAAGCTGCATTATCTTCTTGGTCCATAAAATGGTTATGCATAACGGTGCTTTGTAGTTTTTCTAATAATTGATGGTAACTGAAATTATCATGTTTAAAATCGCCTTGGTAAGATGCGATTAGGTTGATTGTTGTTTGTTTAGGTAGGCTGTTAAGTTGATGTATATTACTCATTTTCGAATCCTCTATAGGTTTGAATTTAAATAATGTCCTTTGTTATTTCTATCTCTAAAAATCACTAGATGATTACCCCAATAAATGTAGGTCGTTTTTCGAGCAATTCTTAGTCTCTTAAATTAACACATAATAGTGACGTAATTGTTACTCAACTCTAGAGTTTTGATCATTTCTTACTTAATACTAAGATCATTGGAGTTTATTTAACCTCAATTCTAGTTAATGAAAGCAGAATTATATTTAAAATCATAAGATACTATTTTTTACTAGTCAGTGCCGTTAGTTTTGCGTAGTTCAAGGCGAATTATTGAAGCAATAACGGGTTATTGATAGATAATTTAACGCAGAAATCTACGGAAATAGCGGTGTTGTATCGCTTTGCTTATCCAGAACTGAGGTTATACCAATCACACTAATTAAGTTATCTATTTTACTTGTTAAAATAACTTATTTCTTCGTTGCAAATTTCGTAAAGGGAACAACCTATGTGGACTCCCCTGTGTCAACAACAAAATTAGTAACTAAGAATAAAGCACTCACTTATGTACGAGCTCTCATTGAGTAGCTAACTCAGGCTCTCTGATATTTACGCGCACAAGTAATCACATCTATTAAGCGAGATCAAAGTCTCTTGGTTGTTCACTGATTTTACTTGCTGATTTTTTCTTAGTTATTGCTTTTATTGTTTGAACTTCTTTACGCAGAAAAATAATTCTACTATTTCGTCAATTCCTTTGTGAACATCGCATATTTTCTTACTGGCTTTTATCTTAGTTATTCTTTTATTCTTTTATTGTTTGAACGTTTTTACACGGCAAGTAATTCCGCTTTGTAATCAGTTCCTTTAGTCATCATCGCATACGCCGTACGTACATTTTTGTTGGCAAGTGCAACTGCAGCACAACGTATGCCACGTCGAGATACTAACTCTTGTATCCAACGTTCTTTTTTTGTTTTTGCGTCTCTTTTAACTATCATTCTAATCGCAGCCATAGACCCAACTACCAATTGACTTCTGAGTATGCTGTTTTTTACATACTTCCCAACTGAGCCCAGCTTAGTTTTTCCTCCGGAAGAATGCTGTATTGGTGTTAACCCTATACACGCCGCTGCATCTTTGCCCTTAGCAAAAACACCTATCTCACTACAGCCTAATGCGATGTATAAATTAACTGCATTAATGACACCAACACCTTCTAATTTTAAAAGTTTCTTACATTCAGGATGCTCATTAATCGCCTTTATGAGTGATTCGTCATAGGTTGCAACAGACTGGCATATCATTAAGTAGTGATCCCATGCTGCTTTCAGTGAAGCACGAAGTGCCCATGAAAATTCATTCTCAGCATTTTCTAATACTTTCAATAGCGCCTCTTAATCCACCTAACTTTGGGGAGCAGCGAATATAAATTCCAGTAGTAGCGCTCCTAACTGATTGCTCAAGGCTGTTTTCTGCTTTGTTGCTAAGTCGCGTAATCGCATAATTGATTGTAATTGTTGCTGCTCAATACTTTTTCCAGAAATAAAAGTTATATCGGGTACAAATGATGCTTGTACGATTGCAAGCGCATCATTAGCATCTGTTTTTTGTTTCTTTCTAATTGAAGACACAAACTTCGGACAAATTAATTTTGCATCGTAGCCTAATGATAATGCGACCTGGTTCCAGTAGTTCGATGTACTGCAAGCCTCAAAGATAATAGTGGTAGGTTTGGTATTGATTAACCAAAGAGCAAACGCCTGATATGTCATTTCAGTATTAGAAAGCACTTTATTTCTTGCATAAATACAAACTTGGATAACATCTTTTGCTAAATCAACACCAATTCTAGTATTATTCATTTATTGGACTCCATTTAATATTTTTGTGTGGTAACAATGATATTAGCCTACACGTTGGTAATGGTGTAGGGGAGTCCAATTATCTATTTAGCTCAATTTTCGCCTTGAACTAACTCATTTTTCCTGCGCAAAATTTAGATCACTTATTTAATGTAATCGGTATTATTTAGATTGAAGTGTTGGATCTATAGATTTGGGTAAACGCTTAATAATATACGTTTATGCCAAAAGAGTTAATAAGGTGATCATTCTTACTGGTTAAAATCCCGCCTAACTGCGTTGTGAGTTTTGAAGTGAGAACAACTATCTCCTACAACTCACGCCTTATTAGTGTTAATTTTTCCTGCGCAATCTCTGATCACTTATTTAATTCCATTTGTATTAGCTGTAGATAGTGAGGGTGTTTAGGTGGTTAACAAGTCGAGAAGTGATAAAAATGACATAATAAAAACATGCTCGACTGAATATTATAGTGAGTTATTCAGTCGAGATTAGATTTTTTATTAAATTGAATTAGTTTAATGAGTCAGCAAGTTGGTAAGTCAAAGAATGCTTTTTATTACTGACAATTAACGTTTCATTATCAATCATAACATTTGCCCAGTTGCTTAAAACTTCACTTACGTCCATTTCAACACTGTTCTTCAATTCATCACACATTTTGCGTGTATTGGCCATTTTTTCTATTCGTAATTGGTTATCTACAAACTTAGCTTCACCAAAAAAACTATTACAACTCAAATTTCCTGATGTTTTATTATCCGCTTCGATTTTTAATGTGCTTTTAATGACGGTTGCTAGTTGGATATTATCAACATGAGTTAACTTCCAATTATGTTGCAGCTGAGACAGATTTACTTTTTGAGGAATAATTTGAGTTTCAGCGGTGCAAGCACCTAGTATTATGGTGCTCAACATCAACATCATAATTTTAACGGTTTTCATAGTGATCTAATCCATTGGGTATACGTTTAATATCTTAACAATACCGAATAAACTTGTTCTTTTACAATACTTTAAAGCATTTAGTACAAATTTAATCGGAATCTATTATTTTTTGCTGCTTCGTTTTACAGTTTTAACGCCAGTTAATTTCTTAATTTGACGCATAATGCGAGACAAGTGTATGCGATTTATGACCGTTAATGTCACATTAATCGAGTAGATCTGATTTGTCACGGCTGTTGTCTGTAAATCCAGCACATTCGCGTTACTTTTTGCTATTACATTAAACATTTTTGCTAATCCGGCTTTATGATTAACCATTTGAATAATCAAATCACTTGAATATTCATATTGATTCATAAAGTTCATGTCCCATTCGACCGCAATATACTTACCAAGTTCATTTTCAAAACCAATTACATTGTGACAACTTTTAACATGTACGACTAAACCCTTACCTGTACTAGTGTGAGCAACAATTTGATCGCCAGGTAATGGCTTACAACAGTTCGCATAAGAAAGCATAATATCTTCAGCTCCCTTAATGGCACTTTGTCTTATTTGTTGTTTTTGGTGCGATTCAGTTAACTCACCGGCATTACCGCGCAAACGTCTTGCGATAATAATGCTCAATAATTTACCGCTACCGATTTCATGTAATAGATGATTGAATCCATCCAAATGATGATCAGCAATGACCTTATCGATATTTTCTTGTGGAATATCTGTTAGATTCGTAGCATTTAAGGCTTGTTTTAATAAACGTCGACCCATTGGAATAGTGGCTGTTTGCGGTAATTGCTTAAGATAATTACGTATACTATTTCTGGCTCTATGGGTTGCTGCAAAATTTAACCATTCAGGGCTTGGGTTAGGCTCTTTAGCCGTGATGATTTCAATAGTTTGCCCGCTTTCTAGTTTTTGGCTTAATAATGAATATTCGTTATCAACTTTCGCGCCAATACAATGATGACCTATATTCGTGTGCAATGTATAAGCAAAATCAACGGGTGTCGCGAAGGCAGGTAATACGATAATTTTACCCTGAGGTGTTAATACGTGAATGTCATTTTTACCTAACTCTTGTTTAATGTTTTCTAATAAAACAATTGAGTTAGTACTGCTATCTTCTTGTTCTGTTAATCCCTGGAACCAATTACGTGTTTGTAACTGTGCTGAAATATTAGAGCTCTGCTTACCTTCTTTGTAACTCCAATGCGCAGCGATACCGTGTTTTGCTACTGCATCCATATCTTCAGTACGGATCTGGATCTCAATATTAACACCTTGATGAGTGATCAAAGTGGTGTGTAATGACTGGTAACTATTTGTTTTTGGTAATGCGATATAGTCTTCGAAATATTCTAATTTAGGTTGGTACAGGTGATGCACTTGGCCTAATACGCGATAACAAGTATCTAAATCTTTTACAATAATACGAAATGCATAAACATCCATTACATCATGGAATTGGCATCCTTTTTTACGCATTTTTTTGTATAAGCTATACAGGTGTTTTTCACGACCAATCACTTTTGCGTCAATGGATATTGAAGTTAATTGCTCTGATATTTCATCGCAAATACTTTCTATAAAATCTTTTCTATTGCCGCGTGCTTTGGTAATCGCTTCTTTAAGTACATGATAACGAGCTGAGTTTTGTGCTTTAAATGCTAATTCTTCAAGTTCATTTTTTAAGTAATGTAATCCAAGACGATTGGCAATGGGCGTAAATATTTCAAAGGTTTCTTGTGCAATACGTTGACGCTTATCTAAACGTAATGAGTCAAGCGTTCGCATGTTGTGCATACGATCGGCAAGTTTGATCAACATAACGCGGAAGTCTTTAGACATTGCGATAAGCATTTTTCGAATATTTTCAGCTTGTGCTTGTTCGCGATTTTCAAAATTGAATTTATCAAGTTTGGTCACACCTTCCACGAGTTGTGCAACATTGTCATTGAAAGCGTCGGCTAATTCTTGATGGGTGGTATCAGTATCTTCTAAAACATCGTGCATTAGAGCAGCTGAAATGGCTTCATAGTCTAGTTTCATGCCTGCGAGAATTTCAGCGACAGCCACTGGGTGAGTAATATAAGGTTCACCACTTGCTCTTTTCACACCATCATGTGCCGCATATGCATAATGATATGCGCGTTCGACAAAAGCACATTGATCTTCTGTCATATAGGTTTGAATAGATGCTTTTAGTGTTTGAAACATGAATATTACTTTCCTTATTTTATCGATACTTTTATAGCATAATCGCTGTGTAGCGAGTTTCAAAGTATTTACTACTATAAAAGCAACAAATAGCTTTTAATCGTCATTGGACCACTGTTTTAAACGTTTTATTTCTGTTGGCCATAATGTTTCATCGGTTGTTTCCAATATTAATGGAATGCCATCAAAACGTGGATCTTTCATTAAAAATTCAAAGCAATCCCAACCAATTTCACCTGCACCTAAAGGCGCATGTCGATCAACTCGACTGGCAAAAGGCACCTTACTGTCATTAATATGCATAGCGCGTAAATATTCAAATCCAACAATATCAGAGTAGGCTTTAAAGGTCGCTTCTGTTGCATTAGCCCCACGTAAATCATAGCCTGAAACGAAGGTATGACAAGTGTCGATACATACGCCAACACGTTGTTTATCATCAATTTGTTCAATAATCATCGCGAGATGCTCAAAACGGTAACCTAAGTTGGTACCTTGCCCTGCTGTATTCTCAATAACAGCAGAGACTGATGTTGTTTGTTGCAATGCTAAATTAATAGATTCTGCAATGCGTTTTAAACAATCTTGTTCTGTGATCTTTTTTAAGTGACTGCCAGGGTGGAAGTTTAGTAGGGATAATCCTAATTGTTCACAACGTTGCATTTCATCTAAAAAGGCAAGACGAGATTTTTGTAATGCTTCTTCTTCTGGGTGGCCTAAATTAATCAGATAAGAGTCATGTGGTAAAATATTTTTTGTATCAATTTTGTAACGCATACAAGCCGCTTTAAATTTGCGAATAGTATTTTCATCGAGCGCTTTTGCTTCCCATCGTCGTTGATTTTTAGTAAATAATGCAAAGGCATTTGCCCCAATGTCATAGGCATTTTTCGGTGCATTAAAAACACCGCCTGCTGCACTTACATGGGCTCCAATATACTTCATTATTCATCATCTCAAATCCAAGGGGATCATCAGTATATCTAAAGCTCACCCTAGGTCAAACCGTTTAATTAGGATAATCAGATATTTAATAGGTGAGTTATTCTAGTGAGTTAAAAATAGAACGAATGTGTATGTAGATTGGTCTTATTATGTAGCCATACAATGAAAATTAACTGTTCTTCTTAGGTAATTATTTTTTTATTGTTATATCTTCTTTAATACGTTGAGTTTTAATTTCAATCTTTTGTTGCCTTTCAGTTGGTGCAGCAGAAGAATCAGGCGTTGTCTGTTGTACTTCTTTAGTGACTACTTTAGGGATAGGTGCTTTTGGTACGGCTATTTTTTTAGAGAGACTATTGAAGTTTTCAATGGGCTCTATAATAGTATTTTTTAATAACCCATCAGTACCATTATTGTGAGGAACTGGAGTTGTTGTTTTTTGTTCTGCTGACTTTGATTTTATTATTTTGCTACTTTCAGTGCCGCTTGAATTAGCATTGCTTGAATTAGCATTGCTTGAAAGCGTTATCAAAAGCAATAATATGCTTATAAAATACGTCATATCGTTAGCTCTATAGGGGATAATAAGCAGACCATAATGAAAAAATAGTAGGAACACAAGAAAACAGGCTTTTTAGTGTGTTTGTTAATGTTTGTTAATGTTTGTTAATGTTAGTTATATAGGAAGTTATGATGGCTTGTGAGTTTTGCGTAGGTACTTTTTTTAAAGAGAAACTAGGCCGCTGTCAACAATGCATGGGCATTAACCTATTCTTGTTGCTTGGTGGTTTAGCTATTTATTTAAGCTTTAATATAAGCACTTGGTTAGCAGTGCAGCAAGTTACTTTAATTCTATTTATATGGGTTACTGGTCTTTTGATGATGATGCATTTAATGGCCTGGTGTTTTTACTATTTTAAAAAGACTTAATATCTTAAGTCTTTTATTATTTTAGTGATTTAAGGTGCTGCTTCAATCACTTTGGAGAGAATGACAGCGCTCAACCTTCAACCTTCAACCTTCAACCATCAACTCTAAGAGCTAAAATAAGTAAATCGTCTTAAGGTAAGTAAACACAACCTAAAATAGCATCTCTATTGGCACCTGTTACTGCTTTTAAAGGAACTGTTTTTTCTAAAATTCTTTGTTCTGCTAACCAAGCAAATGCAACGGCTTCAACATACATCGGGTTAATGGCTAATGCCTCGGTAGTTTGTATTATGTGATTTGGCATTAAGTCATTCAGACGCTGCATGAGTAATGGGTTTAGAGCACCACCACCACATACGTAAACATCACATGCATCGCTTTGCTGCTTTATTTGATCGCAAATAGTAACCGCAGTAAATTCTAGTAAAGTACGTTGAACATCCTCTGTAATAAGGTCGTGAGTCATTAATTTTTGCGCTAACCACGTTAAATTAAATTTTTCTCTACCAGTACTTTTAGGCGCCTTTAAAGCAAAGTAAGGATCGTCTAATAAGCTAGTTAACAAATCTAGATTTACTGTGCCTGCTGTTGCAAACCAGGCACTTTTATCAAAAGGTTGTTGATGGTGTAAATTAATCCAGGCATCCATTAGCATGTTACCTGGGCCGGTATCATAACCAAAAGCCTGCTCTAATCCATCTAATATGCTAATGTTGGCTATACCGCCAATATTCAAAATTACCCTTTGAGTACTGTGTTTTGCAAATAAAGCTTGGTGGAATGCAGGCACTAAAGGTGCACCTTGACCACCATAAGCCATATCCATTCTTCTAAAATCTGCAACGCAAGCTATCTGTGTTTTCGCTGCAATTAAGTTCGCATCACCGATCTGTTGTGTGAACGGATATTGTGTCTCAGGTGAGTGATAAATAGTTTGTCCGTGACTACCAATTGCAGTGACTTCACTTGCCTTGATATTCTCATTTTTTAATAGGTCATTGACAGCTTGCGCACAAGCTAATGCAAATTGATGGTCTATTTCACCTAAAGTTTGCAGAGTAACTTTTTTTTCATTACAAATAGTTAATAGCTGTTGGCGAAGTGATGGTGCTAAGTCGATTGCTACCCCTGCTTTTTGCACGAACCCAAGTTCATTGCGCTGACACAAGGCGACATCAATGGCATCTAAACTCGTACCAGACATTAAACCGATATAATATGGTTTAGTATTAACAGGTCTATTACCTAGGTGTGATAAAGGTTTAAATGACACGAGAAAACTGCTGTTGGCGAGCTTGTTTACGTAAATAAACATCAAAGCACATGCAAATATTACGAATCAATAGTTTTCCTGTTAATAACACTTGTACTTTGTTGCTATCAATTGTCACTAATTGGTCCTCAATAAAAGGGGTTAATAAGTTAATGTCTTCAGCAAAGTA
This sequence comes from Psychromonas sp. L1A2, assembly GCF_009828855.1. NCBI lineage: Bacteria > Pseudomonadati > Pseudomonadota > Gammaproteobacteria > Alteromonadales > Psychromonadaceae > Psychromonas > Psychromonas sp. L1A2. Next base: position 1,416,607 of record NZ_WUAG01000002.1, on the reverse strand, counting down.
TTGATCAAAATTTAAGTCGAATTGCTGTTCAATATCTTTTTTATTTAATGTGAAATTACAGATTAATTGTTTAATCACTTCGCGGCGAATTAAATCATCTTTATTTAATGCTACGCCACGCCATTGTGCATGACCTAATTCTTCAACTTGTTGATAATAATCGCTGAGTTTTTTCTGGTTTTGAGAATAACAATGACCGACTTGGCTGATCGCTGAAACACCTAACCCTAATAAATCTGCATCTTGCTGGGTCGTGTAACCTTGGAAATTCCGATGTAAAACACCTTGCTGCTGAGCTAATGCCAATTCATCGTTTGGTTTTGCAAAATGATCCATACCAATAAATTGATAACCTGATTCCGTTAAAAATTCGATAGTATGTTGTAACATTGCTAACTTTTCAGCGGGTTTTGCCATGTCATCTTCATTAATTTTGCGTTGTGCTGCGAATAAGCTCGGCATATGAGCATAATTGAAAATAGACAAACGTGCAGGATCGAGTGCTAACACCTTCTCTAATGTAAAGGCAAAACTTTCTTTTGTTTGTAATGGCAAGCCATAAATCATATCTAGATTAGTCGAATGAAAGCCTTGCTCTTTTGCGCGTGTTAAAAGTTGTTTAATAAAGTCTTCATCTTGTTCGCGATTAACCGCTTTTTGTACATCTTTATTAAAATCTTGTACGCCTAAGCTCAGACGATTAAAGCCTTCTTTTGCTAAGTGGTCAATCGTACTTAATTCTATTTCACGGGGGTCAACTTCAATACTTAATTCTGCTTGCTCAGAAAAATTAAAATGAGTACGCAATAGGGTCATCAAACGTGTTATTTGTGGAGGCAATAAGAAAGTAGGTGTTCCACCTCCCCAATGCAATTGGCTAACGGTACGGTCTTTAAAATGAACCGCTTGTTGTTCTATCTCTTTTTCTAAAAAATCTAGGTACTTATCAGCTTTTTCCTGATGGCGAGTAATCACTTTATTACACCCACAGAAATAACAAAGTTTATGACAAAAAGGGATATGAATATAGAGAGATAAAGGGCGGTCTGGATAGGTGTGCGTCGCTGTGAGCAAATCACTATGTTGAAAGCTTTCCGCAAACTCTAATGCGGTTGGGTATGAAGTGTAACGTGGGCCACTGTAATTATATTTTTCAATTAAGGCCTGATCCCAAACAAGCTTCTGCATTCTAGACTCTCTTTATTTTATTGGTGTGAAATGCGATGGTAGCATTTCGATTATTACTCTTTATTGCGCTAAATCAGCCATTATGGGGTTAGCATGCATGAAAAGTGCATGCTATCCATATTTATAATGCGTAATAATATAACCAATACAATAACGCATGATTAGATAGTAAATTCTGCTAGCAGAGCACTTTCTTTAATTATTTTTTCTTCCATTTCGGCTTCGAATACTTCACGTTTTATATCTAGTATTTTAATCTCTTTCACAGGTCTAGCTTTGCGCTCTTCATGTGTAGGCATATCTTTTACTTTTTCAAACATAGCTGTTAAAGCAGGGTAAGTACCTGCTATATCGATAGCTTCTTTAAGTTGTAATGTCTCTAATAACACGGTCAAACGAATCGCAGCTTCCGATACATTGCATTGCTTTTGCATGGTTGCTTTGGCAATAAAACGAATACTTTCAACGATATTATTATTTCTATCTTGAATTTTTTGTTGTTTTATTTGCTCTTGAGCTTTCTCAATTTGTAATGCTTGTGCTTTTTGCATTTTAATTTTATTGATCAACATTCCTGCGTAAAACGCGAGAGCAAGTATTATGACAACTGCTGAAATTGCTAATATCGTATCCATATTCATATTTATAACCTATTTATAACTTATCTAAATTCGTCCAATGCTGAGCTTGCATCTTCAAACTGCTGTAATAAATCTTCTTCACCTTCTTCATCAATCCAACCTAGTTGTTTCATTAATTCTTGATGGCGTTTCATTTGTTTATCTGCCCAGATTTGATCATCTTTTGATAATGGTTGATCCATCTCTGCTTGCTCTAACAAGTCATTTAAACGCTCATCATTCTCAATATTAGCCAGTTCTTTCTCAGGTGATAGTTTTAGTACTGCTTTTGGTTGAACTTCACTTGTTTGAATTGAAGCTGGTTGAGCTAAAGCACTTTTAATGACTTTCGCTTTTGGCTGCATATTGATTTTAGGTTTAACAGCTTCTTGAGGTTTGTCGTTTGCTGTTAATGCAATTGGCTTTTTACTACCGTGACGCTTGTCATTTGTAGCTTGGCGTTGATTTTTTTGTGCAGTTTGCTTTGACTCAACCGCGTTACGATTACCTGCTTTGTTACCCTTTAATTTATCTTTACGTTTTTTATCACGTGCTTCTTGTGCTTGTGATGACGTTTCTTTTCTTTGACCGTCAAATTTAGGTTCTGAGTTACCAGCAGTACGGCTTTTTTTAGTACGAGACATTATTTATTTACCTTTTGTATCCATGGCTATCGATAGCATTGATGGACATTAATAATAGCGGTGTATTTACACCATAATTTGGGATGTTAATGTTGCGCAGAATAACAGGTTTATATGCCCGTTAGCAATCAAGCTGATTTATTCAATCATTAATCTTTTGAAGCATAAAATTATCTAGGGATAGCTTAATAATTAAGAAACCAGGCGCTGAGTGGCGGTAATACTTTTTAAAAGAGGAAGTTAGCGTAAATAAAAAAGGCACACCGTATCAGGCATGCCTTTCTTTGCTCAATTAATCGTTAATGATTAATGTAACGCTGAAATGTACTTAGATAGTAAATCGATATCTTCATCAGTTAACTTACCAGATATATCAGACATCATACCATTTGGAGAGTTATGACGTAGAGTATCGCGGAAGCCGATAAGTTGAGATTTAATATAAGCAGGGTGTTGACCTGATATTTTAGGGAATTTAGCTAATGCTAAGCCGTTACCACGAGGGCCATGACATGCAGTACAACCTGGGATAGCGCGCTCTTTATCGCCACCCATGTAAAAATTCTTACCTGCTTTTGCTACTTCTTCTGAAACCGTTTCTGGCGTACTTGTTTGTGAAGCATAATAAGCGGCTAAATCTTCCATATCTTGTTCTGAAAGTGCTGCTACCATACCTAACATAATTGCATTTTCACGTTCACCACTTTTAAACTCTTGTAATTGTTTTACAAGGTAAGATGAATGTTGACCTGCTAATTTTGGATATAGATCTGATGGGCTGTTACCGTCAGGGCCATGACAAGCTGCACACACCGCCGATTTAGTTTTCCCTGCATCTATGTCGCCCTGTGCCTGAGCGATATTCATAAAGCTCAATGCGGCGATTATTGCTACTAATAATTTATTCATAACTATCCAATCTAATTCTTAAAGTTGTTATTTTAGGGGGGCTACATGTTACAATATACGTAAATAAAGCTTGTGTAGTTTACACAGGTTTTCAGAAAAATAACAATTTTGCTACGCAAACATATGAGGCATATCGTGGAATTTCCAAAAATACATTTTCAAAAAGCGCATTTTTTAATTAGTGCACCAGATATTCGCCATCTAGATAAGCATTTGCCAGTAGAAAGTGGTATTGAAGTTGCCTTTGCTGGACGATCTAATGCGGGTAAATCAAGTGCGTTAAATCGCCTTACTCGTCAAAAAAGTTTAGCGAGAACGAGTAAAACTCCGGGCCGTACTCAGCTAATCAATGTGTTTGAAGTGGAAGAAGGGAAAAGACTAATCGATTTACCTGGTTATGGCTTTGCAAAAGTACCGTTAGCAATGAAATTGAAATGGCAAAAGTCATTAGGTGAATATTTACAAGAGCGAGAGTCATTAAAAGGACTTGTTGTTTTAATGGATATTCGTCACCCATTTAAAGATCTCGACCAACAGCTTATTTTTTGGGCTATTGATGCGAACATTCCTGTTTTAGCGTTATTAACAAAAGCGGATAAATTAAAGCAAGGTGCACGTAAAGCGACTTTGTTGCAAATGCGTGAAGAAGCGGAAAACTTTGAAGGTGATGTACAAGTTGAATTGTTCTCATCTTTAAAAGGATTCGGTGTGGATATATTAGAACGAAAAATAGCGCAATGGTATGGAGAGCACGATTTATTAGATGCTGAAATAACAGAAGAAAGCACAATATTAGATACAACAGAAGCTAACGAGTAGTCATTTACTAATTAATTTCAGTTTGATTGCTTAAATACTACAGAGCTAATAGTAAGCTGTAGTGTTTAAGCTTTAATACCCACTCTTTAATTTACTCGCCCTTTTACTTATTAATAACATTTCACACTTATGAATTCATGCAGGCACGATATGGCATTTTCATAATAAAGTGTGCTCCTTTTGCTTCTGCAATATATTCAATATCACCTTTAAATAACTGGCTGACAATATTGTAAACAATATGCGTCCCTAATCCGCTACCGCCAGATCCTTTTTTAGAAGTAACAAAGGGGTCAAATATGCGGTCTGAAACATCTTCTGAAACACCGCGACCTGTATCTTGATAATCAATCACAAGGGTTTCACCTTGTAATTCAATATCGATAAATATATTACGATCGCCATCCCAGTCGTGAAAACCATGAATAATAGAATTAATGATCAGGTTTGAATAAATTTGAACAAAACTACCAGGGAAACTATAGATAGATAAGTCATTAGGGCAAACAATTTCAACACGAGTATTACTTTGTTTTATTTTATGTTTTAAGGAAGTGACAACTTGCTCGACATTTTCTTTCACATTAAAGGAATAACAAGATTCAGAAGATTGATCAACGGCAACTTGTTTAAAGCTACTAATTAAATCTGCTGCTCTTTTTAAGTTATGGTTGAGTAGTTTACTTGATTCAGTAAAGTGGCAAATAAAACTATCTAAATGTGAACGTGAAAGATGATTTTCTAATAATTCTTGTTTTAAGATTGAAATCTCTTCCTGTAATGAGGAAGCGGCCGTGACACTAATGCCAATGGGAGTATTAATCTCATGTGCAACACCTGCCACCAAACTTCCTAATGATGCCATTTTCTTAGATTCAACTAAGGTTTGTTGAGTTCGTTTCAGTTGCTCAACGGTCTGCACCATTTGTGTGTTACTTGCCGTTAACGCGGCAGTTCTTTTTGATACTTTTTCTTCAAGTTGATCATTGAGTAATAAAATTTCCTGTTCAACTTGTTTTTGTGGCGTAATGTCATGTCCAAAACCAATCAGGTATTTAATATCCATGCCTTCATAGAAAGCAGAGAAGGTCCATAATAAGGTGTTCACTTCACCCATTTGATCATGCATGTTAATTTCAATGCCATAAAGAGGTTCATTATCTGATAGTTTTTCTTGTAATTCTGCTCTGCGATTTTCTAATACAAAAATATCTAACCAATTTTTTTGGTTTAATTCTTCTTGTGAGTAACCAGTAAGAATAACCGCAGCTGGATTGATAGTAGATATTTTAAAGTCAGCATCTAAACAACATATAATAGTACTTGATGAGTTAATGATTGTTGCTGAAAAGTCGCGTTCTTGTTGTAACTCATTTATGGCAATTTCTTTATCTGTTAACTCTGCAACAATACGTTTTTGCATTTTATTGAGCAGATAAACTAATTCATCTAACTCATCACTTGGAGAGGATGTGAGGCGTTTACGCCCATCTAATACTAAGTTTTTATTATGTGAAGAGAGTTTGATATTGCGGGTATACAAAGCAATTTTATTGATATGCCTAATCAGCATGTAATAAATGATGAATAAAATACAGATTGAAACAATCATAATTCTAATCGTTTGATTTATTAAAATCATTAACGACTTATCGATTAATTGCTCATAAACCTGATCTAATGAAGCGGCAACAAATAATGTTCCAACCACTTGCTTCTGGTGGATTAAATCAAATTTCTTGCTGATATCGTATTGGTCTTTGATAATGCCTTGGTGTGAGATGGCAACTTCAGTATTGCCTACTACTTCATAGACTTTGACATATTGCATATAAGGCAATTTCATAATGCCTTTACTTTGAATTTCTATTTGTTCTTTATCAAAATTCCACAGGCTCGTTGCAAGCGGTTCTACAAAGCTAGATTCAACTTGCTCAATACTGGCATCAATTTTGGTCAGATCGTTTTGGTAATCTAATAATAATTGTAACAAGGTGATAATAATTGCGAGAGCAAAACTACAAATCAAAATATAAGAAAGTAAACGAATAGCTAAACTATCTTTGATTTTAAAAGGCTGTAGTTTTATTAACGATTTTATTTTTTTTATCAGCATTGATGTAAATCCATTACCTAATTATATATAGAAACAAGCTTTGTTTTACACACTTTTCAGCTGATTGTCAGTTAGTAAGTCGACTTTATGACTAATTTGACTCTCTAGAAGTAAATATATATGGATTAGTATTAACCCAACACCTTGAATTTTAGCATTTCTAACCGCATATTATTAGTTCCTTCTCAGATAAGATGAATGCTATGACTATAACAAAAGACTCAAGCTTAACAAAAACCGATGGCCTTCCTTTTTTTAGTGATCTCAACATCAGTGAAATTGAGCCCACCGTTAAACAAACGATTGCAGACAATAAAGCACTAATTGAACAAAAATTAGCTGAGCTAGATACTTATACCTGGGATAATTTTGTCGCAGTATTAGACCAAGCAGATGACCATTTAGGCAAGCTATGGTCGCCAATATCACATATGAATGCAGTGGTGAGTAATGATGAGTTACGTGCTGCACATGATGCTTGCATTGGTTTATTTTCAGAATACGGTACCTTTGTAGGGCAACACCAAGGTTTGTACGAAGCGTATTTAAGTATTGCTAACAGTACAGAATTTCCTGAACTAAAAGGTGAGCAACAAAAAGTAATTGAGAATGCATTACGTGACTTTAAGTTAGCGGGTATTGCATTAAGTGACGATAAAAAACAGCGTTACGGTGAAATTAAACAACAACTTTCACAACTACAATCTTCTTTTAGCAACAATGTAATGGATGCCACTATTGCATGGAGCAAATTAGTTACTGATGTAGATACATTAAGTGGTTTACCAAAAACCGCGATAGCAGCAGCAAAACAAGCCGCAGAAGAAAAAGAGTTAGTAGGTTATTTATTCACACTAGATTTCCCAAGCTATTTAGCGGTAATGTCATACGCAGAAAATCGTGAATTGCGTAAAGAAGTGTATACCGCTTTTGCTACACGTGCGTCTGACCAAGGGCCTAATGCTAATGAGTTTGATAACAGTGAGAATATTGAACAAATATTAGCGCTACGCCATGAACTTGCTCAACTATTAGATTTTAATGACTTTGGTGAATACAGTTTGGCTACCAAAATGGCTGAAAAACCATCTCAAGTGATCGAGTTTTTAAGTGAGTTAGCCGATAAGTCGATACTGCAAGCGAGACAAGAACGTGACCAAGTATTGGCTTTTGCAAAGGAAAAAGATGGTATAGATGATTTACAGTCATGGGACTTAAGTTACTATGCAGAGTTATTAAAAACAGCAACGTTACAACATCTCAGATGAACAATTACGTCCTTATTTTCCTGAAAGTAAAGTTGTGTCGGGTTTATTTGATGTTGTACACCGTCTATTTGATTTAAACATCAAAGAGTCTAAAGATGTTGATACTTGGCATAAAGATGCGCGTTTCTTTAAAATCTATAATCGCCAAAAAGAACATATTGGTAGTTTCTACTTAGACTTATATGCGCGTGCCCACAAACGCGGCGGTGCTTGGATGCAAGATTGTCGTTCACACGTCGTCGTCAAGTGGATGGAAGCTTACAATTACCTGTTGCTTACTTAACGTGTAACTTCAATAAACCCGTTGGTGATCAAGAAGCGTTATTTACACATAATGAAGTCGTCACGTTATTCCATGAGTTCGGTCATGGTATTCACCATATGTTAACTAAAGTTGAATCGTCTGGTGTGTCTGGTATTAGCGGCGTACCTTGGGATGCAGTGGAATTACCAAGTCAGTTCTTAGAGAACTGGTGCTGGGAACCTGAAGCATTAGCGTTGATTTCTGGTCATGTTGATACAGGTGATATATTGCCAGCTGACTTACTGAAAAAAATGTTAGAAGCTAAAAACTATAACAGCGCGTTACAAATGATGCGTCAACTTGAGTTTTCACTATTTGATTTCATTTTACATCATGACTACAAGGTCGGTGAAGAAGGTCAAGTACAACGTGTACTCGCTGAAGTGCGCGCTAAAGTTGCAGTGATAGAAGCACCTGAATTTAATCGCTTCCAACATAGCTTTAGCCATATTTTTGCTGGCGGTTATGCCGCGGGTTATTACAGTTATAAATGGGCTGAAGTATTATCTGCAGATGCATTTTCTCGTTTTGAAGAAACGGGCATATTCAATGCAGAAACAGGTCGCTCATTTTTAACTAATATCCTTGAGAAAGGGGGGAGCGAAGCACCAATGACATTATTTAAAGCCTTTATGGGACGCGAGCCATCAATCGATGCGTTATTACGTCACTCAGGTATTAAATAGCGTTAAAATACTTGATGTAAGTAATCTTATATAAATAAAAAAGGGCTTGAAGTTAATCACTTCAAGCCCTTTTTTACGATAGTAATTTATTAATTATATTACTTCACGCCTACCATTCAATACCGGCTTGGGCTTTTACGCCGTCTTTAAAGGCATGCTTCTCAGCTAGAATAAGGCTGTAAGTATCTACTGCATCAATTAACTCTTGCTTAGGGCCACGACCTGTTAATACAACGTTCATATTTTTAGGGCGATTTTTTAATGCATCTAAAGTGGGTTGGATCTGAAGATACTCATATTTAAACATATAAGTAATTTCATCTAAAATAATCAAATTATATTTTTCATCAGCCATTAATTCAGCGGCTTTATCCCATGCTTTTTGTGCACTATCGATGTCATTTTGTCTATTTTGAGTTTCCCAAGTAAACCCATCGCCCATCGTGTACCAATCAACATTGTCATGGCTATTAAAGAACTTTTCTTCGCCCGTTGACATTGCACCTTTCAGAAATTGTACAACAGCTACTTTATGACCATGGCCTAAAGAGCGCGCTAACATACCAAATGCAGAACTACTTTTGCCTTTTCCCGGGCCAGCAAGAAGGATACTTACACCACGCACTTCTGTTGCTGCTGCAATTTTTTGGTCTTGTTTTTCTTTAACCGCTTTCATTCTCTTTAAATGTTTTTCTTCTGAATTTCTATCTGTAGCCATGTTCTTTGTCCCCATTAACAATATAAAGCCTACGTTGGTAGACTTTATGACTTAATTAACAAAATATAAATGACGTTAATTAAAGGTAAGTAAAATTTATTTGATGAACTTTATCACTGAATCCAATTAAATTTCCCAAATAGTGTTGTGCCATACATGATCGGGAATGATATTTGCCCAAAGGTCTGCTGCGATAACGAATAAAACACTGTCGGTAATCGGACTATGTAACCAGTGTCATTTGTGTAAACTCATTAAAATGCTAATTTAGTTTAAATTTATTTTAACCATATTCACTAAAGTTTGTGATCTAACTGTTGTAATCTACAATGTTTTCAATAAATAATGAAGTAAATCTCACTTAGATCAGTCCGATTTAAGCTCTCATCAAAAAAGCAATTTTCCTTGTAAGGTTATAATGAAAAAATTAATAATTGTATTAGTCGCTGTTTTTTGCGTTTTATTCTCAGGTGTTTATTTTGTTGGCGAAATGGCCAAAACAGAAATACAAAAAGAAATAAATCAATCTAATAACTCATTACTAACAATGGAATTGTTAAGTTATCAAAAATCCTTCTTCTCAGCGAAAGCTGAAATGAAAATATCCATCGAGTTGGAAGGACAAGCTCCACTGCAAGTATTCGTCCATTCAGATATTAGTCATTATCCTTATAAAGCTTTGTTGGTTAATCATATCAATCTCGTTGATCCCGTATTAGAAAAAAAGATGGCGATATTCTTTAAAGCTAAAGATTGGTTAGTTTCACAAGAAGAAATTAACCTATTAGGCAATATGAGTGGAAAAATTGCTTTAGCAAAAGGTGAGTTCATTAGCGAAACGGAACGTTTTAATACTGCGCCATTAAACTTAGCATATGAATATAATGTGAATGAGAAAAAAGGTTCATTTGATATTAATTGGGCTGGGTTAGAAGGAAATATTTACGATGAAACATTTGTAGTTAAAGATCTTTCTTTACAGGCCTCTTTTGCTCAAGTGAATAATAGCGATTTAGTTGACTATCAATATCACCTTGAAGTTGAACAATTAGAATTTGTCAAAGCGTTGCATCGTTTATCAACGAAAGGCATCGTTCTTGAAGGAGAAAGTAAAATAAGTACAGATCAATTAACGGTTAATAGTGAAACTAATTGGAAAGTTGAAGAGTTTGAAAATGGCCCTGAAATATTTTTAAATAACCATATAGATCTTTCATTATCTGAACTTAATTTGATTGCTTTAACTAAGCTGAAATCAAGTTTTGAAGATACAACATTGATGCGTCAGGCATTCGGTCATTTAGTAAGTTTAGGTGCAATTATTGACTTAAAAACACTCTATTCTGAAACTCCTTGGGGTGAGGTGAGTAGCCAATTGAAAATGAATATTCAGGCTGGTGTCGCGAGTGATGAAGTGCTAAGTAACCCGTTAGTTTTGATTGATTATACTAATGGAGAGTTGAACTTGAGCTTACCGAAAAAATTATCAGAGCAAGCTGATGTCGGCGGACTCTTACAAGTGGGGATTTTAACTGGGGTACTGAAAGATCAAAATGAAGCACTTGTTTTAGAATCGAGTTTAGACAGAGGTGAATTAACTGTAAATGGTAATGTTCTCCCTCTATAGAGTTGGAGTTTAGCGTAATAAATTGTCATCTAATTAATAGCGAGTCACTTCGTATATAAACCTCAATGTGTCTCGCTACTGTTAACAACAGAGTTAAAAAACTAACGTAAATAAGGATTGCTAATTTTCTCTCTACCAATGGTGGTTGTTGGACCATGACCGGGAAATACAACCGTTTCTTCTGGTAATGTTAATAACTTCTGTTTAATGCCTGATATGAGTTGTTGATGATTGCCTCGTGGGAAATCAGAACGACCAACAGCGCCATTAAATAAAATATCACCAACAATAATCTGCTTACTCACAGCATCAAAAAGTGTGATGTGGCCTGGTGTATGCCCTGGAATATGTAACACGCTGAGTTTTATATTACCCACTTCAACGTGATCACCTTCTTCTAACCATCGTGTTGGTAAAAAGCTTGTTGCCTTAGGGAAACCAAACATTTTACTTTGTTGCTCTAATTCATTTAGCCAAAATGCATCTTCTTTTTCTGGGCCAATCACCGGTATATTTAAACTTTCTGCCAACGCTTCAGTACCACCAACATGATCTAAATGGCCATGCGTTAAGATGATTTTATCCACAGTAACATTATGATTCTTAACGGCACTTAAAATGCGTTCAACTTCTCCACCAGGATCAACAATGGCCGCTTTGTTTGTTTCTTCACAAATCACTAAGCTGCAATTTTGTTGATAAGGGGTGACGGGGATAACCACTATTTTCATTTTTAATCCTCAAAAAAGATCAAGGCAACACTGAGTTGCCTTGTTATTCAGCTATTTATCATTAAGCTATTTACTCTTAAACTATGCCTCTAAAATAGAGAATACTATTTTGTTTAAACTTGAGTTAGATGTTTCTTTTTAACTTCAACGGCTTTAGCAAGGTGAATATGATTCATTACATGGACTAATGCTTTTGCTGATGATTCGATAATATCGGTTGATAAACCAATACCATGAAACTTTTGTCCATTATAAGACGCAACAATATCCACTTGGCCAAGTGCATCTTTTCCTTCACCTTTACTGGTGATTTTATAAGAGCTCATATTGATGTCTAACCCTGAAATACGCATTAAACATTGATAAGTTGCATCAATAGGGCCGTTACCTGTTGCTGCCTCTACTACACGCTTATCTTTACCTATTTCCATCACAACCGTGGCCGTTGCTACGACGCTGGTACCTGATTGTACGTTGATGCTGGATAATTTGTAATATTCAGGCTGATTTTCAATTTGATTAAAAAACATTAACGCTTCTAAGTCGTAATCAAAGACTTGGCCTTTTTTATCCGCTAACGCTAGGAAGCTTGTGTACAACTCTTCTAAGTCGTAATCCGTGTCGCGGTAACCTAATTCTTGCATGCGATGTTGAATAACATGACGGCCAGACCGAGACGTTAAGTTTAATTTATTGGTTAAAATGCCAACACTTTCCGGTGTGATGATTTCGTAAGTATTCTGTGCTTTTAATACGCCATCTTGATGAATACCCGATGAATGAGAAAAGGCATTGGCACCCACAATTGCTTTATTAGATTGAATCGGCATATTACAAATTTGACTGACTAATTGACTCGTACGGGCAATTTCAATGGGGTTAATATTTGTTTTATAACCCATTTTAGCTTGGCGTGTATGTAAGATCATCGCCACTTCTTCAAGTGAACAGTTACCTGCACGTTCACCAATACCGTTCATGGTACATTCAATTTGGCGTGCACCATTTTCAACTGCGGTGATCGAGTTAGCAACCGACATGCCCAAATCATCATGGCAATGAACAGAAATTACTGCTTGGTCAATATTAGGGACACGGTCAAATAACGTTTTAATAATACCGCCAAATTCACTTGGGTAAGTGTAACCGACAGTATCAGGGATATTAATGGTAGTAGCACCGGCTTTAATGGCTTGCTCAACCATTCTGCATAAATTGTCAATGGGAGTACGGCCTGCATCTTCACAAGAGAATTCAACATCATCAGTAAAGTTACGAGCATACTTAACTGCATTTACGGCCATTTCTAGTACATCATCAAAAGTACGTTTTAATTTACTTTCTACATGGATGGTTGATGTGGAAATGAAGGTATGAATACGGAAAGCGTCTGCGACTTTTAATGCTTCAGCGGCAGCATCAATATCTTTTGGTAATGCACGAGAAAGTGCACATACACGGCTATTTTTGACTTCTCGTGCGATTGTTTGTACTGACTCAAAATCACCAGGGGATGAGATTGGGAAGCCGACTTCCATAATATCGACACCTAAGCGTTCTAGTGCAAAGGCAATCTTAAGTTTTTCTTTTACTGTCAGGCTCGCGCTTAAGGCCTGTTCACCGTCACGTAACGTGGTGTCGAAAATAATAACTTGTTCAGACATAAAGCATTCCTTTTAGTGGTCTTCATTTTTGATAGGTACAAAAAAACCCGCACAATGTACGGGTTTCAGAGTCTCAGCTAGGTTTCTTCAGCTACTCGTTACCCATACGCTTTATGCGTCAGGAGTAAACTTGGCAGTAGTGAGTGTAATAGCGTCATCGAATTACCTAAATATGTTGATAGTGAGTTACATTATGAATAATGAAACATTCTTTAATCATAGATTAATAGTTACGTTTTTTAAATTATGCGTCAAGTGCTTATTCTAATAACCGAGAGAAAGACCGCAGTGTTTTTGGCGTTTTATTTCTACTAATAAAGTCGTATTATCGAGTACATAAAATAAAGAGGAAAAGTAATGAGCGAATTTAAAAAACCATCGCAAGACGAATTAAAACAACAATTAAACAATCTTCAATATCAAGTGACGCAAGAAGAGGGCACAGAGCCTCCTTTTAATAATTTATATTGGGATAACACTGCACCAGGCATTTATGTTGATATTGTGTCAGGTGAGCCATTATTCAGTTCGTTAGATAAGTTTGATGCACATTGTGGTTGGCCAAGTTTTACGCAGCCTATTGCACAAATAGAATTGACGGAAAAAATTGATACTAAACTATTTTCTCAACGCACCGAAGTCAGAAGTACCGGTGCAGACTCTCATTTGGGACATGTCTTTGACGACGGACCAGCACCAACAGGTTTACGTTACTGTATCAACTCTGCTTCATTACGTTTTATTGAAAAAGATAAAATGGCAGAACAAGGTTATGCAGACTTATTAAGTTTATTTGAATAATTGCTAAGCCTATTCAAATCGTTTTTAACTTATTTGAGTGAATTGAAGTATTGTGTAGCGCATTAGTATCCAACATAGGTTTGAATACTAATGCTTATGAACCATGCATAACAAATGTTTACGATTATTATAATTTTGATATTGACTACCTAATCTTTCGGGTAACTGCTCAGGATCGTAAAGTGTAAAACCAAGCTTTTCATAAAATACTTGCAAGTGTGGATAAGGAAAGCAATAAATATTCTGTTGCTGTGTTGTTAATAAATGAGTAATCAACAAGCTTGCGAGGCCTTGTTTACGATGTTCCTCTAAACAAGCCACTCCAGTTAATAGCAAACTACCTTGTACTTCTTTTAAACGTGCTGCACACAGTATTTGGGTTGTTTTCAATACAAACACTTGCTCGCTTTTATTCGCAAGGCCCTTCTTATAAACCTGCTTATAAAATTGATTTACCAAAGGAATGTGTTCTTTTTGTAACTGGCTAAATTGCAGTGAATTAAGGTCCATTTAAAGTCCGGTCGTTTGTTTCAGGTGCTTGATAAGGTAAACTAGTTATTCGTCACTGACTTAGCAATACTTTCTCATTAAAAAATTAGTGCAGCCATATTAACGCCATAAGGTTTTATCATGATTGAAAAAAACAGCTCGCTCAAGGCTTTTAATAGCTTTTCAATTGATGCTCATGCGCATCTCCTTTTTCATTTTCAGCAATTATCTGAATTACCTCAATTATTGGCATTAATTAAAAAAACACGCGCAGCGAACAAACCTATTTTAGTATTAGGTGGTGGAAGCAATACGTTATTTTGTAATGACTTTAGCGGCTTGGTGATTAAAGTTGAATTAATGGGCATAACTCAAAGCGAACATAATCAAGATTACTTGTTAGAAGTGGCTGCCGGTGAAGATTGGCATGAACTTGTAGAAGATACGGTTGCACAGGGTATTGATGGTTTAGAAAACCTTGCATTGATTCCAGGTGTTGTAGGCGCTGCACCAGTACAAAATATTGGTGCTTATGGTGTTGAATTTAAAGACTTCTGTACTAGCGTAGACTATATTGATTTAGAAGAGGGCACACTTAAAACCCTTAGCAATGAAGGTTGTTTGTTTGCTTACCGAGACAGTATTTTTAAAGGTGAATTAAAAGATCGTGCATTAATTACGTCAGTTTCACTTAAATTGCCTAAGCAATGGCAAGCACATTGTCGATACGGTTTATTACAAGGGCTTGATGAAACTGAGTCATCAGTGAGCGCACAACAAATTTTTGATAGTGTGTGTCGTATTCGCAGCGAAAAATTACCCGATCCTAAAGTGCTAGGTAATGCTGGTAGCTTCTTTAAAAATCCTATTGTTAGTGACAACTTGAGTGAACAACTGTTATCTCATCATCCTGATATGCCACATTATCCACAGCATGACGGTTCGGTAAAATTGGCCGCAGGTTGGTTAATTGACCAATGCGGGTTAAAAGGTAAAAAAATAGGTGGCGCCGCCGTTCATTTGCAACAAGCATTAGTACTTATTAACGAAGATGGTAAAGCAACGGCATCCGATGTTATTCAATTAGCATGGCATGTTAGAGAGCAAGTCTTACATAAGTTCGCTGTATTGTTAGAGCATGAAGTTCGATTTATTGATGCGCAAGGTGAAACCAATTTGCTACAGGTAATAGAAAATGTCTGAATTAAATGAAAAAGGTAATCAACTCATTGCTTTACTCGCTGATGGAGAGTTTCACTCTGGTGAAAAAATTGGTGAACTGTTAGGTGTATCAAGAACCTCTGTTAATAACTATATAAAAGCGTTGCAGGAAATCGGTTTAGATATTTATAAAGTCACTGGTAAAGGTTATTGCAGTGCCGTTCCTCTAACCTTACTAAATCAACACATCATCCAACAAGTGAGTGGCGTAGATAATGTCCATGTAGAGCAAATTCTTGAATCCACTAATCAATATTTATTGGATAAATTACCGAACATTAGCAACGGCCAAACTTGTATAGCAGAGTACCAAGCTGCAGGGCGTGGTCGTAGAGGCAGAGAATGGGTTTCTCCTTTTGCTTCTCATTTATATTTTTCAATGTACTGGCGTTTAGAAGCTGGCATAGATAAAGCTTCGGGTTTAAGTTTGCTGGTGGGCATTGCAACGGTTAATGCATTAGAAAAGCTAGGATTACATGGTGTAGGCTTAAAGTGGCCTAATGATCTTTATTATCAAGGGAAAAAGCTCGCAGGAATCTTGATAGAGTTAAACGCACAAGCCTCGGACGTTTGTCATAGTGTCATTGGTATTGGTATTAATGTGAGAATGCCTGAGCAGCAAGGTAAATTAATTGACCAACCTTGGATAGATTTAAATAATATCAGTACACAACCTGTTGACCGTAATCAGTTGTCAGGCTTGCTTATTAAAGAACTACACTCTTTATTAAGTGATTATGAAGAAAAAGGCTTAGCCCCATTTTTAGATCGTTGGTTTGAATTGGATTACTTTCTTAATAAACAAGTTAATTTAATTGTTGCTGATAATGTACAAACGGGCATTTGCAGAGGTATTAATGAGCAAGGCGCTTTATTGCTAGAAATAGACAATGAAATAAAACCTTACATAGGTGGTGAAATATCCTTACGTTTGGCGAATAATTAGTCGAAAAACACCAAATTGATTTTTTTTTAAGCAAACAATCAAAAAACTACTCTTTTTTTCTAAGAAAGGCTTGCAAGGAGTCCTCAAGTTCTTTAATATTCGCGGCACTTAGACAGCGCCGACTTAGCTCAGTAGGTAGAGCAACTGACTTGTAATCAGTAGGTCACCAGTTCGACTCCGGTAGTCGGCACCATCTAAGTACTGGAGGGGTTCCCGAGTGGCCAAAGGGAACAGATTGTAAATCTGTCGCGAAAGCTTCGGTGGTTCGAATCCACCTCCCTCCACCATATTTTTTCTCACTTGTCACAGTGAGACAGTAAATAACAATGCACAGCATTGTTTTTTGCTTTGTAGCTTACGCTACTTGATGCTAGATTTGCGGGCATCGTATAATGGCTATTACTCCAGCCTTCCAAGCTGATAATGCGGGTTCGATTCCCGCTGCCCGCTCCAAATTTTCTTCTTATTGAAGAACACAGAAATCAACCTTATGGTTGATTTTTTTGTTTCTGGCGTTTGATAAAAGTGGTTGAAAGATAAAAATTTGCCTACTTCTTGTAGAGCAAGCCTATTTTTTGTTTTTGTACGTTATTTTTTGATTCGTAATAAACTTCAAGCAATTCTTCAGCAGTACAATTCAAGTCATTACATAACAAGCTTAGTGTTTCAAAATCAACACAATTATTGATATATTCGATTGGATAGTAAACGAGTGAGAACACATCATATTAAATAAACATTCAATATGATTAGTCCTATAATAATGAAAACGAATACTGTTTGACTTTAATAGCGATCCAAACAACAGCCTTGGTATAAATACGCTTTATTGCATTTTATCAGGGGAGAGCAAGTATCAGTTCAACCAAAAAATAACCGTAATAAAAACATTATTTGAATGGTAACTTAAGTGCGAAAATAGAAAGTCTTTATAATCAGTGCTTTAGTAATTTTGGACATAATAAGGCGTTGATTTTTATCCAATTAATCATTATCGTGGTCGGGAATACCAACCACTTAGCTAACGGAGCTTCGCTTAAATGCATTATTTCTGGGTGCCATTTTTACCCATGTTCGGGATTATCGTTCCCTTACTCGCCAATAAACTTAATCGTAGCGCATGTACGCTGGCAACGGCCTTGTTACCGGCTTTAGCGCTTTGCTTGATTTTTCTCGATTTACCAGCGGTATTGGATGGGGAGTCTTTTAGCAAGAGTATTGAGTGGATCCCTCAATTAGGTTTATCGTTATCATTTCGGCTCGATGGCTTAGCTGCATTATTCAGTATATTGATCTTGGGGATTGGTCTACTGGTTATTTTATATGCGCGTTACTATTTATCTGAAAAAGACCATATGGGGCGTTTTTACTGTTATTTGATTATGTTTATGACGGCCATGCTCGGCATTGTTATGTCAAACAACATGCTACAACTCTGGTTCTATTGGGAGTTAACCAGTATTAGCTCGTTCCTGCTAATTGGTTTTTGGTCACATAATAGTGATGCACGTAAAGGCGCTAGAATGGCGCTGACTATTACCGGTGCTGGTGGTTTAGCGTTATTAGCTGGGATTATCCTATTAGGTCAGGTCGTTGGTAGTTACGAATTAGATGTTGTCCTCAACAGTGGTGAGTTGGTAAAACAAAGTCCTTATTATTTAGCTATTTTAAGTCTATTTTTAATTGGTGCATTTACTAAATCTGCCCAATTCCCATTTCATTTTTGGTTGCCTCACGCAATGGCTGCTCCTACGCCGGTCAGTGCTTATTTGCACTCGGCGACTATGGTAAAAGCAGGTATTTTCTTGTTAGCGCGTTTTTACCCAGTATTAGCCGGCACGGAAGTGTGGTTTGTGGTGGTCTCTTTAACCGGTTTATTTACTATGTTATTGGGGGCTTACACTGCATTATTTAAACATGATTTAAAAGGGCTGTTAGCTTATTCGACTATCAGTCATCTTGGTTTGATCGTACTGTTACTTGGCTTAAATACCGAATTAGCTGCGATTGCTGCAATATTTCACATCATGAATCATGCCGTTTTTAAAGCGTCATTATTTATGGCTGCAGGTATTATTGACCATGAATCTGGTTCGCGAGATATGCGTAAAATTAATGGGCTATGGAAATACATGCCTATCACTGCGACGTTAGCGATGGTTGCCTCTGCATCGATGGCAGGTGTGCCTCTGTTGAATGGATTTTTATCTAAAGAAATGTTCTTTGCTGAAACCTTAGAACAAAGCATTTTAGGCTCTATGTCTTGGTTAATTCCTGTTTTAGCGACGATTGCCGCTGCCTTTTCTGTCGCTTATTCACTGCGCTTCATTCATGATGTGTTTTTTAACGGTGAGCCTAAAGGCTTAACTAAAACACCACACGAGCCACCACGTTATATGCGTGTTCCTGTGGAAATTTTAGTGACGATTTGTTTGTTGGTCGGTATTTTTCCTAACTATACTATTGGTCCATTGTTACAAAGTACTTCATTGGCGGTCCTTAACCATACGTTACCTGAATATAGTTTAGCCATTTGGCATGGATTGAATCTCCCATTGCTAATGAGTGGGATGGCGATTATGGGTGGTGTTGCGATTTACTTGAACCGTAAACATTTATTTAAATTTGCAGGGATGTTTCCTGATATTGATGCAAAATTAGTATTTGAAGGTTGTATTCAGGCTTGTGTAACGTGGGCGCAAAAAATAACCATGATATTAGAAAACGGTTCTTTACAGCGTTATGCTTTTTGTCTTTGTTTCTTCGCTTTATTGCTGATAGCACCGCCTTTGTTTGAACTCGATACAACGAGAGGAAGTGTGCCCGGTACGCCTATCAATGGTGCTGTACTTGTTGCTGCTATTTTGATTATTGCAGGTTCGCTCGCCACCATTATTTGGAGCCATTACCGTCTCATTGCGTTATTAATGCTGTCACTAGTCGGTTTAGTCGTTTCGATAACCTTTGCTTACTTCTCTGCTCCCGACTTAGCGCTTACTCAACTATCGGTAGAAATTGTAACGGTTATTTTGTTATTGCTGGCGCTTTATTTTTTCCCTCAGCAAACCCCAACGAGTAAAAGTCGTCCTAGTCATTTTGTACGCGACTTGACCGTGGCATCATTCATAGGCTGTATTATTGGTAGTATTTGTTTTGCTTTAATGACCCATCCTTTGGATAGTATTTCTGCATTCTTCTTGGCTAATGCGAAAACAGGCGGTGGCGGAACCAATGTGGTGAACGTTATTCTGGTTGATTTCCGTGGTTTTGATACTTTTGGCGAGATAACGGTACTTGGGATTGCTGCATTAGGTATTCACAAGCTAATTGCTCGCATGCGTTTATCAGTGCGCACTAAAGATTACGCTGGGCGATTATGGGCTAAAGATAAATATCCTGTATTATTATCGGTTGTCTCACAAAGTTTGTTGCCACTATTTTTGCTTATTTCAGCTTATATATTTATGCGCGGACACAATTTACCTGGCGGTGGTTTCATTGCTGGTTTAATTACTTCGATTGCGCTAATTCAACAATATCTGGCACACGGTGTTGATTGGATGGCTAAAAGAGTCAGTGTGAGTTATCACTATATGATCGCGATTGGACTAACGATCGCTGGATTAACTGGCTTGGGTAGTTGGATCTTTGGTAGACCGTTCTTAACCTCTTGGTTTGAATATGTTTCGTTACCTTGGATAGGTAAATTCGAGCTTGCTAGTGCATTGGTATTTGATATCGGTGTTTACTTCACTGTTATTGGTGCGACATTGCTTATATTAGCGAGCTTAGGCAAGTTAACGACAACAGAACGACTCACAGTAGGAGAAAGATAATGGAATTAGTCTACGCAGTTTGTGTCGGCTTCATGAGTACCTGTGGCATCTTTTTAATGCTACGTGGTCATACTTTTACATTAGTTATTGGGCTTACTTTATTGTCTTACGCGGTTAACTTGTTTTTATTTGCCAGTGGTGGACTAACCATCGGCGCACCAGCAGTACTTAGCAGTAGTGAAAATTACGCAGATCCACTACCGCAGGCGTTAGTACTAACGGCGATTGTTATTGGCTTTGCCATGACCGCTTTTGCTGTGATTTTAGCAATGCGAGGACGCGCAGATTTAGGCAGTGATCACGTAGATGGTTTAGAACCTTTTGACCCTTTAGCTGAGGATAAATCCTAATGAGTTTGTTTGACCACTTAGTTATTTTCCCAGTATTAATACCTTTTTTTGTGGCTGTTGCTCTACTTTTTCCAGGTTTAAGTAACTCCTTAAGCAAACAACGTGTAGTGAGCATCACCGCTAATATTTTAATGGTCGTGGTTGCCTTTTCGCTACTATTCAAAGTTCAGGCACAAGGTATTCAAGTGTATGCACTTGGTGATTGGTCCGCTCCTTTTGGCATTGTATTAGTCGCTGATCTATTCTCGGTATTAATGGTTTGTTTAAGTGCTATTTTAGGCTTAGCGGTTACCATGTACGCGAGTGCTGGAGAAGATAAAACTGGCGCGTTTTTTCACACACTCATTATGTTCCAACTAATGGGGATTAACGGGGCATTTTTAACCGGTGATGCGTTTAACTTATTTGTGTTTTTCGAAGTGTTGTTAATCGCTTCGTACTCTCTCATGATACACGGAGGGGGCAAGCAACGGACACAAGCTAATATCCATTATGTATTTCTTAACTTAATTGGTTCATCTTTATTTTTATTTGCACTAGGTACATTGTACGGCACGTTAGGGACACTTAATTTTGCTGATATGGCTGATAGAATTCCACTGCTCTCCAGCAACGAATTACTGATTGCCAAGTCAGGGGCCTTATTGTTATTGGCAGTTTTTGGCTTGAAAGCGGCGATGCTTCCCTTGCACTTTTGGTTGCCTAAGGCTTACTCGTCTACAAGTACACCAGTCGCTGCATTATTTGCGATTATGACTAAAGTGGGTATTTATAGTATTTGGCGAGTACATGGAGTGATATTTGGTGACCAAGCTGGTGAACTGGCGAATATCGCCTTACCATGGTTGTGGCCGATTGCTTTATTAACGATTGCTATTGGTGCCATTGCAGTACTCGCGAGTAAAAGTTTGCGGGTGCTTTGTAGTAACTTGGTCATCGTATCCGTCGGTACGCTATTGGTGACCATTAGTTTGAACACAGTACAGGCCACTTCAGCAGGAATTTATTACTTACTACATAGTACAATCGCTTGTGCTGCTATGTTCTTGTTAGCAGGATTAATCCAACAACAACGTGGTCAAGCAGAAGATCGTTTTGTTGCCGCTAGAGCAATGCCACAAGCAGGCATTTTGGGCTTTATTTTTGCTTTATTAGCCATCGCTTTAATTGGTATGCCGCCACTATCAGGGTTTGTTGGTAAAGCATTGATTTTACAGTCAGTCACTAACGCAAGTGAGGCAATGTGGGTTTTCCCAATTATACTAGTGGGAGGATTGATTGCTTTAATCGCCTTATCACGTGCGGGTACCTCATTGTTTTGGCGAACCAATGGTGAAAACACTAGTGCACTAAAAGGTCATCCACTTCAATATTTAGCCATTGGTTTATTGGTCGTGATACTCCCTTTGATGGTTATTTTTGGAGGACCAGTAAGTGATTATACGCAATTGGCTGCAGAGCAACTTAAAGCAGGTTTGAGTTTACAACAACTTAACGAGGTCGCTAAATAATGGATAAAGTTCGCAAATTCGTTTGGTTTCCCACCCCTTACCACAGCATATTATTATGGTTAGTGTGGCAAATTTTGCATGACTTTAGTCGTGGACATATGGTGTTAGGGGCTGTGTTTGCTATTGCTATCCCTTGGATTGTTGCCCCACTGAGTGAAGAAGCAGCAGTCGCAAAAAAACCTATCAAGGCGGTGACCTACACGTTTCGTTTATTAATTGACATTGTTGTCTCTAATTACGATGTAGCGAAGCGTGTATTACAAAATAATCGCACTTTAAAGCCTGCTTTCATTGCAGTGCCTTTGGACATTAAAGAGTCTGTGCCACTCGCTATTTTTACCAGTAGTGTTTCATTAACACCGGGTACGGTGAGTGTTGAATTGTCAGATGACAGAACATGGTTATATGTTCATGTGCTGCATCTTGAAGACGAGCAGGCATTAATTAAGCTTATCAAAGAA
This sequence comes from Psychromonas sp. L1A2, assembly GCF_009828855.1. Classification (NCBI taxonomy): domain Bacteria; kingdom Pseudomonadati; phylum Pseudomonadota; class Gammaproteobacteria; order Alteromonadales; family Psychromonadaceae; genus Psychromonas; species Psychromonas sp. L1A2. The sequence goes on along the minus strand of NZ_WUAG01000002.1, from coordinate 1,393,698 downwards.
CGTTATGAAGCACCTTTAAAGGAGATTTTCGGATGTTAAGTGTCGCTATACTGATTGCTTGTGCGTTAATTTGTTGTGCTTTAGCCTTGAATGCTTGGCGTTTAATCATTGGCCCCACGACACCAGACAGAATCATTGCCGTTGATACTATGTACATAAATAGTATTGCGCTGATCATCTTGTTAGGCATTCATCAAGGTTCCGCGATTTATTATGAGGGTGCGTTATTAATTGCGGTTCTTGGTTTTGTAAGTACTTCAGCTTTTTGTAAGTACTTATTACGTGGCGATATTATCGAATAAGGAAGACAAATGACTGTATTTGTAGAAGTAGTGGTGAGTATATTATTGGTTTTTGGTAGCATTGTTATGCTAATCGGCTCTATTGGCTTAGCAAAACTCCCAGATTACTTTACTCGTTTACACGCACCAACGAAAGCCAGTACGCTAGGGGTTGCCTGTATTTTAATGGCATCGATGATATATTTCAGCTTTCAACTTGGTCATGTGGACTTAAAAGAAGTATTAATCAGCATGTTTTTGCTGATCACAGCACCCGTTGCCGCTCATATGTTAGGGAAAGCGGGTTTACACTACAAAGTAAAAATGACTGATAATACCCAAAACCAACACTTGGCTAAAAAAGCATATTTACAACAACACCCTGATGATAAATAGTCTGTTTTACCTTGCTGTAAATAACCACAAGCAAACACCTTAACCTATGTGATTTAGCGTATCAATCCACTCAGAAATAACAAAAGAAAATGAGATTGTTCAAATATAATGAGTAAACTCAATGAGTTTTTAGGGTGTGATAAATAGCCTACTTTGAACTGCTCGATATTTAATGCAAATATAATATTATGGCCTTTGCTGTGAGCGCTCATTTATAGAATAGGACCGATTTAGTTACATATTAAATTTCGGTTAAGGTATGTTTACTTGGCTTTGCCCAATAAGTTGCCAATATCCAATTATTATCGGTATTAATTAAAAAGCTTACATGCATTTCATTTTGTAGAAGGTAATCGTTTTTTACACATTCCAAGTTAGAAAGTTAGTTGCGCTATTATATTGTTGTGGTTACTTTTAATATACTTGAGTTATTCTAATTAATTTCTATGTTTTACAACTAGTGACAGAGATATATGGAGTTATATCTTGTATTTTATATAAGCTATCACATCATAACACCTGAATGCTTTTCTTTTCATTGTAAGCTTTCTTAAGTAACTCGCTCTTGTAATGTAATAAAAGTTAAGGGAGGACATGGAGTCATTATTACTTTCCTAGTGCTCATTTTACGTTCGGTTTTGGTATACGTTAATTCACATCAGTTTGATGTGTCTTCATCTTATTCTAGGGCGAGATATTGCCATTACTTGGAATCATAGTTGGTAAAAAGTCTTAGAGGTGATTTTTCTGAAAGCTAATTTATTAATCCGATAACATCGGATTAATAAATAACACTAATTATATTAACTGATTCCGCTATTACGCTCTGCCCAAGTACTTAAAAAACTTTTTAAGTTTTCTGATTTAGGTTGACTAAATAGTATTTTAGGATCCCCTTGCTCCTCTATTAAACCCTTGGCAAGAAATACTACTTTATCAGATACTTGCGCTGCAAATCCCATTTCATGAGTCACTATTACCATAGTCATTCCGTCTCGTGCTAATGACTTCATAACTTTTAATACTTCTCCTACTAATTCAGGATCTAATGCTGAAGTTGGTTCATCAAATAACATTATTTTAGGTTCTGTTCCTAAAGAACGAGCAATAGCAACTCGCTGTTGCTGTCCACCGGATAAATGTCCCGGATAAGCATCAGCTTTATGAGCCATATCTACTTTTTCAAGTACTTGTAGTGCTTTGGTTTTTGCCTCTTGTTTATTAAGTTTATGTACTCGTAATAATGGAGACATTACATTTTCTAATACACTCATATGTGGCCAGAGATTAAATTGCTGGAATACCATGCATACTTCGGACAGATCCTTTTGTACTATTTGGTTTGGTGCTAATTGGAAATTACCTTGTGCATCTGAGCCATAACCTAATAATTTTCCATTAATTTGCACTTCACCTGAGTCATATTTTTCAAGAAAATTCATACACCTTAACATAGTGCTTTTTCCTGAGCCGGATCCGCCAATAATACATACTACCTCTCCATAATTGATATCAAGATTGATGCCTTTTAAAACTTGGTTATCTCCATAATGCTTCTTTAAATTAACCAATTTGATTGCTTTGTGAGCTCTCTTTTCCATAATTTTTCCTTGAATATTTAATTAGTATGAAGCAAGTGAATAGTGGCTTTTTTTTCACACCATTGGCCTGCTTTTGAAACTAAAAAGGTGATTGCCCAATAAGTAACGGCTAAAAATAGATAAGGCTCGATAACACTAAATGTCTGTGTTGACATGGTTACTGCTGCGGTAGTGAGCTCTGCGACTGTAATAATAGAAAGAATCGCAGACTCTTTAATTAGGATAATGGTCTGGTTAATTCCTGGAGGAATAATTAGCCCTAGCATTTGTGGTAATTGAACATGCCTTAGTACTTGAATACGTGAATAACCTAAATCATAAGCAGCTTCTATATGACCTTTGGGAATACTTGCAAAGCCGGAACGGTATATTTCTGAAAAATAGGCTGCACCGTATAAGCCCAAACCTAAAATACCTACTTGTTCGGCACTGAGTTCAATACCTATAAATGGACCACCGTAATACACTAAATAAACTTGAACGAGTAAAGGTGTTCCACGAAAAATAGTTAAGTAAGTAGCATAAATAAAGCTAATAAAAGGAGATTGGAGTCGACTCATCAAGTGCAGTAATAAACCACCAATTAACGCTATTATTATGCTTAAAGAACAGACATAAAGTGTGTATAGCAATCCTTTCAATAACATTGGCCAATATGTAATAAATAAGCTTAAATCCATTTTAATACCCTCTAATGTGTAGCTAACCGTGATTCGATATAACGGGCAAACACACTGATGCAAGATGTGAGCAGTAAGTACAGTAGTCCTGCGCTAATAAAGAATTCAATTGGACGATAAGTTGTCGAAGAATACGTCTGTGTCATACGCATCAAATCGGTTACTGCAATAGTAGAAATAAGTGCTGAATTCTTAATAATATCAATAGTTTCATTAGTTAAAGAGGGGAGTGTGTGACGTAATACTTGTGGTAATTCGATATAACGAAAGCTTTGCCAAGGAGTATAACCATAATTCCAAGCTGCTTCTTTTTGTCCGGCGGGTATAACCTGAAAACCACCACGTAAAATTTCTGCTTGAAATGCCGCTGTGTTTAACGATAGTGCAATAATAGCTGCTGCAATGGGAGGAATATTTATTCCCCAATATGGAAGAAAATAAAAAACGATAGCTAATTGAACTAATAAAGGTGCCCCTCTTAACGCACTAATATAAAAACGGCTGCAATATTGAATCGCTGAATGGGAAGATAGCCTGCCCATACAAATGATAATACCCAGTACAAATCCTATTAGAATAGATAAAATAGAGATCCAAGCTGTGGTCCATAAACCATTCAATAACGCGTCACTGTGTTTTAAAACAACGCTAAAATCGAGCATATTAATCTCCAGATCCTTTACGCTTATTGAGGGACTCAGCTGCAATACAAAGTAGTTCAAACATCATCGTTGCACCTACTAATGCAGTTGCACCAGAAGGATCGAAAGGAGGAGCCACTTCAACTACGTCTCCGCCTACAATATGTAATCCTGTTAAACCTCGAATCATTTGCATTGCTTCAAAAGTGGTGAATCCTCCAACTTCTGGGGTGCCTGTTCCTACAGCAAAAGCCGGGTCTAAGCCATCGACATCAAAGGTCACATAAGCTGGCGAATCGCCCACTAAACGATGTATTTCAGCGAGTATTCCTTCGACGCCTAGTTGATAAAATTCATCCATATAAATAACGCGCATACCGCTGTCATGACTGAATTTCCAGATGTCTTTATGGTTTACTGAGCCTCTAATTCCTATTTGAATTGTCTTTTTAGGGTCGATTAAACCTTCTTCTACGGCTACTCGGAAAGGGGAACCATGATGAAATTTAGATCCTAAGTAATGTCCTCCTGTATCGCAATGTGCATCAAAATGGACTAAGGCTAAAGGGCCATTTTGGGCTAATGCTCTTAGAATTGGTAATGAGATCGAATGATCTCCTCCTGCAGAGATAGGTAAAATACCTGCTTTAACGATGTCATTATAAAAGGCCTCGATTGAACGATGACTTTTTTCTAATTCGAATGGACTTTCCGGTAAAGCATCTCCGACATCAGCGACTTTACATAATGTAAATGGATTAATACCCGTACTCTGGTTTACTGAACGCATTAAACTAGATTGGTTACGTATTTCTCTCGGACCATGGCGTGTTCCAGTGCGGTTAGTAACTCCACCATCAAAAGGAACTCCAATTAAGCCTATTTCAACATTGTCTAGTGATGGTTTATAAGGACTGCGCATAAAAGTAGCGATACCGCTGTAACGTGGTAATTGTTGAGGATCTTGGGTCATATCATTTCCTATGTTCTGTACCATTCAAGGTAGAACTAAAATTATTAATGAAGTCTTGATGTGCTAAATGCTATATAAATGAAGTTAGTACGTATTTTGTATATTTTAACGATTATCATGAAAGGGGCTACGCCCCTTGCAAGGGTTAATGCATAGGTATTGGAAGGGTACCAATAGGTAGATCCATCGTGAAGCCGAACCATTTTTGTTGCAATACGGTTAACTTGCCATTTTTTTGTAACTTCTCGATACCATCACTGAAAAATTGTACTAATGATGCTGAGTCGGCGTTTTTTCTACCCACCCAACCGTAATAGGTCTCAGGGCCAAAAACGGGTTGTACAATTTCAAACATATCAGGGCGTTCTTTTACAATAGGTGCTAGATTTGGTAGTGCTTGCGGTACAATATCGACTCGTCTTGAAGCCAATGCTGCATAGGCTTCATTGTAATCAGTAAAGTGTTTAATTGATTTGTATCCTTCACCTTGAGGAATTAGTACATTTTTTTCATAGTTTTCAATAACGGTAAGTTGTGATGATCCTGCTTGAGTACCAAGACGCATTCCTCCCATATCCTCTGGTTTCATAATACGGTCGTCGCCTTTACGTTTTAAAATGGCAATAGCGGCAGTGGAAATAGGATAAGCAAATGCATATTTATCCATACGTTTTTTTGTGATGGTTAGGGATGTTGCAACAAAATCATAACGTTTTGAGCTTAAGCCCGCTAAAATACCTTGGAAAGGAAGGTCTAATTGCGTTAATTTAACGCCTGGTAAGTCTTTTAATATTTCATCTAAAATATCCTTGCCATAACCTACTATTTTACCGTTTTCTAGCATTTCAAAAGGGGCGTACCGAGCTTCTGTCGCAATCACTATTTCGCCTTTTTTCTTAATGTCATCAAGCAAGTCAGCTTGCGCTACCTGGGTGAAAGCTGAGCACAATATACTAACTGTTAATAAAGTTTTCTTGAGTGGTAATAGTAAGTTTTGCATAACGATAGTCCTTAATCATTAGTGAGTTAATAGCTTGAATAACATACTGCTTTAATATCAAGCCTTCTGACAAGTTATGATTGCTAATGCTTATCCATAAGTATTTGTAATGCTACAAACTAGTGCGTTTAGCGCGCTTAATCAGGGCTAAACTTCTTTTAAAATTCATTTTTAGTATATTAATAAAATAATAATTAAGATAAGAAAGTCTTTTTAAAATAAAGTGTTAACGTGTTATTTTTGTTCTTTTATTATTTTTAGGTATGTCGGTTGGCGTAAAATTTGCTTTCTGAGTGGGTTCGCTGATGGCGCTATAAAAAATGATAAATGAGGTGTTAACTTGAGTACACGATTACCACCATTAGAAGCGTTACGTTATTTTGAATGTGCAGCTCGCCATTTAAACTTTACTACTGCTGCTCAAGAGTTATGTGTTTCTCAAAGTGCTGTTAGCCAGAAAGTACTTTTACTCGAGGGGCATTTAAACTACAAAGTTTTTGAACGAAAACCTCGACAACTGCTCCTTACTGGTAATGGTGAAGCGTTATTTAAATCGGTTCATATCGCTTTGAATCAAATACGTGACACGGTTAATAATATTGAATCACATAAGCAGGTAAGTCAGCTTGAAGTCTATTGTATGCCTGCTTTTGCTAGTCGTTGGTTAATGCCTTGTATTAACCATTTTCATCAAATGTATCCTGATATCGATCTTAATCTAGCCGCTAATTTTGCTGAACCTAATTTTCAAAATGAAGAGGTTGATATTGGAATTTGTCATGATGTAACAGAACAACCTAGCATGGCTCAATCGTTATTATTTCGTGATTATATCTATCCCGTCGCTAGTCCAGATCTATTAAAAAAAATCTCATTAAAAAAACCAGAGGATTTAAATAAAACTATCTTATTACATGACTCTCTGCCTCAGGCAAAATTTGGAACTTCTTGGTCTCGATGGTTATCTGAATTAAACATAGAAGGTGTTAATGTTAATAATGGTTATAGCTTTAACCAGGTCGATTTAATTGTTCAGGCGGCTATTAATGGTCAAGGAGTGGCTTTAGGTAGGCATGCATTGGTGGCAAAAGAAATTGCTAACGGTCGATTGGTTCCTTTGTTTGAACATTCGATAGAAGATGGTGGCATTTATGTTGTTTGCTTAAAAAAGTTACTAGAGCGGCCACAAGTAGCTAATTTTATTGATTGGATAAAACAACAATCAACAGATTTTGAAAGAGACTTCAATGTTAATAAAGTCATTCAACAAGCTAACAATCATATATCTAAAAAGTATGAATAAATGAACAGTGGCTTTTTATTGAAGTGGTGTTATTGGTAAGCATTAGAAAGTTTTTTATAACTGAAATTTCTGTTTATAAATCTTTTATTTAATCCTATCTTGATAATCAATACAGTTTAACCTGTACAAACATTAACGATGATGTATATCGATCTAGTTGTTATTTATATCATCATATCAGTATCAATTCATTGTCCTCTTTATGATATCTTCCATATGGAACATCTACTTTTGTCAAACAATTCGCTAACTTATAGATACACGAAATAATGAGAAAATTTATGCTTAAAGAACATCTTAGTTTTAATAATATGATTACCTATGGCATTGCAGATTTAATTCTTAATATTGGCGAGCCTACTTTCTTTGATAAGCTGACTTACTTGTTAAAATCAGCGGCCAGCTTTGATGATTATGTTATTTTAATTTACCACCCTGATAAATCACCGACGGTACTGAGTTCTTCTTTTGCTAATGAAGAACTTGATGTTTGGGAGCGCTACCTTGCAGGGGCTTATTTACTGAGTCCTTTTTATGATTATGGGGTTAACCAAGGTAAAGAGGGGTTTGTTACACTGGATGAAATTGTGCCCGATGACTTTTATCAAAGTGCTTATTATGAAGATTATTTTCGTCAATCTAAGCTAGTAGATGAAACGTGTTTTGCTGTTCAAGGTAAAGATAACAATGTGTATTTGTTGTCTTTGGGTAGAACTAAATCGTTGTCTAAATTTAGTGGGCGAGTCCTCAGTAAGTTAAGGGAGTTATACCCCATCTTTAGCTCTACGGTTAAAAAGCACGATCAAACACAACATCTTCCTGAACGTCATTCTCATCTGCAAATCAAAGAATACATTGCTCAATTTGGTATGGATGTCTTAACGCCAAGAGAGCACGATGTTACGTTATTACTTATTCGTGGTTATTCGAGCAAAGCCGCTGCTAGGCTGCTGGATATCTCCTATGAAACGGAGCGTGTACACCGCAAAAATATTTACAATAAGCTGAATGTAAATTCTCAACAGGCATTATTAGCGAAGATATTCGATGACATTGTGAACCTAAAACCAAACTTATAATTCAATAAAGTCTGTCCATACCACAATTGAGTAATAGTACTGCTAATACCCACTCGCTACTATGGTTTTAAGAATCAGAAACGTAGCGAGAATACATGAAAGCACTTCAAATTAAGACTGCCCGTTTACTCTCCTTTATTAGCAAAATGGCTAAGATTGGCGCGAAAAGTAATGGTGGTTGTAATCGACAGGCATTAACTGAAGAAGACCGTTTAGGGCGAGAATTGTTCTTAACATGGTGCCATGCCATTGGTGGTGTTGCTCGGTTGGATTCAATGGGGAATTTGTTTGTTCGGTTTGAAGGAACCGACTCCACCAAGTTACCTGTATTAATGGGATCGCATTTAGATACCCAACCATCAGGCGGTAATTTTGATGGAGTTTATGGTGTGTTAGCTGCGTTAGAGGTGATGTATACGCTTCATGATCAAAAAAAGAAACTCGTTCATCCAGTTGAGATAGTCGTTTGGAGTAATGAGGAAGGTTCACGTTTTACACCAGCTATGTCTGGGTCCGGTGTATTTGCGGGTAAATTAAAGCAATCTGATATTTATAAATCGCTTGATGACCAAGGTGTGTCTTATCATGATGCATTAATATCAAGTGGTCAAAATGGCACTGAGTTATGCCAAGCATTTCCATTTTTTGCCTCGTTAGAACTGCATATCGAACAAGGTCCTATCCTTGAAGCCGAGCAAAAAAGTATTGGCATCGTGACGGGTGTGCAAGGGATGAACTGGTATCAAATTACGCTAAGTGGTGAAACAACACATGCTGGGCCAACACCGATGTCGATGCGTAAAGATCCTGTTCAAGCATTGATGGCAATATTACCCAATATATACGATAAAGTCGCTGAGTACGGGGAACAGGCTAGAGTCACTATTGGTAAGTTAACGACCATCCCATCTTCAACAAATACAGTACCTGAGCATGTTATTTTCTCTTTAGACCTAAGACATCCTGTTCAAAAAACCTTAGATAACATGTCGAAAGAAGTGCTAGATCTGTGCAATCAAGTTCCCTCAATTTTCAATTCAGACGTTGAGTTGCTGTGGGAGTCACCTGCTATTGAGTTTGACCTACGTTGCATTGATGTCATCCATATGGCTACAGAATTATTGAATATGAATGCGATGCCGATTGTATCTGGTGCTGGACATGATTCTGTTTATTTATCAACGTTAGGGCCAACCGGAATGATTTTTGTTCCCTGTAAAGACGGGATTTCCCACAACGAAAAAGAACATGTTGAACCTGAACACTTAGTTTCAGGCGCCAATGTATTACTACATAGTTTGATTTTATTAACAGAAGAAAAGGAATGATAAATATGGAAAGCTTATTAAGTCGTCGTCAAAGTAATGGTGGAACAACTGCTTTGACTGACTGGGGCATAGCGTCTGAAACCGGACGTTTGAAAGAAGTATTAATCGGGCCTGTTGATCATTTTGAATGGCGCTCTGGTAACTCAACTTCTCGACGCCATATGGAAGCGGGTGAGCGATATGATGCGAACGTTGCCAAGGCACAATATGCTGAAATGCTGGATGTTTACCGTCAAACCGGTGTGAATGTGCATTTTTTGAATGCAAAGAAAGAACAACCTTATTCGATTTACGCAAGGGATTCATCCGTTATGACTCCTTGGGGACCGATAATCAGCCAAATGTACAGCCCTTGGCGACAAACGGAATGGTTAACTGCTTTAGAGTTTTATACAAAACAGAATATTCCGATTTTTGATGTGGTGACGGCAGGTAACTTTGAAGGGGGGGATTTTATGCTCATTGAACCTGGCGTAGCACTGTGTGGTTATTCTGGCGAACGTACTAATGAAGCGGGTATGAAGCAAGTAAAAGGTTGGTTTGAAAAAGAAGGGTGGGAGCTTGAAGGCATAAAATTTGACCCACACTTTTTACATATGGATGTGCAATGTGTCATGGTAGCTGAAAAATTGGCTGCTGTTTGTACCGCCGTTGCACCACAGAGTTTACTGACGTGGTTAAAAGGAAAAGGCATTGATATTATTGATATTCCTTATAAAGAAGCCATGGAATTAGGTTGTAATATTGTATCGTTAGGCGATGAAAGAGTGCTTATTCCTTCAGACAGTTTGACTTTAAGGGACCAATGTAACGCTCGTGGTTTAACTGTGTTTGACCCTGATATCTCTATGATCACAAAAGGTGGCGGTGGTGTGCACTGCATGTGCCAAGCCTTGAAAAGAGACGAAAAGTAATAAGTGAAATTGTCGTCAAGGAGGTCGCAATGGAATTAGCATTATATCGCACATTATGGGGTGTTAAAGAGCCCATTACCGCGCTAGCACCTATGTTGCGCAAAGTTGGTTTTCAAGGGGTAGAGGGAAGAGTGCCGCTAGATGTTGAATCTAGAACTGCTTTTAAACAAGCACTTGAAGCAACTGGCTTAGATTATATCGGTATTATTTTTACGGGTGGCGACGTCATTCCCGACCAAAGTAAAACGGTTGCGGATCATTTACAGCTTCTTGAGCAACAGTTGCCTTATGCAAAAGAACTGGGTGCGAAGTTTGTGAATGTATTAGCGGGTAATGATCGTTGGCCAATGGAAAAACAGGTTGAGTTTTTCACAAAAGCACTGGCTATCGCGAAGCAGGCCGACGTGATCTGTAGTTTTGAAACCCATCGCAGTACGTCGCTTTACAGCCCATGGGTAACACTTGAGCTAATGGAACTAGTGCCAGACATGATGTTTACCCTGGATATTAGCCACTGGATCTTAGTGTGTGAACGTCTACTTGATAAACCTGAAGATGATCTCTCTGCTTTCTTGAAACGTGTATTTCATATTCAAGCGCGTGTGGGTTATGACCAAGGTGCACAAGTCCCTCATCCTGCAGCACCTGAATATCAAATGGCTTTAAAATATCACCAACATGTATGGGAACAAGTTTGGTCTCATCATCAATCTCAAGGTCGAAAAGTAACAACAATGACCACCGAATTTGGGCCTGATGGCTACTTGCATCACCTTCCTTTTACTAACGTACCTGTTGCCGATTTATGGTCATTAAATGATTGGATGGCAGAGGAAGAACAGTCACATTATTCACTATTTCAGAAAAATGTATCATCAACTAATAACTTGAAAGGTGCTCTATGAGTAATACAAAGCCAGCATTCACTAGTATTCCTGTTATCAATGTATCGGGATTATTCAGTACAGATATAAAAGAGCGCCAAGCGGTTGCAGATAAAATGGGTAAAGCAGCTGCCGAAGTTGGCTTTTTATATGTCACAGGACACGGTGTGCCTAAAGCGCAAATTGCTGGCTTGCGACTAGCTGCTAAGCAGTTTTTTAGCCAATCACTGACTACAAAAATGCAACATTATATTGGAGACTCTAAAACCCATAAGGGCTTTGTACCTGAAGGTGAAGAAATTTATGGCACAGGTAAACCCGATAACAAAGAGGCTTATGATGTTGGCTTTCCTGCTCCTAAAGATAACCCGTATGTATTGAATAATACGCCATTGATTGGTGAAAACGAGTGGCCAGAATTAGCCGAATTTAGAGAACCTATCTTAGCCTATTACAACACCGTATTTGGTCTCGGTAGAAAATTGTTTTCTGGGTTTGCATTGGCGTTGGGGTTAGAAGAAAGCTATTTCGAAAGCATGGTGACTTGTCCGCCAGCAAAGCTGAGATTAATTCATTATCCATTCAATAAAGAGGTGCTGGATCGTCCTGGTATTGGCGCACATACGGATTATGAGTGTTTCACTATGTTATTACCTGACCAACCTGGACTAGAAGTATTAAATGACGATGGCGATTGGATAGATGCGCCACCAGTACAAATTGATGATGAAGAAGCCTTTGTGATTAACATTGGCGATATGCTTGAAGTACTCACTGCAGGTAAGTTTGTTGCCACATCACATCGTGTTCGAAAAGTGGCACATGAGCGTTATTCTTTCCCGCTTTTCTTTGCTTGCGATTACGATACCTTAGTCAAACCATTACCGCAATTTGACGATGGTAAAAATGAATACAAAGAACTCAGTATTGGTGAGCATATGTATAGCCAAGCGTTACAAACTTATCGATATTTACGAGAAAAGGTTTCAAAAGGGGAGTTGTCGCTTCCTGAACGAGCAAGAGGCGTTAATACGTTTGGTCATTTTAAAAAGCAGCCATAATATTAAATACAATAATTTTAAATACAATAATATTTCATATAATAAATACTTAACACAATAGAATATTTTAATTAAATCAAAAGGATAACACTTATGGAAAAGGCAAAAAAACTATTTACATCAACACTTATTGCAGCGGCAATAGGACTTAGCAGTACAAGTGCTTTAGCGGCTAGCACATTAACTGAAGGTAAAATTAATGTTGGAATGGAAATTACTTATCCTCCTTTTGAGTCTTATGACGGTGACAAAGTAGTAGGATTCGATCCTGAATTAACCGCATTATTGGCCAATAAAATGGGTGTTGAATATGGGTTTACTGATAATAAGTTTACGGGCTTGATTCTGGGCTTAGCCTCTAATAAATTTGATGCTGTAATTTCAGGTATGTACATTATTCCTGATCGTTTAGAAAAGGCAGATGCCATTCCTTATGCCAAAACAGGTGCTTCAATCATGGTTGCTAAAGGGAGTGATATTCAACCTAAAACAGGTGAAGATCTATGTGGCGTGAAAGTTGGGCTTCAACAAGGTACAACGTGGGTTAAAACACTGCACGAACTGTCCGATTCTTACTGTGTCGCAAACGATTTACCGTCGATTGTCGTTCAAGAATTTCCAACCGCGCCAGAAGCAACACAAGCAATGATGTCTAAGAACATACAGGCTCAGATTGAAATTGCAGGTGCAGCACAAATGTTGGTTGAACGTACGAGAGAGCGTGTGGAAATTTCTTCAACAACCTTAATTTTCCCGCAAACACTGGGTATTTACCTTAAGCAAGGAAATGATGAGCTAAAATCGCAATTAGAAAAAGCGATGTCAGAGATTAAAGCAGATGGTTCTTACCAAGCGTTGATTACAAAATATGAATTAATACCTATCACTGAATAATTTTTAATCGCTATGGCTATCTTGCCATAGCTTCTTTTGTTGTCTCTTAACACATATTTTGTGCAGAAAGTTATTCACTTTCAAGGAGTTTTTATGAGTTTAGATTGGGAATACTTTTTTTCATTATTTACTATGTCTGCTTTTTACGAAGCATGTGTCATCGTTATTATTTTGAGTGTGTTAGCGTGGAGCTTTGGGGCAGTATTTGGTTTTGTAGTTGCTTGCGGAAAGCTTTCTGAAAAAAAATGGTTATCGATACCCTCCTCAGTATTTGTTTGGTTTTTTCGAAGTGTCCCGTTATTAGTTGTATTAGTGTTTGTTTACAACATGCCGCAATTATTTCCAGTAACAGGGCCTTATCTTGGTGTGCCTTTTTTTGCTGGTTTAGTCAGTTTAGTAGTAACAGAAGCCGCGTATATGGCAGAAATTCATCGTAGTGGTTTAGTCTCTGTTGCTAAAGGACAAAAAGAAGCGGGGCATGCATTAAGCATTGGTTTTTTAGGTGTGCAACGCATCATTATTATTCCACAAGCTATTCGTGTTTCAATGCCTGCTATGGTCAATGAATTTGTTACTATTATTAAGCTCAGTTCATTAGTCTCTGCCATTTCATTATCTGAACTGTTACAAGTCGGACAACGTCTGTATTCGCAAAACTTTTTAGTGTTAGAAACCTTATTAGCCGTTGCGGTTTACTACGTTGCTATTGTTACTATCTTTAGTACGATTTTGCATTGGGCTGAGAGAAAAATGGATATTTCATTACGCTCGCCTGAAGCGTTGTCCGATGAAGAATGTGAAGTGTTAAGACAGCAATCTACAGCGGTTACTCATACACCAATAGACCCAACGCAAAAAGGTGTGCCTAATGCACTTTTTCTACAAAAAATTAAAAAATCATACGGCCGACATGAAGTATTAAAAGGTATAGATCTTAAAGTAAAACCTGGTGAAGTATTAAGTATTATTGGGCCTTCAGGCTCAGGTAAAACCACACTGATTAGAACCATTAATGATCTTGAGAAAATTGATGGGGGTGAAATTGTGTTGTTTGGGGAAGATTTCATTAAACCAAAAGGGCAAAGCAATCAGCGTACTGTTTTCGAAGGGATAAAACGTATTGGCATGGTGTTTCAATCGTTTAATTTATTTCCGCATAAAACCGTATTACAAAATATTATGATTGCACCTAACTACCACGATAAAAATACTTCTGACTCAGAGACTCAAGCTCAAGCCTTGTTTTTATTAGACAGAGTAGGGTTACTAGCGCATGCCTACAAATACCCGCATCAACTTTCTGGTGGTCAACAACAACGTGTAGCGATCGCACGTGCATTGGCAATGTCCCCTGATATTATGTTGTTCGATGAACCTACCTCGGCGTTAGACCCAGAAATGGTCGGAGAAGTATTAAAAGTGATTCAAGATTTAGCAAAAGAAGGGATGACTATGATCATTGTGACGCATGAAATGGAGTTTGCATTATCAGTTTCTGACCGCGTTATTATGATGGAAGATGGCATAATACAAGTTGATGCGAGTCCTGTTGATATTATTGACAATCCAAATAATAAAGAAGGTTTTGAACGAGTTAAAGCATTTATGGGGAAAGCAAGCTAATGGATGAACAAGTACAAGAACAAATTCTGCGCCGTGATCTCGCAGCTGCTTATCGTTTAGCCGCTATGTTTGGTTGGGAAGATACGTTATATACACATTTTTCAGTTCGTTTGCCTAGTGAAGGTGAAGCTCGATTTCTCATTAATCCTTTTGGGTTGATGTTTGATGAAATCACTGCAAGTAATTTAATTGTCGTTGATGCGAAAGGTCATATTGTGAGCGGAGATGCTAAATATAATCCAGCGGGGTTCACTATTCACAGTGCGGTGCACAGTGCGCGTGACGATGCGCATTGTGTGATTCATACCCATACTTTAGCTGGTATGGCGGTTGCAGCTTGCGAAAGTGGTTTGTTAAATGTTAACCAAATTAGTGCAGAATTTCATGAGCAGGTTGGTTATCACGATTATGAAGGGGTTGCGTTTAATCTTGAAGAACGCGCACGTATTCAAGCTTCTTTAGGCGACAATATGGCTTTAATCCTAAAAAATCATGGGTTACTAAGTGTCGGTGAGACGGTTGCTGATGCTTTTCAAATCATGTTTTACCTAAATAAAGCCTGTGAAATTCAAGTCGCAGCAGGGCAAGCCGCAGGTCTATCACGTATTCAGATTATTCCTGATAAGTTAGCAAACTATGTGTCAGGACAGTTTAAAAAAGTAGCACATGAAAGACAAATAGTCTGGGATGCTTGGTTAAGAAAGCTTGACCGTATTGACCCGTCATACAAGGATTAATCACCATGAAACCCATCATATTAATCGCAATGAATGACCCTGAACTTGTTGAACATTTTTTAAATTGTGCGCCGCAAGTTGCTCCTGAAGTTGAATGGGTGTTACCTACCAATCCACTTGCAAATAAAGCAAAAGTCGCTGCTTGTTGGTACCCTGAAGCATCATTATTATCTGATTTTCCTCAACTTGAATGTTTACATTCAGTCGGTGCCGGAGAAGATAACCTCGGTGATTTATTATCATCTGGTTTGAAGGTTGAACGCATCATCGATGAAGATCAAAAAGTAGGGATGTTTGAGTATGTGTTATGGGGGGTATTATATTATCAGCGAGATATGGATAGATATAATCAAGCCGATAAAACTAAGGTTTGGCAACCGCTTCCACAACGTAACACAAAAAATATTAAAGTCGGTGTATTAGGTCTTGGGGAGATTGGTAGCTTTGTTGCTACAAAGTTAGCTTCCATGGGTTATCAAGTGTCAGGATGGTCGAGAAGCCCAAAGCATATTGAAGGAGTATATAGTGTTCATGGCAATGATGCTTTACCTGATATGCTTGGAGAGTTGGATATACTCGTTAACTTACTGCCCTTAAATACTGCGACAGTAGGTATTTTAAATCAATCCTTTTTATCGATGTTACCAATGACTGCTAGCTTAATAAATTGTGGTCGAGGTGATCATGTCATTGAAGAAGATTTGGTTGAGTTATTGTCTAAAAACTTACTACGTGGCGCTATACTAGATGTATTTAAAACAGAACCTCTGTCGAGTCAAAGTAAATTAAGAAATTTGGATAATGTCTTTATTACACCACACATTGCATCAAGTGCTACTCCTGAGGTTATAGTAAAACAAATCTCAACTGCTGCTTTAGGTTATCAAGGTCAATTCGTTAATGCTTAATTCAGATTATCTAACAGCTCGATATTTGGATATTTCTTTGATGCACAAATAACTGAATTAGAACATGGTTATTTGCACAACCTTAGTTATCACATGAAAGATAACTAAGGTTAAATAGGTTTTACAAGATATTATATGTTTTTGAGTAATCAACTATTTCAGCCTTTAACCTGGATAGTGAAGTGTTTTTATTTCTAGGAAGTCCTCTAAGCCTAGTACACCTCCCTCTCTACCAACTCCAGAATATTTATACCCTCCAAATGGGCTTCCATAACGATGGGGCCCACCATTAATATGTACCATGCCTGCGCGTAAACGAGCAGCAACACGTTCAGCTCGATTCATATCATTTGTTTCAATATAGGCTGCTAAACCATAGTCTGTATCATTTGCTATCTCAATTGCTTGCTGTTCGTCTGCAAATGGAATAAGAACGAGTACGGGACCAAATATTTCTTCACGAGCAATGTTCATCTCATTCGTTACATTTGAAAATACAGTTGGTTTGGCGAAATATCCTGCTTCAAATCCAGCAGGCTTGCCAGTGCCACCAACAAGTAAATTAGCTCCTTCAGTGATGCCTTTTTTGATCATATCTTGAACTCGTTCAAATTGTTTCTGGCTGACTAATGGCCCGATATGCTCACCTTCTTCATCCGGCATTCCCACTAGAACAGCTTCTGCAGCAGACTTTGCAATAAGAGTTGCTTTTTCATACACAGATTGTTGGATCAACATGCGAGTAGGAGCATCACAGGATTGACCTGAATTAAGAAAGCAAGTTTGAACTCCACGCACGACACTTGTTTCGATATCTGCATCATCAAAGATAATGTTGGGAGATTTTCCACCGAGTTCTAAAGTTACTCTTTTAATTGTATCCGCAGCACTTTTACTGATTGATATTCCGGCTTTTGTTGACCCGGTAAATGAAACCATATCGACATCTTTGTGCTTAGAAAGTACTGCACCTGCCGATATACCATCTCCATTAACTAGATTGAAGCTTCCTGCTGGAAATCCTGCTTCTTCAATCATTTCAGCAAAAAGCATTGCATTAAGGGGAGTCTGTTCACTTGGCTTTAATACACAAGTACAGCCTGTCGCCAGTGCAGGAATAACTTTTAAAGCAATTTGGTTTATAGGCCAGTTCCAAGGAGTGATAAGTCCACAAACACCAATAGATTCTCTACAAATAATATCCCCATTAGGTAGGGTTTCTCGCGTTTTTAGCTGGCCTAATCCAGCAATGAAACCTTCTAAATGACCTAAACCAGTGTGTGCTTAGACTTGACCAGAATACATCTATGCAGTCAAATAAGAAGTATCATATTTTTAGATATAATTATTATTACTCTTAACTATTTAGACTGAAATCTATTTAAATTTAGGTTTATTTTTGCACTAAATCAAACGCTACCTTAAAAGCACTTTGCAATAATTCAACTTTATTCGGCTCTATCGGCACTTTTTTATGCACTAAAGATAAATCAAATTGATAAGTCAGTGTACTTGGTTGAATTATTCTAATCTCTCCAGCATTTAATTCTTGTTGAATATAACTTTGCGGCATATAACCTAGATATTGGCCAGACAATATCATTGTTTTACGCATATCAAATTGGTAAGCCTTGGCATTCAGATTTAATTTTCTTAACTGTTTTTTACCATTTTCTTCTATATCAATACCTGGGTGAATGGTGGAGGCAGAGGCTAAATCTTCAGGTGTAATGTGAGTATCAACCTTGTTAAAGAAAGGGTGCTTTTTACCACAACAAAGATAAATAGGTTCACTAGTTAAACGTGTGTAACTTAAGCCTTCAATCTTTTGGTAACCAGGAAATATACCAATATGTGCTTTATCTTTAAGTAATAATTTTTCAATGTTAGAAATAGAATCTCCATCTAACGTAATATGTAAATTAGGCGCTTTGCGATGAACAATTTCAATCATATTAGCTAATTTTTTTTGCTTATTTTTATCTAGTTGATCTGCACATAAAATAACTATTTCACCACTCAACTCTTTACCTAATGTGCCCACTATTAATGAGAAATCATTTAATGAATCAAATAAATTAATAACCGCTCGATAGACTAATTGACCTTCTTCGGTTAATGAGAAACCTCCTCGCCCACGCATACAAAGTTTTAATTTCATTCGTGTTTCAAGGTTAGACATATGAACACTAATCGTCGATCGGGTAATGCCAAGCGCTTTTTCAGCAGCAGAAAACCCACCATGCTCTACAACTGAAACAAAAATACGTAATAACCGTAAATCATATTCAGCGATGGGTTTGGGAATGATCGAATGAGTGTTCATAAATTCTCTAATGTTTTATTTAGTTAAACCTTTAGGTTGATAGTTTTATATTTAACATGACTTAAATTTAGTATTCAATAGCTAAACATTAAATCGTAGAGGTTATTTATGCTGAATCATCAAGACTTAGGTTTACAAGATAAACAATTAATTAAACATTTTTCTTATATCAATGGCAGTTGGCACAGTAGTGAATCACAAATTGATGTGACTAACCCTGCGAATGGAGAGGTGATTGCTCGAGTTGCTAATGCGGGTGTTGCTGAAACTGAATTAGCCATCAAATCGGCAAATGACGCATTTAAAATGTGGTCATCAAAATCAGCAACTGAACGTGCTGGCATTATGAAAAACTGGTTTGATTTAATGATTCAACATCAAGACGATTTAGCGCGAATATTAACCTTAGAGCAAGGTAAACCAATTGCAGAAGCAAAAGGTGAAATAGCCTACGGCGCTGCATTTATTGAATGGTTTGCTGAAGAGGGGAAGCGTATTTATGGTGATACCATCCCAGGTCCTTCTAACGATAAACGTATTATTGTGATCAAACAACCTGTTGGTGTCGTCGCATCGATTACGCCATGGAATTTCCCTAATGCAATGATTTCACGTAAAGCAGCAGCTGCATTAGCGGCTGGTTGTACTTTTGTTGTGCGTCCAGCAACACAAACGCCACTTTCTGCGTTGGCTATGGCTGAATTAGCAGAGCGAGCAGGTATACCGGCAGGTGTTTTTAATGTAGTTGTAGGTGATGATGCAAGAGGGATGGGCGAAGTCTTAACCCAGCATCCTGATGTTGATAAATTTACTTTTACTGGTTCAACTGCGGTGGGTAAGTCTTTGATCAGCCAATGTGCAACATCAGTAAAAAAAGTATCGATGGAGTTAGGAGGTAATGCGCCTTTTATTGTATTTAATGATGCAGATATTGATGCCGCAGTAAAAGGGGCGTTAATGTCTAAATATCGTAATGCGGGTCAAACCTGTGTCTGTACGAATCGTATTTTTGTGCAAAGCAAAGTGCTTGAAGATTTTACTGAAAAATTTACTGCCGCTGTATCTAAATTAACGATTGGTGATGGCCTAATTGACGGTATTAATATTGGTCCGATGATTTCAAGTCAAGCTGTGGAAGGGGTTGATAAGTTAGTAAAAGAGTCAATTTCTGCTGGGGCTAAACTCGTATTGGGTGGGAAAACTGATAAAGCTGGAGATGCTTTTTATCAACCTACTATTTTAACTAACGTGACTAACGATATGCCCATCGCAAGTAATGAAATATTTGGTCCAGTGTCTCCAATTATTAGTTTTGAAGATGAAGACGAAGTGATCGCGATGGCAAATGATACTGAGTATGGTTTGGCTGCTTACTTTTACGCTCGCGATATTGGGTTAATTTGGCGAGTGGCTGAAAACCTAGAGTATGGCATGGTAGGTATCAATGAAGGTGCAATTTCCAATGCAGCGGCTCCATTTGGCGGGGTAAAACAATCTGGTAATGGACGTGAAGGTTCAAAATATGGATTAGACGATTACTTAGAAATCAAATACTTATGTTTAGGTGGTTTAGATAAATAAACATGATGAGTTAATCGAAATATTTTGATCATGAAAATAATAATATTAGGTGAATAAAATGAACAATACTGATTTACAAAACAGAAAAGTAAAAGTAATCGCACGTGGCCAAGGTAACGTTTATCCAGTGTATGTTGAGCGAGCAAAGAACGCTGAAATTTGGGATGTTGAAGGTAATCGTTACATTGACTTTGGTACTGGTATTGCAGTCTGTAATACCGGTCATAGCCATCCTAAAGTGATTGATGCTGTTAAAAGTCAAATAGATAAATTTAGTCATACTTGTGTCATGGTAAACCCTTATGAAAGTGCCGTTGAATTAGCTGAAAAGTTAATTGAAATAGCGCCTGGTGAGTCAGATAAAAAAGCTATTTTTGTTACAACAGGTGCTGAAGCCGTAGAAAATTGTGTCAAAATTGCACGAGCACACACAGGGCGTAGAGGGGTGATTGCATTTAACGGAGGTTTTCATGGACGCACTAATTTAACCATGGCATTAACTGGGAAAATAACGCCTTATAAACATTTGTTTGGTCCATTTCCTGGTGATATTTTTCATGCCCCTTTTCCAATAGAGTCTCATGGCATTTCTGTTAATGATTCTCTGAAAGCGATCGCCAACTTATTTAAAGTGGATATTTCTCCAACGGATGTGGCTGCTATTATTGTTGAACCAATACAAGGCGAAGGCGGCTTTTATTCAGCTCCTATTGAGTTCTTAGTTGCTTTACGCAAGCTGTGTGATGAACATGGTATTGTTTTAATCGCAGATGAAATTCAAACAGGTTTTGGTCGTACAGGTAAAATGTTTAATATGGAATATTCTAATGTTGAACCCGATTTAATTACTATGGCAAAAGGGATCGCTGGTGGATTTCCAATTTCCGCCGTGGTCGGTAAAAGTGAGATCATGGATGCGCCATTACCAGGTGGGTTAGGGGGCACTTATGGTGGTTCTCCTGTTGCCTGTGCAGCTGCTTTAGCTGTACTAGAAGTGATTGAAGAAGAAAACTTAGTTCAACGTTCAAATGAAATTGGAGCTATTTTCAACGAGAAATTAACCTTATTAAAAAGCCAACATCCAGAACTTATTTCAGATGTGAGAAATAAAGGGGCAATGATTGCAATAGAATTAATGACTGATGGTGATATTGAACAGCCAAATAGTGTATTAACACAAGCCATTATCGCCAATGCAGCTAAGTATGGTTTGGTGTTATTAGCCTGTGGGTTTTATGGTAATGTGATCCGTTTTTTACCTGCGTTGACAGCAAGTAATGAGATCGTTGAAGAAGGATTAGAACAATTTACTAAACTGTTTAAATCGTTATGTTAATAGAATTTTTTAATCGTATTAAGTAGAAGATATAAAGAGAAATCTATCTAATGTTACTAGATTTCTCTTTTTTAATTCTGTCTTACCAAATTGCATTCCGCTCATTTTATCTCGTCCAAAACAGGCTGCTTTTAAATAATAGCTATATCTTTCTACATTTCAAAAATCTGTACATATTCTGAAGCTTTTAAATCCCAGATATTTCTTTAGATACCGATATTAGTTGATAACTAAATGAATAATTGATAATTCTTATTTGAAAAAGCACTACGTAAGCTTAATTAAAATAGAACGTTTTGGTGCAATTTCCTTTTTATGATCGTTTATGGTGCACCAATTAGAACAATAAGAATTCCTGAATATATCTATCTTATTGTAATTATTGGTTATTGTTAATTGGCATTATATTTGCTGTATTTTAAATTCTCGTATGAGAGATATTGGCAATTAACATTGCCCTATCTACAATTTGGTAATAGACATCTAGGGTTCCGGCTTTTAAAGCGACTGGACCGAGAGTTGTCGACCTTTATTATCTAAAGGTTACACGGAGGGATAAAAGCCCGGGAGAAGATTAGAGCAATGTCTCTCATGCTTTTTCAGTGTAATTAAGGATAAATATATGGAACTTACTAAATACTTACGTCACTCTGCTACAAAATTACTCACTATCGGCACGCTATGCTGCGCTGTCATTCTTACCCCCTCTACTGCAGTTGCAGAAACAAAATCAACATTTCGCTTAGCTTGGACTATTTATGTCGGTTGGATGCCTTGGGATTATGGTAATGCATCGGGCATTGTTAAAAAGTGGGCTGATAAATACGATATTGATATCGAAGTGGTACAAGTTAATGATTATGTCGAATCAATTAACCAATATACAGCGGGTGGCTTTGATGCAACGGTAATGACCAATATGGATGCATTAACCATTCCTGCTGCGAGTGGTGTTGATTCTACGGCCGTTATTATCGGTGATTTCTCTAACGGTAATGATGGTGTTGTTCTTAAAGGCGATAAAACCTTAGCGGATATTAAAGGCCAAAACATTAACTTAGTAGAGTTAAGTGTTTCTCATTATTTATTAGCGCGTGCGTTGGATTCGGTTTCATTAACTGAACGTGATGTACGTGTTGTTAATACGTCAGATGCAGATCTTGTTGCTGCATTTACCACTGACGACGTGACTTCTGTTACTACTTGGAACCCTCTGCTAAGTGAAATCACTGCAATGCCAAATACAAGTAAAGTCTTTGACTCTTCAATGATCCCGGGTGAAATTATTGACTTATTAATGGTTAATACAAAAACACTTGCGGATAATCCTAAGCTAGGTAAAGCCCTAACAGGTGCTTGGTATGAAATTATGGACACCATGCAAGGTAGTAGTAAAAAAGCGATTGATGCAAGAACCTTGATGGCTGAAGCTTCTGGTACTGATTTAGATGGATACGATGCCCAACTTGCGTCTACAAAAATGTTTTTTAACGCCGAAGATGCAGTTGCATTTAACAATAGTGCTGAGCTAAAAAATACCATGAGCAAAGTGGCAGAGTTTTCATTTGAACACGGTTTATTAGGTGAAGGTGCAAGTGATGCTAAGTTTATCGGTATAGAAACGCCAAGTGGTGTTTATGGCAATAAGCAAAATATAAAGTTACGTTTTGACCCTTTATATATGCAAATGGCCATCGATAAAAAACTATAAGGCTGACCTTATGCGTCTGATGAATAGTAAGCCAAGTCGCTCAATGCGACTTGCTTTAAACCTGCTACCTTTTGTCCTCTTATTAATTATCTATACGCTGGCATCAGATGCTCGTTTATTAGAAAATCCAAGTGACAAACTGTTACCTTCGTGGTCAAGCTTTGCCGATGCAATACAGCGTATGGCATTTGAACCAAGTAAACGTACCGGCGAATATCTGTTATGGGTTGATACTATCTCAAGCTTGCAACGTTTATTACTGGGTGTTGGTATTAGTGCATTGATCGGCTTAGTAATTGGCGTTGCTAATGGAATGTTGCCTTTATTTCGAGCAACGTTATCACCTTTAGTTACCGCTATTTCTTTAATCCCACCGATGGCGATATTACCTATATTGTTCATTGTGTTTGGTTTAGGTGAGCTATCAAAAGTAATGCTTATTATTATTGGTATCTGTCCGATCCTAATACGTGATTTACAACTACGTACACAATCATTACCCGTTGAGCAGTTATTAAAAGCACAGACCTTAGGTGCCAACACTTGGCAAATCATGGTCAGAGTAGTGTTACCACAAGTATTACCACCATTGTTGAATGCAGTACGTTTAACGCTAGGTAGTGCATGGTTGTTCTTAATTGCAGGGGAGGCCATCGCAGCAACCGAAGGGTTAGGATATCGTATTTTTTTAATTCGTCGTTATTTAGCGATGGATGTGATTTTGCCTTATGTACTTTGGATTGCAGTATTAGCTTTCTTAATGGACACCATTTTACGATTAATTTCTAAACGCGCTTTTCCTTGGTATCACGGTAAAAGAGGGGAAGAGTAATGAATGATTCATCTGCTGAAAAAACAGCTCAACCCATTATTGAAATCAAACAAGTATGGAAAGAGTACGGCGACCATATCGTTCTTGAGAAACTTAACTTAAATGTACAAGCAGGCGAGTTTGTTAGCATTGTTGGCGCATCAGGTTGTGGTAAAACAACGTTGTTAAATATGTTGTTAGGGACAGAGTCTCAAAGTAGAGGTGAAATTTTACTTGATGGCGAGCCTATGCCAACAGAACCTAATGCCACGCGAGGGATCGTGTTTCAGAAATACTCTGCTTTTCCGCATCTTAATGCATTAGAAAATGTGATGTTAGGAGCTGAATTCGCTGATGCACCTTTACTTGGTAAAGTATTTGGTACTCCACGTAAAAAAATTAAAGAACAAGCACTAGAGATGTTAACGGCTGTTGGTCTGGCTGACGCAGCAATGCGTTACCCAAATGAATTATCAGGCGGTATGCAACAGCGTTTAGCGATTGCGCAAGCGTTAATAAAAGAACCTCGTATTTTGTTACTTGATGAACCTTTTGGTGCACTCGATCCGGGTATTCGGAAAGATATGCACAAATTAGTGAGCGAGTTATGGCAAAAACGCGGCTTAACTATCTTTATGATCACCCATGATTTGTCTGAAGGCTTTAGTTTAGGATCTCGCGTCTGGGTGTTAGATAAACCACGAATCGACCCACAACAGCCAGAGCGCTACGGAGCACAAATCGTTTACGATATTGCGCTTAACGCTACACAGGCTATGCCATCATCAATACAAACATTAATAGAAAAACAAGCAACAGCCAAAAGTGCTGTTCAGGAGAATACTCATGAGTAATACATCACTGTCACAAGAGCAGTTACCATCACAACAGCAATCAAGCATCATTTATGAAGATACCATTCCAGGTGCAAGTCATTGGTCAATGGTTATTCCTGCTGGGCAAATATTGTCACTAACCGATATCGAAGGTGGTGCTAATGTTTCTATGTTGTTTTATAACCCAAAAAATTTATTAGAGCGTTATAACGCGCCAGACACTTTAAAGTGCCAGCACACCTTTAAATTAACCCATGGACATTGTTTGTATTCTGATATGGGACGTATTTTTTGTTCTATTGTACGAGATGATACCCAGTGGATTGATAGTATCGGTGGAGTCGCCAATAAACAAAAAGTGGCTGATAAATGGGGCGTAAGAAACTACCAGGGCGATCGTAATGCTTGGTTACAAAATGGATACGATAGTTTGTTAGTAGAAGTGGCTAAATATGGTCTAGGTAAACGAGATTTAGCGGCGAATATCAATATTTTTAGCCAAGTTAAGACTAATGACGAAGGCGATTTAAGTTTTGTGACTGACCATAGTAAAGCAGGTGATGTTGTTGAATTACGTTTTGAAATGGAAACCTTAGTGGTCTTTACCACCTGTCCTCACCCAATGAACCCTGCAGCAGACTACCCAAATCGCTCCGTACAACTTGCTTTACGGACTGCTCCTGAAATGAGCGCTGATGATAAATGCTTAAATTCTAGTGATGAAAATGGACGTGGTTTTGAAAACAATCGTCGCTATAACTTTCAATCTACTCATCAAACATTTAATCAACAGCATAACTGCCAGCATGCACATACTTATTCACACGACAGCCATACTGCGAAACAAGGAGCATAACCATGATTACTTCAAGCCAATTAAAAGCTGAAAATGCGACACGAAGCGATACTGTGCCTGCAGGTGATTATTACATGCAAGTACTTAAAGCAGGGCAAACATTACGTATTTTAGATCTTGAGGGTAACCAAGCTGCAGATACTTTATTTTATAATGCAAATGATCCAAGTGAACGTTATAGCTGCATGGATACCATTCGAGAACAAGGTAATGTTTATTTAACGGCGGGTACCAAGTTATTGTCTAATGACGGTAACGAAATGCTAGAAATTACTGCTGATACCTGTGGTCGTCACGATACCTTAGGTGGTGCTTGCTCAACAGAAAGTAATACCGTGCGTTACGCGATTGAAAAAAAGTGTATGCATGCTTGCCGTGATAGTTGGTTGCTCGCTGTCGCTGAAAACCCACAGTATGGTTTAAGCAAACAAGATATTACCCATAATATTAACTTTTTTATGAATGTACCGGTTAATAAAGAGGGCGGTTTAAGTTTTGCTGATGGTATTAGTGGCGCCGGAAAGTATGTTGAGTTAACCGCAAAAATGGATGTCATTGTACTGCTTTCTAATTGTCCACAATTGAATAATCCTTGTAATGCTTACAATCCAACACCAGTAGAAATGATTATCTGGGATTAAATTTGAGGTGATAAATCATAACAATATGATTTAGTAATACGTTAAGAAGCTAACAAGGACGACCTTGTTAAAATGCTTAGATTATTTCGGGACGACCCGACCTGTTAAAGGTCAACATTATGCTTAATACTAAACTTACTACTGAGCCTATTAAAGCACCGGTTCAAATGTTCACTAAGGTATTGATTGCCAATCGTGGTGCAATTGCTTGTCGTATTATTCGCACATTATCAGCCATGGGCATTAAAAGTATCTCTATTTATAGCCTCGCCGATGCCGATAGCTTACATGTTTCTCAAGCAGATGAAGCTTATTCATTAGGTGAAGGTGGTGCAAAACAAACTTATCTCAATATTGAAAAAGTGATCGCCATTGCTAAACAATGTGGTGCACAAGCGATTCATCCTGGTTATGGTTTTTTAAGTGAAAATGTTGATTTTGTGCAAGCCTGTGAAGAAAACGAGGTGATCTTTTTAGGGCCAACATCACAACAAATGTTGGAGTTTGGTCTTAAACATCGTGCCCGTGAAATCGCTGAACAAGCCAACGTGCCGTTATTACCCGGTAGTGATTTGTTAGTTGATATCGATGATGCGTTAACTTGCGCAGAAAAAATTGGTTACCCAGTGATGCTAAAAAGTACTGCTGGTGGCGGTGGTATAGGTATGCAGCGTTGTAATAGCGCAGAAGAATTAAACCAAGCATATGATTCAGTTAAAAGGTTAAGTGAAAACAACTTCAGTAACAGTGCACTTTTTTTAGAAAAATTCATCGTTCAAGCGCGTCATATTGAAGTACAAGTGTTTGGTGATGGTGAAGGTCATGCGATTGCGTTAGGAGAACGAGATTGTTCAGCGCAACGTCGTAACCAAAAAGTAATTGAAGAATGCCCAGCCCCAAACTTAGATGATGCACTACGTAAAGAGTTACATAGCACAGCAACACGCTTAGCAGCATCAGTAAACTATCGTAGTGCAGGCACAGTGGAATTTGTATTTGACCAACAAGCACAGCAATTTTACTTTTTAGAAGTGAATACACGCTTACAAGTAGAGCATGGTGTAACTGAGTTAGTGTATAAGGTTGACTTGGTTAATTGGATGGTCAGCTTAGCGGCAAAACAATTAGCACCATTAGTTGAACTTGAACAAAATTTAGTCGCCAAAGGCCATGCCATTCAAGTACGTTTATATGCCGAAGATGCGAACAAATCTTTCCAACCAAGTGCGGGGTTAATTAGCCATGTTAAATGGGCGACAGAGGTGGAACAGGGCACATTACGCATTGATCACTGGTTAGAAAGCGGTACTGAAGTCTCTCCCTTTTTTGACCCGATGTTAGCCAAAGTTATTTGTCACAGTGAGTCGCGAGAACAAGCATTAACGGGGCTAAAACAAGCGCTTATAAACAGTGAAATTTACGGTATTGAAACTAACAAAGATTACTTACATCAACTATTAAGTAGCAAAGTGGTTGAAGAGGCAAAGTTACTAACACAAACCCTCAATCAGTTTGTATACGCACCTTGTTCTATCGACGTATTAAGCGGTGGAACACAAACAACCATTCAAGATTACCCTGGTCGCAAAGGTTACTGGAATATCGGCGTACCTCCTTCAGGCCCAATGGACAGTGTGAGCTTTCGTTTAGCGAATACATTATTAGGTAATAACAATGATGCTGCCGGTTTAGAAATTACTGTGAGTGGCCCAACATTACGTTTTAACAGCGCGACACGCATCGTATTAACCGGTTCAACAATCGATGCGGTGTTAGATAATGTAAGTATCAGTAATGGTGTAGTTATTAATGTGCAAGCGGGACAAACGTTAACCTTAGGCAATATTAAAGGAGCGGGTTCTCGCTGTTATTTATCTGTACAAGGTGGTATTCAATGCCCTGATTACTTAGGCAGTAAATCAACGTTCACCTTAGGCCAATTTGGTGGTCATGCAGGTCGTGCTTTACGTACGGGTGATGTATTACATATAGATGATTTAGCTGAAAGTAGCTTTCAGATTGCTGAATCGAAACAGGCTGCTTTACTTCCTGGTGCCTTGTTACCCGCTACATTGTTACCTGAAATTACAGACGAATGGACTATTCGTGTTATTTACGGACCACATGGAGCACCTGATTTCTTCTGCCCTGAAGATATTGATGCTTTCTTTGATGCAACGTGGAAAGTTCACTTTAACTCCAGTCGTACTGGTGTTCGTTTAATGGGACCAAAACCAAAATGGGCGCGTAATGATGGCGGTGAAGCGGGTTTACACCCTTCAAACATTCATGATAACGCTTATGCAGTAGGTACGATTGATTTTACTGGGGACATGCCTGTTATTTTAGGCCCAGATGGCCCAAGTTTAGGTGGTTTGGTTTGTCCAGTTACCATCATTAAAGCGGACCTGTGGAAAGTTGGGCAGTTAAAAGCAGGTGCTAGCATTCGTTTTCAACCGATATCAATTCTTGATGCACAACAGTTAGAAACACAGCAAATTCAACAATTACAATCCGGTCAGTTTACTGAGCAGAAAGCGCCAACAGAATTACCTGAAACTGCGATTATCAAAAAAGTTGATAAAACAGAACATAACGAACAAGTGGTTTACCGCGCGAGTGGCGAAGATTACTTATTAGTGGAATACGGTCAGCAAGTGTTAGACGTGGCATTACGTTTTCGTGTACATGCATTGATGTTAAAGCTGCAAGATATGAATATTGCTGGCATTGAAGAATTAACACCGGGAATCCGCTCACTGCAAGTCCATTACGATAATTTACAACTTCCGCTTGCTCAATTATTAACTCTATTAGCCGAAGCTGAACAAGCGTTAGGGGATATTAGCCAATTAACCGTGCCATCACGTATCGTGCATATTCCTTTATCTTGGGATGATTATGCAACACGTTTAGCGATTAAAAAATACGATGAATTAGTCCGTAAAGATGCACCATGGTGTCCTGATAACATTGAGTTTATTCGTCGCATTAATGGTTTAGACTCCGTTGAAGAAGTAAAAGAAATTGTCTTCAATGCCAGTTATTTAGTGATGGGATTAGGTGATGTGTATTTAGGAGCGCCAGTAGCAACGCCGCTCGATCCTCGCCATCGATTAGTGACTACAAAATATAATCCAGCTCGTACTTGGACACCAGAAAATGCCGTGGGTATTGGTGGTGCTTATTTATGTGTTTACGGAATGGAAGGACCTGGTGGTTATCAGTTTGTTGGTCGTACTTTACAAATGTGGAACCGTTATCGCAAAACTGCAGAATTTGAAAAACCATGGCTATTACGCTTCTTTGATCAAATTAAATTCTATCCAGTAAGCAGTGAAGAATTAACTCAAATTCGTCATGATTTTCCTCGTGGTAATTACCCACTGAAAATAGAAGAAACAACATTTAGCTTAGCAGAATATCAACAAAGCTTATGTGATGCTCAAGACTCGATTGTGACTTTTAAAGAGAAGCAACAAAAAGCCTTTGAAGCAGAACGTCAACGTTGGCAAGAAACGGGTCAAGCTAACTTCGTTGCGGATGAAATGACACAAGTTGAAACGGATGTCATTAGCCTAACGGCAGAACAACGTGCTGTTGATAGCCATGTGGCAGGTAATATTTGGAAAATATTAGTAGAGCCGGGTGACGAGGTGATTGCAGGGCAACCGTTATTAATACTTGAAGCGATGAAAATGGAAATTGAAGTGGTGGCACCAGCCGCAGGGATTGTCTCAAGCCTTGTACAAAAAGAAGGTGCACAAGTACATGCAGGACAACGTTTATTGATTTTGGAGAAAAGCTAATGACTGATACTAAACAGGTTCTTGATAATAAAAAGATTATTGATAATAAAAAGATTACTGAGGCTAATAAAATGACAACACAAAACATGACGATCAGTGCCTTACAAGCAGCCTACTGTAGTGGTGAATTAACAATAGAAATATTTTTAGCCGCTAAATTACAACAAGCCAAAGACGATCAAAATAACGTCTGGTTAAGCACTATTTCTGAAAAACAGTTAACTGAGATGTTAACGTCATTAAGTAATAAACTAAGCACCCAATCCATTGATGATTTACCGTTATATGGTGTGCCTTTTGCGATCAAAGATAATATTGATTTAAGCCTATTACCGACTACAGCAGGTTGTGAAGCGTATCGTTTTCAACCAGATCAATCAGCGCAAGTCGTGCAATTATTAATAGAAGCGGGAGCGATTCCATTAGGTAAAACTAATTTAGACCAATTTGCCACCGGGCTTGTTGGTGTGCGTAGCCCATGGGGCGCGGTTAAAAATAGTTTTAACCCTGATTATATTTCTGGTGGTTCAAGCTCAGGCAGCGCAGTCGCTGTTGCTAATGGTAACGTGAGTTTCTCATTAGGTACGGATACGGCAGGTTCAGGCCGAATACCTGCTGCACTTAATAATATTGTTGGTTTAAAAGCGACCAAAGGATTATTGAGTTGTACAGGCGTTGTACCGGCATGTAAAAGTTTAGACTGTGTGACTTTATTAGCGAATACGGTTGATGAGCTTAACCAGTTATTAGATATTACTGCCAAGCAAGATAACAATGATTGTTACTCGCGAGAAAACCTTGGTACTGATGCGGCATACCAACCTGAGACAGGCTTTGAATCATTAAAAATTGGCGTGCCAGAACAAGACCAATTAGCCTTTTTTGGCGATGAAAGTGCACAAACTTTATTTGCTAGTACGGTTGAGCAATTAAAACAAGCTGGCGCAGAACTAGTGACTATCAACTTTCAGCCTTTTTTAGATGCTGCCACATTGCTTTATGAAGGACCTTGGGTAGCCGAACGTTATGCCGCTATTGAAGAGTTCTTTATTAAAGATCCTAAACAATG
Source organism: Psychromonas sp. L1A2 (assembly GCF_009828855.1). Lineage (NCBI taxonomy): Bacteria > Pseudomonadati > Pseudomonadota > Gammaproteobacteria > Alteromonadales > Psychromonadaceae > Psychromonas > Psychromonas sp. L1A2. Next base: position 1,362,419 of record NZ_WUAG01000002.1, on the reverse strand, counting down.
CTTACCAGTGATTGAAACTATTATCGGTGGGGCAACAGCACATTCAGCGGTGAGCGCTTTTAAAGCTATGTATAAATTACAAGCATTTAAAGTACAGTGTGATGCGATTCTGGCGGAGCTAGATTGTGTTGTGACTCCAACTGCTGGCACGATTTATAGTATCGCTGAGCTTGAAGCAGATCCAATTCAGTTAAATTCTAACTTGGGTTATTACACTAACTTTATGAACTTATTAGATTATGCCGCAATTGCCGTACCTGCTGGTTTCTTAGCATCAGGGTTACCTTTTGGTGTGACTTTCTTTGGCCCTGCTTTTAGCGATCGTTTATTACTGAATACTGGCGCAAAACTACAACAACTGAATAACTTTACCTTAGGCGCAACTGAGCAAATGTTAAGTAAGGCAAATGCTAATAAAGCGCAAGCCAGCTCATCCGCTGCTGAAATCGACATTGCTGTTTGTGGCGCACACCTTTCAGGTTTTCCACTTAACCATCAGTTAACAGAGCGCGGTGGTTATTTAGTAAAAAGTACTAAGACGACTGCTGATTATCGCTTTTATGCACTGGCTGGTGGTCCTCCTTTTCGTCCTGGTTTAATTCGAGTGACAGAGCAAGGTGTCGCGATTGATGTCGAAGTGTGGCGTTTACCTGCAAGTACAGTAGGCAGTTTTTTACAGGGAATAGGGCAACCGTTAGGGCTCGGTAAAGTAGAACTAGAAGACGGCAGTTGGGTGACTAGTTTCATTTGTGAAGGTTATGCGATTAATGACGCGACAGATATTAGTCACTTAGGTAGTTGGCGTGCGTATGCCGAACTGAATAAATCATTAATAGACACAAACGAAGTATAGACTGTATTAAGTTATTTCAAGATTAGCCTACATATTATTGTTGTAGGCTAGTTTTCATTATGTAGCTGTTAATGTCAGTGTAATTGTTAACATAGCCGCTTATTAGGACAATTTATTAAACTTATAACCAATGCCATATACTGAGCTTATTGGGTCTACTTCAGGTGCGATTTTGTTAATTTTTTTACGAATGTTTTTGATATGAGTATCGATGTTACGGTCGGAGATATCAAAAGTGTCGCTGTAGGCATACACTAATATTTCTTCTCGGCTGAATACACGACCACTGTTTTCTAAAAAAAGTCGAACGATTAAAAATTCCCTTGGTGTTAGATCTAAAAACTGTCCTTTAAAGGTCACTTCAAAGGCATTTATTTTCATTTCAAATCCAGAGTGTTTAATGACTTGTGTAGCATCAATCTCATTATTATTACCCGCTCGGCGTAATACGGTTTTAACTCTCGCCATCACTTCCCTTGGACTAAAGGGTTTACAAATATAATCATCTGCGCCAAATTCTAAGCCGAGTAGTTTATCAATTTCTTCGCCTTTTGCAGTGATCATGATGATAGGTAGTTCTGAGAAGGATCTGATTTTTTTACAGATCTCCAAGCCATCAATATCGGGTAACATTAAGTCAAGCAACATCAGGTCAATACTATTATCTTCAACAAAACCAACCACCTCTTTACCGCTACAGTGGTGTTCGACTAAGTAACCTGCATTTTGACAATAAGCGATCAGTATCTCTGCGATATGAGCTTCATCTTCAACAATGAGAATAGTCTGTTTTTTCATGGCCTATAATTCCTGTGCTCTGGTAATGTAATATTAATACTTAACCCACCTAATGATGACTCAGCAGTAGTGATAGTTCCTTGGTGGGCCTCGATAATTTGCTTACATAATGCTAAGCCTAAGCCGGAGCCTCCATAACCTCGGTTACGCGAAGGCTCTACGCGATAAAAGCGCTCAAACAATTTATCTTGGATATTTACCGGCACACCTGGGGCTGAATCTTGTATTTGAATATGCACTTGCTTAGCAATGATTTGTGCTGATATTTGGATTTGTCCAAGTGCATCAGTATAACGGCAGCAGTTCTCGAAAAGGTTAACGAATAATTGTCGAATCCTATCTTTATCGGCTAGTACGATACATTTTTTATCTGCCATTAATTGGGCGACTTGTGAGCAATCGACTCGAAGTTCTTTTTGACTAAACTGAGCTGTAAAACTATCGGCTACTTGCAATAGTATTTGAATAGGGTTGAGTGATTCTTTTTTATAAGTGAGTCCACCTACGTCGGTAATAGAGAGCTGATAAAGGTCATTAACAATATGGCTCATGCTATCTATTTGATCTATAAACAGTTGAACACGCTGCTCATCTGCTACAAATATACCGTCTTGCACACCAATCAGTTGGCCTCTTAATACGGTCAAAGGTGTTTTTAACTCATGTGTTACATCTGACATCCATTTAAAACGGCTATGTTGATTTTTGTCTAAGGTGTCAGCTAATACATTGACGTTTTCTGATAACAAAGCCAATTCGTCGTTTGTTTTCTTTTCAATTCTAATACGATAATTACCTCGAATTAAGGTGTAGGTACCTTCAATAAGCGAACTGATTGGTGCGACCAAATGCCTTGAAAATAACCAAGCAGTAAATAATGACAACACAATAACAATCAAAGCGATTACGTAATAACTTTTATATTGCTGTGCTAAAAATTGACTACCGGGGCTACCTTTAGCCAATTCAGAGGGAATTAAGCTAATCCATCCAATAGTTTGTCCATTTAACTCAATCACTTCGCTGTATGAGTTATCAGTTATTAATGGTTTGCCAATAACTACTTTTTTATCAACATCGTATAGGCTTAATCTTTGTTGTGTTTGTAATAAATTACTTAGTGCAGATAGGCTATCATCAGCCTCAATATCATCCTTTGATTGTGACTTATTGTTCCCATTTTTTGCTTTTGGTCCCAACATGGCTTTCCAAAGAGGCTCATTTCCTTTTAATTCATCCCAACTGTCATTTTCTTGGTAGTAAGCAATTATTCGGCTTTTTAAATCTGCAATTTTTTTATGTTCAGCTTCATTCACAAAATCATTGAAGCTGGTGGATAAATTGATGGTTATTAATACCAACATTAAACTGACAGCAATAAAGCTGGTGAGAAAAAACACAAAGAAAAATTTATAGAATAGCTTCAATTGTAGTCCTTTTTTATCATTAATATCGCTTGAGTAAGTGAGTTAATTGCCCTCAAATATAGCTCACTTTATTTTAAACTTACTGCTCGTTAACTTATGATACTCATCTCGGATATTATCTGTTCGGTATGTCTCTTATTAATCTCTAGACAGTGCCTCTACCGGGTTAAGTTTAGCCGCATTTCGTGCTGGTAGATAACCAAATAAAACACCGATCAAAGTTGAGCAAGCAAATGCGGTAATGATTGAATTCGTTGAATAAAGCATTTGAAAGTCACTGCTGCTAGAGGCGAAGATAAGACCAATTAAAAAAGCCAATGAAATACCCAAAATACCACCGCAAATACAGACTAACACCGCTTCAATTAAAAATTGTCGTAAAATATCATGCTTACGAGCACCTACTGCCATTCGAATACCTATTTCACGGGTACGTTCAGTTACTGACACTAACATAATATTCATGACACCAATGCCCCCCACAATAAGAGAGATAAACGCTATGGTTGAAATAAGCATGGTCATAGTCGCTGACGTTTTTTCAATATTTGCTCGAATAGTATCTGTGTTTACGGTAAAAAAGTCTTCAACACCGTGACGCATTTTAATTAGCTTAATAATACCCTGTTCAGCAGCGGTGCTAGACACGCTATCATTAATTCGTACAGTAATATCATTAACATCATTTTGTCTAAAAATACGTGCTGATACAGTGGTGTAAGGGATCCATACATTTAATGCGTCAGTGTTGCCAAAGGCACTTTCTCTTGGTTCTGTCACGCCAATCACTCGTACGGGTAGTTGACCGAGAAATATCACTTTACCGAGTGGTGATTCTTTCGGGAATAAAGAGGTTACAGTGTTTGAGTCGATGACGGCTACTTGAGCGAGTTCATCAACGCTATTTTCATTAAAATATTGGCCTTGCGCTAAAGTGTAACCGCGTACTCTAAAATACTCTGCCCCTACACCTTGTACTTCACCGGTGACGGCTTGGTTGCTATAGCGAATCGCCACATCCGCTCTCACTGTTGGTGTAACACTATCAACAAATGGTAATGTTTTGAGAATCTCTGCATCACTGGCTGTTAACGTGCGTATTCGACCAGAACGGCGATCACCCAGCCCATTACCGGGTTTAATTTCAATAGTGTTGGTGCCCATTGATGCCATATTTTCCAGAACCGCTTGTTGGGAACCGTTACCCAGTGCGACAACGGAAACAACGGATGCGATACCAATAATAATACCAAGCATGGTTAGAAACGTACGAAGCTTATGACTAGACATGGCAATCAATGCCATTTTTAGCGCTTCAAGATAACGTGTCCAATCAAATAAACTGTTTTTCGGGATAGTCGCCTTTTTCTCTTTTTTAAATTCGACGGCATTAACTGTTTCCGTTTTTGGGTTAGTGACTGTGTCACTTTTTATTTCACCGTCTTTTATCTCAATAATACGATCAGCAAACTTCGCAACCTGTAAGTCATGGGTCACTAAGATAATGGTATGGCCGTCTTTATGTAATTCTTGTAACAGCTTCATCATTTCTTCGCCGCTGCTACTATCAAGTGCACCTGTTGGTTCATCTGCTAAAATAACGTCGCCACCATTGACTAGTGCGCGTGCAACACTGACCCGTTGCTGCTGACCACCACTTAATTGGCTTGGTTTGTGATCAAGCCTGTCACTCAACCCTAATCGAGTCAGCAATGCTTCAGCTTTTGCTCGACGAGTTGCTTTATCTTCACTGGCATATAACGCTGGTACTTCTACATTCGCGACGGCGGAAAGATCTCCCAGTAGATGATAACGCTGAAATATAAAACCAAAATATTCGCGGCGCAGTGCTGCTAATTGGTCTTCATCCATTTTAGAAGTATCTTGACCATTAATCAGATACTGGCCTGCCGAAGGCTTGTCCAAACAGCCTAAAATATTCATTAAGGTTGACTTGCCTGAACCGGATGCGCCAACAATAGCGATCATTTCGCCTCTGTGAACTTTTAAACTCACGTTATTTAACACGGTAAGATCTTGTTCTCCAGCGCTAAATGTTCGGCTGACACCTGCAATTTCAAGTAGCACTTCACTCATAGATTAAAGCCCCGCTAGGTTTTGATGGCCACCCGCCTGACGGCTAGAGGTAGTGGTTTGATTTGCAGAAGATTGGCCGATAATAATTTCGTCACCTTCCTCAAGTCCTGATAATATTTGTGCATTAACACTGTTATTGATGCCAACTTCAACATCTCGGTACTCGACTTTATTATCTACTTTGACTGGCACTTGATAACTATTTGCTTGGTTTGTTGCTCCGCTTGATTTAGCTATAAGCACTTGAGAAGGAACTTGCAATGCATCTTCCGCACTTTCTAGAATAATAGATACTTGAGCAGTCATGCCAATACGTAATAGCTGTTCAGGGTTGTCGACATCAAATAATGCATTGTAATAAATAGCATCACTGTCACCTATGCTTAGCTGACTATCATCGCCAGTCAATAGTGTAGGGCCAGGCTCAATTGCACGTAATACTGCCGTGTATTTTTGTTTAGCATCACCAAGAATTGAAAAGTAAACTTGTTGTCCTGGGTTTATATGGATAACGTCTGCTTCTGATACTTCAGCTTTAATGGTCATGGTTGTTAGCTGCGCGAGTTCAACAATACTAGGTGTTTCTTGATTGTTGCTGATAGTTTGACCTTGTTGTGCAGAAATATAAATAACAGTGCCATCGATAGGCGCAACGATTGTCGTATAACCTAATGCTAATTTGGCGTTATCGACACTGATCAGTGCTTGTTCTTTCTGTGCTTCGATTTGTTCTAGTTCTGCGCTATATACCGTTAACGTTGCCTGCGCCGTGTCGAAAATGGACTGAGAGCTCACGCCATTTTTAAACATTTTTTGTTGGCGTTTAAATTCTGCTGTTGCTTCATGTATTTGTGCTTGTTTTGCTCGGTATTGAGCATTGATAATAGTAAGTGACGCTTGCGTTTCTTTTAACGTATTTTTTTGCGTCAAATTGTCTATTTGGGCAATTAAATCGCCTTTTTTAACCTGATCGCCGAGATTAACTGCAATATTGTCTATTTGTCCTGATGCCTGAGAACCCACATCAACCAGGGTATAGGGATAAAGTACGCCATTTGTTAAGACTACATTTTCTATATTGCCCTTTTTTACAAAGTCAGTGGTAAAAACAAGATTTTGTTCATTTTCTGCAAAGTAGTACTGAATCGAGAAAACAACTCCAACAACGAACAATATTAATATCGTTATGTGCTTTATTTTTTTATTCATGACCGACCCAATCTTATTAGTAAAAGTGAAAATGCTTCAATGAAAGCGATTAGGGTAAGTATAAGTAACAAATATAGGTAAAGAATGAAGATGAAAAATAAATTAAGTGTTTGTATTTAAAGTGCTATTTTTATTTTTTATGTGATTGTGTGGCAATTGTGTGGATGTGTTTTTATTTATTACTTTATCCATCAAGCGTTATTGTGCTTTTGTAAGCATTAAAAAATAAGCTATTTTCAGTTAAAAAAGTAATCACGGTCTTTCATTCCATTAAACTTATCTCTGCACATTAGCGTCTTTAATCATCATATTATGTTTATTTTACAAAATATTATGTCTGTCTAATTAAACCTTAATGCCATGCCTTCAGTATTAAGACTGAGAGAATACAATTTACTGATCATTTGAGATGAAGGGCTTATTCAACATGCACCATAATTAAACGTTAATCACTCACTGAATCATTTCAAGCAGTTTTTATTTAATGAGTATTATTAATTATTTTTTCTTTTTGGTTATCAATTAGTCATATTTTTTATAAGTAAAGTGCGAATGATCGTATTAATTAGAAAAACAATATGTTCTAATGTGAGCATTAAAGTGCGTTATCGAACATTTAGAACAAGGATTCCGAAATGAGCCTCAATAGAACAAACAATATTAAACAGCTAGCTGAAGAAGAGTTAGATGTCCTTATTTTAGGTGGTGGTATTAATGGTGCTGTTGCTGCGGCATCTTTGGCTGCTAAAGGCGTTAAAGTTGGACTAATCGATAAAGGAGATTTTGCAGGTGCAACCAGCTCTAATTCTTCAAACCTCGCATGGGGCGGTATTAAATACCTAGAAAGCCATGAATATCGTTTAGTGAATAAACTTTGTAAAAGTCGTAACAACTTAATGAAACATTACCCATCATCAGTGACTGAGGTTCGTTTCTTAACAACGATTCAAAAAGGTTTTCGTTTCCCAGTGTGGTTTGTGTTCATGGGGACGCTAGCTTACTGGTTATTTGGTCGCCTATTCACTATGGCGCCTAAATATCTGACACGTAATACGATTAAACAACTTGAACCATCTATTAAAGTCACTGGCGCACAAGCAGGTTTCGAATACTCAGATGCTTTCTTAAAAGATAATGATTCGCGCTTTGTATTCAACTTTATTACTGCCGCGGCAAAAAAATCAGCTCTCGTTGCAAACTATGTAGAGTCGGTTAACGCGGTACGTGAAAATGACCAATGGGTGATACAAGCAAAAGATAAAACCAACGGTCAAGCGTTTACTATTAAAGCAAAAACGCTCATAAATGCGTGTGGTCCGTTAGTTGACCAAGTTAATAAAGGCACTAAACAGAAAACATCGCATCATCACTTATTTTCTAAAGGTGTGCATTTAACGGTTGATCGTATTTCGAAAGAGCATCGCGTATTAGCCTTTTTTGCGAGCGATGGGCGTTTGTTCTTTGTGTTACCAATGGGTTCTAAAACGTGCATCGGTACAACGGATAACCAGGTTGAAAGCCATCAAACATCAGTGACTGATGAAGATCGTCAATTTATTCTTGATAATGCGAATACGTTATTAGAGTTAGATAAGCCATTAACTAAAGATGACATTATTGCTGAACGATGTGGCGTTCGCCCATTAGCGATTGAAGCGGAAGAGGGCGTAGCTGACTGGGTAGCGTTATCCCGTAAGCATGCTATCGATGTTAATAAAGCTGATAAACACATCAGTATTTTTGGTGGAAAACTAACCGACTGTATTAATGTTGGCGATGAAGTTGCTGATATTATTGAGGATTTAGAAATTTCAATGAACCGTTCTGATGCACTTTGGTACGGCGAACCTGCTGATCAAGTTAAAGCGAAATTTATGGGTGAGATTGAAGAATTTAATATTGATAAGTTAACACCAAAAGGCGCACTTGAGCCTTTATCTAGTCGTTTCTGGCGTCGTTATGGCGAAGATGCATTTGTACTAGTTGAAGCGATTAAACAGAATCCAGCTAAAGCAAATCTTGCGCTTGAACATACCGAGTTTACTTGGGCTGAAATTGACTGGGTTGCCGAGAATGAAATGATTGTTAACCTTGATGACTTACTTCGTCGACGTTCAAAAGCAACATTAGTGATTCGTAAAGAGCTATTAGACAATGCAGAAGGGCTGGAAGCGATAAGTAAGCGTTTGTTCGGTGATGATGCACAACAAAAAATGGATGAATTCCGTGGTCGAACTAATTTTAACCGCATTTAACCGTTAACGCCGCTGATTCATTATTTACTGATGTACATCCAGTGAAAATATAATGAAGTAAGTAGTGTTTATTTAGGAAAGTAATGTTCGTATTACTTTCCTAATGTTCGTTTGATTGTAGTCTCAATCATAATGGTTATAGCGATTATTTTAACAAGTAAATTAGCTTCAATAAATAATTGTGATAACGAGACTCTGCAACAACACTCTGCAACAATATACCAGCCTGCAATAATCTATTAAAAACTCTTCCTACTTCTAATCTGATTTATTACTCTATTCTTATACTCATTCTGTTTTTAATTTGTAACTTCATTTTTAGCTATTCTTCGGCTATTACGTGCGGTAAATTCACGAATTGGCACGCTAATTAATCTTCTATCAAGTAAGCTTTACATTAAGCTGTTTTATTAACCGGTACCAGTGGAAGATCTGAGGGAAGGTTAGTGTGATTACTATAAATTTTATCAAACTCAGATAATGAAGCGACTTTTACCGAAGCGGAAATCGTCCATTTAGTGGCATCGGCTACTAACCAAGTTTGTCGTGAGTTTTTTACAATACATCTCGAAATCTCTGCTTCAGCAGTTTCATGTTCCATTGCTGAATGACTGCTCGTCACCGCTGCGCAGCCTAATATGCCGATGTCTGCTTCAAAATTATTGAAGAACTCTGTGACATTATTACCAACCACATCTTGTTGTTGTGATCGAAATAACCCACCTGCAATATAGACCTCAATATCAGGATTCATTTCCAGAATGCGAACAACCTGTAAGTTATTAGTGATCACACGGTGTTTGGTTTTTAAGTAATAGGCGATACGCGTTACTGTTGTGCCGATCCCCATAATGATGGTTGAACCATCAGGAATAGCATTGGCGACTTTTTTGGCTATTTGATCTTTTACATCAAACTGTATATCACTACGATATTGATAACTGCTATTGGTCAATTGTGCAGGTAATCCTACACCGCCATGGATACGGCGAGCATAACCTGCTTTACAAAGTTGATTAACGTCTCGGCGAATAGTTTGCGTTGTCACCTGAAAGTGTTCAGACATGGTTTCTATCTGAATATCTTCCTTCTTACGTAAGCGCAATAAAATATTTTGCTGACGAGCGTTAAGTTTTATCATGTGTTAACAAATACATCTGGTTTGTCAGTAATAATAATATCGACGCCCCAAGATCTAAATTTATCTGCTTGTGTTACATCGTTAAGTGTCCAAATAACTAGTTTAAGTCCTGCATCTGTGATTGTTTTTGCCATCGTTTGATTTAATATTTTATGATCAAGATGCACGCTATACAGGTTCAGAGCCTTTAATTTTTCTAACGTAGCTAGGGGATTATGTTCAGTAATATAACCTAATCGAATATCTGGCATGACTTGATGACAATGCTCTAATGCTAATTCAGAGAAGCTAGATAAGATGAGCTTTTCATTTGGAAAGTTTACGTTAGTTAATACCTTTGCGATCTCATTCACTAGCGGTTCAGCTTGATGTGGATGATGAATCTTAATCTCAAGATTCATACTCAAATCATTCTCCATGAAGAACAATAAAGTGTGTTCAAGCGAGATAATCTGTTCACCAATAAACGCGTCTGAAAACCAACTTCCGGCATCTAATGCTTGTAGTTGATTAAACGTTAAATCAGCCACTAAGCCTTCACCGTTTGTGCAACGGTTAACCGTTTCATCATGGAAGATGATAGGTGTTTTATCTGCGCTAAGTTGTGTATCTAACTCAATCCATTTAGCACCCGATTGCAGTGCTTTTTTAAAACCTGATAACGTATTTTCTGGCGCCAGTGAAGCTGCACCACGATGACCTGCAATCATAAATCCACCTGTAATGTTCATTTGAACGTTAATGACTTGTTAATAGCTAGGTTAATAATAATGCATTTTAGAAAATATAAAAGGCTTAAAAATACAACAGACTGTCATATTAACTTAACAATTCAATGGTATTTATACGTTCTGGTCTACATTTTTGTAACCTACTATTTGCACGATAATGATTTTCATATGATTCTACAAATGTTCATATGAATAATGTTGTATAGGTTGGAAAAGGTTAACAAAAAAGCACATACAACTTATCTCACTATTTTTTTGTTTTAATAAACGAACTGATTTATTAAAACTAACTTTACAAACAAAGGTACTATTTATGATAAAGGTAATCGGAACCGTATTAACAGCTGTTGCATTGCTTGTTGGTTGTGGCGAAAAACCTGCTGACACAACGAAAGGCGCAGACGTTGCTAAAACAGCTGAGCCAATCGATATCAACATGAGTTTGGTATTTACTCAAAACGAATTATTAACGCAAGAGCTAATCAAAGCGACTGATAAAATTCGTGAGCGTACTGACGGTGGTGTGAACATCAAAGTTTATCCTGGTGGACAATTACCAGTCTATAAAGATAACCTTGAGCAAGTTGTTAATGGCGCCGATTGGATTGCTGTAGAAGATTTAAGTTACCTTGGTGATTATGTTCCTGATTTCGCTGCGTTAGCTGGCCCAATGTTATATAACTCTTACGATGAATATTTAGCGATGATGGATACAAAGTTAGTCGCTGATTTAACAGCTGAAGTTGAAAAGAAAGGGATTAAAGTGTTAAACGCTGATTACATGTTTGGTTTCCGTCATATGATCACGAATAAAGAAATTAAAAGCTCTGCGGATATGGCAGGCATGCGTATTCGTGTTCCTGGTAGCCAGTTATTCATTAGCACATTAACGTCGATGGGCGCTGCACCTGCATCATTACCTTTCCCTGAAACCTATGCCGGTGTTCAACAAGGTGTTGTTGATGGGCTTGAAGGTTCAATTTTGACTATGTACTCAACTAAAATGTATGAAGTGGCTAAAAACATGTCATTAACTAAACATTTCTTAGGTACTGTCGGTCTTTATATCTCACCTAAAGTTTGGGATAAATTTACACCTGAGCAACAGCAAATCATTAACGAAGAACTAGCGGCTGGTGCGATTTCAAATACCACTGAATTAGTTAAGTTAGACAGTGAGTACACTCAAAAACTACAAGATCTAGGCGTTAAATTTAATGAAGTTGATAGCGCTGAATTCAGTAAATTAACCGCTGATGTTTATAACCAATTTCCAGCTTGGAGTGATGATATCCGTAGCCGAATTGGTACCGAACTTGAAAAAATTCGTGCTGCTGAATAAGCCAAAAAACAAGTTTTAAAAAAGTATTATCAAGTAACTGCTTTATTGTATTTTCAATAAGGCAGTTATTTTTTTAACGTTAGATAATTATTACTGAAATTTCATTCACACCATTAGCGATTACTTCAATAATTAGTCTTTAACCGTCATATTTTGAAGGTTTTGAATGGCTAATTTTATTGCGTTTTATATTGAGGTGAGTGTGACTAATAATAAAATTTAATTAACAACCATTATATCAATTAGTGAAGTAGGAGAAGTCATGGGCTTCTTAGTTAAAAATTTTGAAGAGATATTCGCATCCATTGCAATATCCATTACCATTTTGATGGTGATTATTAATGTATTCCTTCGTTATGGATTTGGTTTTGTTGTGCCATGGAGCGAGGAGCTAGCCGTTATCTGTTTTATTTGGTCTGTCTACTTTGGGATTAGCTCATGCTACAAACATAAGCTACACATGGGTGTTGATGTTGTTATCGCATTATTACCTGAAAAAGCAAAAGTCTCGTTTAATCTCGTGGTTTTATCATTCTTATTAGTTATTAATTTGATTCTTGCTTACTTAAGTTACGACTACATGATGCTCTCTAATAAAGTGTCTCCTGTGATGGGCATGTCTTACTTTACGATTAACGGTGTGTTGTTTTTGTGTTTCTCTTTGATGACGATCCATACCGTAAACTTCATTCGAAGTGATTTAAAACAGCTATTCAAAAAGCAATCCAATACTCTATAGGTGACACCGTGGAAATCTATCTTCCAATTATTATGCTGTTCGTTTTATTTTTATTAAACGTTCCCATCGCATTTTCATTAATCGCTTCTTCGTTGGTTTATTTTTTATTTATTAATACCTCGATTCCAGTCAGCTTAGTGATGCAACGTTTTATTTCATCAGCTTCATCATTTCCGTTATTGGCGATACCCTTCTTTATTATGGTGGGATCGGTCATGAATTATTCTGGAATAAGTCGTAGTTTACTGTCACTTGCAGATTCATTGATTGGGCATAAAACCGGTGGTCTTGCACATGTGAACGTCGCATTAAGTACGTTAATGGGCGGGATTTCTGGCTCTGCTAATGCGGACGCGGCAATGCAATCTAAAATACTTGCACCTGAAATGACTAAACGTGGTTATGACTTGCCTTTTACGGCGGCAATAACCGCGGCATCATCAAGTATTAGCCCTGTGATTCCACCTGGTATTAATCTTATTATTTACGCGTTATTAGCTAATGTGTCAGTGCATGAAATGTTCATTGCGGGTTATGTGCCTGCCTTCATGATGGCGTTATCTTTAATGGTCACTATTGCTATCATTGCTAGACGTAGAAAATACGCCCCTTCAAGAACAGAAGCAGCACCAGCAAAAGAACGTCTACATTATTTAGGTAAAGCAATTCCTGCTTTATTAATTCCATTTGGTATCATTTTAGGGATGCGTTTTGGTTTATTTACACCGACTGAAGCGGGTGCTATTGCTGTTTTGTTGTGTGCCATTATTGGGTTGTTTATTTACCGTGAATTAAAAGTTAGCCATTTCCCTGCCATCTTCAAAGAGACAATTCAAGGCACTAGCAGCGTGATGTTCATTATCATTGGTGCGATGATTTTTGGTTATTACATGACGTTGGAGCAGATCCCTCAGAATGTGGCTTCTGCCTTGATTTTAGTCACTGATAACAAGCTCGTCTTATTAATGCTAATCAATCTATTGTTATTGATTGTTGGTATGTTCATTGAGGGTGGGGCGGCAATGATCATTTTAACGCCACTATTACTACCGGCCGTATTGAACCTTGGTGTTAACCCTGTCCACTTCGGTATTATCGTGATTGTTAATATTATGATTGGTGGAGTCACACCGCCATTTGGCTCGATGATGTTTACAGTTTGTTCGATACTTAAAGTAAAACTGGTGGACTTTGTTCGTGAGGTATTGCCTCTTTTATTTGCATTATTAGTTGTATTAATGTTGTTAACTTATTCAGAAGGTTTAGTGATGTTCTTACCTAACTTATTATAAGTCGATTGCTTATAAATGGATGGTTTTGAAGTCGATAAATTAGTAAGTCGATAGGTTAATAAATACAAACGAACAAGCACCATAGATATTAAGAGATATGATGAAACTACCAAAAAATACATTAACTAATGAATGGAAAGAGGTGCAGTGGGTACTGACCGATGTTGACGATACATTAACTTGGAATGGCCAGTTACCACCAGAAACCTTAATCGCCTTGTCTGCATTACAACAAGCAGGTCTTAAAGTGGTTGCTGTGACAGGTGCATGTGCAGGGTGGTGTGACCATATTGCACAGCTTTGGCCTGTTGATGCGGTAATTGGAGAAAACGGTGCATTCATTATGGAGAAAAAGGAAGGGTACTTAACACTTCGTTCCGGTGCGCCGATGTCAACTATCGTCGATAATCAAACTAAGTTAAAGCAGCAAGTTGTTGATCTATTATTAGACTACCCTGATTTAAATCTAACCTTAGATCAATCATATCGCTTGTGTGAAGTAGCTATTGATATTGGCCAAAATCGTGAACCAGTATCACCAGAAATAATTGCTGAAGTTGTCTCTAAAATTAAACAGTTAGGGGCGAGTGCGACGGCAAGCTCGATTCATATTAATAGCTGGTATGGAGATCACTCTAAAAAAGCTACTTCATTAGCATTCTTGCATGAAAAAGGCTTATCAGAATCCCAAATAACGTCTCAAGCTTGTTATGTTGGTGATTCATTAAATGATGAATTCATGTTTGCGGCATTACCCAAAAGTGTCGGAGTGGCTAATATTAAGAAGTATTGGGATAAGCTTCAGCATCATCCAGAATTTGTGATGACTGAATCTGGTGGTTATGGTTTTGCTGAGTTTGTAAAACAGTTATTAGCGATTAAAGGAGCAGCGTAGTAGAGCATTCAAATTGAATAATATAGTTAATTATTTCTTTCGTTATTCGGTAGTTTACCTAGAGTGATTTTATTTTGGTATAAGTTATCATTACTGTTCGATACCATAATTCGCACTTTTTTATTAAATATAGATTTTATTATTCATTCTCTAGAAAGCTCTCATTGTGAATACATAATGAGAGCTTTAATAATGTGATAAAATTATTTTATTTTATTTTTACTGTTGGTCTTTTTCTTATTCTGCGCGGTTATTTTGATCGGCGGTAAAAGGTGTAATTTATTGTGTATTGCGTGATGAATAAAAGACAACTTAGTGCGTACTGCTTGCGTTAATACAAACGGGTAAGCATCTGACAATCCCATGCTTCTATTTAATGAATTAAGCATCACTGAAAAATCCATCCACGTATCTAAAATACTATTTATGTCGGTTTGTCTTCGAAAATAAGAAGCATCCTGAGGTAAATTTAATTCTCCAAGTTCTTCTGTATCGGCTTCAACTCCTGAAGTGGAGCCTGCCATTGAAAAATTTTGTGCCGTTTCTAAGGTATCTATAATATGCATATAGTGCGCCCACGTTTCTGCCCAGTCTTCATAAGGGTGCATGGTCGCATATTCGCTGATGAAGGTATCTCGCCAATTCTTGGGCGCGCCGTGTTTATAATGTTGTTTAAGTGCTTCTTGATAATCTAATTGATCATCACCAAAATATTGTTTACATAAAGCGTGTTTTTTCGGTGAGTGAGTAATCAGTTGATCAAAATAATAGTGGCCTAATTCATGGCGGAAATGACCAAGCAGTGTACGGTATCGTTCACCCATTGCATGTTTTGTTTGAGATCTTGCAACATCATCAGCTTCGGCTAAATTAATTGTAATATGTCCACAATCATGCCCTGTGAACACTGTTTCATGTCCAGCTAATGGACTAGTAAAATGGTCATTTACATCGCGGTCAGTAATAAAATCAAAACTTAACCCTGTTTCAGGGTTTTCACTGATAGTTTGTAGCGGAATGGGCAGTGCTTTTAAAGTATAAAGAGCGCGGCGCTTAGCTGTTTCCATTTTTTTCCATAAAGGAATATGTTCAACAATGCTTAAATCCGGAACGGTTTCATTAAAACGACAGCCAAAGCACAGCATTTCTTCGTTATCTGGATCAGGTACAAAAGTACTTAAATTAACCATGCCATTACAGGCATTAAATTGTTCATTATTGTCACATTTTTTATAATGAATTTTTGGGGTTGCTGCTTTAAAAAATAAGCCTGTTTTTTGATCAAGTTCATAAGGTTCTACTTGGTCAAATTCATCATCCAATCCAACTGTTCTTGAGCAAGCAATGCAGTGAGTGCTTTCAAAAAATAAAATAGGTTGATCTTTGCAATTACATTGGAATGTTTTCATATTAATACCGGAGAATAAAGGGATGGAAAAAGCATAGTTCATTATCGAGTATCGTACTCAGCTCAACAAGCATTAAGCATGTTTTAGACATTTTACGACTTAGCTATTTAAAATAATCAATATAAAAATAATATATTTGAATTAATACCATCATTGATTATTTTGTGCATAGCTAAATGACAACATAATAATAATGGTATTTGATTCTTTTAATCGAGGTTATCGACTAAATTCGCTGTAATAAATCAGATTTCTTACTATTATATTCATCATCTGTCAGCGCACCTAAATCACGTAGCTCAGCTAATTTTGCTATAATTTCTAGTGTTTGGTTTGTTGTTTCAGTATTCGAATTATTTGTAATCGTTTCATTTACATTCGGTTGATTTGGAACAAACTCAGGTGCCGTATTTTTTTCTGTAAAGTTATCTTGTTGTACAAAGTTAGTTTGCGGCGCAGGAGGCATTGCTTGGCCTGAAACTAAAGGTAAACTATTTACGCTCAGTGTGCCAAATTGACTACTAAAGCTGAGAGAATCATTACTACCTTGCTGTTGACTTACACCGCCAATATTATGGTTTAGTGTGTCATATACAGAAACTTGTCCATTTAATTCAACAGCTAATCGATTAGGAAAAACAGCATAACGACTATTATTCTGTGCACCACTACTGAATGGAGTGCCTAAATTAACTGGCCACCATTGATTACTGCCGGGTGTACCCGCTGGAATCATTGGAAATATTTGGTTATTACTGAGTATGTTTGATAGTTCATTACATATGTTATCAACCGTCGTTTTCAGACCATTATTAAACATATCGCCAACCATTGTCATACCGCCACGCATCCATTGGCCAGAACCGCCTAGTTCAGGGCAGTTAAATTGTGCCATGGAGCAACCTCCATTATTCACAGCAACTAACATGTGGAGGACTGCATCGTGGCTTAAGCCATAACGTGACGCTATATCATTGACGAAATTTTCACCAATATCTGTTAGCTTTTGCATACGAAATTATCCTATTAGGTAAATTGTTTTGATGTTACTGAACCGAAGAAATCGGGTCGTTTGAAGTGCATTATTTATTAGCATTTTATTAGTAATTTTGAACATTATGATATGAATAAAACATTTGAACGAATGTCGCTCAAATTGCTTATTTTATCTTAATAAATCTTGCTCGTTTTTTTATTACTTAAACGCTCAAAAGATGTCCTATCATAGCATCTTTATTAACCTTCTTAGCAGGTTTATTGTTAACTTTTTTTGACGCTAGGTAAGGCGTACATTAAATATAATTAATCTCTTTTTTAATAAGTACTTATATCCTTTTTCTTTATTATTTTATAATTATAAGTGGACTGTTCGGTTAGATTTTTCGGTGATAGTGGGTCATGGTTTATTATTACAGAGGTTTGTATTCCATTATTAATCTATTTTTTGCATTACTGTTCTCTAATTATTTCGTTAGGACAGGGCTCTTAAGTGCTAATTACCATCACTAAAAAGATATTCAAAAAGGATTCATGTTTTTCTTAAGATTTAAGATACAGGAGAAGTGGTTTTTTCTGACTTATCTGTCATTCTTCACTAGAAATTAAGTTTATACTGGACAGCTATTTTACTGTTTTTTAGTACTATTTTAGTGCATTCCTTGCACCATTGATTATATGGAGTACTATTTTTTATTGTATTTAACGGGGAATTCATTCTGTTAATTGATTGATTTAGGCTGCTAATCAAGCTAAAGCCCTTATTTTGTTGTATTTGAAGTAAGTGGAATAAATATTGCAGAAAATAAAATCAACACCAAATAACATTTTCATGTTATTTATATAGTTGCGTATCATTAAAGGGGATTAGTTGATGACCATTACTGTTGGTATTACACACCATACTGAATATAAATATGACCGTTCAGTTAAGATGGGGCCGCACATATTTCGTTTACGTCCTGCACCCCACAGCCGCACTAAAATTAAAAGTTATTCTTTAAAAATTGTACCCGAAGATCATTATATAAATTGGCAACAAGATCCTTTCGGTAATTATCAAGCAAGAGTTGTATTTAATAAACCCACCACAGAATTTAGCTTTACCGTTGATTTAGTAGCAGAACTTACTGTTATTAACCCTTTTGATTTCTTTTTAGAAGAATATGCTGAAGAATTTCCTTTTGTTTATGATTCAGTATCAAAAGCCGAGCTTGCCCCTTATTTAAAAAAACGTAAAGCGAGTACTAAATTTCTAGAACTAATTGCCTCTTTACGCCCTAAAGAGCCAATTCGTAGCGTTGACTTCTTAGTTGCAGTGAATCAGGTTATCTATGAATTAGTTGGTTATGGCATTCGTTTAGAGCCAGGTGTACAAACTGCTAATGAAACAATCACTAAAGGAACGGGATCGTGTCGTGACTCGGCTTGGTTATTAGTACAGTTATTCCGTCATCTTGGCTTAGCTTCTCGATTTGTATCAGGTTACTTGGTGCAATTAACATCTGATCAAAAATCATTAGATGGACCAAGTGGACCAGAAGAAGACTTTACTGATTTACATGCTTGGACTGAGGTTTATATTCCTGGCGCTGGTTGGATTGGGCTTGACCCTACTTCTGGTTTATTCGCCGGAGAAGGTCATATTCCATTAGCTTGTACACCAGAACCAAGTTCAGCAGCACCGGTAACCGGTGGAATAGACGACTGTGAATCTGAATTTAGCTTCTACAATAAAGTAACACGAGTGCATGAAGACCCTCGTGTTACCAAGCCTTATTCTGAAGTCCAATGGGCTGCTATCAACCGTTTAGGTCAGCAAGTCGATAATGTTTACGATGAAGAAGGTATCCATTTAACCATGGGAGGAGAACCTACGTTCATCTCTATTGATGATATGGAACATCCACAGTGGAATACTGAAGCCGATGGGAAACAAAAAAGAGAATTAGCCCAAGATTTATTTGTAGAAATGAATAAAGTCTTTACGGTCGGCGGCTTTACACATTATGGACAAGGTAAATGGTATCCTGGCGAACCTTTGCCTCGTTGGCAGTACGCTTGTTATTGGCGCAAAGATGGTGTGCCTTTGTGGAAAGACGCCAAGCTGTTAGCTGATCCGAATAAAGATTATAAATTAGACCATACCGATACTAAACAATTTGCTGAAAAATTATGTAGGGCATTAGGTTTAAGCGATAAAGCATTAACCACTGCTTATGAAGATATTCTTTACCACATGTGGCAAGAAGCATCTTTACCCGTAGAGCTAAACCCAGAACAACCTGAATTACTTGATGCAATGAGCCGTAAAGGTTTATTAGCAAAAATGGAAAAAGGGATAGAAAAACCAGTCGGTTATGCATTACCTTTAAAATGGAATGATGGCAAAAATTGCTGGCAGTCATGTACATGGGAATTTAAACGTGGGCATTGTTTCTTATTGCCGGGTGAATCTCCATTGGGCTACCGCTTACCGTTAGACAGCCTTGATTGGACTGAAAATATAATAGATCGTGACCCCTTTGATATTCCTGATGATTTTGAAAAGCCAGGTAGAGTTAAAAAAGGTTTTATCGGCAAAGAGATGGTTAAAACCGCACTTGTGTTAGAAGTGAGAGAAGGGCGTATGTATATATTTATGCCGCCTACCAGTCACTTTGAACAATATATGGGCTTATTAAATGCCATTGAAAAAGTGGCTAAAGGTTTAACTATTCCCGTCGTCATTGAAGGGTATACGCCACCAAAAGATAGTCGTGTTGAAAAATATGCGGTAACACCGGATCCTGGTGTAATAGAAGTTAATATTCATCCATCAGTTTCTTGGAAACAATTAGTTGAAAGAACCACAACCTTATATGGCTTAGCAAAACAGTGCCGTTTAGGTACTGATAAGTTTATGGCAGATGGCCGTCATACTGGTACTGGTGGTGGTAATCATGTGACATTAGGTGGTGAAACGCCGGATCAAAGTCCTTTCTTACGTCGACCTGATATTTTAAGAAGTTTTATTACTTTTTGGCAGCATCATCCTGGTTTATCTTATTTGTTTTCTGGTCTATTTATTGGGCCTACAAGTCAAGCACCACGTGTAGACGAAGCTAGAGACGAAGTATTATACGAGTTAGAGATTGCTTTCTCGCATATGCCGATGGGCGAAGTGCCTGAACCTTGGTTAGTTGACCGATTATTACGTAACTTATTGGTTGATTTAACGGGTAATACACATCGAGCTGAGTTCTGTATTGATAAGTTATATTCACCTGATTCCGCAACTGGCCGTTTAGGTATTGTCGAATTTAGGGGTTTTGAAATGCCACCTCATTCACAAATGAGTTTGGTACAAATGTTATTGTTACGTACCTTATTGGCTTGGTTTTGGAAAACGCCTTACCATAAACCATTAATACGTTGGGGTACTGAATTGCATGATAAATTCTTATTGCCACAATATGTTGAAAATGATTTAGGGGAAGTCGCTCGAGATCTACAACAAGCTGGTTTCAACTTCCAACTTAGTTGGTTAAACCCATTCTTTGAATTTAGGTTCCCAGTATGTGGTACGCGAGAAATAGATAACATTACGTTAGAGCTTAGAACCGCTATTGAACCTTGGCATGTATTAGGTGAAGAAGCGAGTGCCTCTGGTACTGCTCGTTATGTAGATTCGTCATTAGAAAGAGCACAAATCAAAGTTAAAGGCATGATCAGTGACCGTTATATTATTACTTGTAACGGACGTCGTGTACCTCTGAAATCGGTTAAAGGTAAGTCGAAAGATGAAATGGTCGCAGGTATTCGTTACCGTGCTTGGCAACCACCAACGGCACTGCATCCAACCATTGGTGTACATGCTCCGTTAGTCATTGATTTAATTGATACATGGGTAGGCCGTTCATTAGGTGGATTTGTATATCATGTGAGTCATGCTGGTGGGCGTAATCCTGAAACGTTACCTGTTAATGCATTTGAAGCTGAAGGGCGTAGAGTTGCTCGCTTCTGGGAACATGGACATACCCCTTCTTTATTGGCGACTGATGAAGCTGCTTGGAGTCCATCTGCAGTTAAACATAGTTTCCAATCTGCCGGGGCTGTTACTGAGTTTGTTATTCCTGAAGAGGAAAGTATCAACGAAGACTACCCTAATACCTTAGATTTACGCAGACAACCAACCTTTAAATAAAGGTAGGACCTAAATCACTCTACCTTTGCCTTATTTAAGGTAGAGTGATTCATTACTTCTTACTTCCGTTATATGATGATGGTTACTGACTATCAAATGGAGCACTTTCAGCTTGTATATTAAAAACCACTCTATGTCGGCATTGCCTAAATGGCTGTCCTTATATCTGAAAACCCCCCATGTTCATGACGAACTGGCTAATCATGGCGGTGATTCACCTGAACAGTGGGATACCTTATTTAATCGACTAGATAGTTTAACAGCTGAAGATATTAGCAGCCGTGCCATAGAAATTAGTCAACTATTACAAAACGGTAATACTAACCTCGAAAGTCAATCTCAGTGGCATTTTGATCCCTTACCTTTTATGTTCTCTAAATCAGAGTGGGCTTTACTGGAAGAGGGCATTAAACAAAGAACCATTTTATTAAACAAAATTCAGCAGGATATTTACGGAGAACAAAAGTTATTACTTGATGGTCATATTTCAGCACAACAATTATACCAAGATAGTAATTACCTTCGTGAAGGCTTTAGTCTTCCTCCTGAAGAGCTAAAGTTATTTTTTACTGCGCTTGATGTCTACCGTACGCCTTCTGGTGAATTCAAAGTACTGGCGGATCATTGCCAATGTCCTTTAGGCATGGGGTTATTAGTTGAAAGCCGTATTATTGCTCGACGTATTATGGCTGAAGAATTTGCAGAGTGTAATGTTCAGCAAATTAAAGGTTTCTTGAAGCATTTCCAAGAAGGCATTAACGAATATACTCAATATATGGAAGATCCTAGAGTCGTTATTCTGACTCAAGGTAGTGACGATCCAAATTATAATGAACATGCTTTTTTATCTGCTTACTTTGGCTATACCTTAGTGCAAAGTGCCGATTTGACCGTACGTAATGGTGAAGTTTGTTTAAAATCATTACAAGGTTTAGGCAAAATCAATGTCATTATTCGCTGGGTAGCTGATCGCTTTATCGATTCATTAGAGCAAACTGAATATTCATTACATGGCATTCCAGGGCTATTACAGGCAGTGCGTGAAGGTTCGGTTAAAGTATTAAACCCATTTGGTAGTGGGGTGTTATCGTCGCCAGTGATTCAATGCAATTTAGCGAAACTATCGGAACAGCTTTTAAATAAGCCGCTTATTATCGGTGAGCCTAATTATTATAATGTAGAACAAGCTAAAGCGTTAGATTGGGATTTACTTGAGTTAGTCAGTTATAAAAATAAACGGGTTAAGTTAGATGGCACTAAAGATGCGGATAAAATTACCTTATTGATTGATGAAGAGCCTAATAATTATTACTTTCAAGATAAGCCTATTTTTAGTACCGCCCCTTTTTGGGATGATGGAAAGCTAATCGCTAAACCCGTTATTTTTAGGTGTTATGCTTTAACAACTAAAAATGGTGTTGAAGTATTACCTTCTGCTTTATGTTTTTCCAATGAGATAAGTAATGATCCAAATGTGTCTGGTTGGATTAAAGATACGTGGATAAATACCGCAGATAAGACTGATTTAGACCTACACAATGTCCCTAATCCAATCAAAAAAAGAATGGATGTAACTCTACTAGAAGGTGTTATTTCTAGTCGAACTGCAGAGCATTTATTTTGGTTAGGGCGATATTTAGAAAGATGTGAAAATACCGTGCGTATTTTGCGTATTTTTATAGATAGATACACTGAACTGGCTATCTCTCCAGATGCTACTCGACTAAACATTGTCGGTCGATTTTCAAATGCTATCCGCACACAACACATTGTGTATCCATATATAGAACAACAAGCAAAATTAGATGACTTTGATCCTCTATTATCTAAGCAAGTAGCCTTCCAGTTGTTAGCTGATGAGCAATGTGCAGGCAGTATTATTAATACACTTAAATACCTGTCGAATGCTGCAGTACAAACTCGTGAGCTATTATCTCATGACAGTCGAAGAATGATTGATGATATTAATACGCAGGTTCAACTACTAAAAAATATTAACATCAACATTTCCACACGTGCGATGCAAAGCATGCTGGATAGAATCATAGGATCAATCATGGCCTTTAATGGCTCAATTGCGGATTGTATGCCTAATAGTAATGGTTGGTTCTTATTAGAAATTGGCCGTCGGATTGAGCGGAGTATTCAAATAACGTCATTAAGTTCTGCGTTATTAACCGAAGAGCTAGATGAATCAGAAGAGATTGGTTTAATAGAAGCGGTATTGAGTTGCCAAGTAAGTTTAGTGACACATAAGCGTCGTTATCGTATGTATCAAAGTATCGGGACTGGATTAGAGTTATTATTATTGGATGCGGAATATCCACGATCGCTACTTTTTCAGTTAGAGCAAATTAATCAACTTTGCCAGCACCTCCCAACTAAACGTCGACCTGGATTAATTGCAGCACATGAAAAAGCAATTTTATTATCTAAAACAACCTGTTATTTAACTGAAAAAGATTATCTACAAAAAAGTGTTGAGGGGCAGCGTCAACAATTAATAGAATTTAGCCATAATATTCGTATGAACTTAGATACTTTTTGTGATGTATTGCTACTACAATACTTCTCTCATACGCAAACAGCTAATAAATTAAACTGGACCAACATTGAACAAGCTCAATCGTGAAATATAAAATAAAACATACCACCACATACCATTACACGGACTTTGTAAGCTTGTGTCAAAACCAAGCCCGCTTAACACCGAAAACGGATCGTGGACAAATATGCCATCACAGTCGCATTGAAATTTATCCTCCGACAAACTACTTACGTCAGTTTACGGACTATTTTAATAATAATGTGACCGTTTTTGAAATTGCTACTCAACATAAAATATTAACCGTCACCATGATCAGTGAAGTTGAACTACTGATGGGGGCGAATAACAATTTAAATGACCTTGATATTACGTGGGAAAAAGTTCGTGATTTGCTATTTAAACCTAATACAACAGAACTATTAAAAGCGGCTGAATTTACTTTGCCGTCGCAGCTTACACCTCTAGATGAGGGAATTAAAGATTATGCATTAGTGTCTTTTACACCTAATAAAAATTTAATTGATGCATGTAATCATTTAATGGCACGAATTTTTCATGAATTTTATTATGATCCTGGTTTTACTACGATTAGCACGCCTTTAAGTGTTGTTTTTGCACAAAAAAGGGGCGTTTGCCAAGACTTTGCACACTTTGCACTAGCTTGCTTACGTAGTATGGGGTTAGCTGGAAGATATGTTAGTGGGTACATTGAAACAATGCCGCCCGAAGGCGAAGAAAAATTAGAAGGTGCTGATGCAACTCATGCTTGGTTCGCTGTGTTTTTCCCTGGTGTAGGCTGGGTTGATTTTGATCCTACTAACAACGTTTTACCCACTGACCAACATATCACTTTAGCCGTTGGACGAGATTTTTCTGATGTCACTCCTTTAAAAGGAGTTGTGTTTGGTGGTGGTTCTCAGCAATTAGATGTAGCAGTAGATATGATTCGATTAGAGTAATTTTTACAACTTTATATTTTATATAAGTTAATAATGAAAAAGGCGGAACAGTGTATGGGAATTGATTGGAAAGCGTATAACACAAATGGGTTTTTTGATGAATTAATTGATGGAAAAGGAAACGTCAGATTACACGGAAAGCAATTAGCTCAGTTTTTTTCTAGTTTATCAGGGGAAGAATTAACAAAAGCAAGAGCAGTTGCAGATTTAGCAATTAAAGAAATGGGTATTAGCTTTACGGTTTACGATGAAGGTAACATGATAGATAGGGCATGGCCCTTTGATATTATTCCTCGTACTATTGGCAAAAAAGAATGGCAAGGTATAGAGGTTGGTTTAAAACAACGTGTTGAAGCGTTGAATCTATTTATTGATGATTTATACCATGACCAAAAAATTATAAAGGACGGTATTTTTCCAAAAGGTTTATTAGAAAAATCTGTTAATTTCCGCTCTCAATGTGTCGGTATTAATCCTCCTAATAAAATATGGGCACATATATGTGGCTCTGATTTAGTCCGAGATGGTAGTGGTACTATGTATGTACTGGAAGATAATTTACGTGTTCCTTCCGGTGTATCATATATGCTTGAAAACCGTTCGGTAATGAAACGCGTTTTCCCCGAATTATTTGAGCAAGTTTCCATCTTACCTGTCGATGATTATCCTTCGCAACTATTTGATATGTTAGCGGCAATGTCTCCACGTCCTCAAGATAAACCTGAAGTGGTTGTATTAACACCAGGTGTCTTTAACTCTGCTTATTTTGAACATTGTTATCTGGCTCAAGAGATGGGTTGTGAATTGGTCGAAGGCAGAGATTTAGTCGTAGAAAAAGATGATTGTGTGTACATGAGAACAATCACTGGTTTACAGCGAGTCGATGTTATTTATCGTCGAATTGATGATCTGTTTTTAGATCCAGAAGCATTCTTACCTGATTCTCAATTAGGTGTTCCTGGCTTAATGCGAGCTTGGTCTAAAGGTAATGTTGCTTTAGTTAATGCACCAGGTGCAGGTGTTGCGGATGATAAAGTTGTTTACGCTTATGTGCCTGAGATGATCAAGTATTACTTAGGCGAAGATGCGAAACTCGCTAATGTCCCGACTTTTAAGTGCATGGATCCAAAAGAGTGTGACCATGTTATTAAAAACATCGATAAGTTGGTGATTAAACCTGCCAATGAATCAGGTGGTTACGGTTTATTAATTGGACCTAAGTCGACTAAAAAGCAGCAGCAAGAAACCATTGCACAAATTAAAGCAGACCCAAGAAATTGGGTGGCTCAACCTACATTAGATTTGTCTACTGTACCCACTTTAGATGGTATTGAACCTGATGGTCGTCATGCAGACTTAAGACCATTTATTTTATCATCGGGTAAAGATACTCAGGTCACAACTGGTGGTTTAACACGTGTTGCTATGGTGAAAGGTTCCTTAGTGGTGAACTCATCACAGGGTGGTGGTAGTAAAGATACTTGGATTGTTGACGAAGAGGCGAAATAATATGTTATCAAGAGTATGTGAAACTTTATATTGGGTGTCTCGCTATATTGAACGTGCAGAAAATGTAGCCCGTTTAATTAATGTTAATAATATGTTGATTATGGATCTGCCTAAAGGGGTGAGTACAGGTTGGGAGCCTTTAATCGACATTATCGGTGTGCGACAAGCATACCAAGAAAATCATACTGACTTTTCTGAATCGAAAGCCTTACGCTACTTGTTAGTTGGGCATGATAATAACTCATCAATTCTTAACTCGATTATCTCTGCGCGTGAAAGCGCACGTACTATTCGTGATGTGATACCAAGAGATGTGTGGGAAGAGATTAATTCTTTATATTACTACGTTAAAGATAATCAAAATGAAGGTTTGAGTAAGCGTGGTCGATTTGCTTATTTAAAGAAAATCATTGAATCCACACACATGATATTCGGAACATTAGATGCCACAATTAATCATGATCAAGGTTATGTTTTTATTCGATTTGGCTTAATGATCGAACGTGCAGATATGACCTCTCGAATTTTAGATATCCGCTCTGCTACGTTAATTACAAACGAAGAAGCTAAACCCTATGAAAATATTCAATGGATTAGTTTATTACGCTCAATGAGTGCTTATCAAATGTATCGCCAGCAAATGGGAGTACGTGTACAACGCGCTGACGTTATAGAATTTATTATGCACAGTGAAGTTTTCCCTCGCTCGATTTTATTCTGTTTATATGAGTTAAAACAGTTAATGGAACCCCTTATCCATTCTGTAGAGTTGATTAAATTAATCGATGAAGTCATTCAGGAATTAAAAAATAAAGATGTTAGAGCACTTAAAAATGGTGATTTACATGATTACATTGATCAAGTGCAAATCAAGTTAGCGGGTCTCCATAATGAACTAGCAGAGTCATACTTCTTAAAACCACCTGAAGTGACTGAATAAAAGAATAAAAGAATAAAACGAATGAAGTGATCAAACATTGTACGTTATAAAAGCACGATACTAAGACTAACAATAATAAGTTAGAAAGGTGTTTGCTCTCACTTCATAAGTCATTTTCCAGAGCTGATTATCTAGGCGTTCTAGGTATGGCGGTTCAAAAATGATCACCTAGACTTAAAATGTACAGACCTAAAAGGAGTGGTGAAACATACCGTTTAATAATAACTTTCCAATAAGAGCTTTAACAAATAAAGCGCCACTTTTAAGTACTACTCGACTAATTTCCATACCTAATACTAATCACATTAATTAACCTGTTTTAGTTAATTCACCGACAGACGATTAACGAAGTTAATCTTCGAAAGGCCTCAATTTACGCCTTAAACTAAGTCATTTTTCCTGCGCAAAATTTAGATCACTTATTTAACGTAATCGGTATAAATACGCTATATATTCACATTAAAAATATTCATTACTTTTTATAATGGGCTTTAGACATTTACTGAGTAACTTTTACATGGTCGCATACAAGTATCGGTAGAAAATACAAAGTTTAGCCTTTGATAATATTTACATTAAATTTTTATTTTAAATAAAGGTTTTAATAATCAGTTTCTTATGGTTATTTTTTGCGGGTTTCTAAATGTGGCATGGCTTTCGCAATGTTAAAAGAGAATAACAAATATTTAGGGACGTTTATCTGAACAGGTTTGATAAACAAGTATATAACCCTATTTTTAGCGTGAAATCATATTATACATTCTGTAATTAAGGAGATTTAAAATGGCTACACCAAAAGCAAAAACTCAAGAGTCACAACAAAAAATCGAAGAAGCGTATCATTTAGCTGAAGAAGCGACTTCTGAAGCCGTTCACTCTTTAAAAAATAAAGCACAAGAATCGTTAAGTGAAGGTTCTGAAAAAGTAAAATCAGTAACAAGTCAGGCTGAAAATATTATTAAAGAACGCCCATTATTAAGTATTGGCTGTGCTTTTTTAGCCGGATGGGCTGTTTCAAAACTGATAAAATAATTAAGTCACCAGAGAGGTTTTATTATGGAAAATACTCCAAATATGTCGAATCAAGATAAAGCCTCTCAAGGTACTCAAAAAGATCCCTTGTTAGATAACGAAGAGTTAAATAACGAGCAGTTAAATTCTGATGGGATAGATGTCAAAATTGATGATCTCAAAGATGTATTTAACAAGGTATCAAACATAGCTCAAGAAGCTGGTCAGTGGTCGGAATCTACAATTAAACTTTTCTTTGTTGAAATATTAAGAAATGTTGCCGCTGCTCAACGTTTTGTCGTTTGCCAGCTTTTATTTATTCCTTTATTGATTCTCTTTATATTTAGCTTATGTGTCAGTATCGGTATCGTTGCTTATAGTCTTACCTATAACTTATTAATTGCAGTGGGGTTTTTCTTACTTGCCATGAGTTTAGTGTTATTGGGGTTAATTTATTGGCAAAAATACCTGACCCGTTTCTTCGGTTTTAAAGAAACGATTGCTCAACTAAAGGAGGGCGCAGATGTCATCTCTAAAGCAGCTAAATCATTCGATTAACTTAAAACGATTGGAAGGTAAGAATTCCGCCAGACAGTGCGAATTGAAACTCAATTTACTATTGTATACCGTTAGCAAGCAAACTCAAAGGCACCCGTTTGCCGTGACCATCGGTGTCACTGTTGCAACTGCTTTACTGGCACGGTATAGAAAAAGAATAAAATCTTTATACCCTATCGCTTCTTTAGGTCTAAATTATTTGAGCCAACATTACAGCTCAAATAAGTAAAGTAATGAAGTTTTAAATTTCTTAAATAGAAGAGCCAGCCTAATGAAAGCTTGTCAGGCTAAGCTAAGCCAAATTAAAGCTAAGCCAAATTAAAGCTAAACCAAATTAAAGTTAAGTTGTATTAAAGTAGAAAAAATGGAGTATATAATTTGAAGGATAAACAAAAGAACACTCAAATAAATGACTCCTCTTCAACTGTTCAAGTCAGTGATGAACAGCAAATTTATACCAAAGAAAATAGCCCCGCTATCGACCAAGAAGATCAAGATATAAAGCAAAATAAAAAGGATATAAAAACCTTATACACCATTGGTTTTTGGTTCTTGTTTATTATCGTTCTTATTGGCTGTATCTACTTTGGTAAGTCTATATTATTACCCGTCATGGTCAGTACGTTTATTGCGCTGTTATGTAGCCCATTAGTTAATTATTTAGAAAAAATTGGCATTCCCAGAACAGTAGGGGTGTTGAGCGTTATCTTTTTGATTGTTGGTCTTTTATTTGGCGGAGTAGCAGTATTAACTGAGCCTGCTCAACAGTGGTGGTCGAAGCTTCCAGAGTTAGTGAAAGATATTTCACAAGAAGTGACTAATGCAACCAACAACGCAGGCACAAGTTCAGCATTAAATGAGGCAATTGTTAGTAGTTCTAATGTCGGTGAGTTTCGAAGTACAACCGTCGTTTCATTGGTTAAAAGTATTGCAGTAGCAACACCGACTGCTATTACTCAATTAATGATTTCGCTCTTTATGGCGTATTTTATGCTCAGTTATGGACGTTCTTTGTTTACTGGTTTTTTAATGCAATTTGACCATCTATCTAACAAGCGTAAAACAGTGGAATTGGTCAGAGTGATCCAAAAAGATCTCTCTCGTTATATTGGTACGGTGACGTTAATTAATATTGCGTTGGGTATCGTTGTTGGCTGTGTTTTCTTTATATTTGGTGTTGAAGACCCATTCCTATGGGGAACATTAGCAGGCATTATGAACTTTGCGCCTTATTTAGGTCCACTCATTTCTATGATCTGTTTTGGTGTTATTACTTATGTTCAATTTGATTCAATGAGTTATGCATTCATTATTATTGCGACTTATTTAGTGATTAATATGGCTGAAAGTCAATTTGTTACACCTACTTTATTAGGCAGAAGGTTTAACTTAAATCCGTTGATTATTTTTATGTGGTTAATTTTATGGGGATGGTTATGGGGTAGCATGGGGATGTTACTTGGTGTGCCATTACTCGTGTGCTTAAACACTTTATTAGAGCGATTAGATATATTTGGAAGAAGTCATTTAGTGCTGAGAGCAAGGTGATTTAAAGCAAGTATATGTGATTGAAAATATTGAGCGCACTTAATCATTAAGTGCACTCAATATTTTAGTTATCCTAACTTTATAATGATTGTTAGTTAAGTCACTTCATACTTATCGAGTTTATTGTAGAGCGTTTTCACACTGATACCGAGCTCTTGAGCTGTTTTAGTTTTATTACCTTCATTGTTATCTAAGGTATTAACAATCGCTGCTTTTTCAATTGCAACTAAAGCTACCCCAACCGGTACTAATGCGTTCAATGTCGAATCGTCATCTTGTACTTGAAGAGAATCAGAAACAATATGTTCCTCTTTAATCACATCATCGGAAAGAATAAATGCTCTTTCAATAGAGTGTTTTAATTCCCTTACATTACCTGGCCAGTCATAAGCTGCAATCTTATCTAGCGCACTATCTAAAATTGTTTTGGTTTTTACTTCTTTCGCATTTTGATGGGCCATAAAGTGTTTGGCTAGACCAACAATATCAGCACCTCTTTCTCTCAATGGGGGAACATTAATTGGGAAGTGAGCTAAACGGAAATACAAATCTTCTCTTAATTCTTGTTCATCAATCGCTGTTTGAGGATCTCGATTGGTTGCAGCAATAATACGTGTATCAGCTATATGCACCGTTTCTCCCCCAACTCGACGATACTCTCCAGTTTCTAATACGCGTAACAACTTTACTTGGTGTTCAATAGGCATTTCAGTAATTTCATCAAGGAATAAAGTGCCTCCTTCTGCGCGTTTAAATACGCCATCATGAGGTTTGTCAGCACCGGTAAAAGCACCTTTATTATGACCAAATAGTTCGCTATCAACTAAGTCTGGGCTAATTGCACCACAATTAATGGCAATAAAAGGATGTTGGCTTCGTTCACTCGCTTGATGGATTGTTTGAGCAACAAGTTCTTTACCCGCTCCACTTTCCCCGATAACAAACACCGAAGCATCGGTTTTTGCTACACGACGTAACGTACGATATAGCCTGTGCATAGGGCTTGATGAGCCAATTAATAAACCAAATTGATCTAAATCGCTGGTGGATACTTGTTGTCCTACCGTACTTTTAGGTAAATTTGATTGTCTTACATCTTGTAATGTTTCAGCTAAAATTTCGATATCAACAGGCATACGGTAATGAAATATCGCACCTAGTTGCATTAATTTATCTAAATTTGGATTAGGAGCACCAGAACTAATAATAATTAAGTCCATTTCGTTTAACGCTTCAAGTTTAGATAATGCTTCATAATCCTCTGAGCTAAAACTATTCACCCCAATAAGTGCAACGGTAGGTGCTATCGTTTCGATTTTTGATATCCAATCTTGGCTTGCTTCTAGTTCAATAATATTGAATTGAGTCAATTCTGAATTACTTAGTATAGCTTGGCGTAATGAGCTATTTTGGATACTTAATAACAAGTTTAATTTATGCATTAATTTGATCTCACGATAATGAATCAATCATTTAATTTTTCAGGAGGGGGAAGTTAATAATCGCGATGAATTGGAACTTTGTCAAATTTATAAGTTGATACTTTTTATTTGATATAGAAAAAGTCGTCTACGAAGCAGTTAAGAGGTTATGTATTATAATGCATATGGTTATAAATAGAGGACTTATATTCGTTTTAAAATAAACCAAATAGTAGTGTATTTATTAGCCAGCATTATTATATTCAGAGTTGTTTTTGATGGCTTATCATAGATAGTTTTACAAACCATATGATTTTTACGAGAAGTCGATAGCTATTAAAGTGATAAAGCTATCGAGGGAAAAGGTCAAATTTAAACCTAAATCTAAACTATCAGTTAATACTCTTTATTTAGAAGCAGCAAAGACCTTAAGTGATGAAGGCTGAACTGTTATGTTGATATTCTGGGCGCTATAGTTTTCACCGTCGATAACATAGGCTATTTCATGACCTGCAGAGATCTCTATCTTTTCACCGTCACAATATTGAAACTGATTAGCTTTATCTTGAAGGCCTAAACTAGAGGCCGCTAAATCAGATAGTGCAATCACTGTTTCAGTAAATGAATCAGTATTATCTAAATAAGTCATATGTAACTTACCATCATCAGGCTCAGGAGCATTACCTCCGTGAGCTAATAAAGTACTGAATGGGGCGGTATTGGCCACCATCAAGCTTTGAACATGTAAGTCTTGTTGTGGTTTACCATTAATTTTTACACTTAACTGTTGAGATTCGCTTGAAACCACAGCATTAAAGAACCCATTTAAATATGCAAATTGTCCACTTTCATTTTTATTCTCTCTATTTGCAGACGCAATCATTTGTTGTTCAAAACCAATACCCATGGCTAATAACATCAATTGTTCATTACATTGTGCGGTATCAATAGTACGAACTTGCTCAGATAAAATGGCATTACAGGCTGCATTTACTGGAGAGTATTTTGCTTCTAACCCATACAGTACGTGACATAAAGCGTTTGTTGTACCAAAAGGAACGATCCCGAGTATTATTTTTGAATCAATGAGTTGGCTGGCGACTTCCGTTACGGTTCCGTCTCCACCACATACAATTATTTTACTCGTCTCTGCTTTTTTAGCTTGTTTGGCAAGATCTGTTGCTGAAATTTGTGGGGTTGTTTCTACTATTTTTAGACGGTGTTTTGTACTTAATTGACGAATCAACTGTTGTTTATATTGTTGCCATTTACCGCCACCTGAAACAGGGTTAACAATCATCCAGGTTGGTTCTGGTAGTTTTAATTTTTGCTGTTTACTGATTGCACTCAGTACTTTGTATTGTTTCTTATTTAAATTGGCAGAGCTACGAATAGAATGAATTTGAGTTAATGCCTGATCGATACTTAATGAAGAGTCTCGACTTAATAAATATGCTGCCATCACAAAGACTGATCGCCCACGACCTAAAGCACAATGGATAACCACAGAACGAGACTGTGATAGTTGTACGTCAATCCAATAAAGCGCGTGGCGTAATTTATGTAAAGAGGGCGTTTTATGGTCTAATACTGGGATCGTTAAATAATCGAAATGCTTATCTGTCATCGCACTTTCTAAACCAGCAAACTCTGCTGTAACATCGACAATACAATCAATATTTTGTGACTTTAAATAGTCTAAATCAGATGATAATAAACGTCTTGAAAGGTATAGGTTACTAGTGATTTTTTGTATTGGTGGAACCTCATCATTCTTTATTGCCCATGCGTTATAAGCTTTAACACCAAGTAGAAAAGGGATAAAAGCCCATTGGATCCACCATAGTATTTTCCCATCACTATTTTTTCGAAAAATAGAGGGGATATCAAACAAATAAGCAAAGCTAACAATCGCTAAGGAAAGTGCTACCCATGAAAACAATATTTTTAGTATTAGCAGTGGGATAAACCAAGCTAACGCTAAGCTTAACAGCGTACCAAATAAATAAAATTTAGTAATAAACATGGGGTTTCCTCAGCGAATAAATTAGAAAATGAGTCTCTAATAAAAAATAGACCGTGTATTAATTGTGTATTGTTAACACAATTAGAGTAATTTAATATTAGACTGCCATTTCTTCAATATATTCTTCAGCCAGAGCATGTTTTTGTTTCGCAGTAAAAACCTTACCTGCCATTTGGAAGAAGCGTTGCTCTTCTTCATCGAGGTGATGAGATACTTTATGCTGTAAAGATTGCATAAGCGTTAGCCATCCTGGTGAGCTAAATTCAGTATTGTCTAATTGCTTAATAATTTTATCAATCTCATGGTGCTCTGCGATACCATGGCGTGATATTTCAATGGTTTTATCTGCTTTAATCAATGGTGCATAAAAGCTACGTTCTTCTGCCATCGCGTGTAGTTTAAGTTCTTGTTTTAAATCATCGTAAAACTCACGTCTGGTTGATGAGTCACCAGAGGTTTTTAATAATGCTTCCATTAAAACACGTTGTTTTTGATGACTTTCTCGTAATGCTTCAAAAATGTTATTCATTATTTATTCCTTCTTTATATTTTGACCTGATTCGGATTAATGCAGTGAATATTTAAGGTTTAAACAGTGATAAAAGAGAGAATAATCAAAATGGATTATTCTCTCTTTTATTAATAACAAATATTAACAATCTGTATCTGCTGCATTAAGTGTGTCTTTCACACCTTCACAGGTATCTTCAATACTATTTCCAATATCAGTTGATGCATCATCAATTTTTTCGCCTGCCTTTTCTGCAGGACCTTCAGTACAAGCACTCAGGGCTAGTACTAAACCTGAAATTGCTGCAAAGTGCTTATAAGATCTTATATTAGTCATTTTTTCTCCTACTATTTTTAGCGTTTTATTACGTTGGCGACAATTGAGATAACAAACAGTACTGCAAACAGATAAAATATAATTTTAGCAATACTAGCGGCTGCACCAGCTATACCACCAAATCCAAATACAGCTGAAATTAAGGCAATGACGAGAAATAAAAATACCCAGCGAATCATGTAATTTCTCCTTACTTATATGAGGTACTAAATGCTCTGTAAACGTGCATTACAAAAATGAAATGAATATTGTTTATTGGATAATTTCAAGCTTATCAATAACTTTAGTAACATCTTCTGTATTACGTGCCATATTCATTGCTAAGTCGTGTTCAGTACCTGACTTCACTTTACCCGTTAACAAAACAACGTTATTGGTTGTTTCTACTTCAATATCCATTGCGCTAACATCTTCAGCCATTAAGAATCTTGTTTTTAAAACCGTCGTGATTTTGGCATCTGTTAATGCTGATAATGCTTTATCATCGAGATCTGATTGGTTATTTTCGTCTAAAATAGATAAGTTATTTTCTACTTCTTTTACACCATCTAATCCGGCTATTAATTCGCCAGCTAATGATTTTTCGAGATTGCTATCCACCGCACCGGTTAAGGTAACAACACCACTATGAACATCAGTATTAATATCAAATGAATTTAAGTTAGTATTTAATAATAATGTTGTTTCAGCTTTACCATCTATCCACGCATCAAGAGATTCATTTTTCCAACTTTGTTGATCTGCTAATGCAATAGTTGATGAAGTCAGTAGTACCGTTGAAAGTGCTATTGTTTTCATGCTCTTCATATTGTTTCTCCTTTATTTGATGTGTATTAAGTATATTGCCATTACTGTGCCAGTTTTTTATCTTATTGTTTTTATTGTGTATTTTTGTTTTTATGAAAAATAATAGAGCGAAAGTGTGAATTATTTACAGGGTGAGGATGTAATAATGTTTTGGTTTGATTTATTTGCTTTTAAGTATTAATTTTTGTTTGTAGATTATTGAAAGAGTGGGTGAGATGTTCATTACATAAAAGGATTAATCTTGTTTATTTTAAAGTATTAAAAATGTAAAAGGTAAACGACAGTTTGGTTTACCTTTATTTTTTAACCCTTTATTTCGGGCTAAGATCTTTACCTGATGATGCTTGATAAAGCTGCTCAAAGTGTGGAATCGCTTCTTCCCAAATTGGTTTTTGTTTACCTAAATATTCAGATACTGCATCAAAGAATAATCGTGTTCTTACGGGGAGGTCTCGATGTGGATAGACCGCATAAACTGGATAATAATCCTGTAAGGCTAAATTAGTTAATATTGGCACTAATAATCCATCTTTTATTTCGTTGTTAACAAGAAATGCTGGCGTTATAAAGTAGGCGCTACCAGAGAGGGCTTTCATTAATAGAACATCTGCATCATTACTCCTGAAAACACTTTTCATTTTTTGTTCCGCTTGCTTACCATCTTCGTCTAAGTAGCTGATTTCTTCCATTCTCGCCGTCGCAGTGGCAAAGCTAGCAGCTGGTAAGTCTGCTAAATCTTCTATTTTAGTAGGGTGTCCGTAACTTTTAATAAACTCCGGTGAGGCTAAAATGAGTAATCGATTACGCGCGATTGGCCTAGCAATTAAAGAAGAATCTTTAGGTTTACCGATACGGAAAGCTAAATCAAAACCTTCAGAAATAATGTCGACAACACGATCGTCTAAGCGAAGTTCCACTTCAACTTGTGGAAAACGTTTCTGAAAATCATTAATCACAGGTTGCAAATAGCGACGACCAATAATAGATGAACTCGCTATCTTCAACACACCACGTGGTTCTTGGTGATAATTTTCAGCCAAACGTAGCGTATCGCCAAGTAAATCACGTATCTCAATTGTTTTTTTGACCATTTCAGCACCAGCAGCGGTTAAAGAAAATGAGCGAGTAGAGCGATTAAGTAATCTAACGCCTAACTCATCTTCTAAACGTCCAATTTGCTTTGAAACAACCGAACGGTCTATGTTTCTTGTTTCTGCTGCTTTCGCAAAAGAGCCTTGTTCAACGACTTCGAGTAGCATTAATAGTCGACTGGTGATATCCATTTTTAATCCTTAATGCATTTAAATGATATTTTCGATCATTATAAAATCACTTTCTTATAATTCATTGGTGCTATTTTGGCACTAATGAATTTAAAAAACGATGCTTTTTTTGCACTAGTTTGTTCCGTAAAATCTGCTGTAATTAGAAAAGGAGCATCACCATGAACAAATATTTAATTGCTGCAATTTTTAGCGTAGCAAGTCTTACATTAATCGGTTGTGTAGAAGAGCCAAGTAAGTCTGCAAGTCAAAGACCTTTACAGGCGATAGATGTTGCAGAAGTGTTAGTGACACCGACTCAAAAATGGCATACCTACACCACGCGTTTAGAAGCACCTGAACAAGTTTCATTAATGCCGCGTGTATCGGGTGTGATAGAGCAAGTCTCATTTCATGAAGGTGATCAAGTCAAACAAGGAGACTTGTTATTTAAATTAGACAGTCGTCCTTTTACTGCGGTAGTGGCTGGGCTTAAAGCACAAGTGATCAGTGCACAAGCTGCATTACAACAATTACGAAGTGAGGCACAACGTGCTGTTCGTTTGGTTCAACGTAAAGCAATTTCAACAGAGCAAGCTGAGTCTCGAGCTTCTGCATTACGCCAAGGTGAAGCACAACTCGCGTCATTGAAAGCAGACCTTAGCGCTGCACAACTCGATCTAGAATTTACTGCGATACGCTCTCCGATCGATGGTGTTATCTCTCGCACTAATATTACTCGTGGTAACAATATTTTAGCGGGACAAACGGTACTAACGTCAATTGTTTCAAATAAAGAAATGTATGGTTATTTTGATATTGACGAACGTACTTGGAATGGCTCATTTGACGATGTGACTGCGGCAAGCCATCAACAAGTGGTGATGCAAAAAGTAGGTCAAACCGATTTTCCTTATTCTGGCTATATTAATTTTATCGATAACCGCATCAATCCATCGACAGGTACTTTACGTGTACGCGCAGTGTTTGATGAAAAAAATAAAGGGTTACGTGCGGGTTCTTTTGCACGCGTTAGATTGGCTGCAAATGAAGTAACAGATCAAGTGGTTATTCCTTCACGTGCTATCGGTACTGATTTAAAAAACAGCTTTGTACTGACGGTAGGCGAGGATGATGTATTGCAATACACCTTAGTAGAGCTAGGCGAACGTTACGGTAGTTTACGTGCGATTACTTCAGGTTTAAAAGCGGGTGATGTAATTGCGGTAAATGGTCCTGCTCGTGTAGGTCCAGGTATGACAATCAAACCAAATTCTGTGGATATTGATAGCGCTGGCGTGGCTTTTACATTATCACCTGTAGATGAGCCGTTAACGGCAAGTACTAAGGAACTATAATGAAGTTTTCACATTTCTTTATACAGCGCCCAATATTTGCGGCGATGTTATCTTTAGTTATTTTAATTGCTGGTAGTATCTCTTTATTCCAACTACCCGTCAGTGAATATCCTGAAGTTGTGCCTCCGACAGTCGTCGTAACAGCCAACTACCCAGGTGCGAATCCAACGGTAATCGGTCAAACTGTTGCTACACCGTTAGAGCAGGAAATTAACGGTACTGAAGACATGTTGTATATGTTTTCACAGGCAACCAGTGATGGTCGTATGACATTAACCGTTACCTTTGCATTAGGTACTGATTTAGATCGTGCGCAGGTACAAGTACAAAATCGCGTAAACAGTGCATTGCCGCGTTTGCCTGAAGAAGTGCAACGTTTAGGTGTGGTAGCAGAAAAATCATCACCAGATTTAACCATGGTGGTACATTTGTATTCACCAGAAAAAACACATGATACGGCGTATTTATCTAACTATGCTGATTTAAATGTTAAAGATGAAATTGCACGTTTACCGGGTGTAGGTGATGTTCGGTTATTCGGTGGTGGTAAATATTCAATGCGTGTTTGGTTAAACCCAGATGCTTTAGCAGCACGTAGTTTAACGGCTGGTGATGTGGTTAGCGCATTACGTTCTCAAAACCAACAAGTTGCTGCCGGTAGTTTAGGTGCGCAACCGATTTCTAATGACAGCCAATTCCAAATATTATTAAACGTTAAAGGCCGTTTAAATAGCATTGAAGAATTTGAGCAAGTTATTATAAAGGTCGGTAATGAAGGTCAGTTAACCCGTTTATCTGATATTGCACGCGTTGATTTAGGTGAAGATAGCTACTCATTACGCGCTGAATTAGATAACCAACCTGCATTGGCGATGCCTGTGTTCCAACGTCCTGGATCGAATGCCATTGAGCTTTCAGATCAAGTGCGTGAAACCATGGCACGTTTATCGAAAGATTTCCCTAAAGGTGTTGAATACGACATCGTTTATGACCCAACCGTCTTTGTTCGTGGTTCGATTGATGCCGTGATTGCAACCTTATTGGAAGCGATTGTATTGGTTGTTATTGTTGTCATTGTGTTTTTACAAACATGGCGTGCGTCTATCATTCCATTAATTGCAGTGCCTATTTCATTAATTGGTACGTTTGCGGTGATGCAATGGTTAGGTGTATCGATTAATACATTATCGCTATTTGGTTTAGTACTGGCGATCGGGATAGTCGTCGATGATGCCATTGTAGTGGTCGAAAATGTTGAGCGTAATATTGAAAAAGGATTCTCTCCTTTAGAAGCGACACGCGTTGCGATGAGTGAAGTGACGGGCCCTATTATTGCAATTGCATTAGTACTGAGTGCGGTATTTATTCCGACGGCATTTATCACTGGATTATCAGGTCAGTTCTATAAACAATTTGCGTTGACTATTACTATTTCAACGATTATTTCAGCGTTTAACTCATTAACATTATCACCTGCTTTAGCGGCATTATTATTAAAACCGCATGATGCAAAACCAGACTTCTTCACGCGTTTATTGAATAAATTATTTGGTCGTTGGTTGTTCGAACCTTTTAACCGTGTCTTTAATCGTGGTGCAAAAGGTTACGAAAAATTAGTTAAAAAATTAATACGCATGTCTGTTATCGCAATGGTTGCTTATGTTGTATTGCTTGGCGGTACGATTAAGTTATTTGATACTGTACCGGGTGGTTTTATCCCACCGCAAGATAAACAGTATTTAGTCGCAATTGCACAGTTACCTGACGCTTCAAGTCTTGACCGCACACAAGATGTATTAAAAGAGATGCAAGAGATTGCTTTGTCAGTACCAGGTGTTGCACACACTGTTGCTTTCCCAGGTTTGTCGGTTAACGGGTTTGCTAATACACCTAACAGCGGTATTGTATTTACTACACTTGAAAGCTTTGACAAACGAACTGACCCTAGCCAATCTGCAATGGCGATTGCTGCGACGTTAAATCAACGTTTTACTGCTATTGATGAATCGTTTGTGGCTGTGTTCCCGCCACCGCCAATTCAAGGTTTAGGTACCACGGGTGGGTTTAAACTACAAATTGAAGACAGAGCCAATAAAGGATTTGATGCGTTATTTAATAGCCTACAAACGGTGATTGGTAAAGCACAGCAAGATCCTGCGTTAATGGGACTTTACTCAAGCTTCCGTATTCAAGTACCGCAAATGGATATAGATGTAGACCGTGAGCAAGCACTGATTCAAGGAATTCCATTGGATGAAGTCTTTGATGCATTGCAAATATACCTCGGTTCTGTGTATGTAAACGATTTCAATTTATTTGGACGTACATACCAAGTTAATGCTCAAGCTGATGCAGATTATCGTGTCGACCCTGGGCAAATTCTTAACTTAAAAGTCCGTAATCGTGCCGGTAACATGGTGCCATTAGGTTCGGTATTAACCGTAACGCCTACTATTGGCCCAGATAGAGTCATGCATTATAACGGTTACCCAAGTGCTGAATTGAACGGTAGTCCAGCACCTGGTTATAGCTCAGATCAAGCGCAACAAGCGATTGAGAAAGTACTAGCAGATACATTACCAACGGGCATTGAATACGAATGGACGGAAGTAACTTATCAACAAGTACTTGCGGGTAATACCATGGTTTATGTATTCCCATTAGTGGTGTTGTTAGTGTTCATGGTTTTAGCGGCGCAGTATGAAAGCTTACGTTTACCATTAGCCATTATTTTAATCGTACCGATGACTATTTTCTCTGCATTGCTGGGCGTGTGGTTAGTGGGTTCTGATAATAATATCTTTACGCAAATTGCTTTGATTGTATTGGTGGCCTTAGCCTCTAAAAATGCCATCTTGATGATTGAGTTTGCTAAGGATCAGCATGATTCTGGTTTAACGCACCTTGAAGCAATCCTAGCTGCGTGTCGTATGCGTTTACGCCCAATATTAATGACATCAATCGCCTTTACGGCAGGTGTTGTACCGTTAATTCTTGCAACGGGTGCAGGTTCGGAAATGCGTCATGCAATGGGGAATGCCGTATTCTCAGGTATGATCGGAGTCACTATCTTTGGCCTATTATTCACACCAGTGTTTTATATGCTAGTGAGTAAAACTAAGAACGATAAAGCACAAATGAGTATTGATGATCACAACAATGTTGAAAAAAATATCAATATTGAGGAGAAAAATAATGCTTAAGTTAGCCAAGCGTTTAAAGCCTAAAGTTGCTTTATCTACTGTCTTAGTCGCCACTATTTTGTCTGGCTGCGCTAGCCAAGTGAATACAAAAGATGAACAAGAAAAAGCTTATACTTTTATCGATAAAAGCAGCCTTGTTGAGCGATTAACCGGTGAAGATGAAGTCAACTGGTGGAGAAATCTTAACTCTCCACAATTGAATCAACTGATTGATGATGCAATGTTAATGAATCATGATTTGCGCACTAGCCAGTTACAATTACAAAGTACGTTAGCGCGTATTGGTGTTGAAGAAGCGAAGTTCCTACCGCAAGGTGGCGTAATAGCTGGCGCACAAAGAGGTGACGTGGATATCACAACGCCTCGTCAATCAAGTGCGTACCTATCATTAACTTGGCAGTTAGATTTATTTGGTCGAATCAGTGCGTTGGTGGATGCAGCAGAAGCATCAGCAATGAGCCAAGCTGAACAACGTCGTTTGCTACAGATAGAAGTCGTTTCTTCTGTGGTAAAAGGCTATGTCAGTTATCAAGGCCACC
The DNA here is from genome assembly GCF_009828855.1 of Psychromonas sp. L1A2. Lineage (NCBI taxonomy): Bacteria > Pseudomonadati > Pseudomonadota > Gammaproteobacteria > Alteromonadales > Psychromonadaceae > Psychromonas > Psychromonas sp. L1A2. Next base: position 1,320,513 of record NZ_WUAG01000002.1, on the reverse strand, counting down.
AACGTAAAAAAGAGATCATTCAGCTACAAGTTGAAGCGTTAGAACAGAGTGTCGGTGTATTAGAGGCGCTAGTTGAAGAGGGGGCTGCTAATGAACTTGACCTAAATCGAACGCGTGCCCAGCTTAGCCAACAAGAAGCATTATTACCTGCAATTGCTTATGCAGAATATAGTGATTTATCGACACTAGCGGTATTAACAGGACAATTAACCAGTGCCGTTAGCTTGCAAAATGAACAAGGGATTTTTGATTTACCTTTTCGTGTGGCATTAGCTGAACCTAGTAATGCCATTGCATTACGTCCCGACATTAGCCGTGCTTTATATGAATTTAGCCAAGCAAATTCATTAAGTGTGGCGGCAAGCAAAGCGCTGTTACCTGAGGTGAGTTTAAGTGCCTTTGCTGGTGTATTAAGTTTAGACAGCCTAAGGCTGTCTACTTCGAATAGTCAATGGCAAGTAACACCACAAATTGAATGGTCACTATTAAGTTACCCTTCATTATTAGCAGAACGTGACGCACAAAAGTACTTGAGTGAAGCGGCCTATAGTGAATATCAACAAGTTGTTTTAAAAGCAATAAGCGAAAGTGAACTTACTTTACAGCGCCTTGTTGAGCAGAGTTCACTACAACGTTACGCAGATCAGCGTTATCAATATTCAAATCGTGCATTCTTACAAGCTGAAGCAATGTATGAAGAAGGGCAATTGCCTTACTTAGAATTATTAGACTCACGTCGCGATCTGTTAAGTGCTGAAGAGAATGATGTTGATTCGACGATTTCATTGTTGCAAGCTAAAGTGAATGCTTATCAAGCATTTAACGGCCGCTGGAGCTATGCGCTGGATACCTTATAAGAGCAATAAGAAATGGTAAAGACTGATACTGTAAAGCTAGATACGCTAAATATGACTAACGTAGACTTAAGTCTCCCACAGATGATGCGAGCGATTGTATTGATTGAACCTAATGAATCAATTCGCTTGTCTGAAACAACATTGCCGGTGCCTGAGTGCAGCGATAATGAGCTGTTGGTCAAGGTTGAGTATGTCGGTTTAAATCCAGTCGATGCGATACTATCTAAATCAGGTTTTTGTCAGTGGCAATACCCCCATATTTTGGGGTTAGATGCCGTCGGTATAGTCGTCAAAGCACAAAAGGGTGTTTACCCTAATGTTGGTGACAGAGTGATGTGGCATGCCAGTATGGGTGAGCAAGGGGTTTTAAGTGAATATACTAAAGTCCCCAATTTTGCTGTCTCAGTCGTACCTGATGAAGTTGATGCAATGACCGCTGCTGCTTTACCTTGTGCAGGTATGACAGCACTCATTTCTCTTGAAAAATTACGAGTGACCGCTGGCGAAACCATTCTGATTGAAGGTGGAGCTGGCTCAGTAGGGCAGTTTGCTATTCAATTTGCAAAACAACGTGGTGTGGATGTATTTACCACGGCCTCTAAGCGTAATCATAAATTGCTTAAGCAGCTAGGTGCCGATGTTGTTTTTGATTATCACGACCCTAAACTATGCGAAAAAATACGCCGAGAATTAGGGCCACAGGGATTTGATGCGGTATTAGATTCAGTTGGTGGCGAATCAACGATTCGTAATATCGAATTGATGCGCTTTTGTGGACGTATCGCATGCCTAAGGCCGTTACCCTTATTTGAGCAAGAGCTTCTTGATCGAAAAGGTCCAACGATCAGTATCGTATCTTTAGGTGGGGCATGGCTAGATAATAGTTTATGTGCGCAACAAAAGATGGGATTCATGAGTAAAGTCATGTTGGATAGTGTTGCTAAAGGTGAAATTAAAACGTCAGATCTTCAGCTTGTCGAGTTTACTGCAGGCCATATTAGCGATGCTTTAAACCGCCAAATCGGTGGCTCTTTTACTGGTAAACAGATAGTAAAAGTAAGCGATTAGTATTACTCTTTTTAATTAACCTTTTTTAAGTTCACCTCCTATTTATTGACTCGTCTTCAAACTGTTTTGCTAACCTAAAATTGAGGTTAGCAAAACGCTTTAAAGTTAGCTTTATCCTTAGCTATGCTCAATGCTATCAATACTAATCATAACCGCATCTGGTCGCCAATATTCAAATTCACAATCTATTATTTGAGCGTGTTGATTGTAGTTTACACGGCATATTTTCAGTATTTGCTGACCTGGGCTAATGTTTAATGCTTTGGCTACATGTGCCGGTGCTGCTGCAGGAATTACATCGAAACGCGATCGGCTGGTGGTGAAATTATATTTAGTTTGATAGAGGGTTGTTAGAGATTGAGTTAAATTTTCTGAAATAATATTCGGAAAAAAGTGACTAATTAAGCAATTCTCAACAAATAACACGGCTCTGCCATCAATAAAGCGTAATCGTTCGATAACGTGTATTTCAGTTAGTTCAGTTAGTGCCAGGGCTTTTGCGTAATGGCTGGGTGCCATGATGGTACTGACATTTATTAATTGTGTTTCAGCAATGCGTTGTTGTTCTGTGACCATCTGATGGAAATGAGCACGCGATAATGGGTTATATTCGACTCTTGGTGGTGAAACAAACCATCCTCTACGATTTTCTTTGTAAATTAGCCCTTCCGTTTCTAATGAAGCGAGTGCATCTTTAACACTGATACGGGTAATTGAAAATAAATCACTAAGATCTCGTTCAGACGGTAGCTTCTGTAATGGAAGTAATGAACCTCCAAAAATCTGCTCACGTAATACATCCTTCATTTTTAACGGTATTTCAATTTTGCTCTTCATTGTTATTGGTCTAGTCCAGATTTTGTCTGTCATAAGTATTCAATATACATTAAAAGTAATAATTTATGGTTTTATTATTTTTAAAATAGGTTAGTCAGGTAACAAAATTAAAAAAAGTTTTGAATATCTGTCAAAAAACTGTAATGTTTCTCTTGTAGTATGAAAAATGAACTCACTGAACTAGTCCAAAGGATGGAAGTAAAATGAATACATTTAAAGTTTCAACAACACTTATTGCACTCTCTCTATCACAGTCTCTTTATGCTGCTGAACCGGTTAATATCGATTCACTTGTAGCTGCCGCTCAAAAAGAAGGTCAAGTTTACAGTATCGGAATGCCTGATAGCTGGGCAAACTGGAAAGATACTTGGGCTGACCTTAAAACTGAATATGGTATAGAACATCAAGATACTGATATGAGTTCTGCACAAGAAATTGCAAAATTTGATGCGGAAAAGTCTAATGCTACAGCAGATATTGGCGATGTAGGTTTTGCATTTGCACGAGTTGCAGTAAAAAAAGGTGTATCGCAACCTTATAAACCAAGTACATGGGACGATGTTCCTACTTGGGCAAAAGATGCAGATGGGCATTGGGCATTAGCTTACACTGGGACGATTTCATTCATTTCTAACAACAATCTAGTAAAAGATGCGCCTAAAACATGGGCGGATTTACTAAAAGGTAGTTATAAAGTGACCGTTGGTGATGTTGGTGTCGCTTCACAGGCTAACAATGCTGTTTTAGCTGCGGCTATTGCGAACGGTGGGGATGAAAGTAATCTTGATCCTGCTATTGAATTCTTTGGTAAATTAGCAAAACAAGGGCGTTTATCATTTACTAACCCTAGTGTTGCTAACTTAGAAAAAGGCGAAGTCGAAGTTGCTATTTTATGGGACTTTAATGCGCTAAGTTACCGTGACCAAATTGACCGTAGCCGCTTTACTGTTGGTATTCCACAAGATGGTTCGGTGATTTCTGGTTACACTACTATCATCAATAAATATGCTAAAAACCCTAACGCTGCAAAACTAGCGCGTGAATATATATTTAGTGATGCGGGTCAGGTTAACTTAGCGGATGGTTATGCTCGTCCGATTCGTACTAGTGTAAAACTACCTGATGAAATTCAAGCCAAGCTTATTCCAAACGAACAATATAAATCAGCTCACCCAATCTCAGACTTCTCTGCTTGGGAAAAATCTGCACGTAAATTGCCACGTAAATGGCAAGAAGGCGTTCTTATCTACCAAAACTAAAAGGATTTAAGATGAATGATAAGGTCATACTTGTTGTTCTTGATGGCTTAAATCTAAAAGTAGCTCAAGATTGTTTGGGCTACTTAAATGGTTTAGTAGAACACAAGAAAGCAAGCCAATACTCACTTTATAGCGAATTACCATCACTTTCTCGCCCTTTATACGAATGTATATTAACGGGTATTACACCGGTTGAAAGTGGCATCGTACACAATAACGTAACGCGTCGTTCTTTGTTTGATTCGATTTTTAGCTTAGCGCAAAGCCAAGGTAAAGCGACCGCTGCAGCTGCTTATCATTGGGTGAGTGAGTTATATAATCGCTCTCCATATGATGCGATACGTGATCGTCATACTCATAATGAAAGTCTGCAAATTCAACATGGTATTTTTTATCACTGGGATCATTATCCAGATCAAGCTTTGTTATTGGATGGTGAATATCTTCGACAAGAGTTTGATCCTGATTTTTTACTTGTTCACTCAATGAACATTGATGATGCAGGACATAAGTTTGGATTAGATTCTGCTGAATATCGTAATAGTGCACGTCAAGCGGATGTTATTTTATCTGACTTTTTACCTGCATGGATTGAAGAAGGTTACCAAATATTAATAACCAGTGATCACGGCATGAATAATGATCGTTCACACGGAGGTACTTTAGCGGAAGAGCGTGAAGTCCCTTTGTATCTTATTGGTAATCGTTTTAGTCATTTTGATGTGTCGATAAAACAAACTGAGATATGTGGTTTGGTTTGTGAACTGCTTGGTTTACAACATCAAAAAGCATTTGCTGCCGATGTATTAGTATAAATAAGGATTGCAGCATGATAACAACGAAACCTATTGCCGTTACTAATATAGACGGTACTGCTGATATAGATGGTGTGAATAAAGACGTTAAATCTATACAAGCTAATCCCTTATATATGAAAAAAGGGACACCTACTTTTAAAGCAAAGTTAGGTAAATATAAACCAGTATTATGGTTAATTCCTTTTATCATTTTTTATTATCTCTTCCAAATTGCACCAATGGTTTGGGTGCTTGTGAATAGTTTTCTTTATGAGGGAGAGTGGAGCTTAGAAAATTATAGCGAGATAATGGACTCTGCTTTTATCTTACAAGGTTTTAGTAATAGTCTTTGGATTGCTTTTTGGTCTAGTTTTATCGGGCTTATTCTTGCTGCTATTCTTGTTTCATCATTGAGACATTTAGACAGTAAAATTCGTGATGCAATTGTCGCTTTTACTAATATGAGTAGTAACTTTGCAGGTGTCCCTCTCGCTTTTGCTTTTATTATTATTCTGGGTACGAACGGCGCTGTTACCTTGTTATTAAGACAATGGGGAATATTAGGTGATTTTGATTTATACAGTAGCTCTGGGCTATTAGCCCTTTATATTTACTTTCAAATTCCACTTGGTGCTCTTCTTTTATATCCCGCTTTTGATGCCTTAAAAAAAGATGCTTATGAAGCCTCAATGTTACTAGGTGCAAACTCTCGTCAATACTGGATGAAAATAGGATTACCTATTTTATCTCCGGCTTTATTAGGTACATTTATCATTTTGTTTGCCAATGCCATTGGCGCCTATGCAAGTGTGTATGCATTGACCTCTGGTAACTACAACATGGTAACGATTCGTATTGCTAGTTTAGTTTCGGGCGATTTATTTTTAGAACCGAATTTAGCAGCGGCTATTTCTGCTTTATTAATGTTATTGCTGGCCATTATCACTGCGGTTAATCAATGGTTAATTTCAAGGAGCTACCATGCATAATACTAATTTAACGCTCCATAAAACCATCGTATATGGTATCTCTGGTCTATTATTTATTCCGATTTTTGCCACCTTACTTTACTCTTTTTCATCGAGTTGGGGGGCGACTATTTTACCGGATGGTTTTTCATTGAAATGGTATTCGCAACTGCTAACTGATCCTCGCTTTTTGGATGCTTTTGGTCGTTCGTTGTTTATCTGTATTGCATCATTATTATTAGCGATGGTGTTAGTGTTACCGATGATCTTTGTTATTTTTTATTATTATCCTAGTTTGGATAAAGTAATGAATATATTGATTCTATTACCTTTTGCTGTTCCACCAGTTGTTTCATCGGTTGGGTTATTACAACTTTATGCCGATAGCTCAATTCAATTAGTTGGCACACCTTGGATTTTAATCGGTACCTATTTCACCATTGCATTACCTTTTATGTATCGTGCCATTTCAAATAGTTTCACAACGATTAATCTAAGAGATTTGGTCGATGCTGCACATCTTTTAGGGGCAAGCACGACTAAAGCTTATCTGTTGATCATTTTGCCAAACTTGAAAAAAGGTTTATTGGCATCAGCGTTTCTTTCTTTCTCATTCTTATTAGGTGAATTTGTGTTTGCCAATATATTGGTGGGTACGCGTTATGAAACGTTACAAATATATCTATATAACATGCGTCAAACCAGTGGGCATTTTACATCTGCTTTAGTAATGACCTATTTTGCGTTTATTTTTGTATGTACTTGGTTAGCAACCCGTTTCAGTAGAGGGAATCAATAATGAGCTACGTTAAAGTGAGTCAATTGGCTAAAAGTTTTGGTGATGTGACGGTGTTTCAAGATATTAATTTTGAGATTGAAAAAGGTGAGTTTATTACCTTACTTGGACCAAGTGGATGCGGAAAATCAACGTTATTACGTTGTCTCGCTGGGTTAAATCAAGTGGACGATGGTGAGCTTTGGGTTGATGGTGAAGATATTACTGATATCTCCCCTCAACAACGAGAAATTGGTATGGTATTTCAATCATACGCGTTGTTTCCGAATATGACCGTTGAAGATAACGTTGCTTTTGGATTGAAAATGAAGGGGATTAGTAAATCTGAAGCACGCTCAGAAGCCAAGAAAATGATTGATTTAGTCGAGCTAGACGGTAAAGAAAAATTCTATCCTAGCGAACTGTCTGGTGGTCAACGTCAACGTGTGGCATTGGCTCGTGCTTTGGTGGTGAAACCTAGAATACTTTTGTTAGACGAACCTTTGTCGGCGCTTGATGCAAAAATACGTAAAAGTCTACGTCAGCAAATCCTTAATATTCAACGAGAGTTAAACCTAACGACAGTGTTTGTAACACATGACCAAGAAGAAGCGATGTTATTATCAGATAGGATTTTCTTGATGGATCAAGGTTCAATTGTTCAGCAAGGCAAGCCTGAAGATATTTATACAAAACCTGCTAATGAGTTTGTTGCATCATTCATGGGTCATTACAATTTAATTGAAGCCGAAACAGCTAACCAATGGTTTAACTTAGCTAGCCAAGAAAAAGTGGCGATTCGTCCTGAATCTATTTACATTCGTGAAGCTGGCCGCAAGTACGGTGAACATATATCAGCACCGATGCCAGCGACCGTTCTTTCTCATCAGTTATTAGGAAACGTAATCCGCTATAACCTAAAGGTTGAGGAGAACGAGCTAACTGTTGACTTACTTAACCGTTCATCGGAACGATTAATGGCAAAAGGAAGCTCACTTGAGCTGATGTTTAACTTAAATGAAATTCAACCAGTGAGGGCTTAACATGTCGCAAGCACTACACGTTTTTGATATGGATGAGACCTTAGTCAACGGAGACTGTGCTAGCTTGTGGAGTGCGTTTTTAGTTGAAAAAGATATTGTTATTGATCCGGATTATTTAGCGACTGATAAAGCATTAATGGTGAAATATGCGAAAGGTGAGCTAGATATGGAGGAATATATTTTCTATACGCTTGCTCCCATAACAACTATTCCGCAACATGAAATAGATAACTTGGTAGATGAGTTTGTCAGTACGAAAATTCTTCCCTTGGTTTTCCCTGAAGCGATTACGCTAGTTAATGCTTTAAATGCCAAAGGCACCCGATGTTTAGTGATTTCGGCAACGGTCACTTTTATTGTTAAAAAAGTCGCAAAATCCATCGGTATAGAAAATGCGTTAGGTATTGATCTTGTCGTTGAAAAGGGCTGCTATCTTAATCAAGTCACTGGCATTGCGACCTATCGTGAAGGGAAAATATTACGCCTAGAGCAATGGCTTGCTGAACAAAAAACTAGCTTTGAGGCAATTCACTTTTATAGTGATTCAATTAACGATTTACCATTATGTGAATATGCCGATTATGCGTATTTAGTGAACCCTTGTGAGCGTTTATCAGTCGAAGCAATAAAACATCCTGAATGGCAGATCTTTGATTGGGGTAAATAATATCAATCACACTAATTAACTGATCTATTTTACTGGTTAAAATAACTTATTTGTTCGTTGTAAGTTTCATAAAGGGGACAACCTATTAGAGAATTAACCTCTTTTAGTTAATTATCCGACAGACGATTAGTGAAGTTAACCTTCGAAAAGCCTCAACTTGCGCCTTAAGTTCAGTCATTTTTTCTGCGTAAAATTTAGAACAATTATTTAATGTAATCGGCATAAAAAAGGAGCTAATTGAGAGCTCCTTTTTTATTATTAATATTTTACTGTATTATTTAATGTCTTCTCGGTAATAAAATGCTGCCGATAAACAAAATACAGCCTGCCACTACAATCGTTGGACCTGATGGCGTGTCGTATTCAAAAGATCCCCATAGGCCTAATCCCACACTCATTGCACCAATCACCATTGCGATTAATGCCATACTTTCAGGCGTATTTGCAAAGCGCCTTGCAGTTGCAGCAGGGATGATTAACAAAGCTGTCACTAATAACATACCAACGACTTTCATCATAATTGCTACAATCAATGCAATTAATCCTAAAAATAGCCAGTTAATGCGATCAACAGGTAATCCCTCAACACGGGCTAAATCTTCGTGAATGGTAATTGATAACAGAGGTTTCCAGATCCAAATCAATCCTAATAATGCGGCACCACCTGCACCATAAATCCAATATAGATCATCATAACCAATCGCCAAAATATCACCGAACAGATAGCTCACTAAGTCGATTCTGACATTATCCATAAAGGCTAATGCGACTAACCCAAGAGACAATGCTCCATGGGAGAATATCCCCAATAACGTATCACTGGCGAGTTGACGCTGATATTGGCTAATAAACAAGAGAATCGCTAAAATTTGGCAAATAATAAAAATGCCTAAAGTCAGGTTGATATGCAAAATAAAACCAAGTGCAACACCTAATAAAGCAGAATGTGCCAAGGTGTCACCAAAATAGGCTAGTCGTCTCCACACCACAAACGAACCAAAAGGCCCAGCAACTAAGGCTACACCTAGTCCACCTAACAGTGCTCTTAATAAAAAATCATCCATTCTTGCTGTCTTCCTCGTTCCCACAACACTCATGATGATGTTCATGGTCGTGCTGATGTTCTTTATCATGTACGTAAAATGCTAAATGTCTTGCTGCGTATGGGCCAAAAAGTGCTGTGTAAGCAGGGTCATTAACGACGACTTCAGGTGTCCCACTACAACAAATATGTTTGTTTAAACAAAATACACGATCAGTAGATGCCATTACTAAATGCAAGTCATGAGATACCATTAAAATGGCACAACCGCGCTCTGTACGTACACGACTGATCAAGTCATATAATTCAACTTGGCCATGTACATCAACTCCTTGCACGGGTTCATCTAACACTAAAATGTCAGGTTCACGCATTAACGCTCTAGCCATTAGCACACGTTGTAATTCACCGCCTGATAAACCTTGTAATGGCGAATCAATAACATGCTCCGCGCCAACATCTTTTAATAAAGGTACAAATTTTGTTTTATCGTGGCCTTTTGCTAATGCTAAAAAGCGCCTTACTGTAATAGGAAAGGTGGGATCGATGTGAAGTTTTTGTGGCACATAACCAATTGTTACATCTTTAGCCTTTTCTACTTTGCCTGATGTTGGTTTTTGTAAACCAAGTGCAACCCGCAATAAGGTTGTTTTACCTGCGCCATTAGGGCCTACAACCGTGACTATTTCACCGGGTTTAAGTTGTAAATCCACTGATTCAAGTAATGAACGACCGCTTATTTGTAGATTTACATTGCTTAAAGTGAGTAGTGGTTGACTGTTATTATCTTTATTGATCGCTAACATTGTTAACAAATTACCTTTATTTAATCATTTCTTTTGTAGTGCTTGTGTCAATCACTTTTAATGTATTTTATAGCTTGTTGACAACTTAAAATGTTATAATATAACATTACGTTAATCAACTATCTTAAAGGACTAAACATGAAAAAACTATTATTTATTTGCTTATCTATATTTGTACTGCCATTGCAGACATTGATGGCAGATGAAAACCCGAAAGTCGTGGTCAGTATTAAACCACTTCATTCATTAGTCAGTGCAGTGATGGAGGGGGTTGCTACGCCAACTTTATTGGTAAAAAAAGGCTCTCCGCATGCTTATACTTTACGTCCTTCAGAAGCGAGAGCATTAGCGAGTGCAGATCTAGTGATTTGGATTGGACATGAGATGGAAAGCTTCCTTGAAAAGCCATTAGAAACGGTTGCAGAAAACGCTAAACAGTTAGAGCTAGCTGAAGTACTTGAAACATCACTATTAAAAACGCGTAGCGGTGTTGAGTGGGACGAACATGAACATCACGAAGACCATGCGACTCATGAAGAGCACGAAGGTCATGAAGAACATGCGACTCATGAAGATCATGATGAAGAGCACGAAGGCCATGAAGAACATGCGACTCATGAAGATCATGATGAAGAGCACGAAGGCCATGAAGAACATGCGACTGACGAAGAACACGATGATGATCATGAAGGTCATAAAGAACATGCGGATCATGAAGCAACACATGACGAAGAACATGAAGGCCATGACGAAGATGCTGATCATGAAGAGCATCATCATGGTGTAATGGATATGCACTTTTGGTTAGATCCTAAAGTAGCGCAAAAAATAGTGACTGAAACAACTAAAATGTTAATTGATATCGACCCTGCACATGCAGTTCAATATCAAGCTAACTCAGCTAAATTAACGACAAAACTAGTCGCACTTGATGCATTATTGAAACAAAAATTAGCACCAGTGAAAGATACGCCTTATCTTGCATTTCATTCTGCTTATCAATACTTTGAAGTCGCTTATGATTTAAATGCAGTTGGTTCTGTTACGATTGACCCAGATAGAAAACCTGGTGCAAAAGGTATTAGCGAGATACGTGAAAGAGTGAAGAAAACGAAGGCCCGAGCTGTATTCAGTGAACCACAATTTGAATCAAGCTTAGTCGAAACAATTATCGAAGGAACTGGCGCAACAACAGGCGTGCTTGACCCACTAGGTTCAGACTTAACTCAAGGACCTGATACATACTTTATCTTATTGAATAATCTAGCTGATAACTTAGTCATTGGCTTAAAATAACTGATTTAAAAAGTAAATCTTATTTTTGATGTAGCTACAAAGAAGACCTAGCGATAAGTTAGGTCTTCTTAAACTAACGTTATTTTACCGGATAATTTTTATAACCTAATTCAGATGAGATATTCTTTCCTGCTTGTTGTAATAGCGTCACATAATGCGACATGCGCTGTTCATCAAAACGAATGGTAGGAAATGAAATTGAGATACCTGCTATAACACTACCAAACCTATCAAATATTGGTGCTGCAATACATCTTAAACCAGGCTCTTGTTCTTGGTTATCTTCTGCGTAATGCTGTTCTTGAACAACCTTTAATTCAGATAATAATTGATTTGTATTTTCTAATGTTTTTTCAGTGTGTTTAATAAATTTTACATCGGATAACGTCTCACGAACAAAAGCTTCGTCTCTACCTGCCAATAAGACTTTACCAATTGCCGTACTATAAAGAGGGTTACGACGACCAATTTTTGATTGCATTCTTAAACTGTAATTAGAGTCAATTTTATGGATATAAATAATTGAATTATCGTCTAGTGCACCTAAATGTAATGCTTCATTTGTTTGCTCTGATATTAAACGCATCTCTTTATCCGCCAAGCCAATTAAATCTACATATTCTAAAGATTTAGCACCTAATTCGAATAACTTAAGCGTCAGTGAGTACTTATCTGCTTGATCTTCTTGAGTGACATAACCGAGGGTTTTCATCGTTTGTAGGAATCGATAAGTGGTTGCTTTAGACATCATTAAACGTTGTGAAAGCTCTGATACACCAATATTTTTTTGCTCACCTAATGCTTGTAAAATACTAAATACTTTTAATACCGATGAGACAGATTCTGGTTGAGTTGGTTTATCCATTGCTTTTCCTTATCGTTTTTATTTGTGCACATCATAACCTGAGTTAATTTTCAGTGCAGTATTTTTAAAAAGCCTTTTTAAAAATTTAAAAACCTTAATGTTGAAAGGAATAATGTTGAAAGAAGTTAAATTTGAAAGGAATTACATTTAAAGGAATCGTATTTAAAAGGAATGACATTTAAAAGAAGTCGTACTTGATGAATAATTCTTGATATACATCTAAATTTATAAAACGATGTTTCATAAATTATTGTAAGTGATTTTTTTCTACGTATATTGGTATGAGTTGTGACAGATATAATTATCTTTAACTAAATTAATAGCAGCATCGCTGTAGGAGATACCATGAAAATAGCGTTAATGATGGAAAATAGCCAAGCAGGTAAAAATGCAATGGTGTTAAATGAGCTAAAAACCGTTGTAGATCCGCTTAATTATCCTGTTTATAACGTCGGTATGAGTGATGAAAATGATCACCATTTAACCTATATACACTTAGGGATTATGGCGAGTATTTTGATTAATGCTAAAGCCGTTGATTTTGTTGTTGCTGGTTGTGGTACAGGTCAAGGCGCGATGATGTCTTTAAATATACATCCTGGTGTTGTTTGTGGTTATTGTTTAGAACCTTCCGATGCATACCTATTTAACCAAATTAACAATGGTAATGCATTGGCGTTGGCCTTTGCTAAAGGATTTGGTTGGGGAGCAGAATTAAATGTACGTTACATTTTTGAAAAAGCGTTCACGACAGGTGAGCGTGGACAAGGTTACCCGTTAGAGCGCGCGGCTCCGCAGCAAAGTAATGCAAGTATTTTAAACGATGTTAAAGCTGCAATAATGAAAGATAACTACTTAGACACATTAAAATCAATTGACCAATCATTAGTTAAAACAGCCGTATCAGGCGAGCGTTTCCAACAATGCTTTTTTGAACATTGCCAACATGATGAGATTAAACAATACGTACAATCATTGTTAGCTTAAGGTTTTTTAATAAAAAAGGGCAACTACCTTAAGATAGCTGCCCTATAATATTTACCCCGTCATTGATGTATTAGATAACTAGGTAATTAGTTATCTAATAGGTGAAAATATGTAAACTACTTTTTAGCTAATTTAAATTCATCGATACGTACTTCTGTTTGCTTCGCAACATCACCATCCATATCAATTTTTGATAGTTCTGCAATGTGTAGTTTTGCATAAACAGTCACTGACACATTTGTACCAGAGTTAAAGCTAACTAATGTTTGACGGAAGCTATCTCTTACTGCACCTTTAGGTGCATTATTAAGCTCTGATGTATGTACTGTTTTAGTTGCTAATGATTGACCAGATGCACTTGTTACACCAAACACTAATTCTGTTGGTGATTCATCGCCTTTTTTATCGTTGTAATAGAGAGAGAATTCATAATCTGTATTTGGTTGTAAACCAAAGACTTCTTGGCTTAAACCTGGTTGAGCAGTAAAGTCATCAGACGCAGCGATAAAGCGTAAACGAGATGATCCTTCTTCACCAAATGCCGTATCTTTCGAGCTACCAGCGTCACCTAAGCCTTTATTTTTATTCGCATTTTTTTTCCAAACATCACTTTTACCACTATTACTTCTGAATTGAGTTAATTGTGGGTCGATAATTAGATTGCTGCCGGTTGCGACTGAGACTACAGAGTTTGTTGTTGATACAACTTTTGATGTTGTATCTGCAGTATTAGCACAACCCGCTAATAACCCTGTAATCACTAATCCTAAATAAATTTTCTTCATTATTTTATCCCTTACACATACCTTTATTAATGGAAAAGCCACTCTATAGTGATATTGTATTATTTTATGTGATTGAATAAACAGTTTGAAAAGGGCATAGATAAATTCATCATGGGATTAGTATTTATGTGAGATAGATTTTTTAAGTCCAATTAAAAGTGAGAGCTGTGTTGTTTCGACTTTACGGAACTTCAATATAAATTAGACATTCACTATTAATATAAGTACTAAAAATCCTATTTTGGGTCCTAGATGTAGTGATGATGATCTTGAAGCCCTCAAGTGAAACAAGTCTGCTTAAAATAAGCTAGATAAAGTAAGTGGTCTCGATCATTGCATCGATGACCACTTACTTTTTTAGATCGTTTGGTTGAGCGTTTTGGATCAGTACTGCGTCATTAATTAAAATTAAATCTAAACCTAGACCTTAACCTTAATTTAGACCTAAACCTTAATAACTAATCACTGGGTTGGTACTGAACAGGTAACCATCAAAATCAGGATGGTCAATATCAGACAAACTGAATAATGTTTGTTTTACATTTTCTAAATGCTGCCACATTGAATCTCGCGCACCCGCCGCATCTCTGCGCTGCAGGTTCGCTAAAATCTTTTCATGATCCTTTAGCCACACTTTACGGTAATCTTCATTGTTAATGTGTAAATGTAGTTGTCGCCACATCGGACTATTATTTCTTTGTACCCACAGGTCGTGGACCATACCACTCAACACGCTATTTTGTGTCGCATCGGCAATCGCCATGTGAAACATTTCATCGCCGTCATAATCTTTACTATTATTTTCTAAATTTAGACGTTCCATTTCAAGAGCTTGACGGAGTTTGTCTATATCATTTTTGGTTATTTGTGTGGCTGCAAACTCTGCGATGCGACTTTCAAGAAGTTGTCGTGCTTGTAATGATTCAAAAGGTCCAACGTCATTATCTTCATTTTCAATGTCATTTGTTAGGTGTCCTTGTGAGTTGATCTCGTCAGAGGGAATACGGGTCACATAAACACCTGAGCCTTTTCGTACATTTACAATTTCTTGTAGCTCCAACATAATTAAAGCTTCACGCACAACAGCTCTGCTGACATTCATTATATGTGCTATTTCACGTTCGGGAGGAAGCTTTTGACCGATCGAAAACTCTCCGCTAGAGATACGTTTTTTTAATGCGATACCAATTTCTTGGTAAAGGCGTTTTGGCGAATTCATCGTTTACAAAACCTTTTAAGTTTCTTGATAGTGAGCTTACTTAGCTTTTTGTACTTTTATATAAAGGTTAAGTACAGAGAATAGATATGAAAGCTAAGTGCATTTTTATAAGTTTGTAGTTTGTATAGATTTGGGTCTTTATCAGCCAATAATATTGGTTTAAGTAATATCAGTTCTTATTATTCTTTTTATTTAATACTTCAATGACCATTTAAAATGTAACTTATAGATATTAAAGGTTAAGTTTAACATTTGCTTAACTTGTAAATGTGCAAAATTTTATCAATTTAAATTTACCAAATAGTTATTCATATACCTTATTCATATATCTTCTTTATATACCCTATTTATATAGCTTAACCATTTGTCCTTAATGGTGTCGCTATTGAATACAATGAGCTGTTTTGCTTGAGTATATTGTAAGTTTAATAAAGGTAATGATGTCAAACATACCATTATAAACCTGTTATCACCGACATATGATCTTCTTATTTTATAAGTTGATGGGCCTCTGTTATTGCATCGATAAGAAAGTTAAATAATTTAAATTTCTTATCGAGTAAATTATCTAGCATATTCGATTTTTTTGATAGTTTATAAAAATGCATGTGATCACATAAAACCATTAATTGGTCTACCAATTGTTGATTCATGTTAGTTCTTTATTACTAAAAAATAATTAAATTGTTAATTATCAATATCTTATGTTTTTATCTTGTTTGGTGTCTCATAATTGAGTGAGAAAATACTTCGATCAATTAACTGTGATCCCTATCCTTTGGTCCTACCAAAATAAACTCTATACTCATTTTGTTTTGTAAAGTAACTGTTTAATAAATGTTAATTTTACTTTAAAAAGTAGGCTTAAATCTCGCTAAGTCTACAGTAATTTATTAATGGAAAGCGTAATTAGCCTGTAATAAGTAGCAGTAATATTAATCGCTTACACATATTTATTCTTTTGTGTATTTAACGTTTATTTTGTACTACTTAATACTTTCAATATGAAAAAACGAACAAGGAAAAGTTATGTTATTTGGTCAAAAGTTTAAAAAAGTCATTAAGACTACGGTAGCTGGCGCAACGTTTGCTGCATTAGCTGTATCAACAACATCAGTAAACGCCGAGACACTTCGTGGCGCTAGTATGTTCGATGGTAATCATACTTTTACTAAAACAATGGTTAAATTTGGTGAGCTAGTTGAGCAGTATTACGATGGTGATGTTGAATTTGATTTACGTTTAAATGGTGAATTAGGCGTTGAAAAAGATTATGTTACTTTTTTAAACCAAGGCGTAGCGATTGATTATACGATATTGGCGCCTTCTAACATGGCAAGATTTGCACCTTCAATTCCATTAATGGATATGCCTTTCCTATTTCGTGATTTAGAGCATTGGAACACGGTACTTTCAAGCGACACATTAGCGCCGCTTGAAAAAGAGCTATCTGACAAAGCTGATATTGTTATTGTTGGTTATGCGGGCGGTGGTACTCGTAACCTTATTTCAAGTAAACGCATCAGTAATATGGATGAGCTAGCAGGACACAAAATGCGAGTAATGGGTGCACCTATCCAAGCGCAAATCTTTGCGGCTATCGGCGCGACACCTTCTGCTATTTCTTACAATGAAGTTTACAACGCAATACAAACGGGCGTTGTTAGCGGTCTAGAAAATGAAGCTGCTAGTATCCAGAACTTGAAGTTTTATGAAGTTGCACCAAACGTTACCTTAACAAGTCACACGATTACAGTACGTCCTATTGTATTTAGTGGTAAAAGCTTCCGTAAACTACCTGAAAAACTTCAAGCTGCCATTAAAAAAGCAGGTAAAGAAGCGGGTGATTTTGGTCGTGAGTTAGAAACGCGTGAAGATGGCATTAAATTAAAGCAAATGGCAGATGCTGGACAAATTCAAATTGCAGAATTTGCTGAACGTGAAAAGCTATTAATAATTGTTAAACCTGTTCAAGATAAATTTGCTGCAAGTATTAATGCAACTGAATTACTTGAAGCGATTCGCAATAAGTAACAGTTACATTAGCAATAGTTACCTTAGTAACAATGATTTTATTAAAGTAGTTAATGACTCACTTTTTAACTAGATGACGTTGGTTTAAAAGTCATCTAACTAAACTGTTAACACTTTAATAAGTAATAACTCTACGTGGTCCAAACAGAGATCACGTAGAGATCTCTCCTTTATAAACGAATTTCTTTTTGAGGTTACCCATGATTAAACGCAGCTTAGAGTTGCTTTGCACGGTACTAAAAGTAACTCTAACAATATTAGTGGGTGCTTTGGTCATCCCAGTTGCAATGCAGGTTATTGCTAGATACACAGGTATCATTCCCGTTTATCTTTGGACTGAAGAATTAGCGACCTTTATTTTTGTATGGGTAGTGATGATTGGTTCAGTGTTAGCCGTCTGGGATAACACACATTTTGATGTTCAAGTATTACCTGACAGTTCAAATCCACTCATTTTGTTAATTCAACGATCAGTTGTGTACTTATTAGTAGGCGGGTTTGGTGCAATGTTTACTTGGTACGGTATCGATTATGCAAAATTTGGTGGTATCCAACATTCAGTAATGATGAACGCAAACTTATTAATCACCCATATTACCGTGCCATTTGCAGGATTATTGTGGTGTATTTTTTCTCTATTTAAATTCTCAGAAGCATTTCAAATATACAAATCAAGCAAAGGGATAACGCAATGATTCTTACTACTGGAGTAGCCTGTGCGTTACTCGTTGGCTGCTTTCTTTTATTAGTTATATTGCGTGTACCGATTGCATTTGCATTAGGGCTTGCAACACTTCCCGTCGTATTCTTAGATATTAGGCTTACCCCTTTTATCATTATCGATAGAATGTTTCAGTCGTATAACTCGTTTATTTTGCTTGCTGTTCCTTTCTTCTTATTAGCCGCCAATTTAATGAATTCCGGGAAGATAACCGATAAATTAATTGATTTAGCGCGAGTACTAACAGGATGGATGCCTGGTGGCTTAGGCCATGTAAATGTCGCTGTTTCTATGTTATTTGCTGGTATTTCTGGTTCATCAACGGCTGATGCAGCCGGTTGTGGGAAGATCTTAATCCCTGCCATGATTAATGAAGGTTATGACAGACGTTTTGCCATTGCCATTACCGCATGTTCGTCAGTAATGGGCGTAATAATACCGCCTAGCATCTTGATGATTGTGTGGGGCGGCGTTATGCAAGTCTCTGTTGGTGCTTTATTTTTAGCGGGCGCAATACCGGGGCTGTTAATTGGTTTCTCATTAATGGCGACGGTTTATGGTTACGCAAAAGTTTATAACTATCCAATTACTGTAAAACCTACTTTTAAAATGGCTTTTAAAGCATTTAAAGGGGCTGCATTGGCGATGTTAACACCCGTTTTTGTTATTTACGGCATTGTCGCTGGCATCGTAACACCAACAGAAAGCGCAATTATCGCAGCAGGTTATTCATTATTCTTAGGCATGGTTGTCTACAAAACAGTGAAGCCACGTGATGTTGGACCTATCCTTTATGATACGGGCCGATTTGCTTCAATTTCATTGTTTGCGATAGGGACTGCATCAGTATTTGGATGGTTGCTTGCTTATTATAACGTGCCACGCTTAATCATTGATTTTATGGTCAGTATGGAGTTTGGACAATTAGGAACACTGCTTGTTATTGCCTTTTTATTCCTGTTTTTTTGTTTATTTATTGATGCGATTCCAACCATTATTATTTTAGGAACGGTACTTTTACCAGTTGCAACACAAGCTGATATTTCGCCTATTATCTTTGCCATCATTGGTATCATTTCCCTCGCATTTGGATTGGTCACTCCACCCTATGGTTTATGCTTATTAATTTCAGCATCGATTGGAGGAATGAATGTTATTCAAGTATTAAGAGAAGTGTGCATTATTCTGCTACCCATGTTACTTATTTTATTCTTAATTATTATGTTTCCAGAGATAGCACTATGGCTTCCTAAGCAATTGATGCCAACGGCGGTAAGTTAAAGATAAGTTAAAAGTAAGCTCAAGAGAAGCTAAAGATATATTGAAGATAGACGAAAGATAAATTGGATAAAGTTTAATATAAAGCACCTTACTGTTTTAGTAATTCATATCAGAGACCTAACAGTAAGGTTGCTTTTACTTCTTTTCAATCACTGCTACACATTAGTAACCTTCTGTATAATGCGTCATGAGTGATGATTCATCTTTGAAATCATTATCTGTGCGACTAAAACGATTAATACAAACCACCACAGTAGGCATCATCTCAATTAAAGAGGTTTAATCCCACAGCCTTTTAAAGTGACTTGTGTGAGTAATTTAATTCCTTTATTGAAGTCATCTTCATCTAATTGCTCTTTACCCATTAAAATACTGATTTGTAATCCATGATCGGCATAGGCTTGTGTTGTAGACCAAAGCATAAACAGTAAATGCTCTGAATTAATAGGATCCATCCATTCTTTCTCAACCCAAGCATCAAATACTTGGCAAGTTTGATCAAATTGATCTTTTAACTCTTCCTGTAGCGAATCACGTAGGTAATGCGCACCATGTAAGACTTCTGCTGCAAATATGCGTGACGCATTTGGGTGTTCTTTTGATTGGTGTATTTTATTAGAAATGTATTTAGGTAAGGCTTCGTTAGGGTGAGAGTCTGCACTCATTTCATTCATGTGATTCATCCACAACTTTAATAGCTGGTTGATCACCGCCTTATAAAGGCCTTCTTTTGTCTTAAAGTAATAAAGAATATTTGCTTTTGGTAAGCCCACAGCTTCAGCAATAGCAGCAACTGTAGTGCCTCTATAACCTCGTTCAGCAAAAACTTGCTCTGCTGATGTTAAAATTTGCTGTAAATTATCTTTACGTATATCAGCTAACGAACCACGTGACTTAATGCTTTTTTTTATTACTTTTTTCATAAATTAATAATGCTCTACGAGTTTAGATACAGGGTTAACAAAGTGATAAAAATAGGGGATTTAGCGTCATACTAAATCCCCCAATTTTCATTTATCTTAACGATTATTCGTACAGAGTTCGTTGATTAAGCTCAGGCGTTATTAACGCTAAGCGAATATAAATGACTAAGATATAATTAGGTCCGTTCTCATTATTTCAACTTACCATCAACACCTTCTACGTAGTAGTCCATGCGTAATAAGTCGCCGTCTTTCATTACTTCACCTGCAGGTAAAATGACTTTGCCAGACTGATCTTTAATTGGACCCGTAAATGGGTGGAATGTACCGTCAACAATTTGGTTTGATAGTGCCGTTACTTTAGCGACAACATCTTTTGGCACAGCTTCGTTGAAAGGTGCTAATTGAGTCATACCAGAAGCAATCCCTTTCCACACATCTTCAGATTTCCAAGTACCATCTAAAACAGATTGAACACGTTGCTCGTAAAAACCATTCCAGTTATGTACAGCTGCAGTTAATTGAGCTTTTGGTCCATATTCGCTCATGTCTGAGTGGTAAGCAATAGCATAAACACCTGCGTCTTCAGCTGCTTGTACTGCTGCTGGAGAATCTGTATGGAACGTAATAACATCTGATTTTTGATCGATTAAGCTGTTAGCTGCTTCACGTTCTTTTGCTGGATCAAACCAAGTATTTACCCAAACAACTTTAACTTTAATATCAGGGTTAACCGATTGAGCACCTAGTGTGAATGCATTGATCCCACGTACCACTTCTGGGATTGGGAATGCACCGATGTAACCAATGACATTGGTTTTAGACATGTAACCAGCAACCACGCCGGTTAAATATCTTGCTTCGTAAATACGGTCAAAATAAGTCCCTACATTCTTAGCGCGTTTATAACCTGTTGCATGTTCAAATTTAACATCAGGAAAACGTTTTGCTACTTTCAATGTTGGGTTCATGTAACCAAATGAAGTCGTAAATATTAGTTTATGTCCACTTTGAGCTAATTGAGTGATCACGCGTTCAGCATCAGGTCCTTCTGCTACATTTTCGATAAAAGTTGTTTTAATTTTATCACCAAATACTTTTTCTAAGTTAAGTCTTGCTTGATCATGCGTGTAAGTCCAACCTGCTTCTCCTGTTGAACTAACGTAAACAAAACCTATCTTTAATGGTTCTTCTGCTGCATTGCTTAATGCAGAAAAACCTAAAGTAAGTGTTAAACACAACATCTTGAAAATATTTTTCATCTTCCTTTCTCCAATATTTTGACTTTTTGTTTTGTATTAAAAGTTGTTTAGGGACTGCTTATTTCTGATATTGTTTGTTGTTAAATATGACTTCTTATATTCAACAACACAGAATTTATAACAGTATGGTTATTTTATAGTATTACGATTACAAAGTATCACTGCAAAAATAGCGCCATCCTCTCGCATTACTGTTAAATACTTTCTGTAAAAGTATTTTTACTTCTATTTAAGTTTGTTAAACCAGACAGAAGAATACTCACCAGACTTAGCTGGTTTTACCGTAAACGATAAAAAAAACCACGATATTCCTTATTAAATAGCTTTTTTGAGTGCTAGATCAAAGGTTGGTACATAGTATGCAATGCAATGTATTGACCAAATGGTCAAAAGTGTTTTAAATATTTTTAATGTCAGCTAAGAAATAACGTTAAGCCCCTAGTAATAAAGGCTTGGTTAATAAAGAGAGGTTTACGTGGTTCAATTTTTACTTAATAACGAAATGGTTAAGTTACAAGCATTTGCTCCAAGTTTGAGCATTTTAGATTGGTTACGCACCAATATGGGGAAAGTGGGCAGCAAAGAAGGCTGTGCTTCTGGAGATTGTGGTGCGTGTACGGTAGTGGTTGGTGACTTAATTAATGGCGAATGGCATTACAAAAGTATTAATGCTTGCCTAATGTTAGTAGGTAACTTGCACGGTAAACATCTATTAACTGTTGAAGCATTGACTACAAAAATGAATCCAGCAGTTGAAGATCTTCACCCAGTACAAAGAGCGATGGTTGAATGCCATGGCTCACAATGCGGCTTCTGTACACCTGGTTTTATCATGAGTTTATTTGCTTTATATATGAATTTTGAAACTTACCCAGGCAAAGAAAAGGTGATTCAAGCATTGGGCGGAAATTTATGTCGTTGTACTGGTTATCAACCTATTTTAAAAGCGGCTGAAAAATGTTTTAGCTATCAAAACCAAGCTGCACAAAATATTGCACACAAAGATCATCGCTTTAGTAAACAAGTCCAAGCATTAACTATTTCCTTAGAAAAAGACTTAGCATTAAATAAAATACCAATGATTGAAAACACAACAAGCGAAAGTGAAGGACAATACTTTTATTTACCACAGAATCTAGCGCAATTATGTGAATTAAAAGCCTCACATCCCAAAGCACAGTTTGTGGCTGGCGCAACTGACCTCTCTGTAGAATTTAGCCAACGACTTAGTTATAACAACCAATTAATTTCAGTGCGTTACTGCCCTGAATTGATGCAATTTAATGAAGATGAACAAGGTTTACACATTGGCGCTGCACTCCCTTACAGCGAATTCCTTGATAGATTTTCTGATATTTACCCTGAATCACATGAATTATTTGAACGCCTAGGTTCATTACAAATTAGAAATGCAGGCTCATTAGGTGGCAGCATTGCTAATGCCTCGCCGATTGGCGACCCTGCACCCTTATTTATTGCGTTGAACGCTAGCCTTGAATTACAAAGCATTCGCGGTAATCGTATTATGCCATTACAAGATTTCTTTCTTGATTACCGAAAAACACAATTAGCACAAGACGAAGTTATTGTGGCCATTCATATCCCGACACGTAGCCCTGAATTTAATTTAAGTTGTCACAAAATATCAAAACGCATAGAAGATGATATTTCAGCGGTATGTTTAGTTTTAAGTTATCAACTTGATGGCGATAAAATGCAAGATGTTCGATGTGCAATGGGTGGTATGGCGGCAACACCTGCATTAGCCAAAAATGTAGCGCAGGCATTAGAGGGAAAAACCTTCAGTTTAGAAAACTTACAAAACGCAGCATTGCAAATACAAATCGATTTTCAGCCATTGTCTGACGTTAGGGCATCTTCAGCTTATCGTTTACAAGTGAGCAGAAATTTATTCGACCGCATTTGGTATCAAGGATCTGGGAAGATCCAATTGCAGCAAAACAGTGATCTTGCCATTCATTCTATTTCAGCTATTCACACAAGGATTAATCATGCGTCACTTTAAAACAGATAAACCAAGTGGGTCTACAAAGAATGCAATTGGTAGCTCTTTCATACACGAAAGCGCGGTAAAACAAGTTATTGGTAAAGCGGCTTATATTGATGATAGACCAGAGGAAGTGAATAGCTTGCACGCTTACCCTGTGTTATCGACGATTAGTAGCGGTAAGATATTATCAATCGATACCAGCGATGCATTACAAATTGAAGGTGTTGTTGCTATTTATGGTACACAAGATATTCCAGGTAAAAATGATATTGGTCCGGTTTTTTCGGGTGATATTTTATTAACAGATGACGTCGTTGAATATCATAGCCAACCGATTTTGTTAGTGGTTGCAACGAGTTACCAAACTGCACGTATTGCAGCCCGAAAAGTCGCGATTGAATACCAAGAGACCGCCGCTGTTATTGATATTAAAGAAGCCATTGCCAATAAAAGCTGGGTTCGTCCTCCACATGCGCTACACCGAGGCGATGCACAACAAGCGATTAAAGACGCAACGCATCAAGTGAGTGGTGAGTTATATGTGGGTGGTCAAGAGCACTTTTATTTAGAAGGGCAGGTGAGTATTGCAACACCAACAGAAGATGGAGGCATGTTTATACAATCTTCAAGTCAGCATCCATCTGAGGTTCAGCATCTAGTCGCTAAAGTATTAAACCAACCATTTAACTATGTAACTGTCGAAATGCGTCGAATGGGCGGTGCTTTTGGTGGTAAAGAAACGCAAGCTGCACCATGGGCTTGCCTAGCTGCGTTAGCTGCTTATTACACAGGTCGCAGCGTTAAAATTCGTTTAGCACGTAGTGATGACTTTAAAAGTACAGGTAAACGCCATCCTTTTTATAATACTTACCAAGTTGGATTTGATGACAATGGTTTAATCACCGGTGTTGATATCGATATCAATGGGTATTGTGGTTATTCGCCAGATTTATCTGATGCGATTGTTGACCGTGCTTTGTTCCATGCTGACAACGCTTATTACTATCCCAATGCACATATTAATGGTAACCGTTGTAAAACTAATACCGTTAGTAACACTGCATTTCGTGGCTTTGGTGGCCCGCAGGGGATGATCATGGCGGAGCAGTTAGTAGACGATATCGCTTATTACCTCGGTAAAGATCCATTAGAAATTCGCAAATTAAACCTGTATGCACCAGGACGTGACTTAACGCCTTATAAACAAAAAGTTGAGCAATTTATATTGCAGGATATGATCGCCCAAATGGAACAAGAGAGCGATTATTGGGCGCGTAAAACAGCCATTGAAACCTTTAATAAAACATCACCTATTATCAAAAAAGGGTTGTCATTAACACCGGTTAAGTTTGGTATTTCATTTACGGTTCAACATTTAAACCAAGCCGGAGCATTAGTTGTTATCTATTCCGATGGAACCGTTCATGTAAACCATGGCGGCACTGAAATGGGACAGGGATTAAATACTAAAATTGCACAAATAGTCGCGCAAACATTGTCTATCGATATGCAACATATTTTAGTCAATGCAACGCGCACCGATAAAGTCCCAAATACTTCGCCTACTGCAGCATCAAGCGGTACTGACTTAAATGGCATGGCAGCATTAAATGCGGCCAATACCATTAAAGAAAGATTGTTTGAGTTTGCCGCTACACATTTTGATGTGGAACCAGATAGTTTGGCGTTAGTGGATAACCAATTGATCCATGAAAAAGGTCAAATTAGTTTTGCTGAGTTAATTAACCTTGCTTACTTAAACCGTATTTCACTTTCTTCTACTGGCTTTTACGCAACACCAGAAATCTACTACGACCGTGAAAAAGCGGAAGGGCATCCTTTCTTTTATTATGCGTACGGTATTGCCTTGAGTGAAGTCGAAATTGATGTGCTAACCGGTGAAAATACCGTTACCCGTGTTGATATATTGCATGATGTGGGTAACTCAATTAACCCAGCATTGGACGTTGGCCAAATCGAAGGGGCCTTTATTCAAGGGATGGGATGGTTAACAACCGAAGATCTCAGTTGGAATGACAATGGTGTATTAGCAAGTAATGCACCTGCGACTTATAAAATACCTGCAATTGGTGATACGCCAGCAGAATTTAACGTGACGCTGTATGATTCAAAAAATCCTGCTACCACTGTGTTTAAATCTAAAGCCGTGGGTGAACCACCATTTATGTTGGGGATAAGCGTATGGAGTGCATTACGTAATGCCGTTGCGAGTATCACTGACTATCAATTTGCACCAAGCTTGAATACACCTGCTACCGCTGAATGTGTTTTAGGTGCAGTACAAGTGGCGAAAGATTGGTTACAGGATCAAAAATCAGGGAAACAAGGCACTGATAAAAAAGGAACTGGCGATGCTTAATATCTCAACGCAAGGCTTACACGCCCATAGCTGGTTAGAAGCGGCTACAGAGCTTGAGCAAGGCACAGAAACCTATGTGATTGTAACGCTGCTAAGCACCGCAGGTTCTACACCTCGTGCTAGTGGTACGAAGATGGTGGTCAGTGAACATAATATTTACGCCACCATTGGAGGCGGCCATTTAGAATTTAAAGCGATTAAACAGGCTCGCCAATTAATTGAACAAGGAGAAACATGCCAGCAAGTTGAAAACTTCCAACTAGGTGCCAATCTAGGGCAATGTTGTGGTGGACAGGTCGTTGTATTGTTTGAAGTGTTTGCTAGCGATAGTATGCAATTAGATGTGTACGGTGCAGGTCATGTCGCGCAAGCCTTAATACCGGTTCTCGCTCAACTTCCAATTCGTGTCCGCTGGATTGATAGCCGTGCAGATTTATTCCCAGAACACGTGCCAGCAAACGTGAAAAAAATAGTAGATGAAGAACCTACTGATCAAGTAAAAAGTGCCACTAAAAATACGGCTTTCTTAATATTAACTCATAATCATCAATTAGATTTTTCATTAACTCAGGCGATTATTAAGCGTGCCGATTCGTTATGGCTTGGTGTTATCGGTTCAGATACCAAAGCGAAGAAATTCCAATACCGTTTAGCACAAAGAGGTTTTACAGATAAGCAGGTACAAAGCATGACCTGTCCTGTTGGCCTAAAAGAAGTCTCGGGTAAGTTACCAATGGAAGTCGCTATTTCAATAGCAGGGCAGCTGGTGGATCTTTACCAAAGCTTACAAGTTGAACAACCGAAACAAAAGGGTAAACAATGGAAAGAGTTACAAAATAACTTGGTTCATTTAAGCGCTTTGCAAAGCAAAAAAAGTAAGGTTGGTTAATGGTTTGTGCTGTTTGGTATAGCTCGTTTGCGCTAGTCCAGTCATTAAGGTTAATGATAGGCTTTGGTATTCCTCCTTGCAGCGCCTTACTTTCTATTGATCAGAAGAGAACCTAAGCCAGATCTTTAATTAGGCTAGGAGTAAGTGAGCGACTTGTAATCAGTTGTGGTATCACCGGCAAAAGCCCTTGTCGTAGTTCGAAAATCAAAGGGCTCAGTAGTACGGTCTGCAATGAGTTTTTAGCCAAACAAGGTTTGATTTCATTAAAGGATTTGTGGATTAATATTCACTATTAATCATAAGATGAACCGCCCTGTGCGGAGCCGCATACAGGGTGGTGTGGGGGCTGGAGGTTAGGTACCTCCGGCTACGTGATTATGAATCTATTCGATGTAGCCCCGACTTTTCTAAGTAGGAATCTACGTTATTTAACACATCATGAATTTTGGCAACTGAATATTCGAAATCACGAACCATACCTGAATCAATATCTGGAGCGGGTAGTAAAGATTTCCCATCATCTACAGATATTAGAATTGTTCGATGAATAAATGCACCATCGTAATAAAGCTCATGCCAATAACTTGTTGCATGTGGATGTAAATAACAATTAGCCCAAGGCTCTCTAAAGTCACGAGCTTGAATACCATCTTCGGAATATCTTGTTCTAAACCTCAATCTAGGATCCTCCTTTAAAAAGTACTCGCTAGCCTCAACCGAAGATAAGCCTTTCCAGTCATTTTTATAATCAGTAGTTGGAATAAATATTAATAATTCATCATATGTCATTTGTTTTACAGGTTTACGATTTGGGACTAAATACTCTGCGGCAGCTGGTGATGCGAAACATAATGAACTCATAAGGCTTAAAACAAAGGCGATAGGCTCAACTTCGTTCCCCAAACTCCATATAACCCCAGTAATCAAAGCCAAAGCAAAAAAGATAACACCAAATACTCTAATTGGATGCGAGAACTCTTTAACCCAGATACAAACTTTAAGAACATTCAGTTTTTCCATATTATTCATCCAATATTCATAACGAGGCAGTAGAATTTTTCTATTTTCAAGAAAAAATTACTTTTAAAATTTAATGATCAAATAAAACAAAAAGTTAAAAATAGATGTTTATTATTGATTTACAAAAAACGAGTTATTCTACAGCCTCAACGCCGCACTAAGCGGACTAAAATTGTGGGTTGTAATATGTAGCGAAGATAATCGTAAGTCACTGTTTTAATTTCGTTTAAGTGCTTTGTTAGTTTGCTTTCTACGACTCGTTCCATAATATATTTAAATCATCCATTACTCTTAATTTAAAGCTTTTGGCAATAGAATTTGAAACTAACAGTAATTCAGGTTTTGTATAGTTCTTCACCGGTATAGAACGACAACCAACAGAGTTGATTGGAAATATTTTCATGGTATCAAAACTACTATCAAACTCTTTAATCTTTTTAGCTGATAAATCACATGAAGGGCTAGCCATGAAGGTTTGTATAAATAACTTTCCGACAGTAAATCCAGTTGTTTGGAAGTTTTGCTGGAAAGTTTTAAAGCCAAAATGATTAATTAATGCAGGATGGTCTAATTGTGGGTTGTGCTTTCCAAGCCAAATATTCCATGTTGGAGGCGGTAAATTATTTTCTTTTAGAAAGTATCTTTCTGCTTTGGGTACTGTTGCCGTTGCAGGGTGAGAAAGTTCATTAACTATTGTAAACATTGCAGACCAAGCTGAAATTACGCTAAAGCTATCTTTTGTTAGCTTACTCCAGTCACCATTAAGTAAAGGAATCAAATGAGGTTTTGATAAACTTTGCAATCTACTCATCCAACCATTATTACAGTTTTCACAAACCACTCTTAATTTTTGTTTATGAAAATCAATTGGCCTTTGAAGCTTGCCAGTTTTAGGATCCTGACTATTTTGTGTAACCTTGTGTCTAGACAAGTTATCATCACTTCGAATTAAATGCTCTTTAAGCCAATCAGGGTATATGTGCTCTTTAGAAAGCCTTCCATTTCCACTACAAAAAATACAACCGACATTCATAACTTAGATCTCAATTGGAAAATATAAACTTGGTAAACTAACATCTTAATGACAACCTTAATACATCCAGTTGATTAACTTATAAGTCGTTTTTATAAGAGCTAGAAAGTGACTGAAAAAGCGACTCTCTTTTAGCTAGAAGTGTTGTTCTCACTTCTTCCATTTGCTTTTCTGTGATAGATTTCTTGCCATCATAGTAGTCTCTACGCATTTCTTTCAAGAACACTCCGTAATCCCTTAACAATTGAGACGGTACTTTAAGCCCTAAAAGTAGTAATTTGGATTCGGCAACTGTTAGGTTTTTGAATTGGTCAAAAAGCTCAATCTTAGTTTTATCTAGCTCTTGCTGTCTTTTGTCTGTAAGCCCCAGATCTTTTTGATTGTTTCTAACCCATTCAGTTACGAATGCCCAATAGCGTAATGAAACATGTGTCATTTCCTCGATCTGTTCACTAACCAGCTCAAGAGCATCATGGAAACGTTTTTGTCTATCTTTTTTATACTCATGTTTATGGTTCAATTTGGCTATAAAAAAAGTCCCCACCAAAGTAATTAAACCACCTAAACCAATTTTCACTGCAGTATCAGCGACCTCTATCAATGTTGTTGCCACACTTCCTCCTAGGCTTATAGCAGCGTAATTAAATAGAATCATTCCGTATTTCTATTTGGTAGGCAGAACACTCTATTTTATTTAAATTTGATAATAGAATACTAAAATAAATAAACCAATCAAAACGTTAAAAATAAAAATAAAACCTTAATCATGTGGATAGATAGAATAATTCTGCATTTACGGTAGAAATACAGAAATATATTTATTCTGTAGAGGGTGAGCTTAAGTTTTTGTCAAACAGGCTAAAATTAGCATAAAACATTGCTCAATGTGGACGAACAATCCCACCGTCTAGTTTTCCCAAATAATCAATTACTTTTAGCAAAGCCAAACAGGATGTTTGGATTAGGCTCGTTTGGCACATGGATGTGCCGTAAGAGCCGGTGCGTTATAAAAGCAATTTATTATTTGGATTAGAAAACGCTCGGTTGGCCTTTCCTTTGCTTACTTTCCTTTTGGCCATTCAAAGGAAAGTAAAGTCGCCGACAGGGCGAAAACACTGATAATAAATATCAAACTGACCGGATGAGCACAGACGAATTCAACTCAAGTAAATTAAGCTTAAAAAGTATGGTTTCCACGTGAAGTAGAAGAGGGAAAAACAAACACACAAAAGCAAAGAATGCAGACTAAAGTCAGCGCCCCAAAGTCAAAATTTGTTTTACTCAGTTGCTAAGGACATCGTTCGAGTTAGTATTTTTAGGTTTTAATAAACACACACAGGCAAAGAATGCAGACTAAAGTCAGCGCCCCAAAGTCAAAGTTGTTTTACAGAGATTGGTGATCGTATCGTTTGAGTGCATATCTTAGGCTTTCATAAAAGGGTAAGAGCAAAGCATAAAACATTACTCAATATGGCTACAACTCCCCGCCGTCTAGTTTTCCCAAATAATGAATTGCTTTTAGCAAAGCCAAACAGGATGTTTGGATTAGGCTCGTTTGGCCTTTCCTTTGCTTACTTTCCTTTTGGCCATTCAAAGGAAAGTAAAGTCGCCGACAGGGTGAAAACACTGATAATAAATATCAAACTGACCGGATGAGCGCAGACGAATCCAACTCAAGTAAATTAAGCTTAAAAAGTATGGTTTCCACGTGAAGTAGAAGAGGGAAAAACAAACACACAAAAGCAAAGAATGCAGACTAAAGTCAGCGCCTCAAAGTCAAAGCTGTTTCACATTGATGGGTAATTATCGTTTTAATTTGTATTTCAGGTTTTTATAAACAGGCAAAAGCAAAACATTGTTCAATGTGGCTACAACTCACCGCCGTCTAGTTTTCCCAAATAATGAATTGCTTTTAGCAAAGCCAAACAGGATGTTTGGATTAGGCTCGTTTGGCACATGGATGTGCCGTAAGAGTCGGTGTGTTATAAAAGCAATTTATATTTGGATGAGAAAACGCTCGGTTGGCCTTTCCTTTGCTTACTTTCCTTTTGGCCATTCAAAGGAAAGTAAAGTCGCCGACAGGGCGAAAACACTGATGATAAATATCAAACAGACCGGATGAGCGCAGACGAATTCAACTCAAAGTAAATTAAGCTTAAAAAGTATGGTTTCCACGTGAAGTAGAAGAGGGAAAAACAAACACACAAAAGCAAAGAATGCAGACTAAAGTCAGCGCCCCAAAGTCAAAGCTGCTTTACAGATATTGGTGATCGTATCGTTTGAGTGCATATCTTAGGTTTTCATAAAAGGGTAAAAGCAAAGCATAAAACATTACTCAACATGGCGACAACTCTCTGCCGTCTAGTTTTCCCAAATAATGAATTGCTTTTAGCAAAGCCAAACAGGATGTTTGGATTAGGCTCGTTTGGCACATGGATGTGCCGTAAGAGCCGGTGAGTTATAAAAGCCATTTATTCTTTGGGTCAGAAAACGCTCGGCTGGCCTTTCTTTTGGTTCTGTTTTCTTTGGCCATTTAAAGAAAATGAACACGCCGCAAGGGCGGAATACCAAAGCATACAATTAATCAAACTGACCGGATGAGCGCAGACGAATTCAACTCTAAACACTAGATCCAGCACTAATAAAAAGCATAAAAAAAGCCGTTGCTATCACCATAACAACGGCCATAGATTTCCCATTAAAAAACCAAAAAGTAAGCGATTACCAACCTCGTAAGGTTAACTGCTCCTATGCCATGGTTTACCTAATGCCATCGGTTCAAACAACTTCAAGCGTTGCTTATCTCGACTTAACATCACTAACACAACTAGCGTTGCAATATACGGCATCATCGCTAATAAGTTAGAGGAGATATCCCAGTTTAAGCCCTGTGCAACGAGGTGCATGATGCTTGCAAAACCAAATAAGTAAGCCCCTAAAATGATACGTTCGATACGCCAGCTTGCAAACACCACTAAAGTCAGTGCAATCCAACCTTTACCTGACACCATGCCTTCCGTCCACATCGGTGTATAAGCAATCGATAAGTAAGCACCTGCTAACCCCGCCATAGCACCACCAAAGGCAACGGATAAATAACGAATCAACATAACCGGTAAACCTAAGTTACTCGCTACACTTGGGTCTTCACCTACAGCACGAACCGATAAACCTTGACGGTGGTAACGGAAAAATAAATACACAACGACAATTAATACCCAGCTTAAATAGACAATGGCATTCTGTGCAAAAATAGCTTTGCCTATGATGGGAATATGCTGCAATTCAGCAATCGCCAGTGAAGGTAAAATAGAAATTTGTTTACCTTCATAATCATTACCTAGGAAAGCAGATAAACCTGTTCCAAAGATAGTAAGTGCTAACCCAGCGGCTACCTGATTTGCGTTAAGTTGTAATGCAATGACTGCAAATAAAAGCGACATAGCAACACCGACTAGCATCGCGAATACAAAACCAAGAATGTAACTATCAGTGTGATACATTGCGATAAAACCAGCGACCGCACCCATCAACATCATGCCTTCTTGGCCTAGGTTTAACACGCCACTTTTTTCACACACCATTTCACCTAAAGCCACCAATAAAAGTGGTGTGCCTGTCATGATCATGGCGTATAAAATATTTGTTATTAAATCAATATCCATCAGTTAATTTCCTTAATACTGTTTAATTTTTTGCCGTAGCAGTTAAACCTGAACGCTTAAACGTGAAGGTAATTCGGTAACGAATAAGCACGTCACAAGAGAGTAAGAAGAACAGTATCAACCCTTGTAATATTCCACTTATTGACCTTGGTAAATTCAAGATCATTTGCGACATTTCGCCACCCATAAACAGTAGTGCAATTAACAATCCTGCTAAGGTTATTCCCACGGGGTGTAAACGCCCAAGAAAGGCAACAATAATTGCTGAGTAGCCGTAACCTGGCGAAATGGCAGGTATTAATTGCCCTGTTGAGCCAGTCACGATAACGGCCCCTGCTAAACCCGCCAATGCACCTGATACTAAAAATACCATTGCTGCTAATTTTTTCTGTTTGTAACCTGCCATGTGAGCAGCAGGTTTATCTAAACCGAGTACTTTGATTTGAAAACCTAAGAAGGTTTTACTCATGAAGACCCAGGTCACGACAAGCGCTAATACCACTAATAATAAACCGACGTGTAAGCGCGTTCCTTCAAACAAAATAGGTAAGAGAGTACTATCGCCAAACAAAGCACTTTCAGGGAAGTTGTAGCCATTGGGATCTTTTAATGGCCCGTAGACTGCCCATAACAATGTGTTAAGTGCGATGTAGTTCATCATTATGGTTACCAACGTTTCATTACAATTTAAACGTAGATTCAAGAAAGCTGATATACCTGAGCAAATCATGCCGCCGACCATACCTGCGATTAGTGTCAAAGGCATGGCCCAAGCACTACTCGAATCAACAAATTGCAATGCCATTACAGTGCCGACTACAGCGCCGGTTAACAGTTGACCTTCAGCACCAATATTCCATATAGAAGCGCGGTAACATAAAGCTAAGCCATAGGCACACAGTAGGATTGGGATTGCAACCACCAATAACTCGGTGACGCCATACCAATTAGCAATAGGACTAATAAAAAAGGTGTAAAGCGCTTCTACGGGATCTTTACCTAATGCCATGAATAAAATGGAGCTAGCAATTAAGGTTAAAAATACCGCTAAGATAGGCGATAAATATCCCCATTTAGCAGAGGCTTGAGCGCGAGGGACTAATTTAATCATGTTGCGATGCTCCTTTATTGTCGGCAGCTGTCGTAGATGTTGCTAAAGGGGGCTGTGTAGATGATGAATTTGTAGGTGATGACTTTATAGGTGATTGTTTAGGCGAAGGTGTAGTTGAATCTGTCGTATCAAAATCACCTGCCATCCATTGTCCTAACTTAACTAAAGGCAATGCTTCTGGCGCTAAAAACTGTGATATTTGACCATCACAAATAGCCCCTAAACGGTCACTGATTTTATACAGTTCATCTAAGTCTTCAGAAACGATTAAGATAGCGCAGCCACGATCTCTTAACTGTAAAATCGCATCGTGAATAGCCACTTGGGCACCAATATCTACGCCCCATGTTGGGTGAGACATCAGTAAAAAGTTAGGTTCTTGATCTATTTCTCGACCGACAATGAATTTTTGTAAATTACCGCCCGACAAACTTACAGCAGCGTCATGATTACCTGCTGTTTTCACTTTGTATTTTTTGATTATTTTGTCTGCTAACTCAACTATTTTAGATTGTAGTAAAAAACCGTTTTTAACTAAACCTGAATCAAAGCTAGTGAGCAGGGCGTTATCGCATAAATCTAAATCAGGTACTGCGCCTCGGCCTAAGCGATCTTCAGGAACAAAAGCTAAACCTAAACGACGACGTTGTAATGGTGTTAATTGATCTATCACTGTCCCTGCAAAGGTGATAGATTTTGAGTTTGGATGAATATCTTCACCGGATAAAGCTCTAAGTAGTTCTTCTTGCCCATTACCTGCTATACCAGCAATACCGACTATTTCACCGCGTTTTACCTGCAAGTTAATATTTTTCAAGGCAACGTCAAATTGACCCGTTGACTTGGTCGATAAGTTTTCAATGTTCGCAAAGACGTCAGTTCCTAATGAACGACGGCACTCATTACTGATAGCAATATCTTCACCGACCATCATGCGTGCGATAGATTCGGATGTTTCGTCTTTTGGATGACAGTGCCCAGTGACTTTACCTGCACGTAAAATCGTCGCACTATCACAAAGCTCGGTGACTTCATGTAATTTATGGCTTATAAACAGTACCGAACAACCTTCTTTGGTTAGTTGTCTTAATGTTTTAAATAAATTGTCGACTTCTTGCGGTGTTAATACTGAGGTAGGTTCATCTAAAATAAGTAATTGAAGATTTAATAATAAGCAACGTACAATCTCAACACGTTGACGTTCACCTGTTGATAAACTTGAAATACGACGGTCTGGGTCGAGTGGCATTCCGTATCGTTCTGAAGTGGCTTTGATACGATGCGCTAAGGTTTTTGAGTTACCAGCCTGGTCGCCTAAAACTAAGGCTATATTCTCTGAAACAGTGAGTGTTTCAAATAATGAAAAGTGCTGAAAAACCATACCAATACCTAAACCACGTGCTACCGAAGGTTGGTCAATAGAGACAGGTGTCCCATTCCATATAATGCTACCTGAGTCAGGTTTTACTACACCATAAAGCATTTTCATTAAGGTACTTTTGCCCGCGCCATTCTCTCCTAACAGCGCATGGATTTCACCATGTTCTATATCTAGAAATACCTCATCATTCGCTTTACAGCCTGGGTATTCCTTGGTGATTCCAAGCATCGCTAAACGCTTAACATTGCTCATTGATAAATCCCTTTTATTACAGATTATTATGATCTAATTAATGTTATTAACCGCTATTAATTACACCTATTTTGTAGAGCGAACTCATCGATATTATGCGATGAAATACCCCTTATTCATGGCGTTTTTACTGTAACCTGTCCAATTGGTCAAAGTTGGTATGATATTAGCAATAAGCTTACCAGCTATTTAAAAACTGCATCGAATTAATAAGCAATTAACTGCTATAAAAAAGGCTAAAGGCTTTATGGCCTTTTATTACAATAGGTTATAGTTATTAAAAATAACACGATGCAATTTTGTAATTATATACGAACAAAATATAAAGTGAGGCAAGAAGCACCAAGAGTGTACATTTTAAATTAATTTGCACCATATATGGGCTTAAATTAAAAAATGTCGTGTTTTTTTGTGTGTCATTTTGTCTTTATAAGAAGATTATTTCTCATGCTAAATCATGTCAATCAGTAGAAATAATCGAGTGAATTTAAAAAGGAAAGTTGATGAGTTTGAATGAAATAAATACGGCTAATACAGAAGACACATATGCTGTTTTCGAAAGTTGCTGCTGTGCGCCTAATTGGATTGAAGCTATGGTTAGTGCTCGTCCTTTTGTCGATTCAAAGGCTTTATTAGCTGCATCGGAACATGCTTTTTCACAATTATCAGACGAAGACTATCTTATTGCTTTTACTGGTCATCCACAGATAGGTAATTTAAAAACCTTACATGAAAAATATGCCAATACGTCAGGTACAGCAAGCAACGAACAAGCTGGTATGTCGCTTGCTGGCAGTAAAGTATTAGAAGAGATGATTCAATTAAACCAAGCTTATTTAGAGAAATTTGGTTTTATCTTTATTGTTTGTGCTTCAGGTAAAAGTGCACAAGAAATGTTGGATTTAATTAGAAATAGAATTGGCAACCAGCGCTCAATAGAGTTGAGTATTGCGGGAGCTGAACAGGCTAAAATCACTAAAATACGTTTGGAAAAATTATTATGAATAACAACCCAATTACAACGCACATACTCAATACAGCATTAGGAAAACCTGCTGCAAGCATTGCGATTCAACTGTTTGTTTTAAAAGATAATGAATGGTCATTACTCTCTTCAGCGGTGACTAATGAAGATGGTCGAATCGATGATTGGCATGAGACGGGGTGGTATCAAGGTAAAACATCTGAGCAGTTATTTGCAACCTATAAAATAGTTTTTTCACTTGAAGATTACTGGGAAAAGCAAAGCATCGATGGTTTTTATCCAAGTGCAGAAATCAGCTTTAAAGTACAGGATTCAAGACATCACCATATTCCTTTGTTATTAGCACCATACGGTTATTCAACTTACCGAGGAAGCTAGTAAAAATGTATTGTTAATAGAGTGTTACACATACAGATAAAGTGCAAAAAATAAAAATAACAAAGCAAAAAAATAGACAGGATAAACAATATGGAAAATTATTTAATTGAAGTAGCACATCTAATTTTACGCTATTTCCACGTTATTGCAGGTATTGCATGGATCGGCGCCTCGTTCTATTTTGCTTGGTTAGACAATAGCTTAGAAACACCACCGAAAGAAAAGGCTGATAAAGGCATTAGTGGTGATTTATGGGCGATACATGGCGGTGGTTTTTATGAAGTCGCTAAATATAAGAATGGCCCAGAGCACATGCCAACAACGTTACACTGGTTTAAATGGGAAGCTTATACTACTTGGATCACGGGTACATTGTTGTTTAGCTTGCTGTATTACGTTGGTGCTGATGTTAATTTATTAGACGGCAGTAAAAGTGAATTAACTAAATTAGCAGCGATTGGGACGTCATTCGGTAGTATCGCGGTTGGGTATGTTGTTTATCGTGCGTTATGTAACTCAGCATTGGTTAAAAATGGTTTTTTATTCGCGGCTACAAGTGTTGT
The DNA here is from genome assembly GCF_009828855.1 of Psychromonas sp. L1A2. Lineage (NCBI taxonomy): Bacteria > Pseudomonadati > Pseudomonadota > Gammaproteobacteria > Alteromonadales > Psychromonadaceae > Psychromonas > Psychromonas sp. L1A2. The sequence goes on along the minus strand of NZ_WUAG01000002.1, from coordinate 1,283,353 downwards.
ATTACTAGGATTATGGGCTTGGGGATTTGACCAACTCTTTGCTGATAAGGCGGTTTATATCCATATTGGTGCGTTAATTGGTACTTGTATGGCGGGTAATGTTTATCACATCATTATGCCTGGTCAACGTTACTTGGTGAAAGAAGTAGAAGCAGGGCGGATTCCGGATCCATCAGTTGGTCTAAAGGCTAAGCTTTGTTCTATTCACAACAACTATGCGACATTGCCGATTATTTTCATCATGTTAAGCAATCACTTTTCACACACCTATACGCATCAATATGGCTGGTTAGTATTAATTGCTTTGATCGTTATTGGGATGTGGATAAGACATTATTTTAACCTTAAGCACCGTCATATTAATAAACCCTCTGTTTTAATAAGCGGTATTGCTGCTTTTTTCGTATTGATGCTAGCGATTGCTCCTTGGGAAAGCTTTGCGCCGAGAGTGACTGCAACCAATGAAGGTGGAGTTGATGTTGTACAGATTTCAGATGCACAAGCATGGGATATCGTAGAAAAACACTGTACTGAGTGTCATAGCGCAACACCGACTTCAACGATGTTTAGCAGTGCGCCATTAGGCTTTACACTTGATTCGATAGAAGCGGTAGAAACACAACATGAGAAAATTTATTCTCGCGCAGTATTAAATAAAGATATGCCGTTAGCAAATTTAACCAATATGACCGAGGAAGAGCGTGAAACGTTGGGAAGTTGGATTGAAAACTACCGTATTAAGAAAGAAGCTAAGCAGTAATCTAAGTATGGTCTATCAATACAAAACTTAGATTTAAATCAAGAGTGTTACGGCTTTAATGTTATTTATTTAAAGTCGTAATGCTCAAGTTAGAGTCTCTCTATAACAACATGGAGGGATAACGCCCTGTGTTTAGTTATGGACAGACTCTATTTCTACCATTTTCTTTTGCTTTATAGAGTTGTGTATCTGCTTTTTTATAGACATTTTCAAGTAAAAAGTTACCTTCATTGACTTCAGATATACCGATGCTGATGGTTGTTTTAATAGAAACAGTATTATAAATAAACTCTTTATTCTCTATCATAGAACGGATTTTTTCTGCGATAACCTTTGCTTTAGTAAGTGATGTGTTATTAAGTAAAATAGCAAACTCTTCACCCCCAACACGTGCAAAAAGATCACTGCTTCGCATCGTATCTTTAATCGACTTAACTATCTCTATCAATACAAAATCGCCTGCTTGATGGCCAAAAGTGTCATTAATACGCTTAAAGTAATCGACATCGAGCATTAAAAGAGCAGTACATTTTTGTTCTCTAGAGGCGATTAAAATTATATTTTTAGCTATTTCAAAAAAGTAACGTCTATTATAAATATTAGTGAGTGCATCTGTTATCGATAATTGTCGAAATTTTTCGGTACTTTTCTCTAATGCTTCATGTGCCTCAATGCTCGATATTCGATTATTTAACATTGTTTTAGAGAGTAAGATAATGGCAGGAATATAGATCATAATGAATATAACTAATGCAATATGCTGCTCGTCTCCATAATAAAGCATGATCAAAATTTGAGGTGTAATAAGGCTAAAGATAAAGATTAAATAGGCTTTATAGAGTGATGACATGGATAAAGTGGCTGCTGTAATAACTCCTACAGAGACTAAGAACATAACAAACTCAAATGGCTGAGGTGCATAAGCTAACACTAAAAGTGAGGCAATAGCCCACATTGCAGCTTGAAATACATTCAAAACAATAAAGTAAACTTCCGCTTTATTTATTTTTATTGTGTCTTTATTTTGTAAATGTTTTTTAAACATTTTTACATTTTGTAAACGGTATGCAACTAATATTATTTGAAATAATAACCAAGTAAAAATAAAAATTAAGGGGATGAATGGTATAAATATAAACAAATAAGCAAAAGAAACGACCAACATAGCAGCCATTGCTCTTGGTGTTTGATTAATCACGACTTCTATTAATTTTGGGTGAACATTAGGCATCTTGTATCCTAGGATAATTAAATTCTATTAGTAGATAACTAATTAACCAGTATTATAGACCTGTATTTATTTGATAATTTACTAAAAAGTCAACTTTTTATATTATCATTGTAATCTAATGAGAGAGGTAACTAAAGGTGTAATCTAATGATTATAGTCACTATAAATATATTTAGGCGTGATTAAGTATTTTCATGTGTTGATATTTTATATTGAGTTTGTTTCAATATTATTGAATCTTTTTTACATCGGTGAATATATAAACAGTTCGTGATAATCCATTCTACAAAACATTCACTTCGCCCGCTTCATTTTATCTTTTTAAGAAACTAAGAAATTAAGCTTAGGCTGAGAAGGTAAAATCTCATACACCCGTTACCAATCAAGATATATTATTCAGTTGTTCACTCGGACACCAATACAAGGCGACAGTTGATGGTAATGGCTAGTTTTATCGAACGTTACAATGTGGTTCGAGTTGACGGACCCGTGAAGTAAGTCGTGAAGTAATCCGTTAGATCTTTACCTTCATACCTATAATTTGCCTACTTCACGACTTGCTGATTTTTATATCTTGAATGGTGATGGGTATATATTGAATTTTCCTCATCTTTACCCTGATGAAGTTTCATTATGTTTTTTCTAGGAATATGTTTAAATAAGCCTATATTAATTTAGACGTATAGAAGTCCATAATGAAAAAATTAACAATACTCGATGGTGGTATGGGACGAGAACTTAAGCGCATTGGTGCACCGTTTTCTCAACCACTTTGGAGTGCACAAGCATTAATAGAGGCGCCACATTATGTGACTCAAGCTCATCAAGGATTCATTGATGCAGGTGCAGAGATTATTATTGCTAATAGCTATGCTTGTGTGCCATTTCATCTTGGTGAGGTGCTTTATCAACAACAAGGTCATGCATTAGCTGAGCAAGCTGCCGTTATTGCGAAAGATGTTGTTAAATCGTCGAAAAGAGACGTTTTAGTCGCTGGGTCGTTACCGCCTGCTTTTGGATCTTATCGCCCTGACTTATTTGAGAGAAAACGTGCTTTTGAAATATTAAGCACTTTATTTAATGCACAAGATCAACACGTCGACTTATGGTTTGCTGAAACTATTTCTAGCATTGAAGAAGCCTTGGTCATGGTTAATGTACTTAAAGATTCAACAAAGCCTTGCCATTATGCATTTACATTGAGTGATGAAGTAGGTGAATCTGCTCGGTTACGTTCTGGTGAATTGGTAACAACGGCTATTAAAGCTATTTTGCGAGAAGGTAACCTTGATGGTATTTTCTTTAACTGTTCTATTCCCGAAGTCATTGAGCGAGCGATACGTGATACTAATAAGGTATTATCAGAGCGAAATCTGAACAAAGCGAATAGAGAAAATAACAACCAGCAGATAAACATTGGTGCCTTTGCGAATAGTTTTGTCCCTATTTCAGCTGCTCATAAAGCCAATGAAGCTGTTCAAGGTTCTCGTGATTTATCACCTGAAGAATATCTACAATTTGCTAAAAAATGGCATAGCCTCGGTGCAAATATTATCGGAGGATGTTGCGGTATTGGTCCTGCTCATATTGAAGCGTTAGTTGATTGGAAAGATAGCCTTTCATAACGGAAAATTCTCATAAAAATAAAGCTCTATTTAACCCAATAGATTTAATAGAGCTTTTTATTCAAAACAGTTTTATTTAAAACTGCTTAATTAACGCTAAAGCTTACCTGCCGCTGCTTGTTTTAATTTCTCTCGGTTTTCATCGTTTGCTTCAGGTTCTGATTGACCAAAAATACCTGCCATCCAATGACCATCGGTTGGGTTAGGGAACAATACATATTTCTTGCCGTATAAATCACGGTCTTCTTCCATCTTCGCTTTACGTCCTACAACATCGCCTTTGACATAATATTTACGACGGAAATCATTTAGGCTATCACCAAGAAAAACAGCCACGTCATAATCTTTCATTATTTCATTTTGGCGAGTTTCTTTATTTGATGTGTCACGTAACACCGTAAGGTGGCTTTCATCTTTCAATGGGAAACCTAAGTGCTTGATATTACCAAGTGCATATTCAAAGGTTTTTTCGCCTTGTTCGCGACTGGTGATATAAAAAATTTCCACATTATTTTCTGCACAAAAGGCTAAAAATTCTTTTGAGCCTGGCGATGCGACCATTTTATTTTTTGGGATCCATTCATCCCAAATCGGATCGTCAAAAAAGTCGATATTTTTGTCGACTAACATTGCCCAGTAATCAAGAGGCAGTACTAATGTGTCATCAAAATCAGATACGATAGCAAGTGGTTTATCACCTTTTTTATGTTTAGCTAACGCCAACTCTACGTGCATACGAGCGATATTAAATCCTTGATAGTAAAGCGCTTGGTATTCTGCTGCTGTTTGTTTCCATGCCACTGAATACAGTAAAGGGTTTGCTGTTTCGACATGATCAGTGGCTAATACTGCCGGCGTTATAAAAGGACTACAAAGTGCGATAGTGAGGAGTGATTTTTTTAAAAAATTGGGCATAACGTTTTAACATCCTTGATTAAACAATCTAAATAGAATCTCTATAATAACGAGTTGAATTTCGCTTTATAGAGCTAAGAAGTAATAAAGCCAACTCCTGATGCTTCAGATAAGTGACTTAGATTAATATAATTTAATTCAGCCTATTTCTCTATGACATCATTTAATTATGACGTTTACATTAAATAAGCGATCTAAATTTTGTGCAGGAAAAATGACTCAAGTTTAAGGCGTAAATTGAGGCTTTCGAAGATTAGTTTCGTTAATCGTCTGTCGGAGAATGAACTAAAAGAGGTGAATGTTTTAATGGTTGTCTCCTTTGCGACATTTACAACGAAGCAATAAATTATTTTAACCAGTGAAGTAAATAAGCTATTTATTGCGATTGGTATTCGTGTGGTTGGTACTAAGCAGCTTAATTAAAACATTATTTTTAATTAAGGATTTTTTTTAGACAGTAAAAGGTATTTGATCGTGAATGAGTAGAATGTAGGTCATTTTATAATGGAGTGATAAACTACCTTCAACCTAGGTGTTAATACATCTAGATTGCTGCTAAAAAACAGCAATCTAGAGCATAAACCTAACGAGACTTAACGTAAGGCACACCGATTGATTTTGGTCCTACTGCACGGCCAATAAAGCCAGCAAGTAACAACACTGTCAATACATAAGGCAATATTTCAATTGCTTGCACAGGAATTTCACCAATAAATGGTAATTCAGCACCTTGTAGACGGATTGCCATCGCGTCTAAGAAACCAAATAGTAAACAGCCCCATAATACTGGTACAGGTTTCCACTTACCAAAAATAAGTGCAGCTAGTGCGATATAACCTTTACCCGCACTCATATTGGGCACAAACCCAGCACTATGTGCAGTGGATAAATAAGCACCCGCTATGCCTGTTAATATCCCTGCACAAATCAATGCTCGATAACGTAACCAAGCAACAGAAATACCGGCTGTATCAACGGCATGAGGGTTTTCACCTGCTGCACGTAAACGCAAACCAAAGCGAGTTTTAAAGATGATCCACCAACAAACAGGGACGATTAATAAAGATAAATACACTAGGATGTTATGCCCAGATATTAACTCACTATAAAGCAACCCAATTACTGGTACGTCTGCAATAGCGTCAGCACCTGGTAAAGTAATCGAAGTAAAACGCTCATCTTGAGATAAAGGTGGTGTTTGACCACCAAGTCCAAACCAGTAACGACCTAATGTAACGGTTAACCCGGCTGCAAGCATATTAATAGCAACACCTGAGACTATCTGGTCACCACGATGCGTTATGCATGCAAAACCATGTAGCATTGCTAACATAACCGATGTCGCCATGGCGGCTAATAATCCTAATGTCACTGACCCTGTTATTGAGGCAGTGGCTGCAGCTGCAAATGCTGAAGCTAATATCTTTCCCTCAAGGGCAATATTTACAATGCCTGAACGCTCCGAAAATAAACCAGCTAACGCAGCAAGAATAAGTGGGGCAGCTACCCTTAAGGTCGCATCGAGTATTAAAATGATACTTTCATACATAATTTAAACCTCCGCTGCTAGTTGATTTTTAGATTGTTTTTTGGCATCAAGGTATACAAATAATCGCTCTGTTGGTCTTACTAACATTAACGAAAGGGCACCACTAAATAAAACAACTAGTGCCTGTACTACTTGAATCATTTCACGGTCAATATTTGGAAAATCAAAAGAAAGTTCAGCACCGCCTTGATAAAGAATACCAAATAAAACACTCGCTAGAATAATACCAAAAGGATGATTTCGTCCGATTAAACAAACCGCAATACCGGTGAAACCATAACCTGCAACAAAACCTAATTTAAGTTGTTGTCCGTATCCTTGTACTTCATTCAGGCTTAATAAACCTGATAAAGCACCTGAAATTAGCATCACAATAATGATTAAACGTTTACGATTAATACCACCGTACTCAGCGGCTGAAGGGCTGGCACCCATTGCTCGTATTGCGTAACCCCAACGTGTTCTCCAGAGTAATAACCAAACTAATACACAACAAACGAGTGCGATAAGAAAACTTAAATTCATCGGTGATTCAGAAAAACTGAACCCAAACCATCCAACGATTTCATGAAAGCCTGGCAAGACTGCTGAGGATTCAAAAACTCGCGATACGGGGGCCATTTGTCCTTTTTGGTTAAGTACATTCACCATTAAATAAACCATTAATGAAGAGGCAATGAAGTTAAACATGATGGTGGTAATAACAATATGACTACCGCGATAAGCTTGCAAATAGGCTGGAATAAAAGCCCATAATGCACCAAATGCCATACTGGCAAACATAGTGATCGGTAAAATAGCCCAGAACGGTAAAGTATGGTCTAAGCCTAAACAAACAAGGCCAACACCCAGTCCACCAATATAAGCTTGTCCTTCACCACCGATGTTAAATAAACCAGCAGAAAAGGCGACAGCAACAGCAAGACCGGTAAAAATAAAGTTTGTTGCATAATAAAAGGTGTAACCAATCCCTTCTTGGTAACCTAGGGCACCATTTATCATTGTTTGTGCTGCTTCAATTGGGTTAACGTCAACCGCAATAAAAATAATGGCAGAAAAAGCAAAGGCAAAAAGAATATTAATTAAAGGAAGAACAATAATATTTACCCATGCTGGAATCTTTGAGTCATTCATATTTGCTCTCCAGATGTTGTTTGTTGTGTTGTTGATAAAAGTTCATCAGGCATTATATTTGCCATCATCATGCCGAGGATTTTTTCATTTGCTTGCTCTGCACTCACTTCACCAACGATGTGACCATCAAACATAACAATAATACGATCTGATAACGCCATGATTTCATCTAACTCTACTGAGACAAGTAAGATCCCTTTTCCTTGATCTCGTAATTCGATAATGCGTTTATGAATTAATTCAATTGCACCAATATCGACACCGCGAGTAGGTTGACCAATCAATAATACATCTGGATTTTTATCGACTTCTCGTCCGATAATTAATTTTTGTTGGTTGCCGCCGGAGAATAATGAACTGCGTAATTTAGGATCGCGAGGACGTACATCCCACTCTTCCATCAAACGAGCACATTCTTGGTTAATTACTTTTGGTTTATTAAGTAGTTTGCCATTGTAGGTTGGCGAGTTTTGATAGCCTAAAATAGCCGACTCTTCTGCACTAAATGATTTTATTAATCCCATTACTAGGCGATCTTCTGGGATATGACCAACACCTAGTTCTCGCATTTGTGCTGCAGAACTTGGATGCATTGAGTCAATACATGTTTGTCCGATATTAACTTGGCCTGAATTCGGTTTGATTAGTCCAGCTAATACACTCATTAGTTCTGACTGTCCATTACCTGAAACCCCTGCAATACCAACGATTTCACCAGACTTTATTGAGATAGAAACGTCTTTTAAGCGATCGACTCCCATTTCATCGGTGTAAGTTACCTTTGAGGTCGATAATAATTCGTTTTCAGGTGCTGCTACTGATTTCTCTACTTTAAGTCTGACTTTACGCCCAACCATTAGCTCTGCAAGTTCTTCTTTATTGGTTTCAGCAGTTATGCGATGGGCGACCATTTCACCTTGGCGCATCACGGATACATTATTAGTGGCTGCTAAGATTTCTCTTAATTTATGAGTGATTAATAAGATGGTGACGCCTTTATCACGTAGCGCATCAAATATTTTAAAGAGGTGATCTGTTTCTTGAGGCGTTAACACACCGGTTGGTTCATCAAGAATAAGGATTTTGGCGCCACGATATAAGGCTTTTAATATTTCTACACGTTGTTGTAGGCCCACTGGAAGATCTTCAATTAACGCATCTAATGGGACATCTAATCGGTATTCTTTTGCTAAACGTTCTAATTCTGTACGTGCTTTTTTTAAACTAGGCTTTAATAAAGCACCTTCTTCGGCACCTAAAATTACATTTTCTAATACACTGAAATTATCAACTAACATGAAATGTTGATGAACCATGCCTATGCCATAACGTATTGCTTCTTTAGAACTGGTTAATTTACGTACTTTACCTGATATTTTAATATCGCCAGAATCAGCAATATAAAACCCATAAATGATATTCATTAGGGTTGATTTTCCTGCGCCATTTTCACCAATTATTCCATGAATGGTGCCAGCAGGTACCTTTAAGTTGATATTACAGTTAGCATGTACCGCACCGAATTTTTTATCGATACCACAGAGCTCTAAGGCAATATTTTGTTGATTATGGGGCTGAGACATAAATTAAGTTTCTCTATTCTGTCCGTTTATAAAGATCGCTAAAAATGCCTCCTTGTTGGCAACAATGAGTTCACAACAAGGAGGCATAATTATTTTTTCGAGGAGATTTAGTACTTACAAGTATTATCACTCATGTAATCGTGTACTTTGATTTCACCAGATACTATTTGTGCTTTGATACCAGCAATTTTGCCTTCCATATCAGGCGTAATTAAGTCTCGGTTGAACTCGTCTAATGCCCAATCTACGCCATTTTCTTTTAGACCAAGATTTTGGATACCAGCAGTAAAGTTACCTTTTTCAGCTGCGTTAAATGCCTCAACAGTCGCGACGCCAACACGTTTAACCATAGACGTTAACATAACACCTGGGTGAATGTAGTTTTGGTTAGAGTCTACACCAATTGCATATTTACCTTCATCAGCAGCGGCTTGATAAACACCAACGCCTGTTCCGCCAGCGGCTGCAAATACGATATCAGCACCTTTACTAAATTGGCTTTTTGCTAATTCTGAGCCACGTGCTGGATCAGACCATGCCGCGTTTGTTGAACCTGTCATGTTTTGGAATACTTCAGCATCTTGATTAACAAATTTTACGCCTTGCTCATAACCACAAGCAAATCGACGAATCAGTGGAATATCCATGCCGCCAACAAAACCAACTTTAGCTGTTTCAGATTTCATTGCAGCAAGTGCACCAACAAGGAATGAACCTTCTTGCTCTTTAAATAGCACAGATTTTACATTTGGTAGGTCAACAACAGCATCAATGATAATGAAGTTACTATCAGGGTATTTAGCCGCTATTTTTTGTAATGGCGTTGCGTATAAGAAACCCACAACAAGAATTGGGCTGAAGCCTTTACGTGCTAGACGTTCAAGACCTTGTTCACGTTGAGCATCACTTGAAGGTACTAATTCACGCACTTTCGTATCAGATTGCTCCATAAATTTAATAACACCATTTTCAGCAACAGCTTGACCAAATGATTTATCAAATTTACCCGTTGAATCATAAGCTACAGCTGGTTTGAAATCAGCAGCATTTGCAACAAGTGAACATAGAGCGATCGATACTGCAGCCGCAGTGGTGGTTAATACTTTTTTCATAAATTGTCCTTAATATATATGTATTGTTGGTTGGTAAAAATAATTCACTATCTATTATCAGTTTTCTACAATAAAAATTATTTACTAAAAGTTATCTACTAAAGTTATCTAATAAAGTTATCTAATAAAAGTTATCTACTAAAATACGCCAAGTTGTAGAGAACGCCATAGTTATTTTTGATAGTTATTTCTGATAGTTATTTGTAATAGCGCTTTACAATAGTTATTCATGTTACTCACTAAGTTTAATGTCGTCGCTTAAATTGCTAAGACAATTATCACACTATCTAAAAACTAATTGAAGAGTAACCGTTTAAAACGATAGTTTCTACAATTGAGCCACACAGCTCTTTTAGATAATGAGAAAGGGGATGAATTGGCTCATTTTCTAACCAATTCAATAAATTTATTTTTTAGTTTTTAATCTCTTTAGACATCTCTTCATTAATCGGAAAGTCTTGAATAATTGGATTATATTGTTCAGGGTAATCACCTAAAAATAGTGTTAGCAAAATAACACTTAAACCACTCGCTGTAATAGGTGAGCCAAAGATACTTTTTACAATGGCACCTAAATCACCACCAATATTAACAGAGATAGTATTAACCACTTCAGGCACTAATAGCACGCCTAGCCCCATACCGAATGAAACGGCGAGCGTTAACATATTCTTTCTGTTCAACTCAACGTGTGTCAGGATTTTCACGCCTGCTATTGCCACAGTCGCGAACATAATAATGGTTGCGCCACCTAATACCGAATTGGGTACCGCACGAAATAGGGCTCCAATATGTGGAAATAAGCCCATGATGATCAAGATAGCGCCAATCCAAACACCAATAAAGCGACTAGCAATACCGGTTAATTGAATTACCCCGTTATTTTGGCTGAACGTCGTATTAGGGAAAGTATTAAATACACCTGCAATTAATGAGTTAACACCATCGCCTAAAATACCTTGTTTAATACGGTTGATGTATGATTTACCGGTGATTGGTTGCTTTGATACCATGCAGTTAGCCGTGATATCACCAGATGTTTCAATGGCTGTAATTAAATAAATTAATGCAATAGGAATAAAAGCAGCGATATCGAATGAAAAACCATATTTGAATGGAATAGGAAGACTGATCACTGATTCAACATGCGTAATAGCACTGAAGTTAACTTTACCCATCATCATTGCTGCTATCATACCAACAATCATTCCTATGATAATTGAAGATAAGCGTACCCATTGATTACCATACTTGTGCGCAGTGATAATACTAACCATTACTAATGCACCTAAAAAGAGGTTATCAAAACTCGCAAAAAGCTCTGGTTTATTGGTTAATAACCATTGGCCGCCAGCTAAATCAGTAAAGCCTACTTTGATTAAACTAATACCGATAATTGTAATTACCGTGCCCGTCACTACTGGTGTAATAACGCGTTTTAATTTATCTACAAACTGACTAACAAAAATCTCAACAAAAGCGCCTAGCACACAAACACCAAAGATAAGTGATAGGATTTCATCGGGACCACCGCCATTTGCTTTTGCAATAAATCCTGCTGCTAATACTGAACTTAAAAACGCAAAACTAGTGCCTTGAACACAGATCATACCTGCGCCAATTCCCATTGGCTTTTTAGCTTGAATAATAGTGCCCACACCAGACACCATCAGTGCCATCGATATCAAATAAGGAATTTCATCGCCTAAGCCAAGCACACCACCAATAATAAGTGTTGGTGTAATGACACCAATAAAGCTCGCTAATACATGTTGTATCGCAGCAAAAAATGACTCTTTGTTCGATGGGTTATCATCAAGTTTATAGATTAACTCAGATTCATCACTCATGTGTATTTCCTTATTAATTAAGTGAAACGATTGCGGCTATTTGTATTATTTTTGCAACGATCGTGCCATTTAATAAAGAACAATAAATATTCATTAAAAACAGTAGTTTATTAATATTTTTAAATTTATTTTAATGAGTTTTAGTTTATATTAATGCTTTATTGGTGCAGTAACCGCACTTTAAGTGCGCAATAAATGGGATCTATGAATGGTTCTTTGAAATATATTTAAAGTATTTATATATAAAAATTTATGTTAATTGTTATATATAAATATAAGAGAATAATCTATGCAACTTATTACTGTTTCCCAATACAGAGATCACTTTTTAGACTGATTAACATTCAGTTAATCGTCGTTTTGAGTGTGAAGTGTGCCACTGATATCGGAGTACTTGACCTTGAGGATACAAGCGAGGATATTTATCTTGAGCTTAAAAGTAAATGTGAAAAATCGATTAAAATTGATGGTGCAGAAGCGATTGTATTAGGTTGTTCTGGCATGTCTGATTTAGCCGTAAGACTGGCTGAAGAGCTACAAGTGCCTGTTATTGATGGTGTATCAGCGGCTGTAAAGCTTGCTGAGTCTTTGCATCAACTTAGTCTGAAAACATCCAAAATAGGTCAATACGGTTTGCCATTTAACAAAGCATTTCATGGTCGTTATCAGCACTGGGATAACAGTAAAAAATAATAAAAGCTGATAATTAATAATAGAGTAATTAATTAAAAAGCAAACTAATCAAAAAGTAAATAAGGATAGTTAACAATGAATAGTGATAACCCACGTGATTATATTGGTTATGGTCGCGATAATGTACCCGATGCTAACTGGCCTAATAAAGCAAAAATAGCCGTTCAGTTTGTACTGAATTATGAAGAGGGTGGAGAGAATTGTGTTTTACATGGTGATGCACATTCAGAAACATTTTTATCTGAAATAGCGGGAGCAGAAGCTTACCCTGAACGACATATGAGTATGGAGTCATTATATGAATATGGCTCAAGAGCAGGTGTGTGGCGTATTCTTAATGAGTTTAAATTACGTGGCTTACCATTAACTGTTTTTGGCATTGCCACTGCTTTAGAGCGTAACCCTGAAGTCACTAAAGCAATTATTGAAGACGGTCATGAAATTGCTTGTCATGGTTTAAAGTGGATCCATTATCAGCATATGCCAATTGAAGAAGAGCGTGAGCACATGCATCAGGCGTTAGATATTATTGAAAAACTAACGGGTACTCGTCCAACAGGTTGGTATACAGGTCGCGATTCTCCTAATACACGAACATTGGTTGGAGAGCAGCGCGGTTTAACTTACGATTCAGATTATTACGGCGATGATTTACCTTTTTGGTCACAAGTACCAAGCTGTGAAGATGGCGAAGATATGCGTCCGCATTTAGTCATTCCTTACACGCTAGATAATAACGACATGCGCTTTTCATCACCTTATGGTTTCAGCCATGGCGATGAATTTTTCCAGTATTTAAAAGACAGTTTCGACTGTCTTTATACTGAAGGAAGTGACAAACCTAAAATGATGTCAATTGGTTTACATTGCCGTGTTATTGGCAAACCAAGTCGTTTTATGGCGCTTAAAAAGTTCTTAGATTACGTACAGTCACATGATGATGTATGGATTGCACGCCGAGATGAGATTGCAAAACATTGGATAGAAAATCATCCTTACTCGGAGTGATTTTTAATTAATTCAAATAGCTTTTTGTTTGGTGTACTCACATAAAAACGGCGCTTAAATACATTATTTAAGCGCCGTTTTTGTCAGTTTTTTTGAACGTTATTTTAAAAGCTATTTTCAAGCACATTTACTGACTATTGTAATGCTTTTTTATACTGCTAGCTTTCTGATCATGTCAGTTAAACAGTCCAAAGCAACGGCAACGTCAGACTCAATCACTTGTTCTCTTGGGTTATGGCTGATGCCTTTTTCACAGCGAACAAATAACATGCCGATATCAGTAATATTGGTCATGACCATCGCATCATGTCCTGCGCCACTAGATAGAAAACACGGCTCTTTTTGAGTATGTTGCTCAACCACTTCACCCCATTTCTGTTGTAAATCATCACTACATAAAACCGCTTCAGCTTGATACAGCTTTTCATGCTGTAAGGTTAGTTGACGCGCTTCAGCGATATCGCTTAATTGCTGTAATAGTAGTTTGCAGCAGTTTTCTAATGTTGATTGAGATTGACTGCGAATATCCACTGTGAAATGAACTTCACCTGCGATGACATTCACTGCACCAGGGAAAACATCACAACGGCCAACCGTTGCTACAATTTGATGTTCAAAGGCAAATTTTTCGATAGCACTGATCATTTGTGCTGCACCAGACATCGCATCTCGTCGCAAAGCTAAAGGCACTGTCCCTGCGTGGCCTGCCATTCCTTTAAGCTTAAATTGATAGCGTTTTGCGCCAGCAATACCGGTGACGACACCGACTGCTAAGTCGAGATCTTCTAATACTGGGCCTTGTTCAATATGCACTTCTAAATAGGCTAGGGTATCTTCTTTGGTTTTTTGATCTTGACCTGCTAACGCTGGATCTAAACCAAAGTCACGCATCGCTTGGGCCATGCTAATACCTTGGCTATCTTGTATCGCTAACCAGTCTTGTTGAAAGCAACCTGCCACTGCACTTGAGCCAATTAATGTGGTGTTAAAGCGCGTTCCTTCTTCGTCGGCAAAAGCCACGATATCGACATGGAAGGGCAGTTCTTCACCAACTAATTGAAACATCGCTTCAATCGCTAATAATACCCCTAAGTTACCGTCATACTTACCTGCATTTGCTACGGTATCGCTGTGAGAGCCGATTAACAGTGTCGGTAATGTTGGGTTGGATGATACTTTTCGGCCCCATTGATTACCTACGCTGTCTTCCCACGTTTGTAGTCCAGCTTGTTGCATCCACTCTTCAATTTGTTGGTGCGCTAATTTATGCTCAGGTGTTAAATAAGCGCGAAGTAGACCGCCTTCCATTGCCGTGAAAGTAGCGAGGTGATCTGCCCACTGCATAATTTTAGTGGCTGCTTCATTACTATTTTGTGGCATGAATTCTCCTTTTAAACAGTGTAATACTGCATTGCAGTAGTCACTGCTTGACCCGGTTGAATATGTGCTTTGTATTTCAATAGAACAGATTCAAGTGCCGCTAAGGTTGTTAACACACATTCTTGTCGTGCGTTAAAGCCCATTGTGCCAATACGCCAAATTTTACCGTGTAATGGGCCGAACGAAGTACCGATCTCAATACCAAAACAAAGCAGTAATTCTTCACGCACTTTATCGCCATCGACTTCATCTGGGATATACACGCCAACCACGTTATTCATTTTGTATTGTTGATTACCGAATAGTTTTAAACCCATTGCTTTTAAGCCCATTGCCATCGCATCACCAGCTTGTTTATGGCGAGCAATTACATTTTCGCTGCCTTCTTCAAGATAAATACGAGCACATTCACGTGCTGCATATAACATGCTAGTCGCTTCAGTGTGGTGGTTTAAACGCTCTGGGCCCCAGTAATCCATGACCATTGCTAAATCAAAATAGTTAGATTGGATTCTTATATCGGCACCCGCTGTATGATGTTCTGCTTTAATGCCTGCTTCGACATGTTTACGGCGGTTAATCACTTCTGCACATTGATCGCTTAAGCTGATTGGCGCACTACCTGATGGGCCACCTAGACATTTTTGTAATCCAACAGAAACCGCATCTAAGTGCCATTCATCCATTTTTAATTCGTTGCCAGCTATAGAAGCGGTTGCATCACAGTAGAATAAAACGCCGTGACGTTGACAAATTTCGCCTATTTCAGCAAGAGGTTGGTTCATGGTGGTCGAAGTATCACCTTGTACCGTAGCTAATAGTTTTGGTTGGAACTCTTTGATCGCTTTTTCTACTAACTCTGGCGGGCAAACTTCACCCCATTCGATATCAATGGTTTTAACCACGGCACCAACACGTTGTGCAATTTCACATAACAAGTGACCAAAGCGTCCAATCACTGGGATTAACACTTTATCGCCTGGTTGTAGAATTGAAACTAATACTGCCTCGATGCCTGCTCGTGCAGTGCCATCAACCAACATAGTTTGTTTATTGTTCGTCTCAAGCACGCCGCGATAAAGTGATTGAACTTGGTTCATGTAACCTGTCATTACTGGATCGTACTGACCGATTAAAGCTGAAGAAATCGCTTGATGCACACGTGGGTATGCGTTGATTGGGCCTGGTCCCATTAATAGACGAACAGGTGGGTTAAGCGTTTCAAATAAAGTATTAGTTGTCATTGTTTTCTCCGAGTAAACTTTGCCCATCACTACGAGGATCGCTAGTTGCGATTACTTTCCCGTCTTGGCCGAGCATAATGGCACCAGCGTGCCCCATTAATTCATTGTTATCTGCCACTGTTGTAATGTCGTGGCCAAGCGCTTGAAGTGTTGCGCCATGTTGTTGATAAAGTTGATTTTCTAAACGTAAGTTATTGGTGCTGTCACCCCATGTTCGGCCTAATAGCCAACGTGGAGAAGCCACTGCATCTGTTAAACTCATATCTTGATAGATATAACGGCTAAATAAGCAGGCTTGAGTTTGTGGTTGACCTTCGCCACCCATTGAACCGTAAACCATGCGACTACCATCATTAAATTCAGCATAAGCAGGATTTAGGGTATGGAATGGTTTTTTACCTGCGGCCAGTACATTGTGGTGGTTAGCATCTAGCGTGAAGCTTTTTCCGCGAATGTTCCAAGTAATGCCACTCGTCGGTAGCACAACACCGGACCCAAATTCCCAGTAAATACTTTGTATGAAACTGACCATGGTGCCGTATTGATCCGTTGCTCCCATCCACACTGTATCGCCTGGTTTAGCTAAATGTGGCCAAGGTAATGCTTTTTCAAAAGAGATGTTGGCCGCACATTGTGCAATAACATCTTCACTTAACCACTCTTGCAAAGGTTTTTGTAAACAAGCGGGATCTGTAATTTGTTGGTCACGAATGATAAAGGCTTGTTTACTGGCTTCTACCAATAGATGAATATGCTCAACCTCAGAAGTGACTTGATCAACGAGACGATCGTAAATCGCTAAGATTAATAACGAAGCTAAGCCTTGGGTAGGGGCGTCTAGGTTATACAAACTGCCTTTTGAAATATCGACGGTCAAGGGTGTTGATACTGTTGCTTGGTATTGATGAAAATCGTCTAAGGTTAATGGGCTGCCTGCTTCAGCAAGTTGATCTGCCATTTGCTGTGCCAGTTCACCACGATAGAAATCATCTAAACCTGCTTTTGCCAAGTGTTTAAAGGTCTCTGCTAACGGTTGGTTAGTCAGCTTATCATCTACTTTTAGTACTTCACCTTGATTCAAAAAACGTTCTGAAAAAGCACTTAAATGGCTTAAACGAGAGAAGGTCTTTTCGCTGGCATCGACTAGACTTTGCGTTATCTCAATACCTTGTTCAGCGGCATCAATAGCGGGTTTAAGTAGTGCGTTTAATGTGTGATTACCTGTATTTAACGTTAACGCTTGTTGCCATCCCGCAATGGTACCTGCCATGGTTAATGCTGCATTACCGCCACTTTCTGGTAGCTCATCCGCTTGTTGGCGATAGCTTTCAACATCTATATTCAGTGCCGCTGCGCCACAAGCATCAATCGCGATTGGTTTTTCACCTGCTTTACAAATGAGCCAGAATCCATCACCACCAATACTGTTCATGTGTGGATATTGCACGGTTACCATTGCCGCAGCTGCAACCATTGCTTCACTAGCGGTCCCGCCTGCGTCTAATATTGCTTGCCCAGCTTGCGCTGCTTTATAATGAGGTGCGGTAAATGAGGTTTGAAATGCCATTTTGTTATTCTCCTTGCCATAAGCTAAAACCCGTTTCGATCAAGTCAGCTTCTTTATCTGCAATACTCATTAACGAGAAACCACAAGGACCTTCCGTTAGACCTTGCATCGGTAGGTGTAATTGTGGGAAACCTGCTAAACCAGCAATGCTGGTTAATCCCATTAACTGTGAACGATATTCAGCTAATTCATCACCTGCCATTGTCAGTGCTGGTGGACCACCGGGTGTCGTCGGTAATATCCATAATCCGTGCATCTCATCAAATAGAGACAAGAGCTTTTGTTGGAATGTATGTTGTTGTTCTTTCGCTTCAATATATTGTTGTTGAGTAATAGTGCGTGCCCAAATGACACGTTGCATAATAGAGGGATCTAATGAATCGCCATGCTCTGTTAACCAAGCGTCATGCCCTTCAATAATTTCAAAGCCTTGGATAGTGCGGAATAATAAACTTAAGCCATCAAGAGTTTGTTCTGTATCGGCTAATAGGTTACAGCTTAATAATTCGATATTCGCTTCTACACACCAATGCTTGAGCCCACTTAATCTTTGTGGGCTAAGTTGATTTGCTAAGGTGCTATCAAGGTAAAGTGTTGTCGCTTTTTGCCCTAGTTGTTTTTGCTCTACCAATACATTAAACACAGTGGATAACATGGTTAAGTCTTTGCTAAAAACACCTGCGGTATCAAAGCTTTTGGCAAGCTCAAAAGTATTGTCTAAGGCTAATTTTCCCAGTGTCGGGCGCAAGCCAAATAAACCACAATAGCTTGCTGGAACACGTACCGAACCTCCGGTATCAGTTCCAATTGAGAAGTCTGCTTCACCGTTAGCAACAGCAACTGCGCTACCACTTGAAGAACCGCCGGGTAAACAACCAGGTGCAAGAGGGTTCACTGGCGTACCGTAATGAATATTTTGACCATTTAAGCTATAAGCTAATTCATCAGTTTGTACACGTCCTACACAATTAGCGCCTTGGCCTAGTAGTTTTTTAATTAGGCTAGCCGTTTGTTGTGCTGGCTCATGGCTTGTTAACCAAGCTGGGTTACCTGCTCCTGTGGTATAACCTTTCACATCAAATAAGTCTTTAAATACAAATGTTAATTCACTAAGCACGCCTTCAGCCGTTGCAGTTAAGTTGCTTGGGCCTTGGATGCAATAAACACGAGTGTCTTTAGTTGTTGTTTCATTCATATTTAAAGTTCCTTTTATATAATGTTGTTAATATTTAGTGTATCTAAATAACTAGTTACTTGAAGCTGGTTTCGTTTGTTCGCTTTGTGCTGCATAGCGGCTAGCTAATATTGCACAATAGAATATCTGAATTGGGTGATACAACATGATAGGTAACAAGATCATCCCAAGATCTGGGTTACTACCAAAAATAACAGTGGCCATTGGAATACCAGCAGCAAGGGTTTTTTTAGTTGCACAGAAAACAACAGCGACTTCATCAGCTCGTTCGAATTTACTGCGGCGTGCTCCCCATTGAATAAGGTGCACCATACATAACAGCACTACGATACAAATAACGATTGAGGTAATCAGCATTTCTATTGTGAATGTGCTCCATATACCGTTTGCTACAGAGTCACAAAAAGCGTTATAAACAATTAATAAGATGACATATTTATCAACTTTACTGACCACCGATTTATGTTTTTGTGCAAATTTTAATAATAATGGACGTGCTAATTGACCAAGAATCATTGGTAATAATAATAATTTTGAAATAGAAATGATTGATGCCATTAAGTCTAGCTCTACACCTTCAAATCCCATAAATGCTTGGATTAATAATGGTGTAATAAAAATTCCTAAAATGCTTGAAAGCGATGCATTAAAGATAGCGCCAGGTACATTACCTTTACCGACACTGGTCATTGCTACTGAAGATGAAATCGTACTTGGCAAAACAAATAGATAACAAAAACCAAAGGCTAAAGCAGCTGGCATATAAGCTAAGAAAACATCCCCAAAAATAACCCAAAGTAATGGGTAAGCAACGAAGGTCGCTAGCTGGATATAAATATGCATGCGCCAGTTACTAATACCTGCTTTAATGGCTGATGGTGATAGCCCTAAACCATGCAGGAAAAATACAATGGCGACTCCAATACCAGTGATTTTATCAAGATGAATTAAACCACCGCTTTTACCTACATCGGCACTAATGGCTGCTAATGCAATTGCCACGACCATGCCCACTAAAAACCATTCTTTTTTAAGCTTACTTATAATATTTATCATCTATTTATATACTCTTTCGATCCGTTTGATTATTCAGTTAACTACTCTAATTCATTGAGTTTTGAGTAGTTGACACTTATTTTGCTGCTAACTTTGGTGGCATTCCCTTTTAGTAATTGATAAGTATTATTAACCAAGTGAGAAATTAAGCTCATTGGTACTGAATAACTATCGAGTGGTGTTTCATTATTCATGTGGCATATCAATAGATGACTCGCTCTCGATGCATATTTTTGCCCCGATTGATCAGTGATCAATAATGTTTTGTTATCCTGTAATTGTTCTAGCATGTTAGAAAAGTGATTAACTCGTCGACGGATGCCTATCACAATCACAAAGTCAGTTTCTTCAATCGCGGCTAAATCTTCCCCTATCGTTTGTCCGGGTAAAGGCAGTAATTCTACGTTGCCACGACATTGCATTAATTGTTGTCGAAAATGCATCGCTAATGGGTAACTGTTGCGGTAACCGATAATTTTAATGCGTGGTGCATTAGCAAGATTGTGTATAAGAGGCTCGAGATCGGTATTGTTGATTTGTTCACGTAAAAGCTCTAGTGCTTGGATCTCTTGATGAAAATCACAATTTTCCAATGTCTTGGTTAATACGGGTTCACCGCTTTCCCGGACTTGTAAGAGCTCATTACGCAATGACAGATGATCTGCATAACCTAAACGGCGAATAAAACGACTAACACTGGTTTTAGAAACTGCACACTCTTCAGCTATGTCATTGGTTGACATGATCAGAATTTTCTCTGGATTAAGCAGTAAATAGTCAGCTAAGCGACGACTATTCGCTGTTAATTCAGAGTAATGATGGTTTATTCTATCGATTAATGAGTGGCTATTGTGTGTCATTTTCCATTCCTTTTCCTTTCACTGATTGTCCTTTTATTTTTTATATTATTTCAAATAACTTAGAAAATTTACTGTACTTTTGTTTCAGAGAGAGTGATTTAAGTCTTAACCTATTTCTAATAAGTGATTTAGGTAAATATTTATTAGTCAAAAGCTGGTTAATGTTTGAGATTATATATTTTTATAACGCTAAGTGAAACGATCGAAACTTTATTTGTTATTTTTGCAACGAACGTGCCATATTTTTAAGTGGATAAAGTTTCATATAAAACAGTAGGTTATTTTTTTTCATGAAGTGTTAGATAAATTTTTAACGCTATTTTTTCTTTCTTAGTGCAAAACATGCACTGTAAAAGAGCAGAGTATTAAGGTTTTGTAGCAAAGAATAATAATTTCTAATGACTTTATATTTGATCGTATATACAGATCATACTGTTCTTATTTTTTATATTGTTATTCTCTGTAAACAAATGAAAAACTAAAATATACTCAGACCTTTATACTCACTGTAGGTTTTTTTAATGCAAAACATAGAGAATGTAGAATTATCATTTTTAAGTCTTGATGACTATCAAGAACTGAAAGCGGCCATGATTGACGCTTATACTAGTCTTGCTGACCCATACTGGGAAGAGCATCAGATTGAAACCTTGATTAATAAGTTTCCCGAAGGACAAATCGTTATTAAGGTTAACGACCATATTGCTGGTTGTGCCTTGTCTATTAGAGTTGATTACGATGCCTTTGAAGAAGCGCATACTTATAACGAAATTACTGGTAATGATACTTTCAATACGCATACATCTTATGGCGATACGTTATACGGTATTGATGTTTTCATTAAAGCAGAGTTTCGCGGTTTAAGACTTGGACGACGTCTTTACGATTACCGTAAAGAGTTGTGTGAAAGATTAAACTTAAAAGGCATTACTTTCGGTGGGCGTATTCCAAATTATCATAAATATGCCGATAAAATCTCGCCTAAAGAATACATTGAAAAAGTAAAACGCAAAGAGATCCACGATCCAGTTTTAAACTTTCAAATTTCTAATGATTTTCATCCTGCGAGAATTTTAAAGGGTTACCTTGAAGGTGATAATGGCTCTAATGATTACGCAGTATTGTTGAAGTGGAGTAATATTTATTATGAAAAGCCAAATAAAGAAACGGTTCCTACTAAGAAATTAGTACGTCTTGGTCTAATACAATGGCAAATGCGTTCATATAAAAATCTTGATGAGTTAATGGAACAAGTTGAGTATTTCGTTGATGCTGTCGCTGGTTATCGTTCTGATTTTGCATTATTTCCTGAATTTTTTAATGCACCATTAATGGCTGAAAATAACCATATCAGTGAACCTCAGGCGATTCGTGAATTAGCGAAACATACAGAAACAATCGTACAGAAATTTACCGATTTGGCGATCAGTTACAATATTAATATTATTACAGGTAGCATGCCTGAAATTGTTGATGATCGACTGTATAACGTTGGTTATTTATGTCGCAGAGATGGCACTAAAGAGCGCTTTGAAAAACTCCATGTAACACCCGATGAAGTTAAAGTGTGGGGAATGGAAGGTGGGACTCAGCTTAAAGCTTTTGACACTGACTGTGGAAAAATTGGTGTATTGGTCTGTTATGACTCAGAGTTTCCTGAGTTAAGCCGAATTTTAGCCGATGATGGTATGGATATTTTATTTGTGCCGTTCTTAACTGATACACAAAACGGCTATTCACGTGTAAGGGCTTGTTCACAAGCTCGAGCTATTGAAAATGAATGTTATGTGGCTATTGCAGGTGGGGTAGGTAACTTACCTAAAGTGCATAATATGGACATACAATATGCACAGTCTGCTGTATTTACACCTTGTGATTTTGCTTTCCCTGCTAATGGCGTTAAAGCTGAAGCAACACCTAATACTGAAATGATATTGATTGCGGATGTCGATCTTTACTTATTAAAAGAGTTGCATCAGTTTGGTAGTGTGAAAAATCTAAAAGATAGACGAACTGATTTATTTGAATTAAGAAAACGTTAGCACTATGTTTGTATGAGGTGATGCTTATGTAAGTATCACCTCATACAAAATAAATGAGTTTATTTACTTTGGTATCAATCAACTCATATAAATTAGCTGTCGTTTTAAATTGAAATTAAGATAGCGAGTAATATTTAGGCATTATATTATTTGCTATCATTTGTACACCACACCGAATAAAGCGTCTTTTTTGACTATTATTTATATATGTAGATCTTAAATCCGTGTTAATTCTCTGCAAAAACGTTTTTTATAAAAAATAAATTTTATAGCAAAGGCTAACTTACCCCGTATTTTTGGCAAGTTGTACTCGGTAAATAGCTTCCTCTAAAAATAAAGATATTTTTATACTGATTAAAGATAAGTATAAATACATTCCTTTATCTCACAAAAAAACTGATATTAATCAATCCAATATCTAACTTTTAATTATTTTTAATTAAATAGTGATCTTATTTAATCTTATTTAATCTTATTTACGTACTGTCTGTTAGACAATCTTATTGTTCTTTTGTCGCTGTCCTTTTATAGACTTTAATTTTAGCTACTTTAAAAATTCTAAGTAGAGATATAACAAAGTATTATACGTTTATTAAATTTGCTTTATAATAGACCGTTCTTAGAATTTTTATCCTATACTTGGGCATGCTAGTTATTTTATTTATCATTATTTTTATATCGCATTAAATAATGAATACTAAAATATTTATACCACTAGTGAGATGTTTTTATGTTTTACTTTGTTTTTAATTTGACTTTAAATTGGTTTATTACTAATTAAGTTTATTAAATACATTGGTAATAAAGGACAGTTTTTTGAAGAACCTTTGGGAAGTGTTTATATTCTTGACCTTGCCAGCATTTAATTTGCAAATTAAATATCAGAATGATATTTTTTGCTAAAATTATTATTTTTTATTGTGTTTTTTAAGTGTTTATATATAAAGATAATCACTTTTTTACTCAATTAACTAATCAAATGGAATACCGATATGATGAAACATAAAACCTCACTTCTTGTTAGCACATTATTACTTACTCAGTTTTCTGCAGCTAATGCAGCTCAACCAGATGCTGAAACACTAGTAGGTAATGTTTACGGTGGTTTACACGGAGCTTATTTAGAAGCTGATAGCGATCGTTTAAACACTAGTTCATTTAACCGTGCAGGTGGTTACGGTGCTGAATTAGGTTACCGTCTTTCTGCTCCTGTAGAACTTCGTTTATCTTACTCTCGCTTTGAAGCTGAACTTAAGCGTGGTAGTAACATTCAAGGTATTAATAAATACGGCTTAGATGCACTTTTCTTCCCTACAGAGAAAAACCTTTACCTATTAGGTGGTCTTAACGCTTTAGATTTTAATACTGATACAGAAGCTGCTCTTAATGTTGGTCTTGGTTATCGTCAATACTTCACTGACCAATTTGCAGGTTACGTTGAAGGTAAAGGAAGCTACCAATTTGATGGAAACTACGCTGATGCTATTGCTCAAGTAGGTATTGTTTACTTCTTTGATACTAATGAAAAAGTTGTTCCAGTTAAACCTCAGCCTGTTGCTTACGTTGCACCTGTTGCAATCGATACTGACAAAGATGGCGTTGTTGATGGTAAAGACCAATGTGCAGCTACACCAATCAATGATAAAGTTGATGAAGTAGGTTGTACTATTTTTGAAAAAGAACGTCTTTCTTACCGTTTATTAGTTAACTTTGATAACAACAAAGCTGTTGTAAAATCTGAGTACTACTCTGAACTTGCTAAAGTTTCTGCTTTCCTTAAGCAATACCCACACGTAAACATTACTGTTGATGGTTATACTTCTGCAGTAGGTAAAGCTAGCTACAACCAAAAGCTATCACAAAAACGTGCTGATGCGATTACTGGTTTACTAACATCTGAATACGGTGTTGATGCTTCACGTCTTACTGCTATTGGCCACGGCGAAACAAACTTACTTGATTCAAGTAACACTGCCGAAGCAAGCAAAATGAATCGTCGTATTGAAATCAATATCGAAGAAACTCGTAAAGTAGCTGTAGAACGTTAATCGTTAATATAGTTTTATAATTTCAAACCCCTAATTCGTTAGGGGTTTTTTTTCTCTTAAATTCGTTACCCACTCGATAAACTGTTGTTTAATCGTTACCTTAAACCCTTACTTTTAATGTCATTTTTGATTTCTTAAACCGTTTTTACTATCAATAACTTTCTTTATTCTTTCATAAGGATAACTTTATTAAATGATTTTTATATTAGCTATACTTACTCATGATCTAACACTAGAATAAATGATATAAAATAGATGTTAGGTAATTTAAAATATATAATTATTAAAAAATTACTTATATAGATATACGTCAGTAACGTTCATTTGATATCACCTCTGTCTTATACCAATTTACCCACCATAATCGAATTGTGAATATACAATTTATGTGTTTAAAAGGATTTTAAAGGTGAACTCAATTTCTATTAAGTCTCTAATTTTAGCTATTATTATAAGTTGTGTTGGTATTGTAAGTACCTATTCAGTCTCGGTACAAGTCCGTAATCAATTAAAAACAGAGAGCTATTTAAAAATAGAGAATACAGCAGAGCAAATCTCTATTCGTTTTCAGGATGCAATTGATAAATCAGTTAATGACTTACAAGGCTTACAGGCTTTTTATAGTGCAAACGAAGAACACTTATCTCAGGATGAATTTAATCAATATATGGAGGTTTTGGATATAAAAAGTCGTGTTTATATTCAAGCGCTGAGTTGGGTGCCTTTAATAAAAGGCAATGAAAGAAAAGAGTTTGAAGCACTATTAAAAACACAACATGTAAACTTCAATATCACAGAAAACAACAAAGAAGGGAAGTTAGTTACTAGTAAAACTAAACCTTATTACACGCCTGTTGCATATGTCAGCCCTTATGATTTCAATAATAAAGCCATTGGCTTTGACTTAAATAGTAATGATGTACGTCGTCGCTCATTAGAGTTTGCCCGAAATAGTGGGAAAATGGTCACCACATCAAAAATTCAATTAGTACAACAATTTGACGATTCAGCTGGTTTTTTAATTATTGCACCAGTCTATAAACAAGGTTTTCCTATTGGTAATGTTGAACAACGTATTGATGGCATATTAGGTTATACGACGGGTGTTTTTAGAATTGCTACCTTGATGGAAAATACTAAAGCACGTGCCGATATTGAAGGTCTAGAGCTGACTTTATTGGATATTAACAAAGAAAATGGCAGTTTACTTTATGGGCGGGATAACCAGAATCCATTTTTTAGTTTTGATTTAACTATTCCGGATCGTAAGTGGCAATTAAACATGGCATTAAGTGAGGATTTATTAAAAGATATAGAATCTCCTTCTGTTATTAAATGGATTTTAGCAAGTGGCACTGTTATTAGTTTATTATTAGCCTTTGCAGTTTATGCTTTACAAGTCGCTGTTATTAGAGCGAAAAATATAACAGTTTTAAGTGATGAATTAAAAAATCAAAATCATCGATTAGAAAAGACTGTGGTAAAAAGAACGCAATCTTTAGCTGATAAAAATACAGAATTAAAGGCTCATGTTGTTGAATTAAAAACCCAGCGAGTACTCTTATCTCGTTTAATGAAAGAAGCTGAGAGCGCTAAAGTACTAGCTGAGCAACGCTCTATTGATCTTGCTCGCTCTAACAAAGATCTGGATGACTTTGCTTATGTCGCATCACATGATTTAAAAGCACCATTACGTGGTATTGACCAATTAGCAACTTGGGTTGTTGAAGATATTGAAGAAGGTAATTTAGAAGAAATACCTGATCATCTTAAGATGATGCGAAATCGAATAGGACGTTTAGAAACACTGTTAAGCGATTTGTTAACTTATTCTCGAGCTAATCATCAAAAAGTAAGTTTTTCAGTTATTAATAGTCATATGTTAGTGAATGACTTATTTATGTTAGTTGCACCTTTAAATGGCTTTACTTTAACGATTAACGATCAGTTACCTACTTTTTCAACCTTTAAAGCTCCTTTTGAACAAGTGATACGAAACTTGTTGAGTAATGCCATAAAGCACCATCATAAAGAAGAGGGATGCATTGAAGTTGGCTGTATAGATACAGGACTGTTTTATGAATTTAGCATTAAAGATGATGGGCCTGGAATTTCTTTGCAATACCAAGAAGATATATTCAAAATGTTTAAAACTTTAAGACCACGAGATGAAGCGGAGGGAAGTGGTATGGGACTTGCGTTGATTAAGAAAATTGTTGAACATTATTCTGGAGAAGTAAGAATCGAATCAAGTGAAGGTCAAGGGTGTACTTTTTACTTTACTTGGCCGAAGGAAATTACTGAATAAAGCCAGTCAGCAATAAATAAAGGAATAAATAATCATGAGTGAAAAGTATAACGAAGTCAGTATTTTGTTGGTAGAAGACGATGATATTGATGCTAAAGCAGTTGAAAGAGGTTTTAAGAAACTTAAATTAGCGAACCCAATTGTTAGAACAAAAAATGGATTAGAAGCATTAGAACTGCTACGTGATCCAAGTATAGTACAAAGGCCTTATTTGATCTTATTGGACCTGAATATGCCAATTATGGGCGGGATAGAGTTTCTACAAAATATACGTAAAGATGAAAACTTAAAAAACACGATTATTTTTGTACTGACTACATCGTCAGCAGATGAAGACTTGGTCGCTGCGTATAACGAAAATATAGCTGGGTATATTGTTAAGTCAGATGTCAAAGGTGGGTTTGATAGAGTAATTCAATTACTTGATTGTTATTGGCGAGTTGTCATGTTGCCAAAATAACCCGTTTAGAATGCTAGATATAATTTATGAGCTAAATATAGTTATTCGGTGTTTTGTATAATAAATTTTTATAAAAATGAACTTTTAAACAATAAAGTGGATCATATTGATCAATATTATTTTAATTGAATAACTATGTTATTTTATTTAAATATTTTTTTTGCTAAATTCATCATGAAATTAATACTTCAGAGGTAGTGTGAAATCACAACAAATAAGTAAATCAGATAACTACATACTCGAACATTGTGTTGATAAATTAGCAAGAATTAATAATTCAGACTATGCATTAGGTTTTTTAGTTGAGAATGATTTACCGCCCTATTTAATTAATGTAGATACTCAAACAGTTACTGCTCCTGAACAGCTCTTCGAACCAATTAAAAATAAACTGAATAAAGACTTAACAGATTATTTTATGGATAAGCCGTGTTTATCAGAAGACTTGTTTTGTCATAAAGGACAAGAAAGTGTTTATGATGACTTATTGAATAACGAATACATTGATAATTTACGTTATATTCCAATTGGTGAAGGTAATGAGGTATATGCGGTTATTATCTTAGTCAATATAGAGCTTTCTGTACGTTCAAAAGATCTTATTGATGTAACTCCTTTTTTATTAGCGACTATTACTTTACTTAAAAATAAGAAGCGTGCGGCAAAATCCTTACCTATTAAAACCCGACGTGATTTAACATCCAATAAACTTCAAGATCAAAGTCAAAAGATCTTAGATTCCATGTTAAAAAATACATTTCATCCTACCTTTCTTTTTGATGATGAGTTTAAAGTTTTAAAATCAAATTTAGCAGCGCACCGTTTATTTAACTCGAATTTAGAACGTGGTTGGCCTGTGATGGATAAGTTAATTAACAGCACGTTACCCAGCATTGCGTTTCGTTTATTAACGGCAATTAGTAAAATGTCTTTTTTAGGGCATCTTGATAAGCAAGAATGGCAAAATGTCCCATTAATATTAAATTCATACCAATCTGTCACGGTCGATATTCATTTATTTGACATAGCTTACTTTGGTCGCCAATGTTTTGGCTTGATGATTAACGAAAAAACAGAGGTAGATGTTAATCATGCTGTTTATAACGCAAGTTTACAGCGTTTTAATGCTTTAACTAGTGTTGTACCAATGGCGATATTACAAGTAGATAAAGACTTTAATTGTTCATATGTTAATAAAACGTGGACTAAATATACAAGCCAAAATAATCAACAGTCTTTAGGGAAAGGATGGTTATCATCTATCAAAACCTTAAATACTGATGAAATATTATCTGAAATTATTCGTGCAGTTTCACACACAAACGATTTTAAAGGCGAAATTGAATTAATAACTGTTGCAGGAAAGAGTTTATGGGTTTCGATGAATGCAGTTGGATTATTTAATGATCGTGTTGAGTTAACAGGGTTAATTTTTACTATGTCTGATATTTCAGATGAACGGTCTAATTCTCAAAAATTACAAAAAATGGCCAATTATGACCATTTAACTGGATTATCTAATCGTGCTTTTTTTACTGATCGATTAACGTTGGCATTAGCCAGAGTCCCTCGTCATGGAATAACCGCTTTAATGTTTTTAGATTTAGACCGATTTAAAAATATTAACGACACATTAGGACACCATGTCGGTGATATCGTTATTCAAGAAGTCGCTGAACGTTTAAAATCGGTGGTAAGGGATGAAGATTCGATTGCGCGTTTAGGTGGTGACGAATTTGCTATTATTTTTACAGATATTTCTTCAGAAAATGTCATTTCTCCTATTGCAAATAAAATAGTGAGTGCGGTTAATCTGCCTTTTACTATTGAAAATAAAAGTATGGTCTTATCCTGCAGTGTTGGTGTTTCAATCGCAACCGAGCATAACGTTTCCCCTGCGGATATATTAAGAAAAGCGGACTTGGCTTTATATAAAGCAAAAGATCTAGGACGAAACCAATTTTGTTTTTATGACCCTGTTTTAGAAAAAGATTTATCTCTATTACATTATTTAACCGATGATTTAAACCATCCACAAAAAACAGGCTTTTCTTTTGTGTTTCAACCATTAATGAATGCCAACATTGGCAGTATAATGGGATTCGAAGTATTAGCTAGATGGTCAAATTCAGACATGGGTTTCATCGGTCCAGATGTTTTTATTAAAACCATGGAAGAAAATGGCTTAATACAAAACTTTTCAGAGTGGTTGTTTTATGAAGTGATTATACAAGTCAAAATGTGGATAGCTGAGGGACTGCTTGTTGCCCCTCAAAAAATTGCAGTCAACTTATCTGTTAAGCAATTACATTTGATAGAATTTTCAGACTCTATTATCGCTCTATTTAAAAAAGAAAAAATAGACCCTAGTTGGTTTACCCTTGAAGTGACTGAAACTGCTTTTATACAAGACCCGACGATTGCTGGTGAAAACTTACGCGCACTAAAAGCGGCTGGTTTTTTAATTGCACTTGATGATTTTGGCACAGGTTATTCGTCTCTGGGTTTATTACGTCAGATGCCTCTTAATTACATAAAAATAGATCGCAGCTTTATACAGGATGTTTTACAGGATTCTGGTGCAGAAAAAATTGTATTAGCTATTATTGGTTTAGGAAAAATGCTCGATTTAGGTTTAATAGCGGAGGGGGTTGAAGATATACAAACGAAGGATTGGTTAATTGCACAAGGTTGTATTTGCCACCAAGGTTATTATTTTCATAAACCTTTATCAATAAACAAAGCGAGTGAGTTACTAAAATCTCACAAAAAATCGAATGCTTAACAAGTTAGTCAGACTATTTTTTGTTGATAGTACGCTAATTATAAATCTATTTAATTTAAATTATTCATAGTGAGAAACATGTGACCCAAACTGAAAAAAAAGAAAATTTAGCTCCTTCACATGTTGTTGGTATTGGTACTTCAGCAGGTGGTTTAGAAGCATTACAAGATTTTTTTGGTAATTTACCAAGTGATACTGGTGCGACTTACATTGTTGTTCAACACCTTTCTCCTGACTATAAAAGCATGATGTCTGAATTATTAATAAAATTTACTGATATGCCTATTTTCGAAGTGACAGACAGTATTACTATTGAAGCTAATGCAATCTATTTAATGCCGCCTCGTAAAAATATGTTGATTACTGAAGGTAAGTTATTGCTCTCAGAGCAAATGCCCGATCGGTTACCGCACTTATCAATTGATGTGTTTTTACGTTCTTTAGCAGAAGACCAACAGCATAAAGGTATTGGTATTGTTTTATCCGGTACTGGAACAGATGGCACCCGTGGTATTCGTGCAATGAAAGAAGCTGGCGGATTAGTCGTCATACAAAAACCTGATTCAGCTAAATTTGATGGTATGCCTACTAGCGCATATCAAACAGGTTTAGCTGATATGGTGTTACGTCCAAGTGAAATGGGGAAAAGCTTAGTTAATTTTATGAATCATCCTTCAATAAAAGGGGACTTACCTGTTAGCTCTTTTATTGCTTCTGATGGTGATAATGATGCATTAGCAGAAATTTTTAAAATATTAAAAAACCAATCTTCCATTAATTTTGCACAATATAAACCCTCAACCGTTTCGCGTCGAATTGAAAGGCGTTTAGGCATCAATCAATTAAAAACATTAGATGCTTATTTACGTTTGCTTAATAACTCGCCACGTGAAGTGTCTATTTTAAGCAAAGAGTTATTAATTAACGTGACTCGTTTTTTCAGAGACGATGAAGCATTTGATAAATTAACTACAGTCGCGATACACAAAGTACTAACCTCTGGTAATGGCACCGACCCTATTCGTCTTTGGATTGCAGGTTGCTCATCGGGTGAAGAGGCTTATTCAATTGCTATTCTTTTTGATGAAGCTAAAGAAAAATATCAAATAGATAGGCGCGTTAAAATATTCGCAACCGATGTCGATGAAGATGCTATTGCTGAAGCAAGCACAGGTGTGTATGCCGCTGAAATAGTTCAAGATATATCTAAAGATAGAATAAATAATTATTTTGAGCCTACTGGCAATGCTTATGTCGTATCTGCTAAGTTACGTAAAATGGTTATTTTTGCTCAACATAATATGATTGAAGATCCCCCATTTTCAAACATTAACTTATTAAGTTGTCGAAACGCGTTAATTTACTTCCAACATACTGCTCAACAAAAAGTGTTTTTATCCTTTTATTTTGCATTACAGCAGCATGGTTTTTTATTTTTGGGCAATTCAGAGTCTTTAGGAGAAATGAGCGTTCATTTTGAAGTTGTTGATGAGCGAACTCGCATTTTTCAAAAGGCGAGTGCAGCAAGGTTACCCATGAAGCAACCATCTTCTCTTAAGCAAAATATTGTTAGCCCTATGCTTTCAACCGTTTCAGCAACACAAGTTCATCCGACTAGAATGGTTATTAATAATAAATATAATACGGTGATGGAGCGTCTTATAGAACATTATGCACCGGACAGTATTGTACTGAATGACAATTTTGATGCTGTGCATGTTTATGGTGATATGACTCGTTATACAAAAGGATTAGGACGAGGCAAAGTAAGCATCAACATTAAAGATATGATTTGTGATGATTTGGCTATTGCCGTATCTACAGCATTATATCGTTGCGAAAAAAATGAAGAAGATGTTTTTTATAGTGATGTGGCTTGCACATTTGATGGTGTCGCTACGTTTATAGATCTTGCTGTGTTTATGGTTAAACAAAGTGATCATCAAACTTCCCCTCGTTCATATATTCTTCAATTTATTATTCATGAAGAAGGTGAAGTAGTTAAGAAGTCACCTAAATCCATTACCTTTGATGGAGGTGAGCAATCACTCCAACGTATTTATGATTTAGAGCAAGAGTTAATTAAAAAGCAAGAACACTTGCAAGTGACAATTGAAGAACTAGAAACGACTAACGAAGAGTTACAATCCGCAAATGAAGAGCTCATGTCTTCAAATGAAGAACTGCAAAGCACCAATGAAGAGTTACAGTCGGTTAATGAAGAGTTATATACTGTAAATAGTGAGTATCAAGAGAAAATATCTCAGTTGACTGAGGCTAATATGGATTTGGATAATGTTATCAACTCCACTAATATTGGTATTCTCTTCTTAGATGAGCACTTAACAATTCGTAAATATACACCGCATTCAGCTAATTACATTAATTTACGTACGTCAGATATTGGTCGACCTATTCATCATATATCACATGAATTAGATTATGATGATTTACTGACTCAAATAGAAAATGTAAGTACTAAAGGTGAAGTTGTAGAGCAAGATATTTTAACTAAATCAGGAGAGGCTGCTCTAATACGCATGGCACCTTATACTGTTAATGATGATGAATCTATCTCTCAACAGGGAGTGTTAATCACCATCACTAATATTTCTAGATTGAAATTTATTGAAAATGCGTTGGCACAGTCACAGCAGCAATTTAAAACTTTATTACTTAACCGATCTAAGCGATTACATCACCGTATAGAAATGAATCAGCACGTCACAGTGATGGTGATTGACGATGATGCAATTGACCGCTTACGAGTACAAAGATACTTTAAAGAGTCTGAGGATCGTTCGTACACTATCGTCGAAGCTAAAACACTAGAAGAAGCGATTGAGCTTGCAGGAAGAATGAAAGTGGATGTCTGCCTACTTGATTATCAATTAGGTGCTAATACAGCTGAAGATTTTGTTAAGGCAATGA
Source organism: Psychromonas sp. L1A2 (assembly GCF_009828855.1). Lineage (NCBI taxonomy): Bacteria > Pseudomonadati > Pseudomonadota > Gammaproteobacteria > Alteromonadales > Psychromonadaceae > Psychromonas > Psychromonas sp. L1A2. The sequence goes on along the minus strand of NZ_WUAG01000002.1, from coordinate 1,250,017 downwards.
AATATAAAAATGTCGATACGCCTATTATATTACTGTCTGGTCAAAACGAATCAATAATGGATAAAGAGTTTTTATCAAATGAAATTATTGATGTGATTAGTAAAGACGATTTATCAAAACCTTTATTAATTCGCAGCATCGACTACGTATTAGAACGTAAAGAAATTAAAGATATTGTGCAAAAATTTGAAGTGTCAGAGTTCAGATAAGCTTAAGTGGATGACATTTTATACTGATTACATTAAATAAGTGATCTAAATTTTGTGCAGGAAAAATGACTTAGTTTAAGGCGTAAATTGAGGCCTTTCGAAGATTAACTTCGTTAATCTTCTATCGGTGAATTAACTAAAACATGTTAATTCATTAATGGCTGTTCCCTTTACGAAATTTACAACGAAGAAATAAGTTATTTTAACCAGTAAAATAGATCAGTTAATTAGTGTGATTGGTATTACATTTATAATATAAGCTAAAAAGGCGACGAAATTATACTCTCATCGCCTTTTTTATGTAGAGTGCTGAACATATACTTACTTGATTAAATTTATGAATATTCATGAATAAGTTGCTTGGTTTAACCTATAGAATTTATCCGTTCTTTCCTTATTTTTTAGAGTTAAATGAATATTGAATTTAACTTATAAGTGAGAGAAGTAAGGGGGAAATATAAAAGTTTATCGACCTTTTATCGGTTGTATTATGCGAATTTAGGTGTATTAAAACATTCAATTAATTTATTAAACGTTAAAGGATGACTAAAATAGTATCCTTGATATTGGTAACAGCCTAAGTTTATTAAAGACTCTAACTCCTGCTTAGTTTCTACACCTTCAGCAATGACTTGCATATTTAAGCTTTTAGCCAGTTCTATAATCATACTTGCAATGGCAAGGTTACTGGTATCGGTATTAATATCAGTGACAAAGGAACGGTCTATTTTAAGTAGGCTTGCAGGTAAACGTTTTAAATAAGCTAACGAAGAGTAACCGGTACCAAAATCATCAATTGCGCACTCTACACCAAATTGATGCAGTTTTTCTAAACAGGTGATTGATAAATCAATATCACCCATCATGATACTTTCTGTTATCTCTACCTTTAAATGTTTAGGAGATATTTTATGCTCTTTTACTGCGCTAATAATGGTATCTGCAAAATCATGCTTTGCTAATTGTTTTGCACTTATATTAATTGATATTTGTTTAAATGAGCTTGGTAGAGAGAGTCGTTGTAATTTTTTAATGTCTTCACATGCCTGTTGTAAAACGTAACGACTAATCTGCATTATCAAGTCACTTTCTTCCGCGATAGGAATATAAATAGCAGGAGACTCATAACCGCGTAGAGGATTATTCCAACGCAATAAAGCTTCTGCGCCAATAATATTATTTAAGTGGTCATATTGAGGTTGGTAATGTAGCTCAAATTCGTTAAGGATTAATGCCTGCTTTATTTCTTTGGTGTAACTGATGTAATTATTTAGCTGTTTAGACATGGTTTCATCGTAAAGTAATGCTTTATCCTTCCCTCTTTTGAAAGCCTCATATACTGCTATACTGGCATTTTTAAGGATATCTTGAACTCCTTTTGAGTTGCTATTAAAAGTTTCATAACCAATAAAACAAGATAAAGAAAACCTTCCTTCTACGAACTCAAAGGGGATTTCCATTGCATCCACAATATCGACAATCACTTTATTAATGATCGATTGAGCTTTGATGTTATTAAGAGGTAAATTTTCTATTAATATAATAAACTCATGCCCATTAAACCTGGCGACTATCCCCATTTTATTGATTAATTTTTTCAGTCTAATCGCAGCTTGTTTTAGTACTTCATCTCCTACGTGGTAACCCATTACATCATTGATATTTTTAAACCCAGTTAAATTAATCAGTAATATGGCAGCAGTTTGTTCCTGGTATATACAGTTATCAATTGCTTTAGCTAAAAACTCTTGAATTTTCATTCTATTGTAAAGACCAGTGAGAAAGTCGTGTGATGCTTGGTAAGTTATTTTTTCTTCCACTCGTTTACGGTTTTTTATTTCTATAACAAGGGAGTGATGGTTAATGGCAGCAATCGTGCTAATAGCTAGTTTGTTTAAGACAGGTGTAAGCGCATTTTGAATAGCTTGATCTAAACTTTGTTTTCGTTCAATTGTTAATACACCAAAATCACCTATTTTAAAAAAATGATATAACGTCGATTCAACTTGTTGCTCTTGTGTATTGCTATTGCTATTGTTTTGGAAAAATTGGTTAACTAAAATTGATAAATTTTTATCTTTACTCGATAACAATCCATTTTTTTTCATCGGGAAGCTAACATAATGATTTAATAAGATCTTATTGTTTTTATCTGTTTGGTATGTTGGATTGTTATTGTTATCTTTTATAAGAAAAATATGACTATTAGTGGAATTTAAAGACAGGCTACAAAGGCTCAAAAATTGGTGTAACATTTTTTTTAAGTCGGAATCGTTATCTATTGCTAATACTAATTGATGCTGAATCGACATTATATGCATCGCTATATTCATAAATTTTCCTACCGTTTAAAATGAGCCAAGAACAGTTGATTTATTAAGTAAACGAATTGAACCATTTCCAGTATTTGCTATTTCTCCTAGAGCCATTGCGCCGACTAAACAGGTGTTAGGGAAAGGACTTTGTATCGCTTCAAGCTCATCTCCAATATCTTCACCGAATAATAGATCTCGAGTAACACAGTCAAATAATAAAAGGGTTTTTGATGTACTTTGTTGTGCTACATCTCGCGCTGTTTTGTCACTTGCAATAATCATTTTATTTCGATTGCTGTGTAATAAATACACCATCGAATTAACTGGTACATTTCCTACACACTCTAAATAAGATCCATTTGTTTGTAATGGATCCCTTACCAATATATCTCCATCTAATGACATTATGCCTAATGGGTAATGTTTGGAGAATTCAGCAAAAAAATCGGTTGGTAAAGGTGACTTTATTTTGTTTTGAATAATTTCTTTGTATAACTCAAAAGTAGGTCGGTAATTTAATGAGTGAACATAGTGCCCTTCAGAAGAGGTGACTAAATAAGGGCCATCTAAAACTTCCCAACCATGACCGATACTATTTTTTATTGGACAAGGAAGTGCGATTACTTGTGTTGCGTTACTAATCAACCCTTGGTTGGTAAAAATAACCGGATGAGATAATAAATCCAATGAACCAGCTCCTCCTCCAATCGCAGATATGCCAGAACCCATGTAATCATAAAAGTGGTCGGTAAAGTTTTCACATTGATTGCAAAATGCATCGGAGATGATGATAAAGTTTTGGTAGTTTTCTATTTGTTGGCTTTTTATTTGAATATAAGACTTTAAATCAGCATCTGAGTCAGCCAACATGGAATAATTTACCACTTTACAGTGAACCATTAATCCTAAAACAATCGCTCCTTGTGAGTAACTTTTATTTTTATATATGATTTTAGGAAATACCGCGCCACACAGCGAAACAGTGTATTGCTGTAACACTTCTTTTGATTTTTCTTGATTGTAATTATTGTCGATACAAGTCAATAATAATACGGTTTTAGCGCCTTCTTCAACGACACTATTGATTGCTTTATTTAATTCACTTAAAGATGAGCTGTCTGTAAATTTTATGATAGAAGTCGTTGGCATAACGTCTATTCCTAATTTTATAGTACCAATTTTTGGAGTTAATATGATTAAGTGATAAATTGATGAAATAAAAGTATATCTCACTATATCTAATTTTAAGTATTAATAATATAAGCTTATGACCTTCCTTGTTTCTTTGTGATTGGTAACACTCTCGTTCATTGTAAAGTTTGATCGGCGTTTGTATTTTTTGAGTGCAAGAATGAAGTTAAATAAAATAAGCAGGTAGTGTTAGCTTGCTTTTTAAAGTCGTTAAAGAATCCTTAAAGCCATACTAAAATTTGTTGATTTTAGGGTATGGCCTTTTCGATAAATAAGTGAATTGAATCGTATTTAATTTATGATGTGTTTTTATTTTTTAATCTTCACTATGAAGATTTTTAACTTGTTGTTTTTTATTGATTTTATTTTTTTATTTAAATGTGCATTACTACAATTAAACATTTTATAAATATAAGTCTTGTAGATATTATGTATAATTAATTTGATATAAGTCACTGCTTAGTTTAAATTTTTTTCTCTAATTTAAGCTATCTATTAATCATTACCTTTTCATTGCAAGTCTATACATTATTCTGTGATTTAATTTTTTCAACCGTGAAATCAAAGTTGTATTAATCGCAAATAATTTTTAAAAAATGTAAATAAACCATAAATAACTCTTAGTAAACATTCAAAAAAAGGAAAAAAAAGAAATAATGTCATATCAACTTATACTAATTTGTATTGCCGCTTTGATTGGAATTGGTATTCTTTTACATCATCCATCGCGGACTTTTGGTATCCCATCTTTACTCATCTTCATGGGGGTTGGTTTATTATTTGGTAATGGCGAGTTCAATTTTGTATATGACAATTTTGCTTTAACGTCTTTAGTAGGCAGTATTGCACTGAATATTATTGTCTTTGTTGGTGGCTTAAATACGTCCAAGGAAAGTGTCCGGGTGGCCTATCGAGAAGGTGGCGTCTTATCGACATTAGGGGTGTTATTAACGACGTTATTTTTCTCTGTGCTACTCTCTTATACTTTAGACTTTTCCTTTATTCATTGTTTGTTATTTGCTGCGATTGTTTCCTCCACGGATGCCGCTGCTGTATTTTCAATTCTTCAATCTAAAAAAATTAAATTGAAAGAACAAACGGATACCGTTTTAGAGTTTGAATCTGCTACTAATGACCCGATTGCTCTTATATTGGTAGTGTTATTAACTCAGCTTGCACTTGCGCCTGATAATGCAGTTTCTGCTAGTCAAATTAGCATTGAGCTCGTTACACAAATATTCAGTGCGCTCGTTGTTGCGTTTGTTGTTGGACGTGTTGCGGTATGGTTGCTTAATCATATTAAGCTTGAAGAATATGGCCTGATTCCTGTCTTTGTTTTAGCCAGTTTTGTATTAGCAACTTACGGCAGTGAGTTCATTGGCGGTAATATATTATTAGCATCTTATGTTGTGGGTGTTGTGATGGGCAATGGTATTAAACGTGGAAAAGAGATGACTAAACATTTCTTTAATAGTTTGTCATGGTTGGCCCAGGCCTTAATGTTTATTGCACTTGGATTACAAATATTCCCTCATCATTTATTTGAGGTATTGTATGCTTCGCTATTACCTGCTGTTTTACTGATCTTTGTAGCAAGACCGTTAGCGGTGCAGATTTGTTATTTATTCTTTCCTAAAGCAAGTTGGAGAAAGCGTTTATTTATCTCTTCTATTGGCCTTAAAGGGGCAACACCTATCGTGTTTGCTCTTATTCCTGCCGCTGCTGGCGTGAGTTCTTCATTGACGATAGTTAATATGGTATTTTTTATTGTGCTTATTTCCGTTTTCTTCCAAGGAGCAGCTATTGAACCTCTGGCAAAAAGATTGAAGCTTAATATTAGATAAACGCAATTATTGAATTACTTTATAGCATCTTTCAAATCTATTACTTCCGGTTCAGATTCACTAGGAATAATGAAAAAAGTTATTTTGTGGCTTTTAATTGTTAATGCACACTCTATTTATGCGCCCATATTTAGATCGTATTATTTGTTAACTTGATTGTTATATTCCTATCATTAATTTGTCATATCTATCCTTTAATGTACTGCTTTCAATATTCAGTTATTTCTAAAATAATTGTAAACTGTAAATCAGATGATAGGTAAATATAATGATAAAGGATATACATAAAGCTATTTTTATTGCTACAGCTGTCAGCGCTTTAAGTGCTTGTGGTGGTGATAGTAAGGGGAGCTCTGAAACTACCAAGGAAGTCACTAGCTTATCAACAAAAGGAGCGAATATACTCGCAGAGAATAACAGTGGTAATGTATGGCGATTTGCTGTTATTCCCGATACCCAAGGTGCTTACGATGATGATTATACACAAACCATTACACATACATTTGATAATATAACATTATCAATAAAGATCGGTTATGACGTCAATAATGATGGTATTTTTGATGGTGAAGGTTGGAAAATTGATGTGTCTGACCCATACAATACATTCTTTGCTGATGAAAATGGTGATGCGCTAGCTGATGGTGATGCACCTGTCGCAATTGCATCTAATGAACGATCTGATAATCCTTACGACTTCAAGCACTTACCTTCATTAATGATTGAACCGATTATCACTAAAATTAAGAGTGAAGGAGTTTCTATTGTTTTAGCTGTAGGGGATATGACTGACCTACGTACCGAAAATGAATATGTAGAGTGGATGGACAAAGTAGCTACACCGCTTACTGAAGCTGGGATAACAGTCTTACCCGTTCGTGGTAACCATGAAGTTGTTGACGGTAATGATTGGTTAAGTTGGTTCACTACTGAAGTTGATACAACGGATCCATCATCAGTAAATAACATGGACAATGATATTGATGCCTATACAGACTCGGACTCTGAAGAATACGACCAAGGTTATAACTTGTATCAGCAGTACCCAGGAACATTATTAACTGCAGGTTTAGCTAGTGGTGATATTGTTGGTTATGAAGGCATTGAAGATTTAATGTATTACACAATACAAAATAACACTTTATTTATTGCTATCGATTTTTATGCAAGTGACTTGGTTTCGGTCAGTTATGAAGGTACATGGCTATTGATTTATAGCTGGTTAAAAGATGTGTTAGAAGAAAATTCTTCGAAAGTCGATCATATTGTCATGTTTGGTCACGAAGCACTATCAACTAAAAAGCGTCCTTCTGTTTATGATTATGATGAGTACTTTGATTATATCTCTTCATTGAGTGACGATGATGACGACGAAAGTACTGAACCAGGTATTTTAGGTCTGGATACTGGCCAGTTAGGTTACTTAGCGTTACAAGATGAATCATCACCAGGTCTGATGAATAACGTACTCAATCTACTGAGTGAATATAAAGTGAATTACATTGCGGGCCATGACCACCAGTATTCACGTAGTATGATTCACCCTGATATCTCTGATACTTCTGTTGGCTTTACACAAATAGTTGCAGGTAACGCATCTTGGAAGGCTTATAATAATCGCTATGGTGTTAATAGCGCTTATGAAACGGGTTTAGCGCAAGATAATTTTGTACAGGTTGGGGACTATGAAGGAACTAATAGTCAGTATACTAAACAACTAACTAAGTATGAAAAATCGAATAAGATTTCGTTTGTTATTGTTGAAGTGAATGACCGTCAAATCACTTTTAAAAACTATTATGCTCCGGTCAATTTCTCTGAAGCTGACTTAAATATGGGAACGTACTGGGATGAAGAACAAGATGCTTGGGTACAATATGACGTTGATGCAACAACGGGTGAAACCGTTGAAGAAATTATCGACATTGAGTGGAGTTTAGGTGATACAGCAAGTTATACAAGTGATGCATTACAGCGAATCGTTTCACCGTATGAATCTTATTGGACAACCACGAGTACACCAGACGAAGAGGGATACATTGGTACTGAAGCGGCTATATTAGACGGGTATAACCTAACCTATAACAGTGTTGAAGTACTAGAAACAGATTCAGCAGGTAACAAGCAAACGGGTAGTGATGTTAACTATCAAGACGAGTTAGGAACAGGTAAAGGTGAATACACTAGCTTTGCTGATACTTACAATATTTCACGCAACGAAGACGCTATGAACGAGTTATTATCATTGAGTTGGTTTGCTGATAATAATGAAACTACTGTGTCTGATATTTTGTTCATTAATGGTAATTTGAATCAAGATGGTAGTTATAAAAATACCAATGGTTTTGTACAAGATACCTCTCCATCTGAATTATTTTATGATAAAGATGCAGTTGAAAGAGATAATCCAACTAATGTTATTCGTGATGGTGTGGTCAGTGATAATGATCAAGCTGATGCAATCACTCTTGCAATGACTGCTCCTGAAGGTGCTGAGTTATCAACATTAACTATCGGTCGATATAATGAAACCAGTGGTGATTGGGAAGAGTTCCTTGATGATAGTTGTTTCACTGCTACGGCTTACTCAGATGATTTCAGTGTAATGTATGGTTCTGGAACGGGAAGTGTGCCGAGTGATGTTGCTGATAGTTGTGCAACTTACATATGGGGCTATAACTACAATAATAATACAGTTTGGGGATTTACTCACCAAGATGGTCGTTATGCATTAATTGTAAATACCAAATAATTAATGAGCGCATTGCGATGAATGATTAAAAGAAAAGTAGCAAATACATATGATGTCATTTGCTACTTTTCTTTATTTCTAAATATAAACCTCTCATAATAAAATTATTTTTTCTCTTCTGCTAAACGCTCTTTCTTTTTCAGTTTAATAGTTGAATAAACAGAGAAAACAGCGAATAGAATAAAGGCTAGTGCAATTGGACGATCATACAAGAACGACCAACTACCTTCATACAAGATCAAGGATTTTCTTAAGTTTGTTTCTGCCATTGGGCCTAATATTATCGCTAATAAAATAGGTGACGATGGGATATCTAGTTTATTTAATATAAAGCCTAATAAGCCAAATGTAATCGCAATACCTACATCAAACATAGAGTTATTAATTGCGTAAGCACCAATAACAGATAGGAAGATGATAATAGGGATCATAATTATTTTTGGTACTTCTATAATACGGCAGAAGAATCTGATACCTAGAAATCCAATAATTAGCATGACTATATTTGCTACAATCATCGAGCTAAAAATACCATAAACAATTTCAGGATTTTGAGTAAACAATAATGGACCCGGTGTTAAACCTTGAACAATTAAAGCCCCTAACAATACTGCTGAAACCGCATCACCCGGTACACCTAATGTTAATAAAGGTACTAATGAACCACCGGTTACTCCATTGTTGCCTGATTCCGCGGCTGCTAAACCATGCATTGAACCATTACCAAATTCTTCTGGATTTTTAGCAACACGCTTTGCTTCGTTGTAACAAGCAAAAGCTGAAATATCAGCCCCAGCGCCAGGCACTGAACCAATTGAGGTACCGATAAGACCACTCTTGATCGTTGTAGGTAAAATCTTCTTAAAATCTGAAAAACTCAATAGTTTATAATCAAACTTAGGAGGAATGTCTTGTTTATCACTAGATAGCTTTTCTAATTGATTTAAACCTTCTGAAATGGCAAATAAACCGATTAATACAGGGATAATATTAATCCCACTATAAAGATCTAATATACCAAAGGTAAAGCGAGGTACACTACTGATAGGGTCTAAGCCAACCATAGACACTAATAAGCCGATAGTCCCTGCGAGTAGACCTTTCATGATATTTTTAGCTGAAACGCTCGCAATAATAGTTAAGCCAAACAGTGCAAGTGCAAAGTATTCAGGTGCATTAAATCGCAGTGCAAAATCTGCCAATATGGGTGCAATAGCAATTAATACAATGGTACTAATTAAACCACCAATAAATGATGCCACGGCAGCGATACTCAACGCTTTTGCCGCAAGACCTTTGATAGCCATTGTATGACCATCAAGTACCGTTGCTGCCGAAGCAGGGGTACCTGGTGTTTTTAATAAAATAGCGGCGATTGAACCACCGTAAATACCACCAATATAAACCCCAATTAACATAACAAGTGCCGGCGTAGGGGCCATTCCAAAAGTGAAAGGCAATAATATTGCTACGCCCATGGTTGCCGTTAAACCAGGTAACGCACCTAATATAACGCCACCTAATACACCAAAAACTAATACTGGGAAAACAGCTAGACTAAAAGCATCTGCAAACCCATTAAATAAATATTCCATCATAATAATAACCTAGAAAAAGAGTAGACCTTCCGGTAGTGAAATAATAAAAACTTCACTAAAAAGAAAATAAATAGCAAATACAAATACCCACGCAGTGACGTAATAAAGTGGTTTTTTAATACGATAAAAGAGAAGGTAATAAGTGAAACCAATTAGACTTGCAGGTAAGTAACCAACAAGCGTAATCAACACGGCATAACCAATTAAAAAAGTGAAACCAAAGATGGAGTGGCTTGAAATCAGTGTTATTTCTTTTTGTGGTGTTGGTGGTTTTTGTTTTTTCTTATATTGAATGATTAAAACGCTACATATTATTATTTGAATAATAGCAATTACTGCTGGAAAGAAACCAGCACCTACAGGTGCATCTTGATACCTAGGCTCTTCGAATTGCGAAATGAGCACTAAAAAAACGAGGCTCAAAAATATCACTAGGCTTGGGAAGAAAATGTTGCGATTGAGCATAATAAACTCTCTAATAAACACAAATTTGTTAAGTAATATGAAACGGTAAAAGCCAAGGTAAATGCCTTGGCTTCGATTGATACGGTTTAACTAATAAAGCTTATTTAATAAACTTGCTAAGTAATTCAGTATCTTGTTTTACAAAGTCAGTGAACTCTTGCGCTTTAAGAGGGTGAATAGTCATTGCCCCTTTAGACATAAACTCTTTAAATTCAGCTGAAGCCATTGCTTGGTCAAATGCATTACCTAAGATTTCAATGATTTCATCAGGCGTATCTTTAGGTGCGCCAATGCCACGCCATGTACCCGTTGTAACATTAAGACCTTGTTCTTTTAATGTTGGTACATCTGGAATGTAAGAAATACGCTCTTCTGACATAACACCTAATGCTTTAAGTTGACCTGAACGTAATTGAGCAATTGCTTCACCAGGCGTTACCATTGTTACTTGTGTGTGATGACCTAATACTGAAGGAATCGCTTCTGAAGAGCCGTTGTATGGCACAGCATTAAGTTTGATGTCTTGGTCTTGCTCTAATGCCATTAAGTAAAAGTTTGGCGCTGCCGTTGAAGCGAATTTTACTTTTCCTGGCATTTTTTTAGCTTCTGCTACTAAATCATTAACTGTGTTAAATGGGCTATCTGCAGGCACTAAAATAACTGCTGGATCTAAGTTAACCATGCGAATTAGTTTGAAGTCGTCTGCAGTATTTTGCATTAATCCCATTTGTGGTAACGAAGCAATTTCACGTGTTACAACAGTAAGGGTATAACCGTCAGCACGTTGACGAGCACCAAAACTCATTCCTACTGCACCTGCACCACCTGTTCTATTCATTACTGAAATACTTGTGCCTAGAATATCTTTAGCGCTATTAGCTAATGTACGACCTACTGCATCTGTACCACCACCTGCACCGAATGGCACGATTAAACGTATGTTTTTTGAAGGGTAATCAGCTGCAAAAGAGCTTGCTGACATAAGTAAGCCTGCGCTAATTAATGCAGTTTTAAATAGTTTTTTCATCGTTACATTCCTTTTTAAGGGCTAAAAATTAATTGCTTATATTTAGCTTTATCTGTCTATCATTCCGAGCCATCTCAAGTTTTTTGAAAATGCACTTTTAATTTGAATAAAAATATTATTGATAAAGCTTAAATTGTTACTTTAAAGTTTTTATGTTGTTAAAACTTTATTAAGGAAAGAGTAAAGGAAGAAAAAATTTATTAGCATTACATAGGTCACGAAAGCAGGGGATAAAATGTGTGCTTGATCGTGTAATTGGTTTTTTTTCACTATTTCACACATTATTTTTCAAAATAAATCACAAATAGTCTTATTTTATACTTTTATTTTTGTGTTTTTTTTAAACAAATATTGCTTTTAAAGCGACAGAATAATGTATTTTCATTAAAAAATGATAATTGGTAAACCAAATTTCAAGAGAAAGTTATCGTTAGCTTCGTTTAACTGAGTTCAATTTTGTTAAGTGTGAGTCTAAATTCTATAATGTCAGGTGTAGGAAGCATTGCTTTAATTTCGTAGCTGTTAATTGAACACAGTTTTTCAACGATAGCGAGTCCTAATCCATAATGATCATTCTTAGTTCGTGATGAATCTACTTGATAAAGTGGTTTAAATATTTTATTTAACTGCGCTTCTGATATTGAATTGGTTAACCTATTTTGTAGTATTATATAAATTGTTCCTTGGTTTGTTTTGGCAACCTCTAAATTAATCTCTGACTGCTCAGGGCTATGAAAAATCGCATTATTTATTAAGTTAGTCATAATAATATTAAAGCTAACGATATCTAAATTAACAGTTGTTCCTAACAATGTGTTTTTGATATTTATTCTTTCGTAAGCATTGGTTTGGTTACTTTGAATAAATGAAAGGACTTCATTTATTTCTTCGCTTAATACTACATTTTCGTTTTGTCGCTTTAACAAATATTCGTCACTTTGATTTAACATCATCAGGTTATTTACTATGTGTTTCATACGTTGTGCAATAGACAACATATCCTCAGAATAACTGTCTGCGATTCGATGATCATTAGGGTATTGAATATGTAATTCACTGAGACTAATGATCTCTGCAATTGGCGTTTTAAGTTCATGTGCAATATCAGCCGATAAGCGTTGCTCTTCTTGTAGCGTTTGCTGAGATAGTTCAATAAAGCGTAATAACTCTGCTCGTATTGGTGCTATCTCGATATGTTCATCGGTTAGCTTTCTAAGAGACGAGGTTGATTTATCCACTTTCAAGTGGGCTATCTCGTCATTGAGCAATAGAAGTGGCTTTAAACCTTTATCTATTTGAGAAATAACAAGATAACGCATACCAATAATAAAGGTAATAAAAACTAGCCAGAATACAATATCAAGAGCAAGCAATGCCCAAGACAAATCTTCATCGGATACGGTGACGGTGAAGAAAGCGGTATGTTGGAAAGGGGCAACTTCACCCCTTAGTCGACTTGGTACTTGTGGATGAAAGTAGCTCATGATAGAACGACCTGTACGCCCATCAGGTAATTCAACATTAATGATTTTAAAAGTATTAATAGTGAGATCTTGTTTGGCAAGTTGTTCTTCTGGGTATTCAGCTAAAGATTTAGAACGCTCGAAGGGTTTGTTATCGACCCATAGTTGAAAGTATTGTATTTTATTTGCATCGACAAACTCTGGCATAAATTCATCTGAAAAATCAAACTCTACACCTTGAGGGTGAACTTCTATTAATGTTTTTAAATAATTTGATTTAGTGACTAGTGATTCATCAAACTTTTCATTAACCCACCCATCTAAAATAATATCGATCGCTATAAAGATAGTGAAAATTATGATCGCAGGAATGATGGTAATGGCGCGAACGATATCTTTTTTAATCGATTTCATTACGATTGCTCAACTAAATAACCAAAACCACGTCTATTTTTAATAGGTAATATACCACCTACTTGTTTAGCTTTTCTTCTGACGGATGAAAGGTGTGCTTCAATACTATTTTTAGATAGTTCGTCAAAGTGACCAACTACAGATTCACTTATTTTACTGGTACTAACTACGTTACCTTTAGCGCTGAAAATAACTTCAATAATTTTGAATTCATGTTTAGTGAGGTCAATGAGATGATTTTGGTAAGCAAAGCTTTTTTGTTGAGTATCCAGTACAAAGTCATCCTGTTTGATGACATTGTTAAAGTGAGATATTTCGCCTCTTTTTTGAATACTCATGATACGTGCATGTAATTCATCAAAAGAGAAAGGCTTAACCAAGTAATCATCAGCGCCTGCTAATAAACCATTTACTCTGTCATCTACAGTAACTCGAGCTGAAAGAATAATGACTTTACTGTGTATATTGGCTTGGCGAATTGTTTTTAAAAGCGTCATACCATCAATATTAGGTAACATGAGATCTAAAATAATCAGGTCAAACTGGTTATAAAGTGCAAGGTTTAGCCCCTCACTACCATCCCCAGTTGCTTCGACAGTGAAGCCTAAATTACTTAGCCCGACGATTAAACTTCGACGTAAATGCTGGGAGTCTTCAACGACTAAAATTTTCATTTATTATCTCTATTATTGGTATTCGTAACGATAGTATTATCGAATGCCTAGTAACTATTACTTATTAACCACTACTTATTAACTACTACTTATTAAATTACCTTTTCTAATCTATGCTCTATAACTTATGTTTTACAATTTATGCCTTACAAGAGAAGGTAATATCTAAGTCTTTATTTTTCTGTGTTGTGTTGACACCGTAAAAGCCCAATAAGGTATGAAATAAATTATCATGCGATACGAAATCATTTGCTGCTTTTTGCTGTAAACATGATTTATCAAGCGCTTTACTTGTAAAGTAAGCATCATTTGCCCACATAAACCAAGGTACATGTGTTTGTTCGTAAGGAGCAACTACATAAGGCGTACCGTGTAGATATAAACCATTTTCACCTAATGATTCACCGTGATCAGATAAGTAAAAAAGTGCCACGTTATATTGTTCTTGGTACTGTTTAAGTAATGTAATCGTTCCAGCTAACACATAGTCAGTATATGCGATGGTATTATCATAAACATTAACGATTTCTTGGTCGCTACAATTTTCAATATCACTTCGTTCACAAGCGGGTTTAAACAAGGTTTTGTCTTTTGGGTAGCGTTGGTAATAAGTAGGACCATGGCTTCCAATTAAATGCAATGCAAACAGCTTATCTTTATTAGGTTGTTTCGCTATTAAACGAGGGAGTTGACGCAATAATACTTGATCATAACAGCTATGTTTATTGCATAAGTCGCTATTTTCACTTTTGTTTATGTCTATTTTATCAAGATTTTTTGCTACTTGCTTGTCGCCACCATCGTTATCTATCCAATGTACTTCTACTCCTGCATGGCTGAGTATATCTAACAGGTTATCTTGATTGTTCGCTTTTTGTTTGTTGTAACTTGTACGACTCATATTTGAGAATAAACAAGGTAACGATACCGCGGTAGCTGTGCCACAGGTTTGAACATGCTTAAATGAAATCAACCCCATATTTTCTGTGTAAGGATTGGTATTCCGCTGGTAGCCATTATAAGTAATATTTTGTGAGCGCGCTGTCTCACCAACAACAAAAACCATCAATGTTGGTTTGTGATTATCGGCTGGTGTTATTATCGCATCTTGCCCTAGTGGTAAATATGGCACTGCTTTATTGAAATAGCTTTTCTTAATATACTTGTAAGTATTGTAAACATGAGCTGGGTTTATCATTTTATTTAAGTAAGCATTATTACGTCCAATAGAGGCATAATCTTTATAATAAAACATCGCAATTAATAAGATAATTAATATACCGCTACACAACAATACTGCTTTCATAAATAGCATTTTTAATAGACTGTCGTTGTAAGTGACTTTTACTTTTAATAACAATAAAGAAGGTAATAGGCCGAGCACAATAAACCAAATAACAGAGCTGATATTCAAATAAGAAATACTCTCTCCACTGTTCGTTTCAAAAATATTTTCAACCATGGTGTAATCAAATATTACGTTATATTTACTACTTGCATAAAATGCGATAGCAGATGAAATAACCAATGGAATAAAAATTATTTTAAATAAATAAGGCCAAGCTAATAGACTGAAGATAACCAGAAAAGCAGCGAACAGTAAAATGTAGCTTATTAAATATAAAGGAAAATCATAGTCAGATAAGGCGTATACCTTCTGGATAATAGGTTGGTTAAAGACGACAGAAAAATAAATGGCAAGTAAAATGACAAGCGTATTAATATTTAAAGAGAGTTTATTTAAACAAGTGATTTTTTTAAGATAATTGATTTTCATGGATATTTCCGCACTATAAAATAATATGGAAATGTTATGTTTGTAAGCTTAAGGTTGGCTGAAGAGAAACTGAAAGTTTACTGAGTTTTTTAAGTGGAGTTTAATCCTTTTTAAATCATAAATAAGTTGTTACAGCCATTTTATTAAAAATGTTTAAATAAATAATATTAAGACGTTAGCTGTTTTAAATGTCACTGTTTTTTTTATTTTGGTTCTTTTTAGAGTCATAAATTTTCTTCACATGTATCAAGCTAATTAGTTTTAAAACAGGTTTTATCAACAGTTGGGCACTGCCAACGATAAATAACCAAGTACCACTTTGCACAAGAGAATCAGAGAGGAAGAAAAAACTACCAATTAAAAACCACACGGCAATGAAAAAATCATTTATTGCTCCTAAAGCCTCATATCTTCGTTGTGTAATGATATGTTGTTGTCCTAGATCTAATTCCATAGGATTATTGTCTGAATTCATAGTTTTCCATTAATGTTTAAATTGAATGAGATGATAGAAGAATTATTTACATTTCTTTGTTATTGAATACCGAATTTATTGTAAATAAATGCAGTCAATAAAGTATATTGTTGACTAGAGTGAATCAATACTCATAGAAATCAACCTTTTTAAGATAAATCAGAGGTTGCTGAGAAATCGTTTTAAGATATTTTAAGATATTTTAAGATATTTTAAGATATTTTAAGATATTTTAAGATAAGACTCTATTTTTAAAGTTATTGTTTGACCTTACCCCTAGGGGAAGCTTTATCTTTAATAATTAATAAAGTCATATTTGTCGTTATGGCTATTATAAATTTAGACACTTAATAATCACTGATAGATAAAGAGCAGCATTGAGTTAATGAAAAAGCTTATCACTTTACTTTTAATATTGACGATTCAAATTACTTTTATGCAAAAAGTAATGGCTTCTGTATCGCTATCTAAAAGTGAAAATCCATCAGTAACTTATTGCAAAATGATGATGGACTCTGGTCATTGTAATACTGAAATGATGAGCATGAATGATTGTCAAAATGATTGTGACATGATGAATGTTGTTTCTGTTACTCACTTTATTGAAAATAAACAGCTTCTCTCATTGGTTTATAGCCAATTTAATTATCCCTCTTTGAATATTTCCCCACTTATTCCCCAGCCTACAAGTCTTTATCGTCCTCCATTATTTAGTTAATTTTTTAAGCCGTGATCTCTTTATTTTTTGAGATGGCGCAATTCAGTATTTTAAAAGATTAATTAGTTACCCATTCACTGGGTAAAAGGAAAACAGATGAAAATCTTTAATCTATCTGTGCTGTTATGCACAGTGGTTACATTGCATGTTTCTGCGTTGTCATTACAAGATGCACAGCAGATTGCATTACAAGACGATCCAGGACAACAAGTTTATGAAGCACAACAAGCCTCATTAATTGCAAAGGGTAATAGCAGTGCAACATTAGCGGACCCTACAATAAAGCTAGGGGTAGCCAATTTACCAACAGATAGTTTTTCACTCGATAATGAGCCAATGACCCAGTTAACAGTGGGGATTGCTCAGCAATTTAGCCGTGGTGATTCATTAGCTATCTCTAAACAAGGCTTTCATTTACAGTCGGAAACGGTTGTTTTTCAAGGATTAGAGCGCCGTTTATTAGTGAAAAAAACAGTACGTGATTTATGGTTAAACATCCTTTTTATTGAAAAATCTATTCAATTAGTCAGCCAAAATAAACAGTTATTTAACAGCCTTTATCAAGACTTAGAGTCACAGTATTCATTAGGTCTTATTGAAAATGAAGATCTCATTAATGCAGATATTGAACTGGGATTATTAGATGAAAAATTAGCTAAATTATCACAGCATTCATTGACTTATCGTAGTTTATTAAGTGAATGGATAGGGCAATTAGCTTATCAAGAATTACCAACCACTATACCAGCTTGGGCTGATACCTTAACTTATATCAAGGCTAGTGAAACACGTAATATAGAGCATTATGAATTATTAACTAAGCATCCTAAGGTATTAGCATTAAAGCAAAATATTTTAGTGGCTGATAGCGGTGTTGATTTAGCAAAGCAGAATTATAAGCCAAGCTTTAAAGTTGAATTAGGTTATGGACATCGTTTGTCTGAGTTTGATAACGGTAGTGCTCGACCTGATTTACTGAGTGGTTTTGTTTCTATGGACTTGCCAATTTTTACTGATCAACGCCAAGATCAACAAATGATTGCTGCAGTACATAACAAAGGTCAAAAACAAGCGGAACATCGCCTTTTAATACGTCAACTCAATGCTCAACTTAAAGCTGAAATTGTTAATTATCAGCAGCTTGCTTCGCGTCAATTACGTTATAAAAATAGCTTATTAAAGCAAGCTAAGTCACGTGCTGAGGCTTTAGTACAAAGCTATCAATCAAATACTCGTCCCTTTATTGACGTCATTCAAGCTTATATGGATGAATTGAATCTCTCTATTGAATATCAACAACTCTATTTTGATGGCCTGAAAAGCCTTTCTAAAATTCGTTATTTTCAGGCACTTTAAGGAATAAATTATGCGCACTATATTATTACTGATCGCAGTTTTATCAGCAGGATTCGGCATTGGTTTTTTTGTAAACCAAAGTGGGATATTACATTTAGGGATGAGTAGCACAACATCAAATGAACAACCTGAAATTATATATTGGGTTGCACCAATGGATGCAAACTATCGTCGTGACAAACCAGGTCAATCGCCAATGGGCATGGATTTAGTGCCTGTTTACGCTGAAAAAAAGAAAGCTGAGTCTAAAGCAGAACCAAAAATTAAATACTGGGTTGCACCAATGGATGCAAACTACCGTCGAGATAAGCCTGGTCAGTCTCCAATGGGTATGGATTTAGTCCCCGTTTATGAAGAGCAGGAAAAAGCAGAACCAAAGATTAAATATTGGGTTGCACCAATGGATGCAAATTACCGTCGAGATAAGCCTGGCCAGTCTCCAATGGGTATGGATTTAGTACCCGTGTATGAAGAAGCTAATGGTAATAGTGAAGAAGGAACTGTAACCATTTCTCCTGTCGTAGAAAATAACCTTGGGGTACGTACTGCGATAGTAAAAAAAAGCCAGTTTGATTTAAATATTAAAAGCTTAGGCAGCGTGCAAGCTAATCAAGATGCGTTATGGCAAATCAATAGTCGTGTGTCAGGTTGGATAGAGAAACTATACGTTAAGTCAGTGGGTATTGAAGTAGAAGAAGGGCAAAAGTTGTACTCACTTTATTCTCCTGAATTAGTGAAAGCACAAGAGTCTTTATTGAATGCGGTTAAGCTTAATCGTAGTGTATTAATTACTTCATCAAAAGCGCGTTTAAAGGTACTCGGTATTAGTACTTGGCAAATTAAGCAATTGATAAGATCTAGAAAAGTAGCACAACGTATTGATATTTACGCACCTAATAAAGGCACTATTACCGACTTAAACGTAAATGAAGGTGCATTTATTTCACCTTCTACCACGGTTATTACTGCCGTTAATTTAGATACCGTTTGGGTCGATGTTGAAGTGTTCGCCGCGCAAGTCTCTTTGATCAAGTTAGGCGATATGGCGAGTATGACATTAGATTATTTCCCGGGTAAAGAGTGGGTAGGAAAAGTAGGGTTTATCTATCCTGAAATGAGCGAAAGTAATCGTACGCTTCGTGTCAGATTACAGTTTGATAACCCTAATCAAATGCTGAAACCTAATATGTTTTCATCGGTTGTTATCACGCCTAAAATGGATGAAGAACGTTTATACATACCACGCGAAGCAGTGATTTATGCAGGTAATATGAATCGAGTTGTACTAGCGATGGGCGACGGTAAGTTTAGGTCTGTACTGGTTAAAGTCGGCATTGAGAATCAACAAACTATCGAAATATTATCCGGTCTTGAAGTTGGGCAAAAAATAGTAACTTCGGCACAGTTTTTATTGGATAGTGAGTCGAGTATCAGTGCTGATTTTGATCGTATGTTAGAAGAGCAAAATGAGATGGACCAGAAGGCGATGCGCCTTAAAGAAACATCTGATTACTTAAATGGAGAAGATGATTCTGACGAGCTAGATAGCTCAGAAGATTTGGATAGCCCAGAAGATTTAGATTCAATAGAGGTAGGTTCGCTACAAACGACTACTTTATATGCTAATAAAAGGGTGATGATATTATGATTGCTCACGTTATTAATTGGTCGATAAAAAACCGCATCATGGTGTTGTTGATGACCGCTGTGATTGTCGCTTATGGTGTTTTCTCATTACAAAAAACACCGATTGATGCTTTACCCGATTTATCCGATGTACAAGTGATCATTAAAACAACTTACCCAGGTCAAGTGCCACAAGTGGTTGAAGATCAAGTGACTTACCCATTAACCACTGCGATGTTAAGTGTGCCAGGTGCAGTGACTGTTCGAGGGTATTCATTCTTTGGTGATTCTTATGTTTATATCATTTTTGATGACGATACTGATATCTATTGGGCACGTTCTCGAGTGCTTGAATACTTGTCACAAGTCGCCCCCAATTTACCACCACAAGCAAGGTCTGCGTTAGGACCGGATGCAACGGGGGTCGGTTGGATCTTTAGCTATGCGTTAGTTGATAAAACCGGACAACATGATTTAAGTGAATTACGTAGTTTACAAGATTGGTTCTTAAAATTTGAACTACAAACCGTCGCGGGTGTGTCTGAAGTCGCAACGGTCGGTGGTATGGTGAAACAGTATCAAGTCCGTGTTGACCCTAACAAACTACGTGCTTACAACCTGTCGCTAACCACGATTAGCAACGCGATTAAAAGTGCTAACCAAGAATCAGGCGCTAGTGTAATAGAAATGGCCGAAGCTGAGTATATGGTGCGAACTTCTGGTTATATTTCCTCTATTGATGACCTTAAAGTTATCCCTTTACGGGTGAATGATAACGGCACACCTTTGTTATTAGGTGATGTTGCTGAAATTCGTTTAGGGCCACAAATGCGCCGTGGTATTACTGAGCTTAATGGCGAAGGTGAAGTGGTCAGTGGTGTAGTGGTGATGCGCTTTGGTGAAAATGCCCAAGGGGTAATCGAAGCGGTTAAAGATAAATTGAATGAGCTACAAAAAGGCTTGCCAGATGGAGTAGAAATTATTCCAACTTATGATCGTTCTGAATTGATTAATTCAGCGGTAGAAAACCTTTACGATAAGCTGCTTGAAGAGTTCATTGTAGTGGTATTAGTGTGTGCTGCTTTCTTATTTCACTTTCGTTCGTCGCTGGTGGTTTTACTCAGTTTACCGGTGGGTATTTTTGTCGCGTTTATTATTATGTCGTGGCAAGGTATTAACGCCAATATCATGTCTTTAGGCGGGATTGCGATTGCGATCGGTGCGATGGTCGATGGTGCAATAGTCATGATTGAAAATGTGCATAAACACATGGAAAAAATGGAGCTGACCGATGACAATCGTTGGCAGGTTATTGCTAAAGCGGCAACGGAAGTCGGGCCTGCTTTATTCTTTTCATTATTAATTATTACCTTCAGTTTCTTACCTGTTTTTGCGTTAGAAGGGCAATCAGGCAAGATGTTTTCACCACTCGCTTTTACTAAAACCTATGCAATGGCCGCATCCGCTGGTTTAGCGATTACTTTGATTCCTGTCTTAATGGGTTATTTCATTCGCGGTAAAGTACTGCCTGAACATAAAAATCCTTTAAACCGTTTAGTGGTCGCGATTTATAAACCATTTTTAACTTTTGGTTTACGTTTTCCTAAGTTATTGATTGTTTTTGCTTTGTGTTTATTAGCAGTGGGTTTCTATCCGGTAAATAAAATTGGTAGTGAGTTTATACCGCCGTTAGATGAAGGCGATTTAATGTATATGCCCACCACTTACCCAGGTGTGTCGGTGGGTAAAGCGCGTCAAATATTGCAGCAAACTAATAAGCTAATTAAAACCGTACCAGAAGTTAAAACCGTATGGGGAAAAATTGGCCGTGCAGAAACCGCAACCGATCCTGCGCCGTTAACCATGATTGAAACCACTATTCAATTTAAGCCTAAAAGCGAATGGCGAGCAGGCATGACCAAAGACAAGTTAAAACAGGAACTCGATAGTTTAATTCAGTTCCCAGGGTTAACGAATGCTTGGGTAATGCCAATTAAAACACGTATCGATATGTTAGCAACGGGTATTAAAACGCCTATTGGTATCAAAATCGCTGGTGGAGATTTAGCTGAAATTGAAAAAATAGGTAAACAAGTTGAACAGATTTTAAAAGACGTCCCTGGCACGGCTTCTGTCTATGCCGAGCGTGTTAGTGGTGGACGTTATGTGAAAGTGGATATTGATCGTGAAAAAGCAGGGCGTTATGGACTTAATATTGCTGAAATTCAGCAGCTAGTCGCTGTTGCGATTGGTGGTCAAAATATTACTGAAACCATTGAAGGGTTAGAGCGTTATCCTGTTAATTTACGTTATCCAAATGATTATCGTGATTCCGTTTCTGCACTTAAATCATTGCCTATTATTACCCCTTCAAAAATGACCATTAGCTTAAACGATGTCGCTAGGGTTTATATTGAATCGGGCGCACCGATGATAAAAACAGAAAATGCCCGTTTAAACGGTTGGATTTTTGTTGATATTGAAGGTCGTGATTTGGGCTCTTATGTTAATGAAGCGCGTGATATTGTGAACGACCAAGTTAGTTTACCAGCGGGTTATTCATTACTTTGGTCTGGTCAATATGAGTACATGGAAAAAGCCAATGCGCGTTTAGCGAAGGTGATTCCTATTACTGTTTTGATCATTATTATTTTGCTTTATTTAGCCTTTAGACGTGTTGGTGAAGTCTTATTGATTCTATCTACCTTACCTTTTGCACTAATGGGCGGTATTTGGTTAATGTTCATACTTGGCTTTAACTTCTCGATTGCAGTTGGTGTGGGCTTTATTGCATTAGCAGGCGTATCGATTGAGATAGGTGTGATCATGTTGTTATATTTAAACCAATCATTAGCAACTAAAAGATCGGAACGTCTTGAACAGTTTTCTGTTGTAGATTTAAAGGATGCTGTTATGGAAGGCGCCGGTTTACGTGTCCGTCCTGTGATGATGACGGTAGCAACGGTTGTTATTGGTTTAGTGCCTATTATGTACGGTGATGGTACTGGCTCTGAAGTGATGCAACGAATTGCAACACCAATGATTGGCGGAATGGTCAGTGCGGTTATTTTAACGCTATTGATTTTACCTGCTGTATATTTCCAATGGAAAAAAGTAAGCTTACGTCATCAACTATATATTACAGACTGAGTGATTACTTATATTGGTATTTTAGGTTGAAGTTAATTGTTAATCATTAGCTTCAACTTGTAGTTCCCCCCATGATTAAGCGACTTACTGACAGCACATATTTTACAGGACATGACTAATATGATTAAAACTACGACGACTAGAACAATGACCGTTAAAAAAAGCAAACTCGCTTTATCGCTAGCGGCAACATTATTTTTATCACTACCAATGAGTCAAGCTTTTGCTCATGCAGAACATTGTGAGATTAAAGATACTGAGCTAGGCGATATGATGAAGTACATGAAAAGTGAGCTAAGAGCATATAACAAAAGCTTTAATTCTGAAGACCAAGCAGAGATGAAGGAACATGCGAATGAGTTATTAAAACTCAGTGCAAAGGCAGAGCAGTTGACACCCGTTGTTATCTCTAAAGCAAGCCATCATGATGCTGATAGCAAAGGTGGAATAAGTGCAGATCAAAAAGTAAAATTCGCTCTGTACCAAAAAGAGATGCAGGATTTGAACGCAACTTTTAAAGCACTGAGCGAAACCAATGATAAAGTTGAAATTGAAGCTCTGTTAGCTAAAGTAAAGCAACAACAGAAGCAGGGTCACAATGCATTTCGTCAGAATTGTAAATAGTTAACATCAGTCATCAATGTTAAAAAGTGAGTGTTATTAAAACACTTAAATAGTGTCTAATACCAAATGTGTTTCTGGGGTTTTCTTCGCTTCATAAACACATTTATCCGCTATTTTTAAAATCTCTTTAGGGCTTAATAAGCTGATACTTTGGTTTTGAATATTAACGCCGCCTATTGCTGATTGAATATGTAATTCAATGCCTAAGTCCACTAAAGGTAATGAAAGTGTATCTTTAATTCTATCAACAAGTTTTAATAAGCTAGGTTTATCGGTATTAGGTAATAGCATGCAAAATTCATCGCCACCTAATCTTGCTAAGGTATCTGTTTCTCTTCTGACTTTATTAAGCTGCGCTACAAAGTGCTTAAGTAATAAATCACCCACCTCATGTCCGTAGTTATCATTAACTGATTTAAAACCATTAAGATCAAAGAATAACAATGAAAAAGCTTGTTTTTCTCGCTTGGCTTTTTTTAAGGTTTCAGCCATTCTATCATCAAATAAATAACGATTGGCCGCCCCTGTTAATGAATCATAGTGAGCTAGCCTTTTAAGTCTTTGCGTTAATTTATAGTCTTTTAGCAACGAACAAATAGCATGTTCTAAAGAGTGAATTGATAGACTTGGTTTTACAATAGTATCAATAATCGCAAAAGCGTTAATTTTGCTCATGGTATTGTTATAGGTTTCGGTCACAACCAATAGTGGTAAATCATGGTCAATAGAAGAAAAAATATGACTGATTTTAGTGAAGTGTTGTGAATAGGTTTTATCTTCAATGATCAGAAGTTGTTCGCTGCCTGTGATTATTTTTATATCGGAAATAGAGTCGACATCGACTTGACTTATTGTTTCGATGATAAGGTTTGAAACTCGAATAGTAGAGGCTATCCAATGGAAGAAATCATTGTCATCACTGACAATAATTAAATGTAAACGCTTATCTGTCATAGGTTGTTGTCTGTTCCGAGAATAATTATAGAACACTTATTATGCAGGTTATCCTTGTTAGAATCATGTTAATATTGCATTTTTATTCATGAAGCTTCTTATAAAAATTGCTTATAGATACTGCTTATCAATAAAAAAGAGGTTCATATAAATGAATATATAAACCTCTCTGATCGGATTTTTCCAACTTTTTGTCGTAAAAATAACCGTTTATTTCGCTAGAAAGACCTTTGATGGATCCACTAACAAGCGCTTACCAATTGCTTCACGGCCAAATAACATTAAATAGTTCATGTCAGCACGGTCAGTTAAAGTGATCTCAATGGGCCACGTTTCTTTTCCCAAGGTCATCGCAGTTTCTATCACATAACGTTCTTCAGAAGTTCCGTTAGATGATTTTATCTTACGAATGTCACTGAGTACTGCTTTACATGAAATAAGCTTTTTCACGTTATGGATATCAGGGTGAATATCAAACTTCACCCAAGGTATACCTGATTCCATATACTTCACAATATTATCAACATGTAGCGATGATGTTTTAGCACCGGTATCAACGCGTACTTGCATCTCTTTAATGCCTAACTCTGGTAATGCAATCGACTCTAAGCGGCCAATAATCATTTTATCTTTAGATTGCATTATGACTTGTCTCCAATGATATGCTGAGGGTTATGCGCATCTTCTGGGCGCAAAAAGTCTTGCACCGATTCAATGTGTTCATACACCGCTTCATCATCTTCTTTAAAGTAAGCAATATGAAACATCGCTTCGCCTTCTTGTACTAAAGGTATATTTTGCTGACCGATTAAAATCCCCGATCTAGTCGCTTTAACAACCCCTAATATCTCACCATAAGGACTACCGATCTCCGCAAGTTTATCGCCAGTCGTGACACGGTCGCCTAATTCAACTAAATGTTTTACAACACCGCTTGCATTAGCACGTAACCAACCGCTGCTATTAGCAATATACGGTTCTTTTAATTTTCGTTTAGAAGTCACTTTACGCATCATGTTAAGATGGCGTAATACATTCTCTATTCCTTTAATACCTGCATGGATAGAGAAATCATCAAAACGCAACGCTTCACCTGCTTCATATAACAATACTTTAGTACCATTATCTACCGCTGATTCACGTAAAGAACCGTCTACAACATTTGAATGTAAAATAACAGGCACTGCAAAGACTTGTGCTAATTCTTTTGTTTCAGGATCATTCATATCACCGCGAATTTGAGGCAAGTTAGAACGATGAATTGCACCCGTATGTAAATCAATGCCGTAATCACAATGTTTAACAATTTGCGTTAAAAATATATGTGCTACACGTGCCGCTAATGAACCTTTTGCTGAACCTGGAAAGCAGCGATTTAAATCACGACGATCCGGCATATAACGACTTTGGTTAACCACACCATAAACATTAACCATTGGTACTGCGATTACGGTACCTCGAATAATTTTAAAGTTAGGTTTATTAATTAAACGTCTAATAATTTCAATGCCGTTTAATTCATCACCATGTACTGCTGCACTAATAAAAATGGTTGGACCATCTTTAGTGCCGCGAATAATTTGCACCGGTAATGAAACATCTGCATCGGTATATAACTTTGCAACAGGCAATTCAATTTTGCATTGAGTGCCCGGTAAAATATCAAAATCGCCTATGCGTAATGTTTTCATCTACTTATCCTTTACCACGAGTTTTATTAGTGATTGTTTTTGGTCGTTTTTCAATAAAATCAAACACCATTCCAGCAATATTCATACCTGTCGCTTTCTCAATACCTTCAAGGCCTGGTGATGAGTTTACTTCCATTACCATTGGGCCATTTGCCGAACGTAACAAGTCAACACCACAGAAGTTTAAGCCCATTATTTTAGCTGCATTAACCGCTGTTTCACGCTCTTCTTTCGTTAGTTTAACCACAACAGCCGAACCACCACGGTGTAAATTAGAACGGAATTCACCTTCTGCACCTTGACGTTTCATCGCAGCAACAACACGGCCACCAATCACTAAACAACGGATATCTGCACCGCCAGCTTCTTTAATGAACTCTTGTACTAAAATGTTCGCTTTTAAGCCCATGAATGCTTCAATGATACTTTCCCCTGCTTTCGCGGTATCAGCTAGTACTACACCGATGCCTTGTGTACCTTCAAGTAACTTGATAACAACGGGTGCGCCACCGACATTTTTAATTAAATCTTTAATGTTATCGGGTTTATTTGCAAAGCCAGTACGCGGCATACCAATGCCTTTTCTAGACAATAATTGCATTGAACGTAATTTGTCGCGTGAACGACTAATAGCCACGGATTCATTGATATTAAAAGTACCCATCATTTCAAATTGACGTGCTACCGCTGTACCATAGAAAGTAACTGACGCACCAATACGTGGAATAATCGCATCATATTGTGGTAATTCTTCACCGTGGTAACGAACAGTAGGGCGACTACTTGTGATGTCCATATAACAATGTAATGTATCGATAATGTCGACTTCATGACCTTGTGCTTCGCCCGCTTCTTTTAAACGACGAGTAGAATATAGCTTCGGGTTTCTAGATAAGATTGCAATTTTCATCAATATAATTCCTGTGTATGTATCACTAATATGGGGCGACAAAAACCATCAAGGCAACTATCGCAAATACCGAGCAACCTGAGTTTAATAAAGATCTGTGCGATGAACACAGCTGCTATATTCACTTTTTAAGGTGTCTTTAATCCGAACTCAAATTAAGTGCGTGGAGTGTATAAACAAAACGCTATATAATAAAATTAATTGTTTTGTGGTCTTTGATTAAAATTTTTGATTAGTGGGTAAGTGCATGAAAATAGAGTTATTAAAAACCTTTTTAGAAGTAAGCCGTTCATTACATTTTCGTATCGCTTCAGAAAATTTATTTATAACTCAATCTGCAGTAAGTGCGCGTATTAAATTGTTGGAAGAAGACTTAGGTGTATTGCTATTTGACCGCAGTAAAAAACACTTAAAGTTAACGCCAGAAGGCCACCGCTTGATTAAGCATGCCAATGAATTAATCTTTATGTGGCAAAAAACCAAACAAGATGTTGGTATAACAGCACAGCATTCAATGCAATTAGTGGTGGGGGCGACAAGCACCATTTGGGATATCGTTCTGCAAAACTGGTTACATAAAATCCATCTTAATGTCGAGGATGTTAGTTTATTAACCAGTACTTATAGTGCACCAGAACTAAGAAAAAGTTTGTTAAACCGCGTTATTGATATCGCTTTTTTGTTTGATCCAACTTTTGTGGGTGAAATTGTGTCGGAAAAAGTAGCCACCGTTCCTTTGCACTTAGTAACGACTAACCCTGACCATGTTGATAGTTCTGCGGCGTTAACTGATTTTATTATGGTGGATTATGGGGAGTCGATTACTGCACAGTATTTAAGAGAGTTTCAAGATGCACCAGAGGCTAAACACTTTATGAGTCAGCCCAGAATTGCACTTAACTTTATTTTAGATGCTGGTGGGGCTGCTTATTTACCACGACAAATTACCTTTGAATACCTTAAAAGCAATCAGCTTTTTCTTGTCGATGAGGCGCCTGTTTTCCGCCGTGAAATTTATGCAAACTATCTCGCGAAGAATCAAAAAGTTGACATGATTGAACAAGTTTTACAGCTTTTTCCGCATGTAAGAACCTAGCTAACCTTTGCGATAAAAGTCTTAATTAGTGTGATTGGCATTAATCGCTTTTTTGCTTTAAAACTTAAAGTATCAAAAAGCCCTAACATCAGTCTCTTTCATAGCACTTAATGTAAGCAATTAGGTGCTATGTGAAATGATATTAGGGCCTATCTTTCAATGGTGTTAAATGGTTTAGCTTAAGTTACTTAGCTTAAATCGTTTAGTGTATTCTAAAATCCTTCAAATGCTTTTTATCGCCTTTCTATAGCAGTAATAAACTGCCTAATCCTAAGAATACAATAAATCCAAAAATATCAGTGACAGTGGTTAACACAACTGAGCCAGATAAAGCAGGATCAATATTAAATTTGCTTAACATCCAAGGCACCCATACGCCAGATAATGAAGCGATCAGAATATTACCTAAGATAGAGATAAAGATAGTCAATGACAATAGTGGGTTATCGAACCACACAAAGGTTATCGCACCAATCACTATCGCCCATAACACACCGTTAATCGCACCGACTTTAAGCTCTTTTGCAATAATATCTTTTTTGTTGGCATCATTAATTTGGCCTAACGCTAAACCTCGTATAATTAATGTAATCGTTTGGCTTCCTGATATTCCCCCCATCGATGCAACGACTGGCATTAATACGGCCAATGCGACTACTTGCTGTATCGTGGCTTCAAATAAACCAATAAACCATGATGCTAAAAAGGCAGTGACTAAATTAATACCCAACCAAACTGCACGGTTTTTAGAGCTTTGCCATACATTACCAAATAGATCCTCTTCTTCTACTAAACCTGCCGCTTGAATTAGTTGAGCTTCCGCTATTTGTTCTCTGTAACGATAGGCCGTAGGTAAATCTAAGCGACCAGTTAAGCAGCGATTTTCATCAATAACCGGTAATGCAGAAGTATCTGAATCAATTAACTTATCCGATGCAATCGCAATATCATCATTACTAGAAATATATTCAATATCAGTGTTAATGAAGCTTTTATATTCTTCTTCATTCTCTGCTTTAAAGATGGCATTAAGTGCTATTTCACCGATTAGAACTGCATTATCGTCGACAATATAAATAACATCAGTAAAGGTCGGTAAGTTTTTGCTACATACCTTTTTAACGGCTGAGAGTTTCAACTGTTGTGGAATTTGAACTTCCGTAAAGTTTTGCCAATGGCCCACTTCATCTAATGCATAATCACATGACTTTTTATAAAGACTGCGCTGTTTTGCTGTCATTTTACTTACAGCATAATCGATAAATCGATCATTTAAACTTTCAGATAATTCTAATAAATCAACCGCATCTAACTTGGTTAAAAGCGGGAAGCAAAGCTCATCATCACAAGCATTTAATATCAACTCCCTTGACTCAGGTTTCATCTCAATAAACACGTTTTGTTGTGTTTCATCACTGAAAGAAAGCCATATCTCTATTCTGAGTTTAATAGGAAAGGATTCTAATAAAAGAGCAATCTGTTCGTCGGATAATTCTTGTTCGACTTCAACGATGACTTCTTTAATATCCGTTTCATTTTCAAAATTGTTATTAATTTTTTCAATATAATCGGGTAATAATTCTAATGACATAAACCCTCCTTTTTATTGTTTTAAGCTGTAAATCAGGCTATTCATTGAGCTTATAAAGCAGCCTTTCTATTTATTATTTTGTGTGTTCTTTGTTTTTTGCTTAGTTTTATTGCAGTTTTAAGCGCTCTGTAGCATTAATTACTCTGCTTTATTAATTGCTGTTGTTCAAACCACAGCCTCATAAAATCACCTGTTAAACATTGCTCAAT
The DNA here is from genome assembly GCF_009828855.1 of Psychromonas sp. L1A2. Taxonomy (NCBI): domain Bacteria; kingdom Pseudomonadati; phylum Pseudomonadota; class Gammaproteobacteria; order Alteromonadales; family Psychromonadaceae; genus Psychromonas; species Psychromonas sp. L1A2. The sequence goes on along the minus strand of NZ_WUAG01000002.1, from coordinate 1,219,888 downwards.
TTCTAATGCTCGGTCGGTTGGGCAGAATATAGTAAATATGAGTTGGGTGTCACCAATCTCAGAGGTCGCCACCTGTATATGCGGTTCAGGTCCTGCAATATGAACATCTAAACGGTTTTCAATCAACTGGTTGTAACGTATTGCAACGTCATTAAAGTCAGCGCAGTAACCGTGTGCTTTTTCATATAATTCATCTAAAAAGATAAACGGGTTAACACTGCCATCTCTTGTGATAGTGAAGTGGTGCATTGCATAACGTTTTAAGAAGTTTAAGTTTTTAATAGAAGAAGTAATTAACTTACTATTAGGCACATAAAGCGTTTTCCCTGTGTATTCATAGGAATCAATATTCACTTCTAATAAGGTCAATTTAGCCCAATCAATCGAATGTACTTCACCATAATAATCGCCGACTTGTATCCAATCTCCGATACGGAAAGGTCGGCTAGATACAATGTATAAAAAGCCGATAAAACATTGAATAAATTCTCTTGTCGCAATCACAATCGCAACGACAAAAGCGGCAATCGAGATGGCAAATTCATGGAATTCAGCAGCCCAAATATTAAAAATACCAATAAAGATTAGGATCGTAATAGTGTTATTTACAATATTGATTTTTAGGCGTTTATTCGTTTTTCCTTTTTTTTGTAGGAATTTTAAAATATAACTTTTACTGGCCATTAACGCTAAGATAAGGACGATAGTTAAGACACTATTATTATTGATTAGTGTTTGAAAAAAGGCGTTAGTGGTTAAATCGATTGATGATATTTTTTCAAACATAATGAGGTTATCCGCTTAAATTCTGTTGTTTTTATCTAGTGACTGCTTTGCAGTTACTTTTATCTAATTATTTTTAATTAGTTATTCTTATATAGTTTTTTATTTTGCTAATTTTAACAACAACTTACTTTATTACTACCTGTACTTAACCATATTGTTAAATGTGCAGAAATATTAAAGGTGTTACAAAGGTTAATTACATTGAGTGTTTAAACTCAAGCATTAACCCAAAGTTGTTTGTTGTTAAGTGTTTTTATTTATTGATAGTTAATGAACCATCGATGTGAATATCTCTTTGCGGGTAAGCGACAACAATATTATTCTCTTCAAATAGTTCTTCAAGGCGAAAGCGAATATTACTACGCATTACCCTTAAACCTCCCTCGGCGTTAGAGTCTAACCAAAAAGTCACTTCAAACATTAATGCATTATCACCAAAATCTTCAAAAGTAACGACTGGAGCAGGACTTTCTACTATTCTTTTCTGATCTGTTGTTGCTTGCATAATAAGCTCTGCTACTTTTTTAGCGGGTGAGCCATAAGCAACACCGACGGTTACCGATGTCCTGACTAAGCTATCAACTAAGGTCCAGTTAACCACAGTATTTTCTAATAACTTACTATTAGGGATAAGCAGGTGAACGCCATCTACACGACGTATACGTGTCGAGCGGGTATTAATTTCTTCAACGACGCCTTTTGCAGATTCTACTTCTAAAAAATCTCCAATACGGATTGGACGTTCCCACATTAAAATCCAACCACTGATGAAGTTGTTAATAATGTTTTGCGCACCAAAACCGACACCGATCGCGATTGCGCCTGATAAGAACGCAAAAGCGGTAATCGGTACGTTAATTAATTCCAGTGTAGTGACCAACAGGATAGCCATTGCTATCACGTAAAAAACACGTAGCAATAAGTGAATCACATTGGGATCAACTTTCTTCGAAATTAAGCGTTTAGTGATTAACTTAGCAATCCATCGTGTTAAAAGGATGCCTATTAAAATAACAGCAGGGATAAGTAGTATGTGGGACAGCGTAATTGCTTGGCCTGAAATAGTAATGAGTTTGTAAGATAGTATTTCGTTAATTTGTGATAAGTCCATGCAATGTTCCTTTAAGTCCTTTTTCTTCGCTAACATGCCATATTGATTAGATGATGGAATAATTCAATCAACCTGAGAGTGTTTAGTAGTGCTTGAGCGGCCGCTTTCTACGATATGCAATTAATATTGATATGTTAGCTTATAACTCGTTTAGATCTGGTTTTATTTATCAGGGGTGTTAACTGACAACATAGAAAGCATGTGATTGTTTGCTGTACATGCTTTCTATAAGAAATAACTTAATAAGATAAATAATAACAATAGGTTATAGCATAAGTTAAACTTTTATAGTTGATAATAAATTGTTCTGTAATGCTTGCGGTTGGATGCCTTTTAATAATAGACCAAATATATCTGCGCCAGTGATGATGCGTTTATTCTCACCCCAAATAAGTAATACATCTCGCTCAATTGCACCATCAAAGGTTTTGTCTACAGATTCACCCATTTTCATTCTGATAATGGCATCATTTAGCATGGTTGATTCATCGGTAATGATTGTAGGACGATGACAATGTTTGTAAGGGTCAAAGTTTTCTGTTTCAAAAAACACATCACGTAAGAAACTGTCTGAATCAACTACAACCAATGGATCTCCCTCTAAGTTAGTTAATACAACCCAACGATGTCCTGATTTATTCATCAGCTTTAAAAATTCATTATTAGGCGCCGACGTAATTTCAGGAATAATAGGCAAATCGAGTTTGGTTGGTAATGCAATAATAGAGAAAGGATCAATCACTTCTCCCTCTTCAATCACTGATATTTTATCGAGCTTAAAGAAGTTTAAAGCACCAATACCTTCTACATGATTAATATCTGTTTCTTCTGCTTCAATATGTTTACGTATAATACTGCTTAGTTCGCTTTCAGCTAAATAAGTAATACCTTCTTTACCTAACCAAGCATCAAGTATCAGCGCAGTCGGTTTTGCTACAGGGTAGAATATCACTTGATAAAAACGTATCACCGGTGATAGAAAGGCACCCATTTTTAATGCGTTTCTTGAAAAGTAAGCTTGCGGGGTTATTTCACCAATAATAGTGATCGCAATAGTGGAAAAAAGGAAAGAGCTAATACCGGCTAACGCAGAATCTGACAATAAAGTCAGTAAAACGTTAATACCAACATTTCCCCACAAAATAGTGGTTAATAAAAAGTTAGAATCGTTACGCAGTCTTAATACTTTTTTAGCTTCTATATTGCCTTTTGTGGACTCCACTTCAAGCTGTAATCTGCTCAGTGAAAATAAGGCTATATTTAAACCTGAAAAGATAGCAGATTGTGAAATACACAATACAATGGCTATCCAAATAATAATATCTACCGACATATTTCACCGAATTAATGTTATAAAATTGGAATAAAGTCTATAACCTTTATCGAAGCAAAGGAATTTATATTTATCGGTACGTAAATACTATTAACAAGGCAATTTAAAAGATAAGTAAAAGGCAATTAAAAAGTACCTAAAAGCCAAAGCTAGATCACTATACGCCGGGTATTAAGCACTATTTTAATCATAGAAAGAGAAAAATTATGATCAGATGTATGTTATTAAAGTCAGATAAGTCATGTGCTTATGGTGATGAGTCTTTAATTGAAATTTGGAAACAAAATCCAAGTGATTCATTATGGATCGATTTTGATTCTCATGATCAGACAGAAGAGCGCGCATTATTAAAAAAATTAGGTTGTCACTCATTGGCAATCAGTGATGCTCAGCGAGATCGACATCCACCAAAAATCGAATTATTTGATGATTATATCTTTATGCTTTATCGTGGCATTTATCATCCAGGTGATGATCTTGTATTTGAGCACTTACAGATTGCTATGTTTGTTGGTACTAATATTGTCATTACAAGCCACGCTAAAAAATCTATCTCTATTGATAAATTATTCGCTGATGAAGGCGAGAAGTATTTAGCAAAAAGTCCCATCACATTAGCTTTAAGAGTTTTTCATTATAGCTGTGGCATTTACTTACAAAAGCTCTTTGAATTTGAAGAAAAGTTAGAATCCATTGAAGATCAATTTCAAATGGGTGGTGATGATAAAATGATGCAAGAGATTACTTTGTATCGTTCACGTTTAACTAAGTTAAAACGCACATTTAATTACCATAGTAATATTGGCAGCGAATTAAAGATTCTAGTCACAGATGAAACGCCTATTATTAACCAAGCGGACCTTCATACGGTGACAGATGTGCATGAACGCATTGAGCGTTTATTGAGTTTGTCACAAATGCATTATGATATTTGTAGTGATTTAGTGAATGGTTACCTCTCTGTTGCTTCTCATCAACTAAATGCGACGATGCGAGTGTTGACAGTGATCACAGCGATCTTCATTCCATTAGGATTTTTAGCAGGCCTTTACGGCATGAATTTCGAGTATATTCCTGAGTTAAAAGTCGCTAATGGCTATTATTATCTATTGAGCTTTATGGGCTTCATTTCAATAAGTTTAGTGATGTTGTTTAAGAAAAAACGCTGGCTGTAAGCTTATCGTTCGTTAGCGTTAGTTAAATACGTCTAGATTTTATTCGCTATGTCGTGAGCATTTTATTCGTTCAATAAAAACATAAAAGTAGGTCGCAATAATCAGCTATCTACTTTTTTATTCTCAAGTCGATTTTTGTATTTGTTCGTATCAATAGCATTTCAATTGTAACCCTATGTCATTCTATAACGAGTTAAATCATTACGTATGGAGATGAGCATAATGCATAAATTGTAATGGTAAGATGTGTGCCATATACTCGATTAACCCTTTTCTATGTGGATTTATATATGATTACAGAACAATTTATTTGGTTCATTGACAGTCGATTTTATTATCAAACAACGTCATTGGATAAAATAGTTCATCTTATCCCGCCTCATCAAAAATCGATTAAGATTATTATTGATGCAAGTGTGCAGTTAAAAGGGCGTGGTTATTGGCATTTATTTAATGACAAACAACAGTTATCTGATGAATTAATGCAAAAAATTGAAACTAAAAAAGAGCAGTTAATTAAATTTTTTACGATGAATGCTATGGATGTCGAAATCACTATCAATTCATCAGCTGATTACCTGAAAGTACTTAATGCTGAAGTTAATAATAATCAAAATAGCGTAGTGGTGATTGAAGATAACGTCGTCGATAAAAGGCACTCTATTTTCCAACGATTAACTGATATCAAAGCACCTGTTTTATTGCTTAATAAGCAAGCTTGGAAACACCCATTAAGCGTGATTGGCGCTGTTGATCCTTTGCATGAACATGCAAGAATTACGACGATTGATGAACATATTGCGACTTTAAGTGAAAGTTGGGCTAGACAGTTAAAAGCCAGTTGGTTAATCGCTCATTGCTATCATGTCACGTCTGTATTGGTTAAATATAAAAGTAAAATATTATCTATGCATCGCGACGGATTAGCTGACTTTGCTAAAAGGCATCGTATTCCTGCTGGTAAAACTATTTTGCTAGAAGGTGTTCCTGAAGTGGCGTTAACGTCTTATATCAAAAAGAATAGCAGTAATATATTAGTGATTGGATTAGTGACAAGAAACAAGCTAGAGCAATTTTGGATAGGTAGTACAACGACTGTATTATTAACTGAATTGCCTTGCGATATTTTACTCGTTAAAAAATAAAATAAGACTCTAAAATAAAAAAGTCTCAGCGAGTAACACTGCCATTTATATCATTATTAACACGACCACTGGAGATAACGTGAGTGGTCGTGAATCAATAAGCGTTTTATGCGCGGCTAGTTAAGGCTAATGCACCAGACGCACCGACCAAAATACCACCGCTGATACGATTAATAATATGCAATTTAGCTTTCCCTGTTGTTAACACCTTGTTTGCAGAAAAGGCATACAGCATGACTAAGGTGAAATCTAATAATGCCATGGTTGGGCACATAATGGCCATTTGTGGAAAGAGTGGTTGGCTGGTATCGATAAATTGAGGGAAGAACGCAGTAAAGAATACAATCGCTTTAGGGTTGCCAGCGGCGACCATAAACCCTGAAATATATAGACGAAGGTTGGACACTTTTTCTAAATCATCTTTTTTATCAATGCTTTTAGTGGGTGCAAGTAACATCTTGACCCCCATGTAAAACAAAGTCGCTGCCCCTAGCCATTTGATAATATCAAAGGCGAATTCAGAGTTTGCGATAATCAAACCTAAACCAATCGACACTAATATCATTTGTATAAAATTAGCGCTGATATCACCAAGTACGGTAAATATTGTTCTTTTTAAACCGTAGTTAATAGAGTGAACAATACCCAGGAAAATACTTGGTCCCGGTGTGGCCGTTAAAACTAAACAAGCAACAGCGTAAGTTAACCAAACTTCAAACTCCATATTGATTACTATCCTTGTGTTTTACGAGCGACCCTATAAACATCTAATACACTGATGATCCAAACTGCTAGCATGATATAGGTATAAGTATCGAATGTTTGCATATCTGAACTGGTCATTAGTGAGTTTGAAATAGCTGTAACATCTAAAGCAAGATCACCATGTTGAATTTGCTCCACCATTTGATTGGTTTTAGCCAACATTCCTTGCACTAGCAATAATAAAGGAATTGAAAAGCTAGCAATGAAGGCAAGACCAACAAGGTGTTTTTTAAATACAAAATGCCCTAAACCGGGATAGATTAAAGCCGACACTAGTATTGCTTTTAATGATTTATTCATACTGTCATCCTATTTTATCGCCGTTAATATTTAAGGTGAAAAACTCAGCAAGCTATGAAATGAACAGGTGCTAGGCAGAAAGAGGCTAATCTAACGAGTTAAATCGACACTTTCTAACAACGAAACTGTTTACTTCATAGTTTTCCCTCTTTGGCGTTAGTTTGAAAATCAACTCAGCGTTGCAACCTTCGATAATAACTCGTCATTGTCATCATGTTACGCCTTGATTTAGAGTCCAAGCTAACGACTGAACAAAGCACCTTGAACGGTAATGGTATATATGTTGCCTATTTTAGAGTGTTAACTGTTTGTATAAGCTAGGTATTTTGCGCTCTTCTATTAATTAATCAACATAATAGAAGTGATATTCTTGTTGTTAAAACCTATCAATAATCTCTGTTTTTATGTTTGAGGTAGTTTGATTTTAGTTTTCAGAGACTAAAACGTTAATTATGAAACGGTGTTTCAATTGCAATTGATGGTGTCTATATTTTTGTGTATATTGATTTGAATATTCATGGATTCTGAACGAGGACTTAATATGATTTTAGATTCGTTTCATTTGAAAAATAAAGTGGCTATTGTCACTGGTTGCAATACGGGATTAGGCCAAGCGATGGCCATTGGTTTAGCCGAAGCAGGTTGTAAAATAGTCGGTGTTAACCGAACACCAGCCATAGAAACTGCTGAACAAATGCATGCTGGTGGTCACTCGTTTATTGATTATCGTGCTGACTTACTTAAGCAAGACGATATTCCTGGCATCATTCAGCAAACTATCGACGCATTCGGTCGTATTGATATTTTAGTGAACAACGCAGGTATTATTCGCCGAGAAGATGCGCTTGATTTTTCTGAGAAAAATTGGGATGACGTGATGAATATTAATAGCAAAACGGCTTTTTTCATGTCACAAGCGGTGGCAAAGCAATTTATCGAGCAAGGTCAAGGTGGAAAAATAATTAATATCGCTTCAATGCTTTCTTTCCAAGGCGGGATTCGAGTCCCATCTTATACCGCATCAAAAAGTGCCTTAATGGGGATTACCCGCGCAATGGCAAATGAATGGGCTAAGTTTAATATCAACGTTAATGCCATCGCACCGGGTTACATGGAAACAAACAATACGACGGCACTAAGAGAAGATGAAGAGCGTAGTGCTGCAATATTAGCGCGTATCCCAGCGCAACGTTGGGGATTACCTCGCGATATTGCAGGGCCTTGTGTATTTTTAGCGTCTGAGGCAGCTAATTATATTAATGGTTACACGATTGCCGTTGATGGTGGCTGGTTAGCGCGTTAGCCGCATAGGTACGATGGATGGAATGGATACGATAGATGGAATAGGTATGATGGATGGAATGGATACGATAGATGGAATAGGTATGATGGATGGAATGGATACGATTATTTTCAGCATTCTAATGATAAAACCAATATAAGATAATCAGATGATAGATCAGCAAGTTGTCGCTCAAATGCTGGGCTGTTTTAACAAGTAAAATAGATAAGCTATTTATTGTGATTGGTATTATTAGGCTCTATCGTATCGGCGTTAAGCGCTTTACTCTCTGCGATAAGAACCACAACGTCTATTTATATTTCTTCTAGCAAAGCCGCTGTTTTATTCATTATCTTAGGCTTGTGCAGTGGCTTTTATTTAGCAGATAGCATCTGGGACCTTTGGGCTGTGTTAGGAATGAGTTTTGGCACTTATGCTGTGTTTGTATTAAAAGGTATTCAAATGCGCATTGGTTTTTTATTAGGTGCGATGTGCTGGTTAATCAACAATATACTGGTTGGCTCAATAGGTGGGGTATTATTAGAGGCAACACTTATTACCGTTAATGTTACTACCATTATTCGCATATTACGTGATAACCGTCTCGCTGTTGAACTCAAAGATAAGGCGGTTGAGCTTTAAATCGTTAATTTATTGAATTAAAAGAAAAAGCTAAGCAACCCACCCCACTCACCTAGGTGAACACTTCTGAAAATTAAGTTAGAAAGGCCGTTATGATATTGCTTTTTTGCAAAAGCTTCACATGATAATCTCGCTTAAAAGCATATTCCATCAATAGCTTATTTGGCTTAATTCAAACTAAATACAATAGTTTATTAAGCATTATTGGCTAACTATACGGAAATCAAATAAATAATATTGGAGACGATATGAATAGAGCTTACATCAGTGCATTACTCACCATTTTAATGTGGTCTTCTTTAGCGGTATTAACCGTAACGATCACACATATCCCATCATTGCTTTCAGTAGGGTTAGTGCTGATTTTCGCCTCAATCCCTGGTTTGAAATATTGGCGTCAATGGAAGTTACCGTGGAAAGTGTGGTTAAGTGCGGTTATTGGTATGTTTGGTTACCACTTTTTATTGTTTGATGCTTTTTCTCGCTCACCGGCGATGAGCGTTAATATGATTCAATACCTGTGGCCGCTATTTATTGTGTTGGGGACGCCATTATTTAGCAAATCTCGCCTTAATTTTGGTCATGTTATTGGCGCGATTTTAGGATTTGGCGGGGTATTGCTGACGCTTGCTCAAGAACCGATTGCCTTTAATGTTGCTGACCTGTTTGGTTATGGCGAAGCCTTTATTGCGGCATTGTTATGGGCTTTTTATACATTATCTAATCGTCGTTATACTAAAATGCCAATGTCAGCGGTGGCTGGGTTTTGTTTATTCTCGGGCATTTTAGCGTTAAGCAGTTATGCATTAACAGCAGACATTCAAGCGGTGATCCCGTCAGGCAGTGACTTATTAGTCATTGGTTTGTTAGGGCTTGGGCCAATGGGGCTAAGTTTCTATACTTGGGATTATGCTATTCGTCATGGTGATACACGTGTGATTGGCGCGCTTGCCTATTTAGCGCCTTTATTGTCGGTTATTTGGATGGCGATGTTTATTCCAGAAGTCACCTTAAAGCCTGTTCACCTTGTTACCTTAATCTTAATTATTGGTGGCGCATCACTAGGTCAGTATGTTGAGAAGCGTAAACTAGCTGCTTTATTGGTGGTTAATAGCGGTGAGCCTGCTGTTAAAGGTTAAAGGTTAAATAATAGAAAAACAGTAAGATCATTTCATCACGTTATCGTTTATGCTCGCATAAATTGGTTAGCGCAAATAAATGTCGGGTTTATTTAAGCTGTTATTTATTTTTTATTTAATCTAAAACGCTTAATTTTTTTACAGGAATTGCCTCTAAATGGTTAGAGGTAAACGGAGGGGAAGCACAGCCTTAGTGCACAAAATATAACCAGTGCACTTTTGTCGATCATAAATATTGTATGCTTTCTAAGTAATTTTGATGTTTTACTCGGTTTAAATAATCCAATGGAGTGGCATTAACAAGCTTTTTAAACTCTCTTAAAAAATGCGATTGATCGCTAAAACCTAAATCACAAGCTAAGTCAGAAAAGGTGACTTTTTCACGATGATTAAGTCCATAAACAGCAGACTGACAACGAACAATTCGACAAAAAGCTTTGGGAGACATGCCCATATCAGCCCCAAACTGTCGCTGTAAAGTACGCGCACTGTATCCCGTTTTATCTTCTAATTCATTAATACGAACCGATCCCTCACTATCATAAATATTACGTAAGACTTGCGCGGTTAACATTGACGGTTTTCGTTCATTTTGCCTTTCAATAAATTTTCCAAAAACAGCTGACTGTTCAGAGAAATCAGTACTATTAACAATTTCATTAAATAATTGATTTGCTTGAGGAACAACATCTAAAAGATCGTAATGACGCCCTATTAATTCAGCGGCAGATAAATCTAAAAAATCTGGCATCACACCAGATACAAATCGCGCGCCAAAATATCGATGATCCTTATTTAATTCAATGGTTATTGCTTCTAACGGAGTTCCAAAAACGGCTGCATTGGGGTTGCTGCCATCACAATCAAAGAGTATATCGACACAACCATCTGGAATCGCAAAAGTCTGTTCTACGGACGCTTTCGGTTGAAAACTATAGAAATGAGAAATCGATTGGTGATTAGACCCTGATATCGAAAATTTCTCCGCTGCATTCATCACTAACCAAGGTTGTTTAGAGCGAATTCGAGCGAGATGACTAACAAGTGAATTAGTTGACATGTATAAATTCCATTTATCAAAAATGCCTAAGATATATTCCTCATCTGCAAACCTAATGCCAATTAATTTCACTCCTAGTAACAACAGAACGATTATTAATCCCATAAAAAACCGTGTCGTAAAAGTTCAATACGCACAAATTTTAGAGGTCTAGGATAAAAATCACCTACTGCTCATCAAGCGTTAATCCACTGATAAAGATATGTCATTGGATGTAATCAACGTAATTAGACAGACGTAAAAAAAAATTTTGTAAGTAATCCTATTCCAAGAAATTAAGGTGATGTTATGTCAGAAAATACTCAAATCGATTTTATATATCTTTCAGAACCAGACATGATTAAAGCAGGTGTTAAGAATATGCCTGGCTGTGTTGATGCAATGGAAGAGATGTTCGCACTACTTCATAAAGGCGATTATCGTATGGCTGGCGCAAATAATGATTCTCATGGCGCCATGGTTACTTTCCCTGAAAATCCAGAAATAGCGACGATGCCTCGTCACACTCCAGACCGTCGTTTAATGGCAATGCCAGCTTACCTTGGCGGTGATTACCAAACCTGTGGCGTGAAATGGTATGGCTCTAACATTGCTAACCGTGAAAAAGGACTGCCGCGTTCAATCTTAATGTTCACACTTAACGATACTGATACTGGTGCTCCGTTAGCACACATGTCTGCAAACTTACTTTCTGCCTATCGCACTGGCGCTGTCCCTGGGGTGGGGGCTCGTCATTTAGCGCGTAAAGACTCAAAGGTGGTTGGTCTTCTAGGACCTGGTGTTATGGGTAAAACATCAATTGCTGCTTTCATGGCTGTATGCCCACAAATCGACACGCTTAAAATTAAAGGCCGAGGTCAAAAAAGTTTAGATAGTTTTCTTAGCTGGGTGAAAGAGAGTTTCCCTCAAATCGCTAATGTACAAGTTGTCGATACCTTGGAAGATGTTGTACGAGATGCGGATATCGTTACTTACTGTAATTCAGGAGAAACCGGTGATATTTCTTCATATCCAGTCATAAAACGTGAATGGGTGAAACCTGGCGCTTTCATTTCAATGCCTGCTTACTGTCGATTAGATCAAGGCTTAGAAGAAAGTGATGTGAGAAAAGTCATGGACAACATCGGGCTTTATGAAGCTTGGCATGAAGAAGTACCAAAACCTGCACACATGTACATTCCAATTATTGGCTGTCGTTTCATGGACATGATTGACGAAGGTTTAATGACCAAAGATCAACTTGAAGATCTTGGTTCGATTGTCACAGCGACAAGTCCTGGGCGACAAAACGATCAAGAAATTATTGTGTTATCGGTAGGCGGTTTACCTACTGAAGATGTCGCTTGGGCAACCAAAATTTACCACAACGCAATGAAACATAATATCGGTATAAAACTCAACCTCTGGGAAACGCCAGAGCTGAGCTAGTCGTTATAACCATCATTATAAAAAAGCGTGAACACCGATAAAGGTCAATTCACGCAAGCTTTACTTTAACGTGGAAAACTAACATGACACAAACTCAAATAGAAAAAACTCATATAGAAAAAACTCATATAGCAAAGATAGTAAAAGTAAAAACAGGTTCAAAATTTGAAGAGATAGGTAGTTATTCTCGTTTGGTTTCTGTTGATAACTGGATTTACGTTTCAAATACAGCTGGGCGAAACCCTGAAACCAAAGTGATACCTGAAGATGCTTTAGAGCAAACAGAGCAAGTCTTTAGCAATATTAAAGCCGCATTAGAAGCCGTTGGCTCAAGTTTAGCTGACGTCGTTTTTTCTCGTGTATTTATTCAAGATCCTGAAGACGTTCATGCTGTTATGCAATTAATCGGCGAAAAATTCAAAGGTATTAACCCTGCGACAACAGTCACTTGTCCGCCATTAGGCTCAACCGTTTATAAAATGGAATTAGAAGTAACCGCTTATCGTGGTGCGGCAACTGCAGATATCCAAGAGATCACTATTTAAAATAGAAATGCTTACAACGTGTAGGAAACAAGCTCATGACAAAAACACTTGATGCAATAAATACAACGGACGTTCTTCCAGAGTCCACAACGGTTGTCATTATTGGTGGAGGCATTATAGGCGTGACAGCCGCACTGACATTAGCTGAACGTAATATCAAAGTGGTGCTGCTAGAAAAAGGCCATATTGCTGGAGAGCAGTCTTCACGTAATTTAGGTTGGATCCGCAAAACAAGTCGACATGCTGAGGATGTTCCACTCGCAATGGCTGCAGATCGCTTATGGGCTGAAATGCCACAGCGCATTGGCCAAAGTGTTGGTTACAAACAGGCGGGCATTATCTTTTTAGCCAAAACAGAGCAGCAATTGGCAATGCATGAAGCATGGTTGAAATCAGTTAGTGCGTTGTCTTTAGATTCAAAAATGATGACGGCTCAAGAAATTGATCAAACGGCACCCGGCGGTAAAGGTGATTGGAAAGGCGGCATTTATACGCCTTCCGATGGTCGAGCTGAACCGGCTATCGCAGCAACGAATATTGCTAAAGCGGCGATGGAAAAAGGCGCCATCATGTTACAAAACTGCGCAGTACGTACGCTTTCAACATCAGGTGGAAAAGTATGTGGTGTGGTGACAGAACAAGGAGAGATTCGTTGTGATCAAGTCTTACTGGCTGGTGGTGCTTGGTCGAGACGCTTTCTAAGTAACGTAGGGGTTTCATTACCGACACTGCCACTTAAATGTTCTGTACTTCGTACTAAACCGATGGAAGGACCAACTGATATTGCGGTAGGTGGTCCTGATTTTTCTTTCAGAAAGCATCAAGATGGCGGTTTCATTATCACGCAGCGTTCAGCATTAGATGCGCCACTTACCTTAGATCATCTATTAATTGGGTGGCGTTATTTTGAACAACTACGTACACAACATCGTTTTTTACGTCCTGCTTTAGGGCGAGAATTCTTAAAAGATCTTTCATTGGGCCGTCGCTGGAAAAGCGATAGACGTTCTCCTTTTGAAGAAGTTCGCACCAACGATCCTGAACATTCGTCAGCTATCAATCAAGAAGCACTCGCTAACTTAAGTGCAGCTTGGCCAGTTTTTAATAAAGCAGAAATTGAAGAAGAGTGGGCTGGCATTATCGATGTCACGCCCGATTCAAATCCAGTCATTGACCGTATCAAAGCTATTCCTGGTTTAACCATTGCAACAGGGTTTTCAGGCCATGGTTTTGGTACTGGGCCCGCGGCTGGTCAGTTAGCGGCAGATATTGTTTGTAATACCCCTCCACTCGTTGATCCAAGCCCTTATCGCTTCGACCGACTTTAACATCATAAAAACGTTTTACTCAAAAGAGGAACAGAAACATGATAACTATAACAGATTCAGATAACGTCAATATGGCTGCGAAACCGGCTGCTAATAAAATGACAAAATTAGGATTACCAACAATGATGGCCATATGTATAGGCTTAGTCATTGTTCAAGGTGCTATGATCTCCGCACTTCAAGGCTTAGGCATTGGTGGGATGGGGTTTATTGCCGCAATGGTTGTTGCACTTATTTTAGCGCAATTTAATGCGATGAGTTTCTCTGAATTATCGCTGATGTTTCCTCAGGCTGGGACTTTAGCGACTTATACACAAAAAGCTATTGGTCACTTTCCTGCTATCGTGGCTGTGTTTGCTGGCTATGTTGTTGTAGCTGTCTTAGCCTTACCCGTTGAGATGTTTTTAGTTGATGCAATGTTAGGCGAATTACTGCCAGGTGTATTACCTGAAAAAGTAGTACCAATGATTATTTTAGTTATTTTCACTGTCACTAATCTGATTGGGACAGATGTTTTTGCTAAAGCGCAAAATTTCTTGGCATTTGTATTAGTGAGTGCATTAGTACTGACTGGGTTTGTGGCTATTACTGGTGCGAGTCAACCTCATCCTGAGTTAGTTGGGGCCACTGTCGATTGGGGTTTTGCAGGTATAATGGATGGTAGCTTTATTGGGTTAGTTGGCTTGGCATTATGGACAATGGTTGGCGTGGAATATATCTGCCCAATGATCAATGAAGTTAAGAATCCTCATAAAAACATTCCACGAGCAATGCACCTGTCATTATTTATGATCTTTTGTATTTTCTTAGCGTTTATCTATGGTGCAAGTTTATTTTTAAATGTTGAAAGTTTAGTGAGTTCACCACTTCCATTTTTAGATTATGCAAATGCGGTATTCGGCAAAAGTGGTTTAGTCATTGCGACTATTATGGCCTTAGCTGCAACTTGCAGTACTATGAATACGATATTAGCGGCAGTACCAAGAATGTTACAAGGCATGGCAGAGCAGAAACAAGCTTTCCCTCAACTTAAAGCAACCAATAAACACAACGCACCTTGGGTAGGTATCCTGATGATCGCTGTACTAACGACAATCCCTTTCCTATCATTAGGTATTGATTCTTTAATAGTGTTAATTATTGCTGCAACAACCAGTTTTTTATTAGCTTATAGCGTAGCGCATATCAATGTCATGGTATTACGTAAACGCATGCCAAATCACCCTCGACCATACCGCACACCTTTCTTTCCTGTGCCACAAATATTAGGTTTAATCGCAATGTTATTTGTCGCTTTAAACAACTCACCAAGCCCAGAAATGACACAACTTGTGTACAGCATCACTGGTGGAATACTAGTAGTCTTAAGTATTATTGGTGCGTTATGGGTGAAGTTTTATATGAAACGTAACTTATTTGAACCAGATATGGATTAATGCAACAAGTTAACATAAATAATAATAAAGCCGTTTATGTTTCAAATGCCAACATTCAGAAATGATGTTGGTATTTTATGTTTATGATTTTTTTAATTGTTTAACTAACCCACCAAGTATAGCCAACCCTTCTAATATCTTATCGATATTGATCGCTGAAAATCCCAGTCTAATATAATTTTTAGGGCCATCTTTTTGCATGAATAAAGTATCACCAGACTCGATTAAAATACCTTCTTGTGCTGCTTCTTTACGTAATTGATGACTAGTAATGCCTGCGGGTAAACCTATCCAAAAACAAAAACTGCCAGCCGTAGAGTGAACCTCACAATCAGACAGGTGTTGCTCAATACCTTGTTGCATCTGTAGCCATTTTTTTTCATAGGTACGGCGCATACGGCGTACATGACTATCGTAATAACCTTGGCTAATAAACAAAGCTGCAATTCGTTGATTGTTTGAAGGAGGGTGACGGTAATGTAAAATGCGTAATTGACGCAACTCTGCTACCAATGAACTATCTGCGACTAAATAGCCGATGCGGATACCCGGTGTCAGTGATTTAGATAAACTGCCAACATAGACAACGCGTCCATCTTGATCAAAACTTTTAAGTGCCGGTAAAGGCTCTGCGATAAAGTTAACCTCACTTTCATAGTCATCTTCAATCACTATAAAGTCGTCTTTACAAGCCTGTTCAAGCAAGGCTTTACGTCGTTCAATAGTCATGGTCACAGTTGTTGGATACTGGTGACTGGGTGTTACACAGACATAATCACAATGGCTAAGTTGTTCGCCTATTTGAACACCTTCATTATCAACCTCAAGTGGACTCACTGGACTGTCACATAATGAGATAACGTGACGTAAGTTTGCATAGCCTGGGTTTTCTACACCAAAGGTAATGTCTTTACCTGCCAATAAAGAGGTTAATAAAAATAATGAATTCTGGGTGCCTAGGGTTATTAGAATTTCTTCTGGTTTGGCGCTAATGCCTCGTTTTGAGAGGATCTGTTGGCGGATTTGAGAGACAAGTTGTGGGTCATCAATATCGATGAAACCTTCTACCCATTCATGTAGCTTACCTTTGCTTTCAGCTATTCGAGAGCATTCTCGCCATTGATAAAGTGGAAACTCGTTAACATCGATGTGCCCATAAATAAAAGGATAAGGGTATTTTAACCAATTTTCATCCTTATTTAATGATGATAACTGACTAGGCTGTTTCTGTAATCGTGTAGACCAATTAGGTTGGCGATTAGTACGCGCAGTATCAGGTGTTGATGGTTGCACTGAATTAGGGATGCGTTGCACCATTAATAGATCAGGGTGAACAAAAAAACCACTACGTTTACGTGCAACTAAATAACCTTCATCCACTAAGCTTTCATAGACTAAAACAACCGTGTTTCTTGATACTTTAAGTAGCTGAGCCATCTTTCGACCAGAGGGTAAAGCTTTGGTACCAAAGGCATCTTGTTCAATTAACTCCACTAATTTTTCACGGATCTGCTGTTGATAAGTACTGTTTTGATGCAGTTCCATATTTATTAAAAAATCAACCATGTAACACCTGCTTAAAAGTTGGAGCGAATTTTGTTTATAGCTTTGTAGTTAACTAACAATATTTATGTTTTTTACGCAATTTTTAAGCCAACGTGTCTATGCAGATGATGTTAGCAAAATAATGTGGACCACGAATTTAAAAAACTGGCTCTGTATCTTATTTTTTGCACCGCGTAGTTTAAATAACGAAACCAACATCGCATCAACCGCATCAGTTAAATAAGGAATTTTAATATGAGAAAGTGTAAATCAATCAAATTAATGACAACAATGGCCGCGCTATTTTTTGCATCAACAGTGAGCGCAAAAGATGTCACTATTGGTTATATGGGCATGAATAACCCTTGGAAGCATGCGATTAATGAGAAGTTAATTGAGAAAGAAACAGGTTATAACGTGAAATGGAGACGTTTTGATTCTGGTGCAAAAGTGATCACGGCAATGGCTTCTGGTTCAATTGATATTGCTTCTGCTGGATCTAGCCCTATTGCTGCCGCGGTAAGCCGTGGTATCAACATTGAATTAGTTTGGATTTTAGAAAATATTGCTGATGCTGAAGCATTAGTGGTACGTAATGATAGTGGTATTACTGCACCCTCTGACCTAAAAGGTAAGCGCATTGCAGTACCGTTTGTATCAACTACACACTTTCATGCACTGTTTGCATTAGAGCAATTTGGCTTATCAGATAAAGACGTAAAACTCACTAATATGCAACCTAATACTATTAATGCTGCATGGCAACGAGGTGATATTGATGGAGCGTTCATCTGGGATCCTGTATTAGGCAAGATTAAAAAAGATGGCCATGTACTAATTACTTCAAAAACGCTAAGTTCGTGGGGTAAACCTACTTTTGATGGTTTAGTAGTTGATAAAGAATTCGGTAAAGAAAATGCTGAGTTTATGGCTAAAATCCTAAAAATAGCAGGTGACCTTGACCAGCAATATCGTAGTAGCAAAGACACCTTTGATGCTTCTCATCCCATCGCAAAATCAATTGCAAAAATATCTGGTGGTGACATTAACCAAGTTGCAAGTGTATTAGACCTTTATGAATTCCCTGATTTTACTCAGCAATTATCATGTAATTGGCTTGGTTGTGGTGTCGATGGTGGCGCTGCTAAGTCATTAAAATCAACGTCAGAGTTCTTGAAAAAAGAAAAGAAAATTAACGATTTAATGCCTGATTATAGTGTCTTTGTTAATCCTGAATATGCGTTAGCAGCATCAAAGTTATAATTCGTCATTTACCTAATTAACTTAAGCAAAGCTATCTAGGAGCGTTGTAATGAACACATTGAAAGTTTGTGAAGTATCAGTTGTCTATCCGGGCTCAGACGGCGGTGAATCAGTAACTGCCTTATCTGATGTTAATTTAACAATGGAACAGGGCGATTTAGTGGTTGCTTTAGGAGCCTCTGGTTGTGGCAAAACAACGTTACTGAACCTGATTGCTGGTTTTATTTCTCCAAGCAAAGGTTATTTGACCTTAGGTAGCAGCACAGTAAAAGGTTATCCAAGGGTGTTGTGTGGCAAGGATATTGGCGATGAAGTGACAGGACCAGATGCCGATCGAGGTGTTGTATTTCAAAAACATGCGCTACTACCTTGGTTAAATGTCATCGAAAATACTGAGTTTGGCTTAAAGTTACAAGGTGTCGATAAACACACGCGTCGCGAACGTGCCGCAGAATATTTGAAACTGGTTGGTTTAGAAGACTTCCATCAACATAAAGTGTATCAACTTTCCGGTGGTATGCAGCAACGTGTAGGGATTGCTCGCGCGTTAACTAACGATCCTAAAATGTTGTTGCTGGATGAACCGCTAGGTGCATTGGATGCGCTAACACGTGAATCATTACAAGAATTATTGTTAGATGTTTGGCGTAAAACCAACAAGATGATGTTCTTTATTACCCATAGTGTTGATGAAGCCTTATTGTTGGCAACGCGATTAGTGGTTATGTCACCTAGACCGGGCCGTATCACGCATCAATTTGATTTAAACTTTAATCAACAATTCTTAGATTGCAGGGATGCAAGAAAAGTTAAATCTAGCCCAGAATTTATAGCAATGCGTGAACAAGTGTTAGCAATCATTCATGGCGACGAGTTGGCGGTAGCCTAAGGAACTATTATGACCAGTATGACGAAATCAATGAATGCAAGCTCGACAGGTTCACCTAATAAAAAAGGAACGGATAGTAAACCTGATGCTGAACCGCAAATGGTGGATAGTAAAGAAGAGCGTGAAAGTGCAGCAGCTTCGGTTTCATTGCTAGATAAACTACAACTTAACATTAAGAAAATGACTGCGCCAAGTGCAGTGCAAAGTGGTGAATACTTTGGAACGCCTGGGGCGGGAGATAGCCGTTTAATTGGTGTTTGTTCAACCTTATTCTTTATTGCTCTTTGGGCTATCGCCACTGAAGGTGGATTTATTAAACCTATCTTTTTACCGTCACCTTTGGACGTGGTGCAACGTTTAATCGATATCACGGTTGATGGTTTTGCAGGGGCAACATTAGTAGAACATCTCAATGCGAGTTTAGTGCGTATTTTTGGTGCCTTTATACTTGCTTGTTTGATCGGGATCCCACTGGGGATCACCATTGGCTGTAACCGAGTTTTTCGTGGTATTTTTGATCCTTTAATTGAATTCTATCGCCCACTTCCTCCATTAGCTTATTTACCGCTGATTATCATTTGGTTAGGCATTGATGAATCGAGTAAAGTAACATTGATTTTCTTAGCGATGCTATCGCCGATTGTGTTAAGTGCGCGTGCTGGTGTAACGTCAGTTCGTATTGAACAGATTCAAGTGGCTTACTCAATGGGGGCAAC